>NZ_UYXQ01000057.1 GCF_900624995.1 Pseudomonas antarctica
CCAGCGCTTCGTCGCGGGCTTGTTTGAGCGGCTCGCGTTTGACGTACACCGGGCCTTCCATCACGTTTTCCAGCACCGTGCGGTGCGGGAACAAGTTGAAGCGCTGGAACACCATGCCCATGCGGCTGCGCAGGGCATGCACGCTCTTGCTGCCGCGCTGCACGGTTTCGCCAAACACCGTGATAACGCCGCCGTCGTAGGCTTCCAGCGCGTTGATGCAGCGCAGCAGGGTAGATTTGCCCGAGCCCGACGGGCCGATCAGGCACACCACTTCGCCCTTGGCCACGTCGAGGTCGACGCCGTGCAGCACGCGATGGCTGCCGTAATGTTTTTGCAGTTGGCGTATCGCGATCATGCTTTTTTCCTCCGGCCCAGGTGCTGTTCCATGCGGCGCAGGCCATACACCAGCGGCAGGCTCATCAGCAGGTAGAGCAGGGCAACCAGGGTGTAGACGGTCATGTTCTGGAAGGTCGACGAGGCGATCAGTTGGCCCTGGCGGGTCATCTCGGCCACGGTGATGGTCGACACCAGGGATGAGTCCTTGAGCATCATCACCAAGGTGTTGCCGTAAGGCGGCAAGGCGATGCGAAACGCTTGCGGCAGGATCACCCGGCGCATCATCAGCACCGAGCGCATGCCCAGCGCTTCGGCGGCCTCACGCTGGCCCTGTTCGACGGCAATGATGCCGGTGCGAAAGTTTTCGGCCTGGTAGGCCGAGTAGGCGATGCCCATGCCGATTACGCCCGCGTAGAACGCGGTGAGGTGCACGCCCATGTCCGGCAGCACGAAGTAGATGTAGAACAGCTGCACGATGATCGGCAGGCCGCGAATCACGTTGATGACGGTACTCGCCGCCCACGACAACGCACGGATCGGCGACAATTTGAGCAATGCCAACACTAAGCCAATCGCGCTGCTGAGCAGGAAGGACAGCACGGTGATCTGGATCGTTACCCAGGCGCCTTGCAGCAAAATCGGCAAAAAATCCTGGGCGTTTTGCAGGAATTCAGCCGGGTTCATGGGCGCACCTGGGTATCAAGCCCCCACTTCTTGAGGATGGCATCGAGGGTGCCGTCGGCCTTGATGCTGGCGATGGCGGTGTTCAGGCGGTTGAGTGTTTCGGCATCGCCTTTGCGCACCACCAGGCACACTTCGCCGACGTTGGTGGGTGTGTAGTCGGGCGCCAGTTTCACACCTTTGAACAGCTTCTGACGGATCTGGTAGGCAACTACCGGCTGGTCGCCGACCGCCGCCTTGATGCGGCCCAGGGACAGGTCGCGGACCATCTCGCCGATGGAATCGTAAGTGCGGATTTCCTTGAAGATGCCGAGCTTGTTGAGTTGGTCGTAGAACACCGTGCCGGCTTGCACACCGACCACCTGGTCCTTGAGTGGCGTGAGGTCGGGGTAGGCGGTGTTGTCGTCGGCGCTGATGATCAGGCCTTCACCGTAGGCGTATACCGGGGCGCTGAAGTCGACGACTTTGGTGCGCTCTGCGGTCTTGAGCATGGCGGCGGCAATGAAGTCGAGTTTGCCGGAGGTGAGGGAGGGGATCAGCGCGGCAAAGTTGGTCTGCTCGATCTGGCTGGTAAACCCGCCAGCTTTGCCGACGGCCTCGGCCACATCGACCATCACGCCCTGAATGCTGTTGCTCTTGATATCCAGGAAGGTAAACGGCGAGCCACTGGCCGTTGCACCGACTTTGTACGAGGACGCACTCTCTGCGTGCACGGCGCTGACACAGAGCGTGGCGCAAAGACCGAAGGCAAGGCGGCGAAACAAGGGCGAAAGACTGTTCATCGGGTTACTCCAGAAGGAAAACGGATCATCAGTACCGCAAGCGGCTGCTGATGAAACCGCAAGCTCTGTGCCATTTCGATTGATATAAATCGTATGTTGTTCGGTGGAACAGAAAAAATGAACCATTCGTATCGATAGGCGATATTTAATGGTCTATTTTTGTGATTTGAGGTAAGAATATCGCCACGCCTGATCGACCTGACCGCGAGTCCGCCATGTCTGAAGAACGCAACAGCTTGCACAATCAATCCCTGGAAAAAGGCCTGTCGGTGCTCAAGGCATTCAGCGCACAGCACCGCAGCATGAGCCTTGCAGAGGTGGCCGAGGCCGCCGGCATGACCAAAAGTTCGGCTCAGCGCATGGTGTTTACCCTCGAGAGCCTGGGTTACCTTCGGAAACACTCGCGCACGCGGCATTACCAACTCACACCGCGCGTGCTGGAGCTGGGATTCAGTTATCTGGATGCGCATTCGTTGATTGAGGTGGCCAACCCGTTTTTGTCCGAGTTGACGCGCTTGACCGGCGAAACCTCGTGCCTGACCGAGCCTGCGGGCTACGACATGACGTACATCGCGCGGTTTGTCAGCGCGGGCTTTGTGCCGGTGCACATGCCGATTGGCTCGCGGGTGCCGATGTATTGCACGGCCTCGGGGCGCGCGTATTTGAGCGCCTTGCCGACGGATGAGGCGTTGGTGTTGATCGAGAACAGCCAGCGCATTGCCCACACCAGCCAGACGCTGACGGAAGTCGACCAGATTCTTGTGTCGCTGCAACAGGTGCGGGAACAGGGTTATGCGGTGAACGGCCAGGAACTGTTCCTGGGCGACATGACCATCGGCGCGCCGGTGCTCGGCGCCAATGGCCGGCCGGTGGCGGCAGTGCACGTGGTGGCGCCGACCAGTCGGTGGAGCAGGGCGGATGCCGAGAAGCAGCTGGCACCGGCGTTGTTGCAGTGTTCAAGGGCGCTGAGCAACTCGGCCAGAAATCTGGAATAACTCGACCTCTCAAATCCACTGCAACTCTAATGTGGGAGCTGGCTTGCCTGCGATGTTGCACAGAGGGGGCAGATAATCCAATCGGTGATTAAGCGTTCGACGTAGCTGATGTTAGCGGGGTTTACGGACTCGGCAACCTGTGAGAGTTGACAGTGTATTGGAGGGACTGGCGATGGATCTTCACGCAAACGGGCGAAGCTGCAATAGTTCCGCCCTTTTATGCGTGAACGCTAAGGGTTTTGCAGTTTGTACAGTGCACGCAGACTTTTCTCCTGATCATCAGTCTCGGCGGTGGAGGCGGCGATAATCGCGTCTAATTTGGAGGCGGCAGTTGCTTTGGGTAATTTATAGATCTCATAAGCCGTCATCATCGTTCCTGTTCTACCTTGTCCGAAACCGCAATAAACCAACACGTTACCCTTAGCTAATGCGCTGTCAATTGCCTTGCAACCCTGTAGCAGTTCCGCAGCCGTCGGAGTGTTGAAGTCTTTTACTTCAAGGTGGTGATAGGTAATGCTTTCATTACTTAACGCTGCGGCGCTGTTGCTTTCCAATAATTTTTGATTCAGGCTGATGATGCCTTTAATGCCATAGTTCTTTAAGAGTGCAATGGCATTAGCATCAAATCTTTGAGCCGTATCTTCAGAGTCGTTATAGTAAGGTTGTGAAGCTCTGAATATTTTGGTTGCGTCCTTATCAAAGGTTATCCAGTTTTGATAAACGACAGTTTTGTTGTGTGAAAGTTTTTCTACGTAGCCTGTTAGAGTACTTACTTTCTTTTTCATTTTAATACCCTCAAAAGATGTGGTGGTTTGCTAGGTAGCTACAAGTTTGACGATTGATTTACGGCTGATGAGTCCCAATAACAGCTGCTGATTTTTGGTCAGCGCTCAAGTATGGGCATGTCGATCATAAGAAGTGAGCCTTGTGCAGGCTACTGTCAGAGTTGACAGTTGACAGAGTGGATTCAGCCTGTCGTCGCAACACCTTGACCGAGGTGTTTATGGGACGACCCGCAGGATGGATACAAAATTGAGCGGCTCTTAGGCGCCCAACTGGTCAATCAGCGCGAAGGCTCGCAATCTTCTGATATCAAGAGCGCGGTATCCTTTTCTAGTATGGTTTTCTCTCACTCAAGCCTAGCGATCCGGGCTTCCAGGTTCTGAATTTTTTACTGTTCAGGCGTCAGTGCCTTGCTCTGCGGGGTTCTTACTAAATCTGGTCACCCTGCGACGGAATGGCGACTCACCAATGCCGAGTGACCGGCTGGCTTCGATGTAGCTGTCGTGTTGCTTGAGAGCGAGGTCGGCGGCCTCGCGTTTGAATTCAGATTTCAATAGACCCCTTCCTCTCGCACATGCAGCACAAAGCCCCGCATCCATCGCGATGCGACCAGCCCTGCGGTAGTGGGCTCACTGAAAATGGGTTTAGCTCAAACCGTTTATCGGTTTTAGGGCTTTACCTGTTAGATCTGACAGTAGACGGTAGGCTGGGTAGGTTCTATATCTATAACTGACAACGTATTTAGCCCCTTGGAATTTTGGGAGAAAGTTATGTCTGGTTCCGTTCTAAATTTGTTCTTTACAGATGATCAAGTGGTTAACATTAAGTATTTTTCAACGCGGTGCGTTCCACAAATACGAGACGCGGCTACTGCTATAGAAAATCTACGTCAAGAGGAAATTGATAAAAGCTACGTCAAAGGGTTGCAAATTTCCGATATCGTACAACTAAGGGATAAGTCTATTGAGGCAGCAAGAAGTTTAGGCGCACTAGAGGGGTGGAAGGATAAACTTAATCCTGCGCTACCTGATATTTCGAAACGTGTGGTTGGGTTTTGCAAGGAAACGATTCAAATTATAGAAAAGCTGCCAAGTATCAATGCGCTCGCACTTAAGGATTTTACAGAGGAAACGGTAAAATCTATGCCCGGCTGCTCATTGAGCACGGAGGAGTTGGATAAGGTTCGTGTCGTAGGTGAGCGTATTGAAGAGCTGAAGGGCAATATAGCAGGCAGTCACAAAACAGTGTCGGAGTTTCAAGCAGCGATTACAACGTTTAAACAATTGATTAACGTAGAGGTTTTACCACGACTGTCGAGAATATATGACCTGTTTGTTGCCGCAGGCGTCGGTGCTGAAGTTCGAGCGCTTAGTCAGCTCATTCAAAGAAAAAGTGATGAGTTTCATTTTGAATTGAGCAAGCTTAAAATTTTAGATAATGATGCTGATATAGCGGTGGTTAATGCTCGTATTGATGCAAAAATCAAAGAAATTGAAGTTGAGATCGCTAAGAAAGAACTGTTAGTGATAGCCGCAAAAAATGGCAGTAACGGCTTGCTTTATGAGTTAGAGGACTTAGGCAGTGCTTGTTTTTATATGTTCAATATAGTGAAAAGAGATGGGGCTAAAATAAACTATTTCGAGGCGTTATGGATCAATACCTTAGAGCTTATTAGTTCTTCGAAAACCAAGGTCGATGGAATAAAAGATACGAATGGTATGTTGCTCTTCAAGCTACGGCTGAGTGGAATAATGAAAGACTGGGACGCCGTTGTGAAGGATATAAATTTTGAACCTTGAGTTGAGTATGCCCATAGCATTTTAGGATCAATAATCCGGCTATTTGACGCGTGCCCAATTAAAAATACCTTGTTGAAAAAAACCTGAAAATAAGGAGCTTTCTCATGACAGACGTTAAGTTTGACCATTCTGTTGCTAAGGCAAAAATTACACCAGACGACGTTGAAAAAGTTAGAAAGTATGTGTCGCAAGGCCTTGCGCTCCCGCAGGATGCGGCAGGGGTCGAAGCGAGGTTCACTTCTGCAGCGTCCGGAACGGCCGAAATATCTACCACCAGTATTTTGGAACTGTTTAAACAAATTCACGATCACTCGAAGAGCTGGAGTGCTATCGAGACGAATATGCAGAAAGCTATTTCAGCATTAAGTAGCTTTAAGATGGATTTTGATAATTATGCACAGCCTGCAGTTGATGAAATAAAAAAAATGCCTGGCTACAAAGATTTTAGTCAACAGCTAAAAGACATGGATGCGTCATTGGCTTTAAGTTTCAAGCCGCTTGTGGAAAACGCTGACCAAAACAGCTGTGCGTCGGTGGCTGAGATTTTTGGGGGGATCATCGAATCAATTGAAGAGAAAAGGAAGACTGTGTCAGAACTCGGTGCACAGCTTAAATTATTTGAAAGCACCTTGAAGGAACCGATTTCTTCTTCTGTCGGTCGGAAGCTAAAAGCAACAGACGCAGTCAATACACTTAAAGAAATTACAGAAATTAACAATCGGTTTGCAGCGCTGGTGCCTCTTGTTAAGTCCGCGAGAGAAAAACTCGACACCCAGTATTCAGACTTTTTTTGGTGGATCTTTAATCCTCAAAAAATTAGAAGCGAGGAAAAAGAAGGGTTTACGAAGTTGAAGGAGTTGTATGACGAAAATAATACTCTGGTGGCGCGCAAAGAAAAACTCAATGCATTGTCAGGGCTGTTTGAACAACTGAGTAGCTTTTTGGATAGCCTTTATTTGGTGGTCTCAAATGCAATTGCGGGCGTTAATCAATTTGAGAATGTATGGAATACAACACTTGCCCATGCGACCAGTTCAAAAACCACCCTTGAACATCCTGAAAATTGGCAGTTGGTGGGGCAGCTGGTCATAAAGGTTGAAAGTGTTATAGAAGATTGGAATAAAATAAAAGTCTTAATGGACGATGTTAAGAAGGCAATGAGTTAAGTGAGTTAATTAATTTTGGAGTTAAGATGATGGTTGCATATATCTATGAAACGCCTAATCTCCCGGTGATTCGGAAAGCTCGTATTATTGCGAGTAATCAAGCGCTAGTGACATCAAGTGATGTGTATATCACAGCGCTGGGAGAAGAGCTGAAGCGACTGAATACTGCGATTGGCGAGTGCGACAAAGAAATTAACGGTGTGTTAAGCGATATTCCAGCCCTGATCAAGTTCGCAGATGTAAGTAAATATCTGAAGCTTATTGGTGGTGATCAAGGTGAGGTATATAAGGCTGAGCTGGCTAACTCGCTAAAACGCTGTTTTGATGAGGTGAGTGCCGTTAAAAAACGCTGTGTTGATAGGGTGTTTGAGGTTGAGACTGTCACGCTTAGCGATACCTCACGAATTATTGAGCAGCTGACGAAGGAAAGGGACGTGCTGGCTAAAAATTTACCTGAAAATAAAAAAGAACTTATACAACTCAGGGCTGATAAAATTAAGTTGGATGACGCGCTCTTGGAATATGAGACAACTTCATTTATTGATCGGCTTTTGCCTGTTCTGAAGTCGCTGGAGGAAAGTGTCACTACCGAGGAGCAGCATTCAAGTGATCAGGCAGAAGATAAAAAAGTTGTAACGCGCCGTGTGCCCGAAACTGTTAAGGCTACCATCAAACTAGCGCTGGCTATTGCTTCGAGGGTGCTGGGAATTCTCAATGAAGTGATCAAGTATGATGACCTTCGTAAAACACGACAAAACTTGGTCGCTGACATCGAGAAAAAACAGCAAGTCTTAAGTGAGGCTGAAAAAAAGATAGATGCAATAACGGATAAAATTGAAAGTATCAATATTCTGAAGGCAGTAGAAGAACCTAGGCGGAATTACGTGTCGGAGGCTGGGAAGGTCAGTCAATCGATTATCCATTTCTTAAGTGCGGCTTTTCCTATCCTGGTAGGGCAAACAATTTCAGAATTTCTATCGGATTCTAAACGATTAGAAGATGCCGGCAATGCGCTTGTTAACGAAGGAGCTCCACTGGTAGATTACTGTAATGGTGTTCAGGGCTATTGGCTTCGTAGCATATAATTAGGGTTGAATTAATCACAGGCTTATTGTTATTGATGCTTGTTAAGTCAAGTGGCTGATGCCCGCAGCGCAGGGCGTTGCATTGCAGGTGCGCAATGCGCACTCATCGTTTGTTATGGGCTACTATAAGTCCATGGCTGTATCGGCGGTGTAAGCGTTATATTCTTGCTCTGACTTTTCGGGGCATTTTTCTGTATGTTGGAAACACCTTCTTGCCAGTCTATGTCCGATAAACTTCGGAGCGTCCAGAACACTCAAGGCTCTTTTTGTTAATATGATTATCAGTGCCTTCCGGCGTAACTTACTGATGGGCGGTTGAGTAGGGCGGCGCGCAAATTCGTGTGTGGCTAAGCATGTTTTGCGCACAGGCTCCCCCGGCTATTACCTATTCACCAAATCTTGAGCTTACCCCTATACCTGGTCAATCTGGTTACTCGAGGTTTTTACCAGCAGCCTAAGTAGCTGTTAATGAAAGTTACGCCGGACATAATAAAAAATGCCCATCTCTAACGAGACAGGCATTTTTTATCAAAGCCGAGTGGCAGATTGCTACGTTTTCACTCTATCTTTTGAAGGTGCATTTTGGTCAGTAATCACCCTATTCAGGCAATCGCATCCCAAGCCCGATCACCGTGCTCGTCTTTAATCCGAGTCGGCAGGCCCATCACGTCCAGCGCTTTGAGGAACGGCTCAGCCGGCAGCTCTTCAACGTTGGCCATGTGCTTCACATCCCACTCGCCACGCGCAACCAGCAGCGCAGCGGCGACCGGTGGCACGCCTGCGGTGTAGGAGATGCCTTGGCTGTCGGTCTCGGCAAAGGCTTCTTCATGGCAGGCCACGTTGTAGATGAACATCTCACGTGGCTGGCCATCTTTGGTGCCTTTGACCAGGTCACCGATGCAGGTCTTGCCGGTGTAGCCAGGGGCGAGCGAAGACGGGTCGGGCAATACGGCCTTGACCACTTTCAACGGCACCACTTCCAGGCCTTCGGCGGTTGTGACCGGTTTTTCGGAGAGCAGGCCGAGGTTTTTCAGTACGGTGAACACGTTGATGTAGTGTTCGCCGAAGCTCATCCAGAAACGCACGTTGGGCACGTCGAGGTTTGTCGACAGCGAGTGCACTTCATCGTGGCCGGTCAGGTACAGGTTTTGCGAACCGACGACCGGCAGGTCGTCGGTACGTTTGACTTCGAACATGGTGTTGCTGGTCCACTGGCTGTTCTGCCAGCTCCACACCTGCCCGGTGAATTCGCGGAAGTTGATTTCCGGGTCGAAGTTGGTGGCAAAGTATTTGCCATGGCTGCCGGCATTGACGTCGAGAATGTCGATCGAATCAATGCGGTCGAAATGCTGTTGCTGCGCCAGCGCGGCATACGCGTTGACGACACCCGGGTCGAAGCCCACGCCAAGAATGGCGGTGATGTGCTTCTGTTTGCACTCTTGCAGGTGGTTCCACTCGTAGTTGCCGTACCACGGCGGGGTCTCGCAGACCTTGCCCGGCTCTTCGTGGATGGCGGTGTCGAGGTACGCAACGCCCGTGTCGATGCAGGCACGCAGTACCGACATGTTGAGGAAGGCGGAACCTACGTTGATGACGATCTGCGAGTCGGTCTCGCGGATCAGGGCCTTGGTCGCTTCCACGTCCAGGGCGTTCAGCGCGAAGGCTTGGATGTCGGCGGGAACCTTGAGGCTACCCTTGGCCTTGACGCTGTCGATGATGGCCTGGCATTTGGAGATGTTGCGCGACGCGATAGCAATACGACCAAGTTCGTCGTTGTGCTGCGCGCACTTGTGGGCCACCACCTTGGCGACACCTCCTGCACCAATGATAAGAACGTTCTTTTTCAATTGCTTTATTTCTCCTATATCCGCCAGCTTACGAAAGGCTGGACAGGTAGTCGTCGTAACCAAATTCACGAACCAGCTCGACTGTACCGTCGAGTTGTTTCACTACGATGGACGGCATTTTCAGGCCGTTGAACCAGTTTTTCTTGACCATGGTGTAGCCTGCGGTGTCGATGAACGACAGTCGATCGCCGATGGCCAGCGGACGATCAAATTGATACTCGCCGAAGATGTCCCCGGCCAGGCAGGATTTGCCGCACACCATGACGGTGTGTTCACCTTCGCTCGGTGCCAGCTTGGCATTGAGGCGGTAGATCAGCAGGTCCAGCAGGTGAGCTTCAATGGAGCTGTCGACCACGGCGAGATTCTTGCCGTTGTAGAGGGTGTCGAGCACGGTCACTTCCAGGGAGGCGCTGTTGGTGATCGCCGCTTCGCCCGGTTCCAGGTAGACCTGCACGTCGTACTTCTGCGAGAACGCCTTGAGGCGCTGGCAGAACGCGTCGATGGCATAGCCTTCACCGGTAAAGTGGATGCCGCCGCCGAGGCTGACCCAGTTGACCTTGTGCAGCAGCGCGCCGAAGCGTTCTTCGATGGTGCCCAGCATCTGGTCGAACAGGTTGAAGTCACCGTTCTCGCAGTTGTTGTGGAACATGAAGCCGGAGATTTGCTCGATGACGCCTTCGATCTTCACCGGGTCCCACTCGCCCAAACGGCTGAACGGGCGCGCCGGGTCGGCCAGCAAGTAGTCGGAGCTGCTCACCTGTGGGTTCACACGCAGGCCACGGGTCTTGCCCTCGGAGCGCTCGGCAAAACGCTGCAGCTGGCTGATCGAGTTGAAAATGATCTTGTCGCAGTTATCCAGCATTTCTTCGATTTCATCGTCGGCCCAGGCCACGCTGTAGGCGTGCGCCTCGCCTTCGAACTTCTGGCGGCCGAGCTTTAATTCATACAGCGACGACGAGGTGGTGCCGTCCATGTATTCCTGCATCAGGTCGAACACCGACCAGGTGGCGAAGCACTTGAGCGCCAGCAGAGCCTTGGCGCCGGACTGTTCGCGCACGTAAGCAATCTTCTGCATGTTGACCAGAAGCTTCTGTTTATCGATGAGGTAGTACGGCGTTTTGATCATTTTTGAGAGCCTGCGGCGGTGCCTGCCAAAAAAGGACACGCATTGTGCCCGCACTTGGATCAGATCGAAAGGTTAGCGGGCGGATTTTGCCGCGATTCGATTCACGGTCGCCGGTGACTCTGGCGAAATTTCGTGACTGTTTAGCGTATGGCGGTGCAAATACTCCGCCATGGCGGCGAAGCGTTGACGGGTTTCGTGCTCGAACAGGCGGTTGGCCAACGGGTTCAGCAGCCAGCCGAGCCAGCGCGGGCGCAGGCCGACGTTAAAGGTATAGATCAGCTGCGAGGTGGCGCCCTCCAGGTCGCGATGGCGCATGGACGCCGACCATTGGTGGAACCAGCCGGCAGGTTCCACCAATACCGCGGCAGCCACCTTGCCCGGCACGTAGTTGACGAAGCGCGTGCGCAGGGCGAAATAGCGCTTCCAGCCACGCCCCTGGTTGAAGGTGATCGCGCCTTTATAGGGATGGCTGCCACCGCCTTCGACACCGGCGCGCGACAGCAGCGTGTCCCATTGCATACGCACGCTGTGGTTGTGGAACGCCTCGAAGGCGTCGGCGGCGCTGGCCGGCATGACCAAGGTGATGCGGCGTTGGCTCATGGCGTGTCCTCGATGATGGCGGTGGTGAAGCCCCAGCGCTCGAACTCGGCGGTGAACTCATCCAACTGCAAAAAGCCCAGGCACGCAAACGCGCCGGTTTGCGGCAGCTGTTTTTTTGCCAGCTTGAGCGCGATCAGCAGGGCCGCCATGCACGGGATCTCCGGGCCGTCACCGCCTGGTGCGCTCAGGTGCCAGGTCAGCGCGCCGGGTTGGCCGTTGCTGCGCAGGCCCTGAACGCGCACTTGCATGGCGCCGGTCGGGCTGCCGAAGCGGTCGAGAAAACGGCTGGAGAAGGCATCAAGCTGTGCGGCGTAACGGCTGATCGGCAAGGGCACGCCGAGGCGGCGCAGCGCGGCGGCGAACCACAGCGCTACGTGTTGGACGGGCAGTTCCAGCGCCGCATGAAAGGCCACGTCGCGTACGCCTGGATAGCGCTCTGGGAACAGCGCCAAGTCCGGCACATCACACGCCGCGCCCCAGCGCTTACCGATGCTTTCGAAGTGAAAGCGACGCAGGTTTTGCCAACCAAATTGTCGCGTCCAGGCGCCGCCATTCCAGCGTTCGAACCCAAGGCCGGCATAGCCAAACACCGCCTGGATGGTCGCAACCCCACGCACGGCTTGTTGGCCGGGGGCGATGACGGTCTGGATACTGTCGATGCGCGTAAAGGATTGGGCCAGCTGATCGACCACCGCCGAGGACAACCCCGGCACGCTGCTGGCACCGGAGATGGCCAGCACGCCAGCGGCTTTCGCCTCGGCATCGACATTGGCGGCGAACTCGGCGACAAACGCGCGGCCATCGGCCAGGTCCAGGTAATGCGCCCCGGCCGCGCAGGCTGCCTTGGCGACGCGGTAATCCTGGCCTTGAAAGGGCCCCGCGCAGTGAATCACCAGATCAGGTTTGGCGCCCGCCAGGCGCTGTTCGAAGTCGGCGGCGCGAATGTCCAGGGGCAGGGTCGCGACCTGTTGGCCGTCGCTGAGGGTGTGCAGGCCGGAGTGTGAGCGGCGGCTGGCCGCAATCACTTCAATGTCAGGTTCTGAGGACAGGCGTCGACAGATACGCAGCCCGAAGTTGCCCAGGCCTCCAATGACGATGACACGCATGATTCATCCTTGAGCAATAGGGCAGGGTGCGCAGTATAAAGGCAGATGATTTGCGGGGCGCTAGCGCCGCGCTCGATTCGGCCGACATCAAACCGTCATCTGTCCACCACTTTGCTGCCATATTCCGCCGTTACTGTCCTCGCCAATGAGATCGATCTCAAAGCGAGTGACAATGACTGACCTCAAAGACGTTGCGCAGCTGGCCGGCGTATCCCGCGCCACCGCCGCCCGCACCTTTGCTTCCCCCGACCAAGTGCGCCCGGCCACCCGTGAGCAAGTGTTCGCCGCCGCCCGCGAGCTGGGCTTTCGGCCCAATCTGCTTGGCCGCCAACTGCGTCTGCAAACCACTAACCTGATCGGTGTGGTGGTGCCCAACCTGCTCAACCCGGTGTTTGCCGAACAGTTCCAGGCCATGGAACGTGCCGCCCGGCTGCGCGGCTACAGCCTGCTGCTGGCGACCACCGACTACAGCACTGAGCGCGAGAGCATCGTGGTGGAAGAGCTGCTGCGCCAACGCGTCGATGGCTTGGTGCTGACGGTCACCGACGCCGAAAGCAACAGCGTGCTCAACAGCCTCACCAGCGAACAGACGCCTTTCGTGCTGGCCTACCACCAACCGAGCAACCCCAACTACAGCGCCGTGTCGGTGGATAACCGCGCGGGCATGGCGTTGGCCACGCGTTATTTGCTCGATGCAGGGCACCGGCGCATCAGCATGGTCGCCGGCCCCGCGTTGCAGTCCGACCGCGCGCGACTGCGCTACGCCGGCTATTGCGACGCGATGCGCGCGTACGGTCTTAAACGCCGCGCAGTGATTGAAATGCCGGCCCACACCCAGGCCGAGTTCGCGGCGGTCGAGCCGTTCCTTCAAGGCCCGCAGGCGCCGACCGCACTGGTGTGCTCCAACGACTTTCTGGCGATCAGCCTGATCGCCGAGCTGCGCCGCAACGCCTGGAATGTGCCCGAGCAACTCTCGGTGATGGGCTTTGACGGCATCGCCCTCGGCACCCAGATGCACCCAACGCTGTGCAGCGTGGTGCAGCCCATCGGCCTGCTGGCCAGCACCGTGATTGACCAATTGCTGGCGCAGATCGCCGGTAACGCCCCGATTTCCCATTGCCTGCCGTGCCATATCCGGCCCGGCGACAGCACTCAACCCCTTGAGGAGACACCTGATGCGCGCGTTCAGTAAAACCCTGGCAGCCGTGCTGCTGTGCGGCATGGCCCACCTGGCCCAGGCGGGCGAAACGGCAATTTGCTACAACTGCCCACCTGACTGGGCCGATTGGGGCAGCCAACTCAAGGCCATCGCCGCCAGCACTGGCGTGCAAGTGCCATTGGACAACAAGAACTCCGGGCAGTCCTTGGCGCAGTTGGTGGCGGAGAAGGCTGCGCCCGTTGCTGACGTGGTGTATTACGGCGTGACCTTCGGCTTGCAGGCGCAAAAAGCCGACGTAGTCGGCACCTACAAACCCAAAGGCTGGGAGCAGATTCCTGCTGGCCTGAAAGACCCGGCCGGCCATTGGTTCGCGATCCATTCCGGCACCTTGGGCATCATGGTCAACGTCGATGCGCTGGGCGGTTTGCCGGTGCCGCAAAGCTGGGCCGACCTGCTCAAGCCTGAATACAAAGGCATGGTCGGTTACCTCGACCCGTCCAGCGCGTTCGTCGGCTACGTCTGCGCCGTGGCGATCAACCGCGCCCTGGGCGGCGACCTGGATAACTTCGCCCCGGCCATCGACTACTTCCAGAAACTTGCGAAAAACGCGCCCATCGTGCCCAAGCAAACCGCCTATGCGCGGGTGCTGTCCGGTGAATTGCCGATCCTGGTGGACTACGACTTCAACGCCTACCGCGCCCGCTACAAGGACAACGCCAACGTCGCCTTCGTGATCCCCAAAGAAGGCAGCATCAGCGTGCCGTACGTGATGAGCCTGGTGGCCAACGCGCCGCACCGCGCCAACGCTGAAAAGGTCCTCGATTTTGTGCTCTCCGATGAAGGCCAGGCACTCTGGGCCAAGGCCTACCTGCGCCCGGTGCGCCCAATGAAAATGCCGGCCGAGGTCGCCGCGCAATTTCTGCCCGACAGTGATTACGCGCGCGCCGGTGTGGTGGATTACGAAAAAATGGGCGCTGTGCAAGAAGCCTTCGCCGCCCGTTACCTGAACGAGGTCAAGTAAGTGGCAACATCGGCAAAACAGGCGGCCTGGGCGTTGGCCCCGGCCTTTGCGGTGCTGTTCGCGTTCTGGCTGTTGCCGCTGGCGCATTTGGTGCTGCTGGGCGCCGAGAGCCGCGACAGCCAGGGCAGCGGTTACTGGCAGGTACTGAGCAGCACACAGTATTTGGGCAGCCTGGCGCAAACCTGCGTGCTGGCCGTGGTCGTGACGCTCACGGCGTTACTGATCGGCGGCATCAGCGGCGTATTCCTCGCCCGCCAACAGTTCTTCGGGCGTTCGGCCTTGGTGGCATTGCTCACTTTTCCGTTGGCGTTTCCCGGCGTGGTGGTGGGTTTCCTGGTGATCCTGCTGGCCGGGCGCCAAGGCCTGTTTGCCGCCCTGGGCCTGCAGCTGGCCGGTGAGCGCTGGATTTTTGCGTACTCATTGGCGGGGCTGTTTGTCGGCTACCTGTATTTCTCGATTCCGCGGGTGATTCTCACGGTGATGGCGGCGTGCGAAAGCCTCGATCGCAGCCTGGAAGAAGCTGCACATTCGTTGGGGGCAGGGCATTGGCGCGTGGTGTGCGACGTGATCGTGCCAGGCCTGGCGCCCGCGTTGGCCTCCTGCGGGGCGATCTGCTTTGCCACCTCCATGGGCGCCTTCGGTACCGCCTTTACCTTGGGCACGCGGCTGAACGTCACCCCGGTGGCGATCTACAACGTGTTCACCAACTACGCCAACTTTGCCGTCGCCGCCGCGCTGTCGGTGGTGCTCGGAGTGCTGACTTGGGCGGTGTTGCTGCTGATGCGACGCCTGGTGAAAAACGCGGGGACGGTCCTGTGAAGCGCTCATCGCTGTTTGTGATTCAACTGCTGTTTACCTTGCTGGTGTGTGCCTTCATGTTGGTGCCCGTGGTGATGTCATTGTTGGCCGGGTTGACGCGCAACTTCTTTGTCGGCCTGTCCAGTGGGTTGACCTTCGACTGGTTGATCCAGGTGTGGCAGGCCTACTCGCCGACGGTGTGGCTGTCGTTGCAATTAGCCCTGGCCTGCGCGGTGTGCGTCTGCGTGATCGGCGTACCTGCGGCTTATGCCCTGGTGCGCATGAACAACCGCTTCAGCCGCGCCTTCGAAGAACTGATGGTGCTGCCGGTGGCGATGCCGGGGTTGGCCAGTGCGTTGGCGTTGCTGCTGACCTACGGCCAGTTCGGCAGCTTCCGCAGCAGCTGGTTGTTCATCCTCGTCGGCCACGTGCTGTTCACCTTGCCATTTCTGGTGCGCCCGGTGATGGCGGTGATGCAGCGTCAGCAACTGCCGCTCTTGGAGGAGGCGTCGGCCAGCCTCGGCGCGGGGCCGATCAAGCGTTTTTTCAGCGTGGTGGTGCCCAACTGCCGGGCGGGGATTTTGGCGGGCGTGCTGATGGTGGTCACCCTGAGCCTGGGTGAATTCAACCTGACCTGGATGCTGCACACACCGATGACCAAGACGCTGCCGGTCGGGTTGGCCGACAGCTACGCCTCGGCGCGCCTGGAAATCGCCAGCGCTTACACCCTTATCTTTTTGCTGATGATCGTGCCGCTGCTGATTGCGTTGCAGGCCATCAGTGCTCGTTTGTCCCGTGGAGAGCGTCGATGACCGCTATCACTATCCGCCTGCAAGGCTGTCGCAAGGCATTCGCCGACGGCACCGTGGCCGTGCATGACTTGAACCTGACCGTCGAAGGCGGCGAAACCCTGGCGATTCTCGGCCCGTCCGGCTGTGGCAAAACCACCACCTTGCGCTTGATTGCGGGGCTGGAGCGCCCGGATGTCGGCCAGGTGTTTTTCGGCGATCAAGACGTCACGCGCCTGCCCATCGAGCGGCGCGATGTGGGCATGGTGTTCCAGAACTACGCGCTGTTTCCCAACCTGGATGTGGCTGGCAACATCGTCTATGGCTTGAAGATTCGCGGCGTGCCAGCGCCTGAGCGCAACAAACGCTGCGAAGAACTGTTGGAGCTGGTGGGCTTGCAGCACCACGGCCGGCGCAGCATCCATGAACTCTCGGGCGGCCAGCGTCAGCGTGTGGCCCTGGCCCGTGCCCTCGCACCGCGCCCCAAAGTGCTGTTGCTGGATGAGCCGCTGGCGGCCCTGGATGCGCAATTGCGCGAGCGCCTGCGCAGTGAGTTGGATCAATTGCTGCGTGGGCTCGACATCACCTCGGTGTTCGTCACCCACGATCAGGGTGAAGCGATGGCCCTGGGGGATCGCATCCTGGTGATGGAGCAGGGGCGTGTCGCGCAATTGGCTAGCCCACGGGAGATCTACCAGCAACCGGCGAATGCATTTGTTGCAGGCTTCGTCGGCAACCTCAATGCGTTCACGGTGCTGGATCGCACCGCCCACGGCTTGAGAGTCTGCGGCGGCGAGCTGCCGTGGCACGCCGTCGATTTGCCAGGCACGGTGTACTGCCGCCCTGAACACCTGCGCGTGATGGAAGACGAAGGGCACCTGCGCGGCCACCTGGTGGCGCAATTCTTCCAGGGCGCACAAAGCCGTTTGTTGGTGGATGTCGGCGGCCCGCAACCGCTGCTGGTAGACAGCAGCGACAACCAACTGCACCGCGTCGGCGCGCCGATTACCCTGGCAATTGCGCCGCACCTGTTGTTTACCCTGAATGCGTGAGAGCCTATTTTGAACCGTCCGTTTCTTGTCGCACAGATCAGCGACCTGCACCTTAAAGCTGGCAACCGCCTGACCTATGGCGTGGTGGATACGTTGGGCGCACTGCGCCGTGCCGTCGACCACCTGAACGCCAGCGACCCACGGCCCGATATCGTGGTGATCAGCGGCGACCTGGTGGATTTTGGCCGCGCCGATGAGTACGCCGTGCTGCACCCGGAATTGGCGCGCCTGCACATGCCGTGCTACCTGGTGCCCGGCAACCACGACGCGCGCGGGCCATTGCTGGCGGCCTTCGCGGACCACGGTTATTTGCCTGCCTCGGCCGACGGCCCATTGGATTGGATGGTGGATGAGCACCCACTGCGCCTGATCGGCCTCGACTCAACCATTCCCGGTGGTCACGGCGGCCAACTGCTCGACAGCCAGTTGCAGTGGCTCGACGACCAATTGGCGCTGCGTCCCAAGGCGCCGACCTTGTTGATCCTGCACCACCCGCCGTTTATCAGCGGCATCGGCCATATGGACCGCGAACCCTTTATCAATGCCGCCGCCCTGGAGCGCGTCATCGCCCGTCACCCGCAAGTGGAACGCCTGCTGTGTGGGCATCTGCATCGGCCGATGCAACGGCGCTTTGGCGGCAGCTTGAGTTGCGTGTGCCCCGGCACTTCGCACCAGATCGTGCTCGACCTGCAAGACGCCGCGCCCGCGCATTTCAACTTGGAGCCAGCAGGTTATCTGCTGCACCGCTGGGATGAGCAGCAGGGTTTGATCAGCCACAACGGCGTGTTCGGGGACTACCCGGGGCCGTATCCGTTTTATGACGCTCATGGATTGATTGACTGAGGTTTTACCCAGGTTCACTTCACTCAACTAAGTACTTAAACGTTGGTTAACGCTGCGGCCAAACTAACTTGGTCGCGTGCATCCTGCTGCCCTTTTTTGCGCCCGGCGCTTGGATTCAGCGCCGGAGTTCGTCCTGAGGAAAGCTACTTTGAATCTACCCAACGTATTGACCGGCTGCCTGGGGATTACCCTGAGCCCTTGGCCTCGGCTGATTTCTTGAGTGACAGCAACGCCAACTTGAACATGCGCAACTTCTACTTCAACAACGACAACCGCGACGGCTCCGCCGCCCCGTCGAAGACTGAAGAGTGGGGCCAGGCGTTTATCCTCAACTACCCGTCGGGCAGCAACTTCGCCCAACTCAATCAGGGCGGCCTGGTCAACAAAGGCGAGGGCGGCTCCAGCCTGTACCTCTACACCGACCGCACCGTGCAAACCCTCATCCAGGCCGGCGAACGCAGCGTCTTCGCGCAATACGCCTACGACTTCGTCGCACTGGGCCTGCCGAGCCTTATGGCGTCGGTCATGTACTTGAAAGGCGACCATATCCTCACCACCGCCGGCAACACAGCCAGCGAATGGGAGCGGGATATTTCCCTGGATTACGTGGTGCAGAGCGGCACGTTCAAGAGCGTCGGGTTTGGCTGGCGTAACGGCGTGTCGCGCAGTGAAGTGGCGCGGGACCAGGATCAGAATCGGGTGTTTGTGAGTGATTCGATTGCGTTGATGTAAGTCGTCAAGTCGCTTGAGCCCCAATTCACCCTTGGGGCTTACGCTTAATCGCTGCTGCTACCCAGCAGAATCCAACGGCGCCCTTGCGCATGAATATCCAACGCGAATTCCCACCACACCGGGTAGCCTGGGTGGCCCTTTGCAAGGTGGAAGGTGTAGATAGCATCGGCTTTATTGACGTGGGCACCTTCCAACAGTTGCTCAACCAGTGCGGTTACTTCACTGCGTTTAGCGGGCAGGTCGATAGGCCCGGCAGCCGGATCACCTGGGTAAAGCAACGACTCAAGAATGTGCGCCCGCGCTTCATCAACACTGATCAGTACACTGCGGGGGACTTCACATGACGAACTCACCGCTGATTTGAGCACCTCGATCAGCGGTCGATTCGCATCCAGTGGGCCATACAGGTCTATTGAGACGCTGTAGTTATTGCCGTACAGAAGGTGTTCGAGCCTGGGCATGTACTCAGGTCTGCTGTTGTTTATCACCTGCATGCGGTCTCCGGGTCATTGCCGATTGAGGGGTGTCAGCGACTTTGCGTGGGTTGCGGTGTCATCGCCCACAGGGTGGAAACCACAGCGCAGATAAAACTTCATGGCGCTTGGACTCTCCGTGGAAAGACGCACTGCTTGAAACTGTTTAGCGGCGTATTCCAGTAAATAGCGGACTAACGCCCCACCAATACGACGCTTGCGCATCGTTGGATCAACGTATACCCGGGGTAGTCGAGCGGTTTCTGGACCTGCGTACGGGTCGCGGGAAAGACCGCCAACTGCAAGCCATTGCCCGTGACGAAAGACGCCCACAAGGCACTCACCCGGTTGGTCAAACCGATTTGTGCAGTTTTCCCACTCGGTGATAAGCCGCGTCAGGAACCTGAACCCTTCGGCAACGGCCTGCGCTTCCAGCTCGCGCAGCTGCTCGGGAAGCGCTTCGAGCTTGCGTATCGAAAAGTCTTCGCTGGCCTGTGTCATACAGATCCCTCGCAAAACCAGGCCGCCTTGGATTCAAGGCAGCTGTGTGCCTGCTTGTGCGCAACAAAACGCGTATCCAGCGAAGCGTTGATATTCACCGCAGATATGGGGGCGCTGGCATAAGTGGCGAACGCCGCGCCGTGGCTTTTCTGGCACTTTTTGCAGTGGCAATGGGTGACGGCGTTTAATTGAGTCGAAACCTGACAGTTGACAGCACCGCAGAGGCAACTGCCTTGAGTCACTGCATCCATGTTGGTGGGTCTCCCAATAAGTACCGCCTCAGTTTATTTCAACGCACAGAGGCTAGGGTGAATAAGTTGCTGTGGTAAACAGGGCTCCCTGTGGCAAGCCCGCTCGCCACAGGAGGTGCTCATTTTCTCCGCGCTTAGGTGTTGGTCTTCAACTTGCACTACGCCAACGCCAATAGCGCGCCGGATGAGTTCCTCGCACCGGCGGTCAAGCAGGACCTGGCGATCTATCCGCCGAAAAGCTTGATGGCCAAGTTGTTTATCGTCGAAGACCTGCCCCTGGCCATTGTGTGGCTAGCCACCCGGCGGTGGACCTAGCTGTTGCTGATGTTGGCGATGACTGACCTGAACCTGGCCGCCGATTCCATCGAGCGCGGCGTGCGGGTGGTGCCGTTGGAGACGGGTGGGGTGTATGCGCTGTGCTCGCAACCGATGGCGGCGTCCCACGCAGGGTGTGCCGTGCTCATGGCGTGGTTCGCACAATAGGTACAACGCTGAACTACAAACGTACAAGATTCAGCGTAAACCGCCTCAGTAGACTCGCCGAACTTCTTCTACGGCAGGTTTTTTCATGGATATTTTCCTCTACGCCTTCAGTGTCATGTACAGCCCAGGCCCTGTGAACTTGATGGGCCTGAACGCCGGGCTCACCGGTAAATTGCGCCGCTCCAGCGGGTTCTACATTGGCGTGGGCTGCGCGATGCTGCTGATGTTCGTGCTGTTCGGCTACACCGGCGAGGCGATCGTTTCCCAGGCGGCGCTGCCGTATATCTCACTGGTCGGCGGTGTGTACACGCTGTACCTCGCCTACCAAGTGTTCACCGCCCGCACGGTGGTTGAAGAGTCTTCAAGCACGCCGACCAAGGCTCTCACGTTCTGGAATGGCCTGGTGATTCAGTTGCTCAACCCCAAAGGCATCGTGGCGGTGTTGCCGATTACCAGCGTGATGTTGCCGGCGGCGCATGTTACCGGGGCGTCCATCGCCGGGGTTTCGGCCTTGCTGGGGCTGGGCGCGGTCGGTGCGCCGTGGGTCTACGCCTTGCTGGGCGCGGTGCTGGGACGGCGGATTAACGGGGCGTCGGCGTTTACCGTATTCAATCGTTGCATGGGCTTGGCGCTGGCAGCGTGTGCGTATTTCATGTTTCACGCGTTCTATCTACACGTGATGGCAACATGAGTGGTTCTCGTGATCGTCTAGAGTAAAATGAGTTTGTCTCACTATGGGTGTGTGTCGACAATGGCTGCCATCAATATCGACATTGGAGTTGTAAGTCATGGCCGTCGCTCATTCCCTTGGATTTCCGCGCATTGGACGCGATCGTGAACTGAAAAAAGCGCAGGAAGCGTTTTGGAAGGGCGAGCTCGACGAGGCCGGCCTGCGTGCCGTGGGCCGTGACTTGCGCAAGGCGCATTGGGAACTGCAAAAACAGGCCGGTATCGAGCTGTTGCCGGCCGGTGATTTCGCCTGGTATGACCAAGTCCTGACTCACTCGCTGATGTTCGGTGTGATCCCTGAACGCTTCCGCCCAGCCGATGGCAACGCCACGCTGCAGACCCTGTTCGGCATGGCCCGTGGTGTCAGCGACAGCTGCTGCGGCGGTGCCCACGCCCAGGAAATGACCAAGTGGTTTGATACCAACTATCACTACCTGGTGCCTGAGTTCAGCGCCGACCAGCCATTCCAACTGGGTTGGGAGCAGTTGTTCGAAGAGGTTAAAGAAGCCCGTGACTTGGGCCACAACGTCAAGCCCGTGGTCATCGGCCCGCTGACTTACCTATGGCTGGGCAAGGCCAAGGGCGGTGACTTCGACAAGCTAGACCTGCTTGACCGCCTGCTGCCGTTGTATGGCCAGATCTTCCAGCGCCTGGCGGATTTGGGCGTTGAGTGGGTGCAAATCGATGAGCCGATCCTGGTGCTCGACCTGCCGCAAGACTGGAAAAACGCCTTTGAGCGCGCCTACAACCAGATCCAACGCGACCCGCTGAAAAAGCTGGTGGCCACCTACTTTGGTGGTTTGGAAGAGAACCTCGGGCTGGCCGCCAACCTGCCGGTCGATGGTTTGCACATCGACTTGGTGCGTGCTCCGGATCAGTACCCGACGATTCTCGACCGCCTGCCGGCGTACAAAGTGTTGTCCCTGGGCGTGGTCAATGGGCGTAACGTCTGGCGCTGCGACCTGGAAAAAGCCCTGGCGACCTTGCAGCATGCTCATGAGAAATTGGGCGATCGCCTTTGGGTCGCGCCGTCTTGCTCGCTGCTGCACAGCCCGGTTGATTTGGGCCGTGAAGACACGCTGGATGCCGAGCTGAAAAGCTGGCTGGCCTTCGCCGTGCAGAAGTGCGCGGAAGTGGCGGTGCTGGCTCAAGCCGTCAATGAACCTGAAGCCCCCAATGTGCTCGCCGCCCTGGCTGAAAGCCGCGCCGTGCAAGCGGCCCGCGCGGCTTCGCCACGTATTCACAAGCCTGCCGTGCAAGCCCGTGTGGCGGCGATCACCGCCAAGCACAGCCAGCGTCAGTCGCTGTTTGCCCAGCGTATCGAGAAGCAACGTGCCGGCCTGAAGCTGCCGCTGTTCCCGACCACCACCATCGGTTCGTTCCCGCAAACCGCGTCTATTCGCCTGGCGCGCCAGTCGTATAAAGCCGGCAAGTTGAGCGAAGCCGAATACGTCGAAGCCATGCACAGCGAGATCAAGCACGCCGTAGAAGTGCAGGAACACCTCGGCCTGGACGTGCTGGTGCACGGCGAAGCCGAACGTAATGACATGGTTGAGTACTTCGCCGAGCAACTCGACGGCTACGTGTTCACCCGCTTCGGTTGGGTGCAGAGCTACGGTTCGCGCTGCGTGAAACCGGCGGTGATCTTTGGTGACCTCAGTCGCCCGAAAGCCATGACCGTGGAATGGATACGCTACGCCCAAGGCCTGACCAACAAGGTGATGAAAGGCATGCTGACCGGCCCGGTGACCATGCTGATGTGGTCCTTCCCACGCGAAGACGTGAGCCGCGAACTGCAGGCGCGGCAACTGGCGCTGGCGATTCGCGACGAAGTAGTCGACCTGGAAGCCGCCGGCATCAAGATCGTGCAGATCGACGAAGCCGCGTTCCGTGAAGGCCTGCCGTTACGCCGGGCGCAGTGGCAGCACTACCTGGACTGGGCCACCGAAGTCTTCCGCCTGTGCGCCTGTGGCGTGCGCGATGACACCCAGATCCACACGCACATGTGCTACAGCGAGTTCAACGATGTGATCGAGTCCATCGCGGCGATGGACGCTGACGTGATCACCATCGAAACTTCGCGCTCCGATATGGAACTGCTGGAGGCGTTCGAAGCCTTCGCTTACCCGAACGACATTGGTCCGGGCGTCTATGACATCCACTCGCCACGGGTGCCGGATGCGTCGGAAATGGCCAACCTGCTGCGCAAGGCGGCCAAGCGTATCCCCGCCGAGCGGCTGTGGGTCAACCCGGACTGCGGCTTGAAAACCCGTGGCTGGTCGGAAACGGAAGCGGCGTTGATTCATATGGTCACTGCTGCGCGCCAACTGCGGGCTGAACTGGCGTAACGCGGGGTAAATAAACATGTGGGAAGGGGCTTGCTCCCGATAGCGGTGGGTCAGCTGGCAAATGCGCTGGCTGAAACTCCGCCATCGGCGTCAAGCACGCCCACAGTGGCTCTTCAGTTTTGCGCACTTCATGAATTTGCCCGCGTCGCTCCATGAGTCCGTGAATGCGAT
>NZ_UYXQ01000058.1 GCF_900624995.1 Pseudomonas antarctica
ACACCATGATCACGTCCGTCCACTGATCCCGCCGAATGCCCTTGGGCCACCGCGCCCATGGAGGGCCGGCCGGCACCAACGCGCAGATACGCGACTCACGCAGCGGTTGCAGGTGCAGGCCGTTGCGCGGCTGCACCTCGGTGAGCACCGCCACATCCGCGTGCTCGGACAACAACGCCGCCAGGGTTTCCTGGGCATTGCCCAGCCGCAAGTTGACAGTAATGCCAGGATAGCGGGCGCGCAGGTTGGCGATCATCGGCATTACCAGGTGCGGGCCGTCCGCCGCGACTTCCAGGCGCCCGGTGAGCAACTGGCGATTGGCCTCCAGCAGCGTCTGCGCCTCGTCCACCAGGCCGAAGATCGCCCGGGTGATCGCCGCCAGGCGTGTGCCCTCCTCGGTCAGCTCAACGCGCCGGGCTGTGCGGCGCAACAGCGGGATCTGGTAGTGCTCCTCCAAAGCCTTGATATGCCCGGTCACGGCCGGCTGGCTGATAAACAGCCGCGCTGCCGCTCGGGTAAAGCTGCCCTCGCGGGCCACCGCATCGAATGCACGCAGTTGGAACAAATTCATAGCTATCGGCCTCACTGATAGCTTGCATAACAACAAACAATTTGATTGATGACAAGCCAAACTGCAATTTAGGCGCCTTAGATTTAACCCAATGCCCGCGAGGACCTCAGATGACCGCCACAGCGCCGATCCTACTCACACCCGGCCCACTGACCACGTCCGCCGGCACGCGCCAGGCGATGATGGTGGATTGGGGTTCATGGGACGAGCGCTTCAACCAACTCACCGCCAGTGTCTGCGAGCAACTGCTGGCGATTCTCAACGCCAGCGACAGCCATGATTGTGTACCGTTGCAAGGCAGCGGCACCTTCGCGGTCGAAGCGGCCATCGGCACGCTGGTCCCGCGTGACGGCAAGGTGCTGGTGCTGATCAACGGCGCCTACGGCAAGCGCCTGGCCAGGATTTGCGACGTGCTCGGCCGCGACTTCAGCACCTTCGAAACCGCCGAAGATGAACCCACCGCCGCCGCCGATGTGGACCGCCTGCTGCACGCCGACCCGGCTATTACCCACGTGGCGCTGATCCACTGCGAAACCAGCACCGGCATCCTCAACCCGCTGCCGCAGATCGCCGACGTGGTGAAAAACCATGGCAAGCGCCTGATCATCGACGCCATGAGCTCCTTCGGCGCCTTGGCGATCGACGCTCGCAAAGTGCCGTTCGACGCGCTGATCGCCGCCTCCGGCAAATGCCTGGAAGGCGTGCCGGGCATGGGTTTCGTCTTCGCTAACAAGCAGGCACTGGCCGTCGCACAGGGCAACTGCCACTCCCTGGCAATGGACCTGTTCGACCAGCACAGCTATATGGCCAAGACCGGCCAATGGCGCTTCACCCCGCCGACTCACGTGGTCGCCGCCCTGCATGAAGCGCTGGTGCAATATCAAGAAGAAGGCGGCCTGCCCGCGCGCCATCAACGCTACGCCCGCAACTGCCAGGCACTGCTGGACGGCATGGCCGAACTGGGCCTGCGCAGTTTTCTGCCGGCGGCGATCCAGGCCCCGATCATCGTCACCTTCCACGCCCCGCAAGACCCGCGCTACCAGTTCAAGGACTTCTATGAGCGGGTCAAGGCCAAAGGTTTCATTCTGTACCCTGGCAAGCTGACCCAAGTGGAAACCTTTCGCGTGGGCTGCATCGGCCACGTCGATGCCCCCGGCATGCGCGCAGCGGTCAAGGCGATCGCTGAGGTGCTGCAAGCCATGCACGTGTTGGACGTTTGATGCCCCCATTACCCACAGGATCTGAACCATGAACTATCAAACCCCCAACACCCTCCAGGCGGTTATCCTCGACTGGGCCGGCACCGTGGTCGACTTCGGCTCCTTCGCCCCCACACAGATTTTTGTCGAAGCCTTCGCCGATTTCGACGTACACGTCTCCATCGAAGAAGCCCGTGGCCCGATGGGCATGGGCAAGTGGGACCATATCCGCACACTCTGCAATCAACCGCAGGTGGCCGAGCGCTACCGCAAGGCCTTCGGCCGCATGCCGACGGACGACGACGTCACTGCCATCTACCAGCGCTTCATGCCGTTGCAGATCGAGAAAATCGCCGAACACTCGGCGCTGATCCCCGGGGCCCTCGACACCATTGCTCGGCTGCGTGTGCAAGGCATCAAGATCGGCTCCTGCTCCGGCTACCCCAAGCAAGTCATGGACAAGGTGGTCGCCCTGGCAGCCACCAATGGCTACATCGCCGACCACGTGGTCGCCACCGACGAAGTACCCAACGGCCGCCCATGGCCGGCCCAGGCCCTGGCCAACGTGATCGCCTTGGGCATTGACGATGTGGCGGCGTGTGTGAAGGTCGATGACACCGTGCCGGGCATCCTCGAAGGACGCCGCGCCGGAATGTGGACCGTCGCTCTCACCTGCTCGGGCAATGCCCTGGGCCTGACCTACGAGCAATTTCGTGCACTGGACGCCAGCACCCTGAACAGCGAGCGCAAGCGCATCGAAAAGAGCTTCGAAGGCTCGCGCCCGCACTACCTGATCGACACCCTCAACGACCTGCCCGCCGTCATCACGGACATCAACCAGCGCCTGGCCCGCGGTGAAATGCCGCAAAGCCACTGATCGAGGTCAAAACACCAACACTTACGCCAGGCAAACCGCTCAAAACCGGCATACAGTTAAGGAACTCCGTCACCTAGAACGGAGGTATGCCCTGATGAGTGAGGAAGAAAGCGATGCCGTGGAAAAATTCCGATACGCGCTACAGCAGCATGTCGATTGCATTGCACTGGTTGATGGTGGTGCTGCTGGCGGTGGTTTACGCCTGCATTGAGTTTCGCGGGGTCTTCCCCAAAGGCAGTGGCGGACGTACGTTGATTGTGGAAATGCACTTCATGTTCGGCCTCACCGTGTTTGTGCTGGTGTGGCTGCGCCTGTTTGCCCGCAGCCTGGGCGTCGCGCCAAAGATCCTGCCGGCGCCGCCGAAATGGCAGGCGTTGCTGGCGACACTGATGCATGTAGCGTTGTACGTGTTCATGATCGGCATGCCGATTTTCGGCTGGCTGATCGTGAGTGCCCAGGGCCATTCCGTGATGTTTTACGGGATCGAGTTGCCGCCCTTGATTGGCGAAAACAAAGACCTGTCCAAGCAGATCAAAGAATGGCACGAGCTGGGAGGCGCCATCGGTTACTGGCTGATCGGCTTGCATGCCGTGGCCGGCCTGTACCACCATTACTTCATGCGCGATAACACCGTGTTACGCATGATGCCCAAGCGCTAGCCCTCTCTGCTCCGGCGGCCTTGCAGGCCGCCGGTATGCACGAAGATCAAGCGCGTGGCGGGCGCGAAGCGTCCGGCCTCGATCTGTTGCTTCAACGCCAGCAAGGCCTTGCCGGTGTAAAGCGGCTCCAGCAGCAGGCCGCATGCCTGTTCCGTTGCCTGGATAAAGTTGAGCAGTAACGGGTCGACCTTGGCGAAGCCGCCTCGGCTCGCGTCCAGAAGCTCATAGCCGTCCTGCACGATGGCCTGCACGTTCTGCGCAACGCCGTGATCATCCGGCACCGCCAAGGCGCCGAACACCGGATGCACGCCCGCCTCTGCCAGCGCCAACCCGGCCAGTGTGGTGCCGGTACCCACTGCCAACCACCACGCGTCGTAATCAGCCCAACCGAGCGAGTTCATCTGTTCGCGCACCTGCCCGACCAGCACCCCGCACCCCATTGCACCAGCCCGTCCACCGCCGCCTTCAGGCACGGGATAGAGATGGGGATACTGTTCGCGCCACGGCAGCCAGAAACCGGCGTCATGACGCGCGCGATAACCGCCATAACCCAGCCAGTGCAGCTGCATACCGAAGGCTTTAAGGTCAAGCGTGGTGGGTGTGTCTTGAGGATGGCCGCGCAACAGGCCGACGGTGGGGAAATCAAAACGCTTGCCAGCCGCCGCCAGCGCGTGCAGATGGTTGGAGTGAGCGCCACCCAGGCTGATGATCCCATCGGCACCCGCCTGTTGCGCGTCGGCCAGGTGCTGGGTGAGTTTGAACCACTTGTTGCCGCTGATCAGTGGGTCGATACGGTCCAGCCGCAGCACGGCCAACTCAACCCCGTTCAGCCAATCCAGCGGTAAGGGTTCAAGTGGAGCGTGGGGGAGCCAGTCGAAAGGACCCATCGGAAAGCATCTGAATAAAAAACGGGGCGGTAGTCTACCACCGCCCCGTTTCGCTGCCTTACAGCTCGGCAGCCAGACGCGAGCCCTGGTTGATGGCGCGCTTGGCATCCAGCTCGGCCGCCACATCGGCGCCGCCGATCAGGTGCACGTTCTGGCCGGCTGCAACCAGGCCATCCTGCAGTTCGCGCAGCGGGTCTTGCCCTGCGCAGATGACGATGTTGTCCACCGCGAGCACCTGAGGCTCACCCTCGGCGCCGATGCGGATATGCAAACCTTCGTCATCGATCTTCAAGTAGTCGACGCTGTTGAGCATCTGTACCCGCTTGTTCTTCAGGCCCGTGCGGTGAATCCAACCGGTGGTCTTGCCCAGGCCATCGCCGACCTTGGAGGTCTTGCGTTGCAGCAGGAACACCTCACGCGCAGGCGCATGGGGCGCAGGCTTGATGCCGGCCACGCCACCACGGGCTTGCAGTTGCGTGTCGATGCCCCACTCTTTCCAGAACGCATCGCGGTCCAGGCTGGTGGAAACACCTTCGTGCACGAGGAACTCGGACACATCGAAACCGATGCCGCCAGCGCCGATCACAGCCACGCGTTTGCCCACCGGCTTGCGCTCAAGAATCACGTCCAGGTAGCTCAGCACCTTGGCGTTGTCGATACCCGGGATGGCCGGGGTACGCGGCGCAATGCCGGTCGCCAGGATGATTTCGTCGTAACCGCCCGCCGCCAGTTGCGCAACATCCACGCGGGTGTTGAGGCACAGCTCGACGTGGGTGGTCTGCAATTTGCGCTTGAAGTAGCGCAGGGTTTCGAAGAACTCTTCCTTGCCCGGTACGCGCTTGGCGATGTTGAACTGGCCGCCGATCTCGCTGGCGGAGTCGAACAAGGTCACCTGGTGGCCGCGCTCCGCCGCCACAGTAGCCGCCGCCAGGCCTGCCGGGCCGGCGCCGACCACGGCGATTTTCTTGGTCTGCTTGACCGGCAGGTAATTCAGCTCGGTTTCGTAGCAAGCCCGCGGGTTGACCAGGCAGGTAGTCAGCTTACCGCCAAACGTGTGGTCCAGGCAGGCCTGGTTGCAGCCGATGCAGGTGTTGATTTCATCCGCGCGGCCGGCCGCGGCCTTGTTGACGAACTCCGGATCAGCGAGGAACGGGCGCGCCATCGAGACCATGTCGGCATCGCCTTCGGCGAGGATCTGCTCGGCAATTTCCGGGGTGTTGATGCGGTTGGTGGTGATCAGCGGAATCTGCACCGCACCGCGCAGCTTGGCGGTGACTTTGCTGAACGCGCCACGCGGCACTTTGGTGGCGATGGTCGGGATGCGCGCTTCGTGCCAGCCGATACCGGTGTTGATAATGCTCGCACCAGCCTGCTCAATGGCCTTGGCCAATTGCACAATCTCTTCCCAAGTGCTGCCGCCTTCGACCAGGTCGAGCATCGACAGGCGGAAGATAATGATGAAGTTCGGGCCTACCGCTTCGCGCACGCGGCGCACGATTTCTACCGCCAGGCGCATACGGTTTTCGTAGCTGCCACCCCATCGGTCAGTGCGGTGATTGGTGTGGGCGGCGAGGAACTGGTTAATGAAATAGCCTTCGGAGCCCATGATTTCCACGCCGTCGTACTCGGCGACCTGGGCCAGCAGCGAGCACGTGACAAAATCCTGGATCTGCTTCTCGATCCCTTCCTCGTCCAGCGCCTTGGGCTTGAACGGGTTGATCGGTGCCTGGATCGCGCTCGGTGCGACTTGCTTGGGGCTGTAGGCATAACGGCCGGCGTGAAGGATCTGCATGCAGATCTTGCCGCCGGCTTCGTGTACGGCCTGGGTGACGATCTTGTGTTTCTGCGCCTCTTCGTCGGTGGTCAGCTTGGCTGCACCGGCGTACACGCCGCCCTCGTCGTTCGGGCCAATGCCGCCGGTGACCATCAGGCCGACACCGCCACGGGCGCGCTCAGCAAAATACGCGGCCATGCGTTCGAAGCCGCCGGGTTTTTCTTCCAGGCCCGTGTGCATCGACCCCATCAGGGTGCGGTTGCGCAACGTGGTAAAACCCAGGTCCAACGGGGCCAGCAGGTGCGGGTAGGCAGCAGCGGTCATGGTACAGCTCCACAACGGATCATCACGGGACGTGGAAGGCTCGAATGGCCTGCCATCGGTTTATGTCACACAGACTAAGAGGCGATGGACGACCGCTCAATGACTGAAACTGACAAGTTATTGATCCAAATGCACAGCGCCCCTTGGCAAGCCGGTGCATGGGCCCTACCCTAGTCGGCGAACCCAGCACACGGTCTGTTGTCTGTTACCCCATGCGTAAACTTCTAGCCTTCACCCTCGTCATGGCCCTGGTTGCCGCCGTTTCTGCCTATCTGGTCTGGACCCAGGAGCGCCCTGTGGCGCATTACCTGTCGGACCTGCGCATTACCTTGGCCGTCAACGAAGGCGAGCCTGCCGATCGCGGCAACTTGCTGGGCATCCAGCCGGAGCTGTTCCCCGCCGACTACCAGAGCCTGGAACGCCTGCACCTGAAGCTTGCGGCCTACCTGCAAAAGGCCCGGGACCAGGGGCTGATCAATGAAAAAACCATCGTGGTGCTGCCGGAACATATCGGCACCTGGCTAATGCTCAGCGGCGAAAAAAACGAGCTGTACCAGGCGGTGCATTTGAAGGATGCAATGAACTGGCTGTCGGCGAGTAACCCACTGCAGTTCGCGCGTGCATGGATCAGCGCCAAGGGCGATGACCGCATGGACGACGCATACCTGCGTATGAAAGCACCCACCATGGCCCGCGACTATCAGGTACTGTTCGGCGGCCTGGCCAAAGAATTTGGCGTGACGCTGGTGGCCGGCTCCATTGCCCTGCCGAACCCGAGTGTCGAACAGGGGCAACTGCACATTGGCCATGGCGCGCTGTACAACGCCAGCCTGGTGTTTGGTGCCGACGGCTTGCCGGTGGGCCAGCCACAGCGCCAGTTCTATCCGATCTACGATGAGCGTGGCTTTATCAAGCCGGGTGACGAAAACATTGTCAGCGTGGTCGACACCCCGGCCGGGCGCCTGGGCATCCTGATCGGCAGCGACAGCTGGTACCCGGACAACTACCGCAAACTCAACGAGCAAGGCGCGCAATTGGTCGCCGTGCCGGCGTTTGTGACCGGCCGCGAGACCTGGGACCGCCCATGGCGCGGTTTCAAAAGCGTTTCAACCCCGCCCGAAATCAGCCTCAAACCCGAAGAGCTCAGCGAAGGTGAAGCCTGGCACCGTCTCACCCTGATCAGCCAACAGCCGATTAGTAAGGCAACGGCGGGCATGAGCGTATTCCTGCGCGGGCAATTCTGGGATTTAGGCACGGCTGGGCACAGCTTTCTCAGCCGCAACGGGCAAGTCAATGCAGACAGCGGCGCCCGTGGCGCGCGGCTGCTGAATATCTGGCTGTAGCGCCTTGAAGCCGGTGCGCCTTGGCGATCTATCGGTGGGCTTCGTGCACACCCTGGCGGACGCTATTGAAAGCCACGGCCTGGACCCGCAACCGTTGCTGCTGCAATACGGCCTGGACGCGGCGCGCTTGGCTGAAGCCGGCGCGCGCTTGTCGATCCCACGCTATATGCGCCTGGGCCACGCGGCCATCCAACTGACCGGCGACCCGAGCCTGGGCCTGCGCATGGGCCAGCTCCGCCGTTTAAGCCAGGCCGGGCTTGCGGGTGTTACCGCCGCACAAGCGCCCAACGTGCGTGAAGCCGCGCGTACGCTGACGCGTTTTGAAGCGCTGTACGGCTCCAACTATCGCGGCCAATCGAGTTTTCACGAGGATGCCGAAGGTGCGTGGCTGCGGTTCTACTCCATCAGCCCGTACAACGCCTATAACCGCTTCGTGGTGGATTCGATTATCGCCGGCTGGTTGCAGCAATTGTCCAGCCTGGCTCAGCAACCGCTGCAAGCGCAGCGCATCGACATCGAATTCCAAGCCCCCGAGTACAGCGAGCAGTACAGCGTACTGGGCGACAACCCGGTGCACTTCGGCGCCGAGGCCAATCAATTGCGCCTCAGCCAACAGACGTTGGCACTGCGTAACCCGCAGCATTGCCCGAGTACCTGGCAGCTGTTGTTGAAGTTGTGTGAACACGAGTTGGAACAGTTGACCCGCACCCGCAGCCTGCGCGAGCGCATTACCCGTTTGCTGGGGCCGATGCTCAATGGCGGCCGGGAACCCGACCTGGAAGAAGTGGCGGCACGCTTGAAGCTGCCGACCTGGACGCTGCGCCGCAAACTGGCCGAGGAAGGTACTCAGTTTCGCGCGATTCTCAACGATACCCGCCGCGACCTGGCCATGACCTACATTCGCGATACGGAACTGGCGTTCGGCGAGATCGCCTACTTGCTCGGTTTTGCCTCAGCCCAAGCCTTTCAACGGGCGTTCAGGCGCTGGAACAACCAGACCCCAGGGGAATTTCGCCGCAGTCAGCGGCATTCCGCCTGAAGTCAGTATTACAGCTCGGTGGCGTCATCGACCGGATCCAGCGGATCCAATTCAAACGCGTGGTACTCCAGCAGTTCTTCTTGGTAATCGTCCATGGTTGACTCCTTGTGGGTTTAAAGCAGCTGCCAATTAATGACCTGCGCTGCCAGCCTAAAGTGCCGTGATGACGAAAAAATGTCAGCGTCATGACGTTCCTGCACTTGCAGATTAAACGTAGCAGCGCAGCGTTGATTTAGCACTCGGCGCTTGAGGTGCAATTGCAATCATTGCATATGCAACCATATTTCCATTAGGGTACGACGTTCTGTTGCCTGGAGTTTCTACCCATGCTCGCCTCTACCGCAAATGCTGCGCAGCTGTGTATTGACGCACTGAACGCTGCCGAACCCTCGCGCAGTTCGCCGTTGTACACCGTGATGACCATGGCCAATACCCTGGAATTCAGCCGGCAAGCCTGGGTTATTCGCGGCCAATCACGCAGCCGACGCGTGGGTAGCTGGCCCACCTGGTTCGCGCGTAATACCGACGAAAAACCGCTGCTTTACCTGCACAGCGCAGCGTCGTCGGCGCAATTGTGTGCGTTGTCGGACGCGACCGCGCAACGCGGCATTCTTTGCAACGACATCGAAAGCCAGCCGTCGCCTTGGCCCAAGGGCGCGCAACCGTCCCTGCCGCTCTGGCTGGCTACCCACCCACGTTGCACGCCGTATGATCCGGCCTCGGGCGAGGAAGCCCGCGCGATTGTGCTGGCCGGGTTGCGCACGTTGTATGTCGACGGCCAGCCGGGTTTTTATTACCTGGCGCTGCATGATCAGGAGAGCACCGTGACGCTGGATACGCAGGGCCGTGAGGACGTACTCAAGGGCATGTACCCGACCCGGCGTGGTCATGTGGGAGATGTGCGATTGCTCGGCGCGGGGCGCGCATTAGGCGAGGTAGCACACGCTGCGCACCTGCTGGAGCAGGACTGGAACGTCATGGCAGAGGTGTGGAGTTGCCCCAGCTACACACGACTGGCCCGCGAGGCCGCGGCCGCTGCGTGCTGGAATCGGCTGCATCCCATGGCCGTCGAACACAGCTGCCATTTGCGTGAATGTCTGGCCGGGAGTACGGCGCCGGTGATTGCTGTCACCGGTTATCCGCAGCCGATTGTTGATCAGTTGGCGCCGTATGTAGGCGCGCCATTTGTGGCGCTGGGCGCAGGCTCGGTGCAGGCATCTGCGCCGAGCCGTTATTGGATTGTGGTATCAGCGTTAAGGGCGTTGGCGGATGAAGGGCGTGTCGATGCACAGCAGGTGCAAACAGCGATGACGAGATACTCACTCAAATGAACTGGAATGCATCTCAGGTCTTGCGTCGCGTTCGAACCTGCACACCCGCCTCCACGGCCAACCCCGCCGTACGCTCCAACGTATCGGCAAACAGCTGGCGCTGCTCGGGCTCGATGTGCGACAGGAACAACTCATCCACTGTACTTTCGTAGATTTTCCACATCTTTTTACGCAACACCCGGCCGGCGTCGGTGATCGAGACAAACGCTGCCCGACCGTCGCCGTCAGAACGCGAACGCACGACCAGGCCGTCCTTTTCCAGGCGGTCCACCAGGCGTGTCAGGTTGTAGCGCTCGATCGCCAGCACGTCGGCCAATTCGTGCATACGGCGCGTGCCGTCGGGGCCACTCTCCAGGCCCCACAGCGCGTCATACCAAGCGTAAGGCGGCAGGTCCGCCTCAGCCAAGCGGCGCTCGATCTCACGGATGACCGTCCTGTGGGCCCTGACAAAACGAAACCATACATCAGGCTCTTTCGACGACATGCAACACCATCCGGGGAATTTCAAGAAGGTTGCAATAGTAGCTCATCTCGCGCTAGATTCAGGCATGTAGTTGCAATTGCAACTACATTGGCACTGCTCCCACAAGGAGCTCGCCGCTTGAAATCCGCCCACCTGGAGCCTCACATGACCCCCAATAACGCAGTGATACTGGACGACGATCCACAGGAAACCCGCGAGTGGCTGGAGTCCATCGAATCGGTGCTGTCCACCGAAGGCCGCCCGCGCGCCCACTACCTGATTGATCAGTTGCTGGATTTCGACGTTGCGCGCCATGGCGACTTCTACGGGCGGGTGACCACCCCCTACGTCAATACCATTGCGGTCGAGCGCCAACTGCCCTACCCCGGCAACCTGGCCATTGAGCGGTGCACCAATGCGTTTATCCGCTGGAACGCCATGGCCATGGTGCTGCGTGCGGGCAAACATTCCGGTGTCGGTGGGCATATCGCGACCTATGCATCAGCCGCCGTGCTGTATGACGTAGGCTTTGACCACTTTTTCCGTGGCCGTACCGACACGTTCGACGGCGACCTGGTGTACATCCAAGGCCACTCCTCCCCGGGCATCTACGGCCGCGCCTACCTTGAAGGCCGCATCAGCGAAGCGCAGTTGGACAACTTCCGTCGTGAAGCCGGCGGCGAAGGTTTGTCCTCCTACCCGCACCCACGGCTGATGCCGGACTTCTGGCAATTTCCTACGGTGTCCATGGGACTCGGACCGATCACCGCCGCCTACCAGGCGCGCTTTATGCGGTACCTGGAATTTCGCCACCTCAAGCAGCACCAGGGCCGCAAAGTGTGGGCATTTCTCGGTGATGGCGAGATGGACCAGCCGGAATCTCTCGCCGCCATCTCCATGGCCGGCCGCGAGAAACTCGACAACCTGATCTTCGTGGTCAACTGCAACCTGCAACGCCTGGACGGCCCGGTGCGCGGCAATGCCAAAGTGATCCAGGAGTTCGAAAGCCTGTACCGCGCCGCCGGTTGGAATGTGATCAAGGTGATCTGGGGCGGTGGCTGGGACGCACTGCTGGAAAAGGACCACAGCGGCCTGCTGCGCCAACGCATGATGGAATGCGTGGACGGCGACTATCAAAACTACAAATCGCAGAACGGCGCCTATGTGCGCGAACATTTCTTCGGCAAATACACCGAGTTACTGGCGCTGGTTGCGGACATGTCCGACGCCGAAATCTGGAAACTCTCACGCGGCGGTCATGACCCGGACAAGGTCTACAACGCCTACGCAGCCGCTGTGCGTCACAAGGACCAGCCCACGGTAATCCTGGCCAAGACCGTCAAGGGCTTTGGCATGGGTGAAGCCGGTGAAGGCCAGAACATCAACCACCAGTTGAAAAAGATGGGCGCCGACGCGGTAAAAGCCTTCCGCGACCGCTTCGGGTTGGAAGTGGCCGACGATCAGCTCGACGACATCCCTTACCTAAAGCCGGCTGCCGACAGCGAAGAAGCGCGCTACTTCGCCGCCCGCCGTCAGGCCTTGGGCGGCTACGTACCCGTGCGCCACAGTGCCGTCGACTCTTTGCAGATCCCCGAACTGAGCGCGTTTGCAAACCAGCTCAAAGACACCGGCGACCGCGCCATCTCTACGACTATGGCGTTCGTGCGCATCCTCGGCACGCTGCTCAAGGATGCGCACCTGGCCAAGCTGATCGTACCCATCGTGCCGGATGAGTCGCGCACCTTCGGCATGGAAAGCCTGTTCCGTCAGATCGGCATCCACTCTGCTGTGGGCCAGCTCTACACCCCGCAGGATGCCGGGCAACTGAGCTACTACAAGGAGAGCAAGGACGGGCAGATCATGCAGGAAGGCCTGAATGAATCCGGCGCCATTTCCTCGTGGATCGCGGCGAGTACGTCCTACAGTAACCACGGCCTGATGACCGTGCCGTTCTACATTTTCTACTCGATGTTTGGCTTCCAGCGCGTCGGCGACCTGGCGTGGGCGGCGGGTGATGCGCGCGCACGCGGGTTCCTGCTCGGCGCTACAGCCGGGCGCACCACGTTGATGGGCGAAGGCTTGCAGCATGACGACGGCCACAGCCACATCCTGTCGTCGGTGATCCCGTGCTGTGTGTCGTATGACCCAACGTTTGCCTACGAGCTGGCGGTGATCATTCGTGAGGGCATGCGGCGCATGTATGTCGAGCAGGAGGATATTTACTACTACATCACTCTGCTTAACGAAAATTACCCACACCCGGCGATGCCCGCAGGCGTTGAGGATGGGATTCTCAAAGGCATGTATCGACTGAGCAACCACCCGCACGCGCAGGTGCAATTGATGGGCAGCGGTTCGATCCTGCGAGAAGTGATCGCCGCCGCTGCATTGCTCGAAAAAGACTTCGCTATCCACAGCGATGTGTGGAGCGTCACCAGCCTGACCGAGCTGCGCCGTGACGGGCAGGCGGTGGAGCGCTGGAACCTGCTGCACCCAGACAGTGAGCCACGCGTGAGTTACGTAGAAGAAAGCCTCGTCGGGCAGACCGGGCCGGTGGTGGTGGCGACGGACTACATGAAGTTATTCGCCGACCAGATTCGCCCCTGCGTCCACGGCCGCCGCTTCGTGGCTCTGGGCACAGATGGCTTTGGGCAATCGGATACCCGGGAAACCTTGCGCGAATTCTTTGAGGTGGATCGCCACTTCATCGCGCTGGCGGCGCTGAAAGCATTAGCTGACGATGGGCTGATCGGCCGTGACAAAATCAGTGAGGCAATCAGCCGCTACGGGATTAACGTCGACAAGGCGAACCCCGTAGCGGTGTGAGTTACGGCGCGGGCGCTGGCAGAGGCGCAATTGACTCTGTCGGTGCCGGCAAGGTCGTATTGGTTGGCGTTGGCGTCGGCGTCGGCGTCGGCTCGGGCTCGGGCTCGGCCTGCGGAGCAATCGGCGCTGTCTCAGTCGGCGGTGCCAGCGGCTCCGAAGCGGCAGGCGCTGCCGGTTCTGTCTTGGGTGCCTCGACCTTTTCCGCTACCGGCGCCGCTTTGGGTTCTGGCACACCGAGGTCCGCCTTGGGCTTCTCGGGAATATGCGCTGCCTTCTTCACTTCCTGCGGCAGGAACACCTCCACCAACGCAAAGTAACGATCGTAAAACTTCGGCGCCGAGACCGTCTCGCTCGCCACTTTGACCATCGAGTCATCGGTAGAGCCAATCGGCATCGACACCGAGCCCAACACGCCCACCCCCAGGCTTGCGGAGTTGTTGACCTTCTTCAGCGCGTAGCGATCCTGCAAGGCGTTGGCAAACATCGTCGAGTGGTTATTGCCTTTGCCATCATCGGCACACACTACGTTGAAGCTGATCTGCAGATGGGTCTCGCCCGTCTGCTGGAAGCTCTTGTTACCCACGACCAGCTTCGGATCGCTGCTGGTGATGATGTAACCCTGGCTCAACAACGCACGCCGCGCCGCTTCACAGGCCGCCACATCGCTGACCGGGTAATCACGGGAGAACGTACCGGAGTCGTCGAAACTCTCATGTTCATAAATAGCGGTCTTGGGTGACGAGCAGCCCGCGGCGCCCGCCAGCACCAGCGCCAACCCGAGGCTACGCACGTGAAATGATGTCGACATCGAAAATCCTGAGGAAAACAGTCAGGGCGGTATTGTGCAACAGAACGAGGCCTTGGCGCGCGCATTCCTGTCGGTAAAACGTCACAAGCCTACAGGACGGTGCCTGCCGGAAAAAGCCCGGCACACATATGGTCAATAAACACGCGCAATTTGGCCGAAGCATGGCGACTTGCTGGCCATAACATCCAAAAGCTTCCACGGTGGTCGAGAGGGTCGTCCAACACCCTTTGCAAGCGCCCTTCACGCACGGCCTGATTGACCATGAAGTCCGGCAGGCAGGCAATGCCCAACCCTTCGTGCACCACATGGTTGAGGGATTCGATGGTGGTACTGACCAGCGGTGCGCGCAAGGTAGCCTCAATTGAGCCGGGTATGTTGCGCAACGGCCAGGGTTCCAGCTTGCCGGTGGTACAGAACTTATGCCGCAGGCAGGCGTGGCCGCTCAAGTCCTGGGGCTGTTGAGGGGTGCCATATTGGCTGAAGCATTCCGGGGTGCCGACCAACACCAGTTGGAAATGCCCCAGGTGACGCGCCATCAAACGCGAATCTTGCGGCTTGCCGGTGCGAATGACCGCGTCGAAACCTGGGTATCGCCGGCGGCGGCTTGGTCGCAGGGGTGTTGCTGCAAGGCTGTGGCGTCGCAAGCTTCCCGTGGGCGGTTGTTCTGCTGATGCTGTTGGCCCTGGCTGGCAGCCTAAATCGCAGCTAAAAAAAACCCCGGTCTTTTCAGGCCGGGGGCTTTTTATTTCAAACCAACATCAGAACTTCTTAATGTCAGCCTTGGTTTCCAACTGCTTGCGGTAAGCCGCGAAGTCTTGCTGGCCAATACGCGAAGCGAGGAAGCGGCGGTATTGCGCCTTTTCTTCGTCCGTTGGCGCAGCGGCTTCGTTAACGCCGTTCAAGCGCACGATTACCAGGCTACCGTCAGCCAGGGTCACCGTGGTGAAGGTCGGCTTGTCCTTGGCCGCAGGCTTAGGCATGCGGAACAGGGCTTGCAGCACGGCAGGGTCAATCGATTCCTGGCTACGGGTAGCCGCTTCAGTGACTTTCCAGGCCTGGCCATCGATCGGCTGGTTCAACGGGGTCTTGCCATCGCGCAGGCTGGCGATCAACTCGTCAGCGTGCGCCTTGGCCGCCGCGCTGGCGCGCTCCTTGGTCATCTGCGCACGGATCGCGGCAGAGACGCTTTCCAGTGGCAGTTGCGTCGGCTTCAGATGCTCTTTCGCACGCAGCACGATGATGGTTTCAGGGTCCAGCTCAATGGCGGTGCTGTTGGCACCCTCATCCAGTACTTCCGGGCTGAACGCTGCGGTGACCACGGCGCGATTTGCCGTTACGCCTTCGCCACCCTCACGGCCGAACGGCGCCGAGGTGTGCACGGTCAGCTTCAGGTCAGACGCCGGCTGAGCCAGGTCGGACGCTTCGAAGGCCGCATCTTCCAATTGCTTGGAGGCGTCGACAAAGCGCTGCTCAACCTGCTGGGTCTTCAACTCACGGGTCAGCTTGTCTTTCAGGCTGGCAAACGATGGCACTTGGGGTGCTTCAACGCCCAACAGCTTGATCAAGTGCCAACCGAAGGTGGTGCGTACCGGAGCCGAAACCTGGTCTTTGTTCAACGCGTACAGGGCCGTTTCGAAGTCCGGATCGTAGACGCCAGGGCCGGCAAAACCAAGGTCGCCGCCATTATTGGCCGAGCCTGGATCCTGGGAGAATTCCTTGGCCAGGGCTTCGAACTTCTCACCCTTGGCCAGGCGTGCCTGGATTTCTTCGATCTTGGCCTTGGCTTGCGCGTCGGTAGTCTTGTCGTTGACTTCAATCAGAATGTGCGCCGCCCGACGCTGCTCAGCGAGGTTGGCGGTTTCTTTCTGATAGGCAGCCTGCAGTTCATCGTCCTTGACGGTAACCTGGTCGAAGAAGGACGACTTCTTCAGTTCCAGATAGTTGATGACCACCTGGTCCGGGGTCATGAACTCTTTGGCGTGCTGCTCGTAGTAAGCCTTGACCTCGTCGTCGGTGAGCTTCACCGCCGCAGGGTTGGCCTTGATGTTGACGGTGGCGAAATCGCGGGTCTGTTTTTCCAGACGGGCGAATGCCAGTACCTCGGCGTCGGTGACGAAACCGCTGCCGGCGAGACCTGCGCGAACCTGGCCGATCAGCATTTCCTGGGTCAGCATCTGACGGAATTGCATACGGCTATAGCCCAGTTGACGGATCACCTGATCAAAGCGTTCGGCGCTGAACTTGCCGTCCACTTGGAACTCCGGCGTCTGCAGGATCACCTGATCGAGCGCCGCTTCCGAGAAGCCGAACTTCGAATCAGCAGCACCTTGCAGCAACAGTTTGCGATCAATCAGCCCTTTGAGGGCCGCATCGCGCAGCAGTTTTTCGTCCAGCAAAGAAGCATCGAAATCCTTGCCCAGCTGTTGCATCAGCTGGCGACGTTGCATGTCGACGGCCTGGCTCAATTCGGTTTGGGTGATCTCTTCACCGTTAACCTTGGCCACGTCCTGCTTGTTGTTGGTCGAAGCCTGAAAAATAGCCTCGATACCGGTGAACGCCATCAATGCGACGATGATCCCGATAATAGTTTTGGCAATCCAGCCTTGTGAATTGTCCCTGATATTCTGCAGCATGCGTCCCCCAGAAACGGTTGATCTTCAAGAATTAGGCAACCGTGGAGCGTGGGTAGAGTCCGGATAGAAGAAAGGCGCATCCGAGGATGCGCCTTCTCGTAACTGGCGGAGCGGACGGGGGTTTGAACCCATACCCCCGGCGTGGCGACCCGATGGATACTTGGGCCAGCTGCCGCTCCGCTGCCAGGCCAGACCTGCGTCTGACCCGGGTAGGTAAGGCTTGAGCGAAGCTTAGTTAACGGCTTCTTTCAGGGCCTTACCGGCTTTGAAACCTGGTTTTTTGGCAGCAGCGATTTGCAGTGCTTTGCCAGTCTGTGGGTTACGGCCAGTGCGAGCTGGGCGGTCCGTCACAGAGAAAGTACCGAAGCCTACCAGCACTACGGAGTCGCCGGCCTTCAGAGCGCCAGTGACGGATTCGATTACTGCGTCCAGCGCACGGCCAGCAGCAGCTTTCGGGATATCAGCGGATGCGGCGATAGCATCAATCAGTTCCGACTTGTTCACTCTAAGTCCCCTTATATATCTATTGAGTATGATTCTAAGTTTTTTGGTGAAAGCAAAAACCAGTGCTGGATAGCCTACAGACACTTAAGAGCCGCTTTATAACAAGGGCTCTAAAAAGCTGTCAAGGAAGCCATCCGGCTTAATCGCATTAATGCGTGCTAATTCTTTCCTTGGAATCAGACTCGCGTTTTTCATCCTTCGCGACAATCTCCGGAGCCACATCCGGCAAGGGCTCCGGCGCGTATTGCAGCGCAATTTGCAGGACCTCGTCAATCCATTTAACCGGTTTAATCTGAAGATCCTGCTTGATGTTGTCAGGAATCTCCTTCAAGTCGCGAACATTCTCTTCTGGAATGATCACCGTCTTGATTCCGCCTCGATGTGCTGCGAGCAATTTCTCTTTCAGGCCACCGATGGCCAATACCTGACCACGCAGGGTAATTTCACCGGTCATTGCTACATCGGCTCGCACAGGAATGCCAGTCAATGCCGACACCAAGGCCGTGCACATGCCTACGCCAGCGCTAGGGCCGTCTTTCGGGGTAGCCCCTTCCGGCATATGGATGTGAGTGTCATGCTTCTCGTGGAAGTCCAGGGGGATCCCCAGGCTCTTGGCGCGGCTGCGCACCACAGTCTGCGCGGCGGTGATCGATTCGACCATCACATCGCCCAAAGAACCGGTCTTGATCAATTGGCCTTTGCCCGGAATTACCGCAGCCTCGATGGTCAGTAATTCGCCGCCCACCTGGGTCCATGCCAGGCCAGTCACCTGCCCTACCTGGTCCTGCTGTTCAGCCAGGCCATAACGGAATTTTTTCACCCCCAAGAAGTGTTCCAAGGCGTCAGCACCCACCTTCACCGAGAAGCGTTTTTCCAGTGAGTGCTCTTTGACGGCCTTGCGGCAAATCTTCGCGATTTGCCGCTCGAGCCCACGTACACCAGCCTCGCGAGTGTAGTAGCGCACGATGTCACGGATCGCTTCGACCTCAAATTCGATCTCGCTTTTTTTCAGGCCATTGGCCGAAATCTGCTTGGGCGCGAGGTATTTGACGGCAATGTTAATCTTCTCGTCTTCGGTGTAACCGGGCAGACGAATCACCTCCATCCGATCCAACAAGGCGGGTGGAATGTTCATGGAGTTGGAGGTGCACAGGAACATTACGTCGGACAAGTCGTAGTCGACTTCCAGGTAATGGTCGTTGAAATTATGGTTCTGCTCAGGGTCGAGCACTTCAAGCAACGCCGAGGCCGGATCGCCACGCATGTCACTGCCCATCTTGTCGATTTCATCGAGCAGGAACAGCGGGTTGCGCACCCCCACCTTTGTCATCTTTTGAATCAATCTTCCTGGCATCGATCCGATGTAAGTCCGGCGATGACCACGAATTTCCGCTTCATCACGCACACCACCGAGGGCCATTCGCACAAATTTACGGTTAGTGGCGCTGGCGATAGACTCCGCCAGGGACGTTTTACCGACACCTGGAGGACCGACCAAGCACAGTACCGGGCCACGAATTTTCTTCACGCGCTTCTGCACGGCGAGGTATTCGAGGATGCGCTCTTTGACTTCTTCGAGGCCGTAGTGGTCGGCATCAAGGATATCTTCGGCACGAGCCAAGTCCAGGCGCACTTTGGTCTGGGCCTTCCACGGCACCTGCACCAGCCAATCGATGTAGGAGCGAACCACGGTGGCTTCGGCCGACATCGGCGACATTTGCTTGAGCTTGTTCAGCTCAGCGGTAGCCTTCGTCAGGGCGTCTTTCGGCAGGCCGGCGGCATCGATGCGCTTCTTCAGCTCTTCGATTTCGTTGTGGCCTTCCTCGCTGTCGCCGAGTTCTTTCTGAATGGCCTTCATCTGCTCATTCAGGTAGTACTCGCGCTGACTGCGCTCCATTTGTTTCTTCACTCGACCACGGATACGCTTCTCAACCTGTAGCAGGTCGATCTCGCCATCCAGCAGTGCCAACACGTGTTCGACACGGGCCGACAGGTCGATGATTTCAAGGATGTCTTGCTTCTGCTCGATTTTCAGCGCCATGTGCGCAGCCATGGTATCGACCAGGCGACTCGGCTCATCAATGCTATTGAGAGATGACAGGACTTCAGCCGGGACTTTCTTGCCCAACTGCACATACTGCTCGAATTGCGAGAGCAGGCTGCGCACAAATACTTCAGATTCGCGCTCAGGGGCTTCGACTTCGTCGATCAGTGCGACTTCGGCGCGCAGGTGGCCATCCACCTCCATGAAACGTTCCACCGCGCCACGCTGCTCGCCTTCCACCAACACCTTGACGGTGCCGTCGGGCAGCTTGAGCAATTGCAGGACAGTAGCAATGGTACCGACCCGATACAGGGCTTCTTCGCCTGGATCATCATCAGCTGGATTCTTCTGGGCCAACAGCAGGATCTGCTTGTCGCCCGTCATCGCGGCCTCGAGGGCTTCGATAGACTTCTCGCGCCCCACGAACAGCGGGATAACCATGTGCGGATAGACGACGACATCACGCAACGGCAGGAGAGGCAATTCGATGGTTGTCTTCATGATTTCGCCTCTATGACAGTTGAAAAGTAAGCTTGAAAACAAGATGGGGGCTGCATGCAAAAAAAACAAGCTCAATGCCAGCACTTAAACGCATGAATAAACGCGAAATAAAAACCCGTTTGAAAAAACGCCGTTAAAAAAGAAGGGGCCCCGAAAGGCCCCTTGCTTGTAGTGCGACAGCTAAACGCTTACGCGTCTGGTGCAGCCTTGGCAGTCGGCTCACTGTTTTCGTAGATATACAGCGGCTTGGACTTGCCTTCGATAACGCTTTCGTCGATCACCACTTTACTCACCTCGGACTGCGAGGGGATTTCATACATGGTGTCGAGCAACACGCCTTCGAGGATCGAGCGCAAACCACGCGCACCGGTCTTGCGCTCCAGTGCCCGCTTGGCCACTGATTTGAGTGCATCGGTACGGAACTCGAGGTCTACACCTTCCATCTCGAACAATTTGGCGTATTGCTTGGTCAGGGCGTTTTTCGGCTCGGTGAGGATCTGAATCAAAGCAGCCTCATCCAGCTCGTCCAACGTGGCCAGAACCGGCAGACGGCCAACGAATTCCGGGATCAGACCGAATTTGACCAAATCGTCAGGCTCGACTTCACGCAGGGACTCGCCCACCTTCTTGCCTTCTTCCTTGCTGCGCACTTCCGCACCAAAACCGATGCCGCCACGCGTGGAACGCTGCTGAATAACCTTCTCCAGACCGGAGAATGCACCGCCACAGATGAACAGGATGTTGCGCGTATCAACCTGAAGGAATTCCTGCTGCGGGTGCTTGCGGCCGCCTTGTGGCGGTACAGAAGCAACCGTGCCTTCGATCAGCTTCAACAGGGCCTGCTGCACGCCTTCGCCGGAAACGTCCCGGGTGATCGACGGGTTGTCGGACTTGCGCGAAATCTTGTCGATTTCGTCGATGTAGACAATACCCATCTGGGCCTTCTCTACGTCGTAATCGCACTTCTGCAGCAGTTTCTGAATGATGTTCTCGACGTCTTCACCGACATAACCAGCCTCGGTGAGGGTGGTGGCGTCAGCGATAGTGAACGGAACGTTCAGTAGGCGAGCGAGGGTTTCTGCAAGCAAGGTTTTACCCGAGCCTGTAGGACCGATCAGCAAGATGTTGCTCTTGCCGAGCTCTACTTCGTCACCTTTTTTGTCACGCTGGTTCAAGCGCTTGTAGTGGTTGTACACCGCTACGGCCAGAACCTTCTTTGCACGCTCTTGACCAATCACATACTGATCAAGGATGCCGCTGATTTCTTTAGGCGAAGGCAATTTATGCGCGCTGCTCTCGGCCTGGGCTTCCTGCACCTCCTCGCGGATGATGTCATTGCACAGGTCGACGCACTCGTCGCAGATAAACACCGAGGGGCCGGCAATCAATTTGCGTACTTCATGCTGGCTTTTGCCGCAGAAGGAGCAATAGAGCAGCTTGCCGTTGTCCTCGCCGTTGCGGGTGTCAGTCATTCGTTCGATCCAAATCCGATAGGCTTGCAACACAAGATGAAGGCTTATGCGGGCTTTTTCAAGCCCGCCGGTGGTCGGACATGCCGACCAGCCCTATTTTGAGGTGCTTATATTAAGCGGGGCGCTTTTCGATCACTGCATCGATCAACCCATAGGCGCGCGCTGCTTCTGCACTCATGAAGTTGTCACGATTGGTATCGCGTTCGATTTCTTCCAGGGTGTGCCCGCTGTGCTTGGCCATCAACGTGTTGAGGCGCTCACGAATAAACAGGATTTCCTTGGCGTGAATTTCGATATCCGACGCCTGACCCTGGAAACCGCCCAGCGGCTGGTGAATCATCACGCGCGAGTTAGGCAGGCAGTAACGCTTGCCCTCGGCACCCGCGGTGAGCAGGAACGCACCCATGCTGCACGCCTGACCGATACAGGTGGTCGACACGTTTGGCTTGATAAACTGCATGGTGTCGTAGATCGACATGCCAGCCGTTACCGAACCGCCCGGGGAGTTAATGTAAAGATGGATGTCCTTGTCCGGGTTTTCCGCTTCAAGGAACAGCAGTTGCGCGCAGATCAGGTTGGCCATGTAGTCCTCTACAGGGCCGACCAGAAAGATCACTCGTTCCTTGAGCAGGCGCGAGTAGATGTCATAGGCGCGTTCGCCACGAGCAGATTGCTCGACAACCATCGGGACCAGGCCGCCAGCGGCCTGGATATCAGAGTTCTGCTGAATATAGGAATTACGGAACATGCTCTGCAGTTACTCCCAAATAGTCATGTCTTGAAAACGCATAAGCCAGCGCGAGGCTGGCTTATGGTTGTATTTCGAACGAGTTGGACAATCAGTCGGCTTGTGCTGCTTCCGCCGGTTTGACTGCTTCTTCGTAAGAGACCGCTTTGTCGGTCACCTTAGCCTTCTGCAGAACAGTATCCACAACTTGTTCTTCCAGCACAACCGAACGTACTTCGTTCAGCTGCTGGTCGTTCTTGTAGTACCAAGCCACAACCTGCTCAGGCTCTTGGTAGGCCGAAGCCATTTCCTGGATCATTTCGCGAACGCGATCTTCGTCAGGCTTGAGGTCGAATTGCTTGACCACTTCAGCCACGACCAAACCCAGCACAACGCGACGCTTGGCTTGCTCTTCGAACAGCTCGGCCGGCAGTTGGTCAGGCTTGATGTTGCCACCAAACTGCTGAACCGCTTGCACGCGCAGGCGATCCACTTCGTTGGACAGCAGAGCCTTAGGCACTTCGATCGGGTTGGCAGCCAGCAGACCGTCCATAACCTGATTCTTAACCTTGGACTTGATGGCTTGACGCAGCTCACGCTCCATGTTCTTGCGAACTTCGGTGCGGAAGCCTTCGATACCGGTTTCCTTGATGCCGAATTGAGCGAAGAATTCTTCGTTCAGTTCTGGCAGCTTAGGCTCGGAGACACTGTTGACCGTCACGGTGAACTCGGCGGCCTTGCCGGCCAGGTCCAGGTTCTGGTAGTCAGCCGGGAACGTCAGGTTCAGAACGCGTTCTTCGCCGGCTTTGGCGCCAACCAGGCCGTCTTCGAAGCCAGGGATCATGCGGTTGGAACCCAGCACCAGCTGAGTACCCTTAGCGGAGCCGCCAGCGAATACTTCGCCGTCAACCTTGCCAACGAAATCGATGTTCAACTGGTCTTCGCTCTGGGCAGCACGATCGGCCACTTCGAAACGCGTGTTCTGCTTGCGCAGGACTTCCAGCATGTTGTCCAGGTCGGCATCAGCCACGTCAGCGCTCAGGCGCTCTACCGCGATGTCGTCGAAACCGGCAACGGTGAATTCCGGGAACACTTCGAAAGTAGCGACGTATTCCAGGTCTTTGCCTGCTTCCAGGGACTTAGGCTCGATCGAAGGCGAGCCAGCCGGGTTCAGCTTGTGCTCGACAACCGCTTCGTAGAACGAAGCCTGGATCACGTCGCCTACAGCTTCCTGACGCGCATCGGCACCAAAACGACGCTTGATTTCACTCATCGGCACTTTGCCTGGACGGAAACCAGCGATCTTGGCCTTTTGGGCAGTCTGCTGCAGACGCTTGTTGACCGCAGTCTCAATACGCTCTGCCGGCACGGTGATGCTCAGGCGGCGCTCGATAGCAGTAGTATTTTCAACAGAAACTTGCATGGATATTCCTCGTTGCACAGACGTTAGCCGGCCGTTTCCGACCCCAGAATCAAGGGCATGCATTCTAGTGGGTCAAACTCAAGAAGTCACCCTACTGAAAACGGGTAGAAAACAAGCAGGCCATTTATAGGTCAAAGTGCAAACATGCACATCATCCCGTAAGCAAATAAACCTCATCTTGCCAAGGCTCT
>NZ_UYXQ01000059.1 GCF_900624995.1 Pseudomonas antarctica
GTCGCCCACACTGCTCCCCGACACGGCCCTCTGCCGTGTCGCGGGCGATCGAAGCGGCCCGCCAGGGCGGCTCGTTCGGCGACATTGCCGACCTCGACGAACGCGCCGGGCTGGATGCCCGCGCCCAGGCGTTGCTGGCGGACTCGGGCGCCTTGCGCGCCCTGGCCGGCAACCGGCACAAGGCGCGTTGGGAGGTGGCGGGCGTGCACAAACAACTCGGGCTGTTTGCTGGTTTGCCCAGCCCCGACGAGGCGATGGTGGAGCTGCCGGCACCCACGGTCGGCGAAGACCTGCACGCCGACTACGCCACGGTCGGCACCACCCTCGGCCCGCACCCGCTGGCGTTGCTGCGTGCTGAGTTGCGTAAGCGCCGCTGCCGCAGCTCCCTTGAACTGATGGCGGTGGAGCATGGGCGCAATGTCAGCGTCGCGGGGCTGGTCACCGGCCGACAACGCCCGGGCACCGCCAGTGGGGTGACCTTCGTCACCCTGGAAGATGAGTTCGGCAACCTCAATGTGGTGGTCTGGCGCGACCTGGCCGAGCGTCAACGCCAGGCGCTGGTCGGTTCGCGGCTATTAAAAGTCGACGGGCGCTGGGAGGCGGTAGGCGAGGTGCGGCACCTGATTGCCGGGCGCCTGAGCGACCTGACGCCGCTGTTGGAAGGCATTCACGTGCGTAGCCGAGATTTTCACTGAGGCCAGTGGTTTTTGCCGGCATTACCCCCTAACGTATACCCAGTGAAACCATCTGCTGCTGGCGTGCTCCAAAACTTGCGACTGCCCTCTCTTTGCACAGAGCCAACCGATGCAATTTTTATCTAACCCCTACGGCTGTGAAGGCTGGTCCGGTGAAATGGCCCGGCGTATTTGTGCCTTCGATTGGTCGAGCACTGACCTGGGCCCGATCGACAGCTGGAGCACCTGCCTGGCCTGCAACGTGCAGATGATGCTGGCCTCGCCCATACCGATGGTGATGCTCTGGGGTCCGGCGGGGCACATGATCTACAACGACAGCTATTCGGTGCTTGCCGGCGGGCGGCACCCGTATTTGCTCGGTACGCCCGTGGAGCAGGGCTGGCCGGAAGTGGCCGAGTTCAACCGCTATGTGCTGGACACTTGCCTGGCGGGCGGCACGCTGTCGTTCAACAACAAAGAACTGGTCCTGCTGCGCAATGGCAAGCCTGAAGATGTGTGGATGGACCTTTATTACAGCCCCATCGCCGGCGATAATCAGCAACCGGCCGGCGTGCTGGCGATTGTGGTGGAGACCACTGCACACGTGAACTCCGAGCGCTTGCGCCAGGAATTGACCCATAACCTGGAGCAACGCGTGGCTGCCGAAGTGCAGGCGCGTTCCGCCGCCGAAGCGCAACTGCGCCAATCGCAGAAGCTTGAAGCCATTGGCGGCCTCACCGGCGGCGTGGCCCACGACTTCAACAACCTACTGCAAGTGATCGCCGGCAACCTGCACCTGCTGGCCCGGCATGAACCGGAAAACGCCCAGGTGCAGCGGCGTGTCACAGCGGCCATCGCGGCGGTGGAGCGCGGCGCCAAACTGTCCTCGCAACTGCTGGCCTTTGCCCGCCGTCAACCGCTGTCGCCGGCCGTCTATAACCCTCAGCGCATTTACGCCGGGTTGGGCGAACTGCTGCAGCGTGCGTTGGGCGAAACCATCCGCATTGATGTGCAGCTGCCCCAGGACTCCTGGTGCATCAACGTCGACCGCAACCAGTTGGAAAACGCGCTGCTCAACCTGGCGATCAATGCCCGCGATGCCATGCAAGGCGAGGGCGTGATCCGCATTACCGGCGAAAACATCATCCTCAACCCCGACGACTGTGCAGGTAAGAGCCTCCAGCCAGGCGAGTACGTGCGCCTGGCCGTCACGGATATCGGCAGGGGCATGTCGGCGGCGATCCTGGCGCGGGTGTTCGAGCCTTTTTTTACCACCAAGCGTGAGGGCCACGGCACCGGCCTTGGCCTGAGCATGGTGTTTGGTTTTGTGCGCCAAAGCGGCGGGCATGTGGAGGTGTGGAGCGAGGAGGGCAGAGGCACGGTGGTGCAGATGTATTTCCCGCGCAGCCTCGGCGAGGAAAGCCACGACACCGAGGTTGACCCCGTGCCGCATACGGGGGGCCAGGAGACGATCCTGGTGGTCGAGGACAATGCTGACGTGCGTGTGACAGTGGTGGATTTGCTCGAGCAGTCGGGCTACACCGTGCTCACCGCCGTAGACGGCGACCGTGCGATGCACGCGTTGCTGGGTGGCGTGCGGCCGGACCTGATCTTTACCGATGTGGTGATGCCCGGCCGGGTCAAAAGTACCGACCTGGCTGAATGGGCCCGCGCCCAAGTGCCGCCGGTGGCGGTGCTATTCACCTCCGGGCACACCCGCGACATCCTCTCCAGCAACCATCTGCTGAGCCCCGACATTCATCTGCTGAGCAAGCCCTACAGCCCCGAAGCCCTCACGCAACGGGTGCGCAGCGTGCTCACTGCTCGATAAGGTCTTCCATGACTTCACAGCGCAACATTCCCACGATCACTGCCCAGCGCCCAGGTTTTGTGCGGGTGCGCGGCGCCCGCGAACACAACCTGCGCAACGTCGATGTGGACATCCCCCGGGATGCCCTGGTGGTGTTCACCGGTGTCTCGGGTTCCGGCAAATCATCCTTGGCGTTTTCCACGGTGTATGCCGAGGCCCAGCGGCGTTATTTCGAATCGGTAGCGCCCTATGCGCGACGCCTGATCGATCAAGTCGGCGTGCCGGATGTGGACGCCATCGAAGGCCTGCCACCGGCCGTGGCCCTGCAACAGCAGCGCGGCACACCGAGTGCGCGCTCTTCGGTGGGCAGCGTGACCACCTTGTCGAGCCTGATCCGCATGCTGTACTCCCGCGCCGGCAGCTACCCGCCGGGGCAGGCGATGCTGTACGCCGAGGACTTTTCGCCGAACCTGCCCCAAGGGGCATGCCCGCAGTGCCATGGCCTGGGCCGGGTGTATGAAGTGACCGAGGCGCTGATGGTGCCCGACCCTTCATTGACCATTCGCCAGCGCGCGGTGGCGTCCTGGCCGTTGGCCTGGCAAGGGCAAAACCTGCGCGACATCCTCGTGACCCTGGGTTACGACGTGGATATCCCTTGGCGCGAGCTGCCGAAAAAGCAGCGTGACTGGATCCTGTTCACCGAAGAAACCCCCACCGTGCCGGTGTACGCAGGCTTCACCCCTGAACAGACCCGCGACGCACTCAAGCGCAAGCTGGAGCCGAGTTACCAGGGCACATTCAGCGGCGCGCGGAGCTACATCTTGCACACCTTCACCCACACCCAAAGTGCGCTGATGAAAAAGCGCGTGTCGCAGTTCATGCGAGGCAGTGCCTGCCCGTTGTGCGAGGGCAAACGGCTGACCAAGGCGGCGCTGTCGGTGAAGTTCGCCGGGGTGGATATTGGTGAGTTGTCGCAGTTATCACTGTCGCAGTTGGCCGAGCTGCTGCGCCCAGTAGCGGCGGGGCAGGACAAAATGAAACTGTCGGTGGAAAAGCGTCTTACCGCCCAGCGCATTGCCCAGGATTTGCTCGAGCGTGTCAGTACCTTGACCGAGTTAGGCTTGGGCTATTTGTCCCTGGAACGCAGCACGCCAACGCTGTCGTCCGGGGAGTTGCAGCGCCTGCGCCTGGCCACGCAATTAGGCTCGCAGTTGTTCGGCGTGATCTATGTGCTGGATGAGCCATCGGCGGGTCTGCACCCGGCAGATGGGAAAGCCTTGTTCACTGCGCTCGAGCGTTTGAAGGCGGCGGGCAATTCGCTGTTTGTGGTGGAGCATGACCTGGAAACCATGCGCCGCGCCGATTGGCTGATCGACGTGGGGCCAGCTGCCGGCGAGCATGGCGGGCAAGTGCTGTACAGCGGCCCGCCTGCCGGTTTGGCGCAGGTTAAGGCCTCGCAGACGCGTGAATATTTGTTCGCCGAACGGCGCCCTTCGAATCAGTCGCGCCGTGAGCCTTCCGGGTGGCTGAAACTCGAAGGTGTGACGCGCAATAACCTCAATGGCCTGAGCGTGGATTTCCCGTTGGGTTGCTTCACGGCGGTGACCGGAATTTCCGGCTCGGGCAAGTCCAGCCTGGTCAGCCAGGCACTGCTGGAACTGGTAGGTATGGGCCTGGGTCGCGTGGTGGAAAGTGACGAAGACCCCAGCCTGGAAGACGACAGCCCGCAAACCAGCGGCGGGCGTATCAGCGCCGGGCTGGAACAGATCCGCCGGCTCGTGCAAGTAGACCAGAAACCTATCGGGCGCACGCCGCGCTCCAACCTGGCAACCTACACCGGGCTGTTCGACAACGTGCGCAAACTGTTCGCCGCCACGCAGGCGGCCAAGAAGCGCCACTACGATGCTGGGCAGTTCTCCTTCAACGTCGCCAAAGGCCGCTGCCCCAATTGCGAGGGCGAGGGTTTTGTCAGCGTTGAGCTGCTGTTTATGCCCAGCGTGTATGCGCCATGCCCGACCTGCCATGGGGCGCGCTACAACCCCGAAACCCTGGCGATCAACTGGCAGGGCTTGAACATTGCCCAGGTGCTGGCGCTGACCGTGGAGCAGGCGGTCGAGGTGTTTGCCGAACAACCGGGCGTGTTGCGTTCGTTGCAGGTGCTGCGCGATATCGGCCTGGGGTACTTGCGCTTGGGCCAGCCGGCGACGGAACTGTCCGGTGGTGAGGCGCAGCGCATCAAGCTGGCGACCGAGCTGCAACGCAACGCGCGAGGCGCCACGTTGTATGTGTTGGATGAGCCGACGACCGGGCTGCACCCACGGGATGTGGACCGCTTGCTCAGCCAGCTGAATCATCTGGTAGACGCCGGGCACACGGTGGTGGTTGTGGAGCATGAAATGCGCGTGGTGGCGCAGAGTGACTGGGTGATTGATATCGGCCCGGGGGCGGGGGATTTGGGCGAGAAGGTGGTTGTCAGTGGCACGCCGCAGAAGGTGGCGAAAAGCAAGGTTAGCCGTACTGCGCCGTTTCTGAGCCGAGAGCTGATTTAACTAACTATGAGGTCGAAATGTGGGGGCGGGCTTGCCTGGTATCTACACATCTTTTTTTCGAATTGAATTGTGTGGTTGTTTTGGGGGGGCGCTGGGTACATATCCGTTATTTGGGTGATGGCTGATATGGGTTCCGCTCTTACAGCGGGTCACTTTTGAAAGAGCGCAAAAGTAACCAAAACGCTCTTGCCCCACCACTCGGCACCTCGCTTAGGCTCGGTGTGCCCTCACGCAGGCTTTGGAGCGGGGGCCGCCGCGATGGGCCATCCTTGGCCCATCGCGGCTAAACCGGCGTCCTGCCGGTTTACCCCCGCTCCAAAGCCTGCGTTCGGCCAGCGTGGTTAACGGGGCGCCTAAGATCAAAAGCAAGAGCAAGGCGGCCTAGTAGCCGACCTGAGTGGTTAGATCAAGAGCAGAGCCGAGGCGGCCTGACAGCCGACCTGATCTTGGAGGCTGAACTCAATCAAATGTGGGAGCTGGCTTGCCTGCGATGGCATCAATTGGTTATGCCTGATACTCCGAGGTGCCTGCATCGCAGCGGTGCGGCGATCCGACAAGCCAGCTCCCACAGAAAAGCAGAGCACTGCGGTGCTGGCAGCCGAACTCGGTCAAAATTGTGGGAGCGGGCTTGCTCGCGAAGGCGGTGGGTCAGTCAGCTCATGTCTAACTGACCCACCGCCTTCGCGAGCAAGCCCGCTCCCACAGTCTTTGATCAGTGTTGAGTCAGTTGAATCTGCTCTTTAGCCAGCTTCACCACATTCTCCACCGTAAACCCAAATTTCTCCTGCAACTTGGCCAACGGCGCCGACGCGCCAAAGCTGTTCATCACCACCTTGGCGCCGGTCTGCCCGACATACCGGTCCCAACCCAATGGCCCGGCCTGTTCCACCACCACGCGCGCTTTCACCGCCGGCGGTAACATGCTGTCGCGGTAGGCCTGGTCCTGTTCTTCAAACAGCTCCCAGCTCGGCATCGACACCACCTGCGCCGCGATCCCTTGGCCTTTCAACTGCTCATACGCCGCCACCGCCAGGCTGACTTCACTGCCCGTCGCCAACAGCAGAACCTTGGGCGCGTCAGCAGCCGCCAACACATAAGCGCCCTTGGCCGCGCCAGACGCCGCTGCATATTGGCTACGGTCCAGCGTCGGCAATGCCTGACGCGACAACACCACGCAACTCGGCCGATGGGTTTGCGCCAGGGCGACCTTCCACAACTCCAGGGTTTCGTTGGCATCGCCTGGCCGCAAGGTCAGCAACCCCGGCGTCGCACGCAGTTGCGTCAGATGCTCGATAGGCTGATGCGTCGGCCCATCTTCACCCACACCAATCGAGTCATGGGTAAACACAAACACCACTGGCAACTCCATGATCGCCGCCAGCCGAATCGGCGGTTTCATATAGTCGCTGAACACCAGGAACGTCGAGGTATAGGGCCGTAGATACGACAGCGCCATGCCATTGGCGATCGCGCCCATGGCGTGCTCGCGGATGCCAAAGTGCAGGTTACGCCCGCTGTAATCGTCAGCACTGAAACGCCCGGCGCCGTCGAAGGTGAGGTTGGTTTTGGTCGATGGCGACAAGTCTGCCGAACCGCCGAGCAGCCAGGGGATTTGCTGGGCAAAGGCATTCAATACTTCGCCACCGGCGGCACGGCTGGCCACGCCTTTGGCGTCGGTGTCGAAGCTGGGTAGCTCATGTTGCCAATGCTCGGGCATTTCACCCGCGCGCATGCGGCGCAGTTCATCCGCCAGTTCCGGTTCGTACTGTTCCAACTGCGACAGCCGCGCATTCCACTGCTCATACAGCGGCTGGCTACGCTCCAGCAGGGCATCACGCAAAACGCTGCGGGCCTCATCGGGCACCAGGAAACTGGAATCCTGCGGCCAGCCGTAAGCGGCCTTGGTCAGGCGGATTTCATCTGCGCCCAACGGCTCGCCATGCGCGGCTGCGGTGTTGTGTTTGTGTGGCGAGCCATAGCCGATCACGCTATCGACCACAATCAGGGTCGGCGCGCCGGTATTCGCTTTGAAGGTCTCCAGCGCCGTGCTCAAGGCCTGCAAGTCATTCGCGTCGGTGACGTGCACGGTGTGCCAGCCGTAGGCCTGGAAACGCTTGATCACGTCCTCACTGAAGGCCAGCTCGGTATGGCCCTCGATGCTGATGGTGTTGTTGTCGTAGATCCAGCACAGGTTATCCAACTTCAAGTGCCCGGCCATCGACGCCGCTTCGCTGCTGATGCCTTCCATCATGTCGCCGTCACCGCACAGGGTGTAGACGTTGTAGTCAAACAGCATCTTGTCGTCGCGGTTGAAACGCTGGCCCAGCCACCGCTGGGCCATGGCCATGCCGACACTGTTGGCGCAGCCCTGGCCCAGCGGGCCGGTGGTGGTCTCAACGCCGGTGGTCATGCGGTATTCGGGATGGCCCGGGGTCTTGGAGCCCATCTGCCGGAATTGCTTGATATCGTCCAGGCTGATCGCCGATTGGCCTGTGCGTTTGCCGTGGGCATCAATCTCCACCACGCCGGCCAAGTGCAGCAGCGAGTAGAGCAGCATGGAGGCATGCCCCACCGACAATACAAAACGGTCACGGTTAGGCCAATCGGGGTGCTCGGGGTGATAACGCAGGAACCGGCTCCACAGCGTGTAGCCCACCGGCGCCAAGCCCATGGGCGTGCCCGGGTGGCCGGAATTGGCCTTCTGCACGGCATCCATGGCCAGGGTGCGAAGGGTGTTGATGCATTGGGTGTCGACAGCAGTGGCGGCGCGAGTCATGAAACCGTTCTCCCTCAAGTGGCGATCTACAGTGGAGGGCAGGGCGCGGTAAAGGTTTGATCCCATCGCCCGCATTACGACGAACGGGGATGCATTGACCCTGGACATGACAACACCCCTTCGAATGGGCTAGCTTCAAGGGTGTAGGCCATTGATCAACTTGCGGAGGTGCTCCATGCCAGTAAAACACGACCTGTTACAGGACCTGGGTTTGAGCAAGCAAGATGTCGACGAGCGCCGGGCAAAAAATCCCCATCTGAATGCGCTGTTTGATAAATACGAAACTGTCGATGACTTGGTAGTGACTGCCGAAAAGGCAGCTGGCAGCGATGAGGAACTGAAGAAGCTGAAGGAGAAGCGCTTGTCTGTTAAAGACGAGATTGTGCAGCAATTGGGGTAAATGGCAGCCCGCGTTCCTTCAGGGCGCGGACATATTTGTTCAGAATTGTCTGAGGGACAGGGTGCTTTTCACTGTTTAAGATGCGCCCCGTCCACCCGGCTCTGGGGACTTTTTTGGCGCAAGGATTGCGCTGTTGAGCCGGGCGGGCACTCTCATTTCACCCCAGCAGCGCCCGAGTACATTCATCGATAGAGCGCTGCTGCGTCTCGCTATACAGCTTCAACTCATCAACCGTCTGACGGCCCAGCGCCTTCTCGAATTCGGCTTGGTTTGAATTGGCCGCGTAGTGACTCTGCGCCGCCTCCCCGAGATTCGACTGAAATATTCCCGCCGCACTCACCGGCAGAAAATCCTCATACACCAACGGTTCCACGTCCATGTGCCCGGCAGCCACCAGTGCCTCCAGCGTGCGCGGTTGATCGGCCTGGCCGCGTGCGGCAAGGCCTTGCTCAGTGGCGTAATAGCGGAAGTACGCAAGCCCCTGCTCACGCATCTGCGTGTGGTTATCGGGGAACGCCTGGAAGTGCTGTTCCATTAGTTGCACATAACGCTCGGCATTCGCCTCATTCGGGAAGGCGCCCAATTCGTCGCGTGCCGCGTTCAGCAGTTGGTCGTAGAGGGCGCGGCCCTTGGGCGTCAGCGCCACGCCGCGCTGTTCGATTTCGCCGAAGCGCGCGCTGTGGCTGCCCTTGGCGTCGGTGAAGGCGATAGGCTCGTCGAGGGCCTTGAAACTGGTCTGGCGCAGCAGGATGGGGCAGTGGCGGCGCGGCGGCCCTTCGATCACGGCTTTGGGCGTGATGCCTTTGCCCGGCATGGCGGCTTGCACTTGGTCGATGTCCAGCGTGCGTGGGGTCAGGTGGTTGATGTGCGGGCCCTTGAAGGCCACCACGTCGGCGATCAGGCGGTGCTGGTTGCTCAGTTGCTGGTACTGTTGGCCTGTGACAGTGGCGCTATGGTGCCAACGGAAGGTCTCCAGGGCCTGGCGGATAAATTCATCCGCATCACTGGCGTTGAGGCCGCCGTCGCGTTCGGCTTGTTCGATCAGCGCCAAGGCGCCTGGCGTGAAGATCTTGCGTTTGGCCAGGGCGCTGTCGGCGAAGGCGCGCAACTCGGGGTTTTCGATCAGTTCCAAGCGTAGCAGCGAGGTAAACACGCGGAACGGGCTGGTTTGCAGTGAGCGTTCATGCACGGCGCGAAAGGCGGTGGAATGCACCGGCACACCCGCTGGGGTCAGGTCGTAGTAGCCCACTGGTTGCATGCCCATCACCGCAAACAAGCGGCCAATGGTTGCCAGCTCAAAGGCGGTGCCCAGGCGGATAGCGCCGTGGCGCTCCCTGTCCAGGCGGTCGATTTCGCCCGTGCGGCGTAACTGCCGGGCCAGGCTCGAATCACTCGCCAACACCTGAGTATTCGTCTCGGCCACCAGCGCCATCAGCGCACCATAAAGTGGAACTTCATCTCGGTACATGTCGGACATGGCCTTGGAGAAGCCTTTGCGGATCTCGTCAGGGCTGACATGCGGGGTGGTTGGCATAGAAAAATTCCTGATGGCTATTGTGATGAGCGTGGCCTATCTCCGATTTTGTTGAGCTTAATGGCGGCTTGCAAACGAAGATTCCTCTGGACTTCATTCTGCAAATGAATGAGATGACGTGAATATGACAAAAAACGGCGACGGCAAAATTTCATTTTCGCAGCCCTTTTCCTAACAAATTCTTCACGAGGTGCGCCCCGGCCCTCATGAAACAATCGTCACGTTTGTAGGGATGAAAACGCCGTTTTGCACACAACGCACATAAAAATATGTTTAGGGGCTGTTACACATGAAAATTTCTACACTGGCGTTATCCATCACCGCAGCGTTGCTTGCGCAACAAGCGTGCGCTGATGATTTTGGTCTCGGCGCTCTGGGCAGGGGCACAGGTCACAGTGGCTTTCTTGAAGACAGCCATGCGGCGGTCAGTTCGCGGACCATGTACTACAGCGCAGATAACCGCTCGGGGACCAACAACGATCTGCGCGAAGCCGCGACTTTGCTGCGTTTCGACTACAAATCCGGCTACACCCAAGGCACCCTTGGCGTCGGTTTCGACGTGATGGCGTTCGGCGCCTTGCGTCTTGATGGTGGCGACGGCCACGCCGCTGGCCCAGGCCTGGCGGGGAACGGCAACAGCTTCTTCCCGACCAAAAACAACGGCACCGAACCCGCCGACAGTTTCGCTCGCGCAGCCGGCAACGTGAAGTTCCGGATTTCCCAGACCGAGTTGCACGTCGGTGGCGGTTTGGCCCCAGTGCTGCCGATCCTGGTCTCCAACGACAGCCGTGTTGCGCCGCAGACTTTTGACGGCGGCATCCTCACCTCCAGTGACATTCCTAACGTGACCTTCACCGGCGGTGAGCTGAACAAGGCCGAAGGCCGTGCGTCCAGCAACTCGACGGGCCTGAGCGTCGCCGGTGGTACGCGCGACAGCGACAGCTTCAAGTTCGGTGGTGTGGACTACAAACCGTTCGGCTCGTCCGACAACGCCATCGCGAAAAACCTGACGTTGCAGTACTACTACGCCAACCTGCAGGACTTCTACAAACAGAACTATTTCGGCCTTGTCCACGTACTGCCGTTGGGCAATGACCAGTCGTTCAAGACTGACCTGCGCTACTTCGACAGCACCAGCGACGGCAAGAATGGCGACAGCGGCTATGCGTTCAACAACAACGGTGGCTACGCCAAGCACGCCGGCGAAGTGGACAACAAAACCTACAGCGCTGCGTTCACCTACCAGTTGGGCGGCAGCAGCTTGATGCTTGGCCATATCGGCGTGAGTGACGATGGTGGCTTCGTGTGGGTCAACCAGGGCAGCCTCGCCGACCCGCACCAACAAGGCGCTGGCGGCAGCGACTTCTACCTGTTCACCGACGCCGTGGTTGGCCAGTTCTCCCGTGCGGGCGAGCAAGTCAATTTTGGTCAGTACTCGTATGACTTCAAGGCCTATGTACCGGGCTTGAAGGCTTCCGTGGCTTACCTGGACGGCACCGACATCAAGTCCAAAGTGGCGGGCGGCGCTGATCAGAAAGAAAACGAAGCCGACTTCCGCCTGGATTACGTGGTGCAGGCCGGCCCGCTCAAAGGCTTTGGCACCACCTTTCGTACCGGTACGTATCACGGGCACAACACCGGCACTGCGGATCAGGATCAAACGCGCCTGATCTTCAACTATACCTACGCGATCTTCTAAAAAACGCGCACGTTTGCAGCACCGAAAAAACGCAGGCCGCCTAATCAGCGGCCTGTTTTTTTCGGCGCATGGATGAGACTTCATGTGCATCCAGGCGTGGATGGGTTCTACACTGCCCCTCACTGCGCCAGTGCTGGAGGACCCGATGACGGCTACGCCCGCAACCAACATCCTTGAAACGATCGAAGGCCAACGCCTGGCAACGCAAGAGGCTGAGCGTTGGCGTGAGTGGGGCCCGTACTTGAGTGAACGCCAGTGGGGCACGGTGCGCGAAGACTACAGCGCAGACGGGGATGCCTGGGCCTACTTCCCCCATGAACATGCACGCAGCCGCGCCTACCGTTGGGGCGAGGACGGCTTGGCCGGTTTCAGCGATAAGGCGCAACGCTGGTGCCTGGGCCTGGCGCTGTGGAACGAGCGCGACGCGATCCTCAAGGAGCGCCTGTTCGGCCTGAACAACGCCGAGGGCAACCACGGTGAAGACGTCAAGGAACTGTACTTTTTCGTCGATGGCGTACCGAGCCATGCCTACATGCGCATGCTCTACAAATACCCGCATGCGGCTTTTCCCTATGCCGACCTGACCGCCGAGAACGCCCGCCGCGGGCTTGAGGATGCCGAGTACGAGATCCTCGACACCGGCGTGTTTGAAGACAACCGCTACTGCGATGTCAGCGTCGAATACGCCAAGCATCAGCCCGACGATATTTTCATGAAGGTCACCGTGCATAACCGCTCGGACCAGCCGACGCGTTTGCAGGTGCTGCCCCAGCTGTGGGCGCGCAATGACTGGAGTTGGACCTTAGATGCACCCAAGCCGCAGTTGCGGCTCGACGGTGAGCAGATAATCGCTTGCCATCATGAACTTTCCGATCGCCATCTCAGCGCCTGGGGCCAGGACGGGGTTGAATGGTTATTCTGCGAAAACGAGAGCAACTTCTCCCGGCTCGACGGGCAGCTGGCACCCGGGCCGTTCAAGGACGGCATCAACGATTATGTGGTGGATGGCGTGCAATCGGCGATTCGTCGGGACGCGGGCACCAAGGTCGCCGCGCGGTTCATCCTGGCACTGGCTGGCCTGGAAAGCAAAATCGTGTACCTGCGTTTTGCGCCTGGGGATGCGCCCGAGGTCAACGCGCGCAAGCTGTTCGAGCAACGCCGCCAGGAGGCGGATGATTTTTACGCCGCCCTGCAACACGGTCTCGGCGACGCGGACGCGCGCAATGTACAGCGCCAGGCCCTGGCCGGGTTGCTGTGGTCAAAGCAGCTCTACTATTTCGATGTGAACCAATGGCTCGACGGCGACCCGGCCCAGCCCGCGCCGCCGCCTGAGCGCCTGCATATCCGCAATACCCATTGGCGGCACCTGTCCAACTTCGACATCCTCTCCATGCCCGATACCTGGGAATACCCGTGGTACGCCTCCTGGGACCAAGGCTTCCAGGCAGTGGCGATTGCGCTGATCGATCCAGGGTATGCCAAGCAACAGTTGCTGCTGCTGGTGAAGGACCGTTTCATGCACCCCAACGGCCAGTTGCCGGCGTATGAATGGCGTTTCGACGACGCCAACCCGCCGGTGCATGCCTGGGCCAGTTGGCGGGTGTATCAGCAGGACAAGGCGCTGACCGGTGTCGGCGACATGGATTTCCTCGAGCGGATTTTCCATAAGCTGCTGTTGAATTTTTCTTGGTGGGTCAACCGCAAGGATGCCGAGGGTCGCAACCTGTTCCAGGGCGGCTTCCTGGGTCTGGACAACATCGCTTTGTTCGACCGCTCGGCCGCGTTGCCGTCGGGCTATCAGCTGGATCAGGCCGACGGCACGGCGTGGGTCGCGGCCTATGCGCTGGACCTGATGCGAATCGCGCTGGAGCTGGCAAAGCGCAACGTGGTGTATGTCGACATTGCGGTGAAGTTTTTCGAGCACTTCCTGTATATCGCCGGCGCCATCAACCGCGTCGATGACAGCGCCGAAGGCCTGTGGGATGAGCAGGACCTGTTCTTCTACGACGTTTTGCACCGCCCCGACGGCCAGAACGAGCCGGTGCGCCTGCGCTCCATCGTCGGCCTGATGCCGCTGTTTGCGGTGCTGGTGCTCGAGCAGCGCGAGCATGAGGGCCTTAAAGGCTTGCGCGAACGGCTGCTGGGTTTCATGCACCACCGACCGGACCTGGCCAAGTTGGTGTCACGCTGGAACGAGCCGGGGCAGGGCAATCGCCTGTTGCTGGCGCTGTTGCGCGGCGAGCGCACCAAGGACCTGTTGCGGCGCATGCTCGATGACCACGAGTTCCTGTCCACCTTTGGCGTGCGCTCCTTGTCCAAGGCGTTTGCCGAACAGCCGCTGGCGTTGAAGATGAATGGCGACACGCTGTGCGCGCGTTACCAGCCTGGGGAATCCGACTCGCGCCTGTACGGCGGCAACTCCAATTGGCGTGGGCCGTTGTGGATGCCGGTGAACTACATGCTGATCGAGTCGCTGCGCGAATTTCATCGGTATTACGCGGATAACTTCTCGGTGGAGTACCCGACGGGCAGTGGTTATCTGGCTTCCTTGGAGGAGGTTGCTGACGGACTGAGCCAGCGACTGACGCGCTTGTTTTTAAGGGATGAGGATGGCTGCAGGCCGTCGATGGCGGGCTATGCGCAACTGGAGGCCGACCCGGCCAGCCGTGATTTGGTGTTGTTCCATGAATATTTTCATGGCGAGACCGGGCGTGGGTTGGGTGCTTCGCATCAGACGGGGTGGAGTGCGTTGGTGGCGTTGTTGTTGCAGCCGAAAACTTAAAAGTCACCAGCAAACGGGCGTGGGCGCTGGCTTGCCAGCACCCACATTGGCGCTGCATCGATTCAGAAATTGCATGCAAAAAAATCCTGCCGGCAACGGTTTGAATCAGGTAAATTCGCCGCCCCTTAAGACAAGGATGTAGACAATGGCGAATGTTATCGCGCGGTTTCGCAATGCGAGCCTCTTGGGTGCATTGCTGATGACCACCAGTATTTTCATCACGTCCCTGTATGCCCAGGCAAGTGTTGCGGCGCCCCTGATGATGCATTGCAGCGACTGCGAGAAAGGTGACGACACCTTCGATGCGACGAAATGGTTCAGCAGCGGCATGTACCGTCTTGAAACGGACATTGATCCCAGCCCGATGCGCTCGATGACGCGCAAGCATCCGGTGGTCTTCACGGCCAAGGACAATGACAAGCTGGTAGAGGCCGCGATACGCGGGATTAAAAACTTCGACTCATCCCTCGATACCCGCACGCTTGAGTCACAGTGGCCTGTATTGACGGGACGTGTGCGTTACACCTACAGCTTCTTTGTGGCGCCTGACGAACCCAAGGACCTCTACGACATGTATTTGCAGATGGGTAAATACAAGGTGGTGATCGTGATTGGGTTGGACGTCAATACCGGTGATATCACCGACGAGAACGAAGGGCGTTACATTCGTGAGAACGATGGTAATGACCCCGCGTACATGGACACATTTGAACAGATGGATAACGCCGGCACCCGTTGATCGGGAGGCTGGCTGAACGAAAAATCCCGCCATTGGCGGGATTTTTTTGAGCGCGGCGTTATCAGGCCGGGAACAGCTCGCTCAGCTTCATCGCCAGCATCATGTCGCCTTCGGTGCGCAGCTTGCCGCCCATGAAGGCCTGCATGCCGTCGGTGGAACCGTCGACGATGCCTTTCATGGTGTCGCCGTCCATGACCAGGGTCACTTGGGCGTCCGGGTTTTCGCCTTCCAGCAGTTCGCAGGTGTTGTTCTTCACCACCAGCGAAAAGTTCTGGGTTTCGTCGATACGGAAACCGAACACCAGGTCCAGGCCGTCGGCAGCGGCCGGGTTGAATTTGGCTTTCATTGCTTCTACAGCTTTGGCTACGTCAGTCATGGTTTCGATCCTTTCAGGTAGAGTCCAGTGACCTTGGGGTCACGGTTGGCCACAATTCATCGGAAAGTGATGAGCTGCGGCGCCTTCAACAGTTGCAAGTGGGTATGACTGTTGAAGGAAGCCAGTGCCACCTCGCGACCGCGGAATTTCAGCTGGTTGAGCGAGGTGTTAACAATTTGCCAGTTCAGTTCGAAGGCCTGGGCAGCAGGCATTCGGGTAATCAGGTGGAGCAGAGCGGTGATGGTGCCGCCGGAGGTGAACACGGCGATCTTGTGCGAGCTGTCGGCGGCTTCAAGAATCCGTTGCAGGCCGCCTTGTACACGCTCGACAAACCCCAGCCAGCTTTCCAGCCCCGGTGGATCATAAGTACCGGCCAGCCATCGCTCGATGATCAAGGCGAAGATGCGCTGGAACTCGCTGCGGTTCTGCGCGCCATTGCGCAACACATCCACAGCGTGAGGTTCGCTGGCGAGCAAGTCGGGGAGCAGGGCGCGGATGATGGCCTCGCCGTCGAACTCGTTGAACGCCGGGTCGGTTTCCAGAGGCGGAACCGGTAGGCCCAGGGCGCTGTATTGATCGAATGCGGCGGTGGCGGTGTGCTGCTGGCGGCGCAGGTCGCCGGCGATGCAGCGGTCGAACGTAAGGCCCAGGTCGGCCAGGTGGCGCCCGAGTACTTGCGCTTGTTCCACGCCGACGGGCGACAGGACGTCATAGTCGTCTGCACCGAAGGAGGCCTGGCCATGTCGAATCAGATAAATGCTGCCCACGTCCGTTTTCCCGGTACGTTGAAAGTCTGGCGAGGTTATGAGGATGCCTTCGAGCTGTCAATGAAAAAACATACGCTTGTTTTAAAAGCGCGTTAGAGCGGCTTGGCTGCTGGCGGTTTGAGCACTGGCCGCCTGACGATCGCGTCGGTATGCTTGGGCAATCCGCGCCTGGCGCCGTGCATTTTTAAGGAGACACATGGATTTTTTGGCTGAATACGCGAGCTTTCTAGCGAAGACCGTCACCCTGGTGGTCGCTATTCTGGTGGTACTGATCAGCTTCGCGGCGCTGCGCAGCAAAGGCCGTCGCAAGTCTGCCGGCCAACTGCAGGTCAGCAAGCTGAATGATTTCTACAAAGGCCTGCGTGAGCGCTTGGAGTCGAGCCTGCTCGACAAGGACCAGCTCAAGGCTCTGCGCAAGTCCGAAAGCAAGACCGAAAAGAAGAACAGCAAGAAGAAGCCCGAAGCCAAGCCGCGCGTGTTCGTGCTGGATTTTGATGGCGACATCAAGGCCTCGGCCACCGAGAGCCTGCGCCATGAAATCACCGCACTGCTGAGCCTGGCCACGCCCAAGGACGAAGTGGTGCTGCGCCTGGAAAGCGGCGGCGGCATGGTGCACAGCTACGGCTTGGCCTCATCCCAACTGGCGCGTATTCGCCAGGCCGGTGTGCCGCTGACCGTGTGCATCGACAAAGTCGCGGCAAGCGGCGGCTATATGATGGCGTGCATCGGCGAGAAGATCATCAGCGCACCGTTCGCCATCCTCGGCTCGATTGGCGTGGTGGCGCAGTTGCCTAACGTTAATCGCCTGCTGAAAAAGCACGACATTGACTTTGAAGTGCTGACCGCCGGTGAATATAAACGCACCCTGACTGTGTTTGGCGAAAACACCGAGAAGGGCCGTGAGAAGTTCCAGGAAGACCTGGACATCACCCATCAGCTGTTCAAGAACTTCGTCTCGCGTTATCGCCCACAGCTGGCGATTGATGAGGTCGCGACCGGGGAAGTTTGGCTGGGTGTTGCAGCGCTCGATAAGCAACTGGTCGACGAGCTGCAAACCAGCGACGAATACCTGGCCACCAAGGCCAAGACCGCCGAGGTGTTCCACCTGCATTATGCCGAGCGTAAAAGCCTGCAGGAGCGGGTAGGCTTGGCGGCCAGCGGCTCGGTGGACCGCGTGCTGCTGACCTGGTGGAGCCGATTGACTCAGCAGCGGTTCTGGTAAGCCCAGTATAGGTAATCCCCCTGTGGGAGCGGGCTTGCTCGCGAATGCGGTGTGTCAGTCAACCCATGTATTAACTGAACGACCGCATTCGCGAGCAAGCCCGCTCCCACATTTAGTTCTGAGTCAGCCTGGAAGACGGGTGTTGTACTGAGGGAATCGGTTTCCTCATTAAAGTCCCCACCACCAACGCCCCCAGCAGCCCCAACAAACCGGCCACCCACAACACCGCGCTGAAGCCACCCACAAATGCCTGCCGCGCCAGCGGTTGCACCTGCACCCGTGCCGGTTCCGGCAACACACCCATCGCTGCTGGCATATCACCTGCCACCACCCGCGATGCAATCCCCGCCACCTGAGCCTGCCACTGCGGATCGATGCTCGCCCTCAGCAACTGTTCGCTATGGCTGCTCAGCAATGCCCCATACACACCGATAGCCAACATGATTGCGCTGAAACGCATGGTGGTGCTCATGCCCGAGGCCATCCCCGCGCGGTCTCGTGGCACGCAGGCCATGATGTTTTTCTGCGTGTCGCCATTGAGCAGGCCCGCACCGGCGCCGGTCACGGCAATCGCCAGGGCGAAGGGCAGGTAGCCGCCCGCCGTCACCGCCCAGGCGCTCAACAGGTTGCCGCAACCGACCAGGGTCAAGCCGGTCGCCATCATCGTCGCCGGCGCAAAACGCCCCGCCAGGCGTGCGCCGATCCGAGGGCAAATCAGCAGGGTCAGTGCAAACGGCAACATGCCCAGGCCCGAAGCAATCGCGCAGAAGCCCAGGCCGTTTTGCAGGTAGAACGGCAGCAACGTCATCATTACTTGGGCGCACCCGGCATAGGTAAACATGCCGAGCAGGGCGCCGATAAAACGCGGATGGCGAAACAGCTGCAAGTCCACCATGGGCCGTTGTTGCACACGCTCGACGATCACAAACACACCCAGCAGCACCGCGCCGCCGATCAGGCGTGCAGAGGTCAGCGGATTATCCCAGCCGATGCGATTGGCCTCGATCAGCCCCCACATCAGGCACAGCAGGCTCGCACTGAACGCCAGGCTGCCCCATGGATCAAGCCGCGCCGACTGAGTGTCGCGCGACTCTGGAATCGCGCGCAGCACCAATGCCATCAAGCCCAGGCCCACGGGCAGGTTGAGGTAGAAAATCCAGCGCCAGCCCAGGTATTCGGTGATCACGCCGCCCAGGGTGGGCGCGGCGGTCATCGCCACGCCCATGCACGCGCCCCAGAACGCCCAGGCTTTGGCGCGTTCCACTTCATCGTGGAAGGTATGGCCGATGGACGCCAGGGCGGACGTCAGCAACAAGGCTGCGCCGACACCTTTTACTGCGCGGGCGACATCCAGCAGCAGCGCAGTGGGCGCCGCACCGCAGCCCAGGGAGGCCAGGATGAAAATGCTCAAGCCCCAAATCAGGGTCTTCTTGCGCCCGAAGCGGTCGGCGATGCTGCCGGCCGGCAACAACAAAGCGGCAAACGCGAGCATATAGGCGCTGACCACCCACTCGATGTCAGCGAAGTTGGCGCCCAGGTCACGTGCGATGCTCGGCAGGGTCACGGCGACGATATTGGTGTCGAGCACGATCAGCGAACACGCGCCGGAGGCGGTCAGTAGCGTCAAACGCGGACTGGCCCGGTTCATGGCTTAATTACCTTGCAGGCAATAGGGGAAAGGCAGTTGACTAACATCGCATAGGCTCTCTAGTGTTGAGGTACGCTGAGCTTATCCCCACCCGCAGCTCGTTCTATTAGCTGGCCTGAAGCACTTCATTACCTTTGAGCTAATCCTGCGATGGAAATCCGCCATTTCCGCTACTTCCTGGCCGTTGCCCGTCAGCGCAATTTCACCCGCGCCGCCGCGCAGCTCGGCATCGCGCCGCCGACCTTGAGTCGGCAGATCCAGGACATGGAAGCCAGCCTGGGCACGCGTTTGTTTATCCGTCAGCAACGCGAAGTCAGCCTCACCGAAGCCGGCGCCGCGTTGTTGATTGAGGCCGAAGCCACGGTGCGCCAATTTGAATTTGCCCAGCGCAATGCCCAGCGCGCCGGGCGCGGGGAGATCGGCCATGTCGAGTTGGGCTACGTGGCCTCGGCGGTGTACTGCGGGTTGTTGCAGCGGCAGATGCAAGCGTTCAGCCAGGCGTTTCCCGATGTGAGCGTGAATGTGCGCGAATGCGCGATGGCGACCTTGCCGAGTGCAGTGGCGGACGGGCGTTATGACATTGGCTATATCCGCTCGCCGCTGACCCTGCCCGACGGCGTTGAGGCCGTGCGCCTGGACAGCGAAGGGTTTGTGTTGGCGCTGGCGCAGGATTCCTGGCTGTTGGGGCTCAAAGCTATCGGCTGTGAGCACCTGCAAAACGAGACGTTCATCTTGCCGGAGCAAATCAGCGGCACCTTGCACGTCGCCGCCCAGGGCGGTTTTGCTCCGCGCCTGGGGCCGCAGCCGGGTGGGTTGGTCGCGGTGGTGGCGCGGGTGTCGTTAGGGCAGGGCGTGGCGGTGGTACCGGCGTCGATGGTCGGGCATGTGAGTTTGCCGGGTGTGGTGTACCGCAGCATTAAGGGCAGCGAGGCCGCGTCGTGGCTGTCGCTGATTCACCGGCGCTTTGAGAAAGCGCCGGCGGTGGTGCGGTATATCCAGCAGGTTAAGCAGGTAGCTAAGGTGGAGGCTTGATCGCGGCGGGTGGGGTACTTTGCGGGTTAACGGTGTTGCTGCCTTCGCGAGCAAGCCCGCTCCCACATTCGACCGCATTCCAAATGCTGGAACTCGATCTAATGTGGGAGCGGGCTTGCTCGCGAAGGGGTCATCTGGGGCGCTACACCAACTTCGGTTGAACCGAATCCGCCAACCGCGTCAGTATCAGGCAGCACGACACCGCCCCGGCATCCAGCACGCCCAGCGAGCGCTCACCCAAACGGCTGGCGCGGCCGATTTTTGCAACCAGATCCTTGGTCGAGTCGCGCCCTTGTGAGGCGGCGGTTTTCATTGATTCCAGCGCATCGTTGAAGGATGCGCCCGCGGCATGTGCGCGTTCAAACGCTTCAACCGCCGGGATCAGGGTGTCCATCAAACACTTGTCGCCCACGCCTGCCTCGGTGATGTCTTGCAACGAGGTCAGGCCACCGCGCAGCAGGTGGGCAAAGGTCGCGGCGTCGATGTCTTCACGGCCGCGCACTTCGTCGGCCATGCCGATGAACAGGCTGCCGTACAACGGGCCCATGGAGCCGCCGATGCCTTCCATCAAGCTCAGGGTCAGTTCGTCCAGGGCTTCGGCCAGGGTCAGTTGCCGGCCCTCGATAGTGCGCCCGCAATGGGCGAAACCCTTGGCCATGTTGATGCCGTGGTCGCCGTCGCCAATCGCGCCGTCGACTTCGCTGAGGTATTCACGGTTGGCCACAATCACGCTGACCAAGTCGGCGACGATGGCGCTGCCGTCATGGGTGGAAAAATGCTGGCTCATGGTTCACTCCGCCTGGGTCATGCCGAGGGAGCGGCAGGGTTGGTCGATCAGGGTTTTAAGCTCAGCGTCGAGGCCGAGCAGAGTCAGGGTCACGCCCATCATCTCAAGGGAAGTGAAGTAGTTGCCCACGTAGCAGCGGTGAATCTTCAAGCCCTTGGCCTTGAGCTGGCTTTCCACCTCGGCGTAGAAAATGTACAGCTCCATGATCGGCGTGGCACCCAGGCCGGAAACCAGCACGACCACGCTGTCGTCCTGGCTGAAATCACGGTCGGCCAGGATCGGCGCGAGCATGCGTTCGGCCATGGCGGCGGCGGATTCGATGGGGATCACCTCAATGCCCGGTTCGCCGTGATGGCCGATGCCCAGTTCCATCTGGCCGTCGGGGATCTGGAAGTTTGGCTTGCCCACCGCCGCAATGGTGCACGGGGTGAGGCCGATGCCAATCGAGCGGCAGTGATCGACAGTTTTCTGCGCGACGCGAATCACCCCGTCGAGGTCGTAATGCTGGGCGGCGGCGGCACCGCCGATCTTCCACATGAAGATTTCCCCGGCCACGCCACGGCGTTTGGCGATATCGGCCTTGGGCGCGGAGGCCACGTCGTCGTTGGCGACCACGGTGCGGATGTGCATGTCTTTGCTGGCGGCCATTTTCATCGCCAGCTTCACGTTCATGTTGTCGCCGGCATAGTTGCCATATAGGCAGGCCACGCCCGCGCCATGGTCGGCGGCGCGGAAGGCGTCGAAAAAGCTCTTGGCGGTGGGCGAAGAGAAGATTTCACCGACCGCCACGGCGTCCACCAGGCCTGGGCCGACGTAGCCGAGGAAGGCGGGTTCATGGCCGGAGCCGCCGCCGGTGACGATGCCCACGTGGCCCTTGTTCGAGGGCTTGGCTTTGACGATAACGCGTGGGTTGGACTCGTATTGGCGCAGCTCGGGGTGCGCGACCAGAATACCGCGCAGCATGTCCTCGACCACTTGGTCCGGATCGTTGATCACTCGATTCATAACGCGGGTTCCTGTTCTTGTTCTAAAGGACGCCCCCCCATCCTATTGTGGGAGCAGGCAAGCCAGCTCCCACAATGGGATGGGGGGTGTTTTTAAGGTTCCAGTACAACCTTCAGCGACTTGTCCCCACGCTCCATCACCGCAAACGCTTCCTTGAAGTCCGCCAGCGCAAATTTGTGGGTCACCACGTCGCGCATATCGATCTTGCGGTTGCCGATAAAGTCGATGGCACGCGGGTACATGTACGGGCCCAGGTGTGAGCCCAGAATGTCCAGCTCCTTGCGGTCGCCGATGATCGACCAATCTACCGTGGCCTCATCATTAAAGACGCTGAATTCGACAAAACGCCCCAGCTTGCGCAGCATCGCCAGGCCTTGGTTCACCGCCTTGTGGTGCCCGGTGGCTTCGATATAGATGTCGCAGCCATAGCCGTCGGTGATCGCGCGGATTTTTGCCATGACGTCGACTTGCGCCGGGTTCCACACTTCGTCGGCGCCCATGCGCAGGGCGAGGGCGGCGCGTTCGGGTTTCATGTCCAGCACGATCAGCTTTTTCGGATTGCGCAGGCGCACGGCGCCGATGATGCCCAGGCCCAGGGTGCCGGCACCGGCCACTACCACGATGTCGTCATGGTCGACATTCGCGCGCTCGGCGGCATGCAGTGAGCAGGCCAGCGGTTCAATCAGGATGGCTTCGTCGGGGGCGATGGATTCCGGCACTTTGTGGATGATGCCTTCCTTGGTGAAGATCATGTACTGGGCCATGGCGCCCTGCACATTGTTCTGGAAGCCATACAGGTCATGCTTCTGGCACATCCAGTACTGGCCGTGGTTGCAGAAACGGCAGCCCCAGCACGGCACGATCTGCTCGGAGATCACTCGGTCGCCGACCGCCACGCCACGTTTTTCCGCGCCTGGGCCGAGGGCAACCACGCGACAGACGAATTCATGCCCGGGAATCATCGGTGGTTTTACGTAGCGCGGTTGCTCGGCATCGCCCCAGAACGACGGCGCGCCGCGATAAGTCTTGATGTCGCCCATGCAGATGCCGCACAGCTCGACTTTGGTGAGGATCTCGTCAGGCCCGGGCGTGGGCACATCGACGGTTTCCAGGCGGTAGTCTTCCGGGCCATGGCAGACCACGGCCTGCATGGTTTTCGGGATGCTCGGGGCGAGTTGTTCAGGTGTGCGTTCGGTGACGGTGGACATGACAAAACCTCACGACAAAAAATGGATTACTGAATGCTGTAGCCGCCGTCGCTCACCATGTTGGCGCCGGTGCTCATCTGTTCTT
>NZ_UYXQ01000060.1 GCF_900624995.1 Pseudomonas antarctica
GAGCTGGATTTCACCGCGGTTGACGGTGTGAATCGAACAGGCCATCGGTTCCACCAGCGCCGAGTCTTCCAGCGACACGGATTCGGGGATTTTATGCACGATGGCGGTCTTGGGAATGCGCATGTACTGGGCCATGCCGCCTTCGGCCACTTCACGCTGGAAGCCGAAGATGTTGTGCACTTCGCACATCCAGTATTTGCCCGACTTGCAGAAGCGGCACTTGGCGCACGGCACGATCTGCTCGGCGATCACTTTGTCACCGACCGCGACTTCAAAGTGCTCCTCGGCGCCCTCGCCCACTTCCACCACATAGCCGAAAAACTCATGGCCCGGCACCACGGGCGCTTTGACCCACGGGTTGTCGCCGCCCCAGAACATCGCCGCGCCCGAGTGGCATTTGCAGTCACTGGCGCAGATGCCGCAGGCGGCGATGCGGATCACCAGTTCATTGGGGCGCGCCTGGGGTTTGCTGATGCGCTGCAGGCGATAGTCTTTAGGGCCGTGGCAGACGACGGCTTGCATTTCGGTGTGCTTGTCCATGGTGTTCGGTCCTTTCTGGTAGGCATTTATTTATGGCGCTGACGGCTGATAAAGATCGCCAGCAAAATGATTGCGCCTTTGATCACGCTCTGGACGTAGGGCGATACGCCGAGCATGTTCAGGCCGTTGTTCAATACGCCGAGCAACATCGCGCCGAGCAAGGTGCCGACGATGACCCCGCGCCCGCCGGCAATCGACGCGCCGCCGAGTACCACGGCAGCAATCGCATCCAGCTCGAACGACACACCGGCATTCGGCTGGCCGCTCATCAAGCGCGAGGTCAGCACCAACCCGGCAATTGCCGCCGTCAGACCGCTGATGCCATACACCAGCAACTTGAAACGCGCCGCGCGCACGCCGGACAAACGCACCGCTTCTTCATTGCCGCCGATGGCGTAGATGTAGCGGCCGATGCGCGTGTGTTGCAGCAACACGTAGGCGGCAAAGTAGGTGATGAACATGATCAGGATCGGCACTTCGATGCCGAACAGCCTTTGGCGGCCAAAGAAGCCGAACCATTCCGGCAGCCCGGAGATCGGGTAGCCGTCGGTGTACATCAGGCCCAAGCCACGGGCGATGCCCATGGTCGCCAGGGTGACGATGATCGGCGGCATGTGCAGGTAAGCGACGAACAGCCCGTTGCCGATGCCGAAGGCCACACCGATTAGCATCCCGGCACCAATCGCCAGGCCCGGCGGCAGGCCCGCGACCATCAAACCGGCGGTCAAGGTGCCGGACAATGCCATCACCGGCCCTACCGACAAGTCGATGCCGCCGGTGAGAATCACGCAAGTCATGCCCACCGCGATAATCGCGTTGATCGACACCTGGCGAGCGATGTTTGACAGGTTACTGGTGGTCAGGAAGGTGTCGCTGGCGAGGATCATCACCAGCGTCACCACCAGCAGCCCCACGAACGGATAGAACGCCGGCGAGCGCACCAGCCGCGCCAGCTGCAGGCGCAGCCGGCCGGTGTCGCCGGTGTTAATGGACGTATTCACTTGAGCCCCCTGTTGCATGGCGCATGACCTCTTGTGGGTTGACGGCAGACGCTTCGAGTACCTTGACGATGGCGCCTTTGTGGAACACGGCCACGCGGTCGCACATGCCGATGATTTCGGGCAGTTCGGAGGAGATCATGATGATCGCGTAGCCCTGTTCGGTGAGGCTGCGCATCAAGGTGTAGATTTGCGCCTTGGCGCCGACGTCGATGCCGCGCGTGGGCTCGTCGAACACCAGCACGTCGCACTGGTGGTTGATCCAGCGCGCAATCACAACCTTTTGCTGGTTGCCGCCGCTGAGGTTGAACACTCGGCTCTCGCCGCTGGGCGCTTTGATCGACAACTGGCGCATGAGGTTTTCGACGCTGGCGCATTCCTTGGCCTTGTCGATCAGCCCTGAGGCGTTCTGGTATTTGGGCAGGTTATTCAGGGAGATGTTTTCGCGAATGCTGAAATCGGTGATCAAGCCTTCGCTCTTGCGGCTTTCGGGCAGCAGGCCGATGCCGTGGGCCAGGGCTTGGGCCGGGTCATCAAGGGTGACTTTTTCGCCACGCAGCCACACCTCTTTGCTGACTGAGGGCAGCGCGCCCATCATGCCCAGTGCCAGTTCGGTGCGGCCGGAACCGACCAAACCGGCAAACCCGAGGATCTCGCCTTTGTGCAGTTGGAAGCTGTTGTGGGGGCCGTTACGCACCAGTTGGATGTCCTTGACCTCCAGTAACAACGGGCCACGCGCTTTGGTCGGTTTGGGCGCAAAACTGCTTTGCAGGCGACGGCCGACCATCATCTCGACGAGGCGGTCGATGTCACTGTCTGCCACATCGGTTACGCCGACATTGCCGCCGTCGCGCAATACGCTGATGCGGTCGCAGACCTGGAAGATTTCCTCCAGGTGATGAGAGATAAAAATCACCGCCACGCCTTGGCGCTTGAGTTCGCGCATGATCTCGAACAGCAGCTCGGCTTCGCTGGGCGTCAGCGTCGCGGTCGGTTCATCAAGCACCAGCAGGCGCGCATCCAGGGCCAGGGCCTTGGCAATTTCGACAAACTGCTGCTCGGCCACGCTCAGGTGCTTGACCGCGCATTGCAGGTCGATGCTCACGCCCAAACGCTTGAACAACGCCTCGGCCGCCTCGACCATCTCGCGCTTGCGCAGCAGGCCGAAGCGATTGCTCAACTCGTGGCCGAGGAAGATATTTTCCACCGCCGTGAGGTAGGGAATCAGGCTGAACTCCTGGAACACGATGCCAATACCGGCGGCAATCGCATCGCGGTAGGTCGCGAACTGCTGCACCTGACCGTCGATCAGGATCTGCCCTTCGTCCTGATGCTCGACACCGCCGAGGATTTTCATCAGGGTCGACTTGCCCGCGCCATTTTCGCCGAGCAAGGCATGAATCTCGCCGCGCTCCACTTGCAAGTTGATGGCCTTGAGGGCCTGTACGCCCGGGTAACGTTTACAGATATTTTCCAGCTTCAGAAGACTGCTCATACCACCGACCTCGTATTCAGAAGGAATGACCTGGGCCCCACGGTTCACGTGGGGCCTGGGCGATTTACCAGCTGAAGTCCTTGGCCTTGGCCTGGTCGATCAAGGTGATGTCCACCGGGATCGTGGCGGGCACTTGCGAGCCCCACTTCTTGGCCAGGGCGATGCCCAGGGCCAGGCGAATCTGGTCGCGCGGGTATTGCGCCGAGGTGGCAATGAACTTGCTGCCGGGTTTCTGGATCGCCTTGACCGCTTCCGGCGCGCCGTCGACGCTCACCAGTTTCACGTCCAGGCCACTGGCTTCGATGGCCGAGAGCGCGCCGAGGGAGCCGTTGTCATTCACGCTGAAAATGCCTTTGAGCGTGGGCTGGGCCTGCAGCATGTTTTCGGTGACGGTCAGCGCTTGGTCACGTTCTTGCTTGCCGTTCTGGATGCTCACGATCTTGATGTCCGGGTGCTTGGCCACCGCTTCTTTGCAGCCGCGCACACGCTCAAGGATCGGCACCACGGCGATGCCGTCGAGGATCGCGATGTTGCCTTTGTCGCCGATGTTCTTGGCCAGGTATTCACAGGCCTGGAAGCCGGCGTCGAAGTTCTTCGAACCGACGAAGGAATCGAGCGGCCCGTCAGCCTGGGCGTCTACTGCAACTACGACGACACCCGCGGCGTGGGCGGATTTAACCGCCGATTGCACGCCCACCGAGTCGGTGGGGTTGATCAGCAGGATATCGATACCTTTTTGCAGCATGTCTTCAACGTCGCTGACCTGCTTGGACACGTCGTGACGGGCGTCAGTAATGATCAGTTTCGCCCCGATGGTCGCGCCGGCTTCTTCAAGGGCGTTTTTCATGGTGACGAAATAGGGGTTGTTGATTTCCTGAAAGGAGGCGCCGATGCGGATGGGCTTGGCGGCGTCGGCAAAAGCGGGAGCCGCGTTGCCGAGGGTGATGCTGACAGCCAGTAAACACAGGGTTTTCGGGAGCATTTTCATGGCGTGATTCTCTGTTTTGTTTTTATTTTTAGAGCAAATGTTATCGTTAACATTTTGCGAGAAACTAGCAAGTAAATGATGGCTGTGCAAGAGGCCATTGGTCGGCCCCCTCCCCCATTTGATTTGTGTACTGCGCAAAAACTCGCACATTTACCGCCACCAACTAAGCTCACCCTCCAACAAAAAAACACCGAGCTAACCACCATGGCCCACCCAACCGAGACCTTCCGCGCCCGTTATCGCGCCGATGTGAATCCGCATTACAACCCATGGCTGCATGCCTGTTTCGTTCTCGGCTATGGCCTCTTCTGCATCACCCTGGCGTGGTCCACCGTGCAGAACATCACTCCACGGCAGTGGCTGACCGTTCCCCTGACGCTGGTATTCTTCAACCTGTGCATCTACCTCGTGCACCGCCATCTCGGCCACCACAAACACACCCTCGCCAAACTGTTCTACGCGCGCCACACCGGCGACCATCACAGCTTCTTCACCCCCGGCCACATGACCTTCGACAGCCCCCGCGACTGGCGCGTGATCTTGTTCCCGGCCTGGCTGATCGTGCTGCACAGTCTGGCAATCGCCCTGCCCGCGTGGTGGCTGCTCAAGCTATTGAGCCCAAACGTTGCCGGGCTGTTTGCCGGGTGCATGATCCTTGGCTATTTACTTTACGAAGTGTTTCACGCCTGCGAACACCTGCCCGCCGGGCACCCCGTGGCACGCCTGCCCTGGATTCGCCAGATGCACCAACTGCACGCCCTGCATCATCGGCGTGAGCTGATGCAGGGGCGCAATTTCAATATCGTCCTACCGCTGATGGATTACCTGTTCGGCACCCTGCACTGGGAACCGAACGCCCACGACAACCAGGAATAGTCATGAACCACCGCCGCAAAAGCCTTCGTCATTGGCTATTCGTGTTATCGCTGGCGCTGATCGCCTTTGTGCTGCTGATGCCGACCAAAGTACAACCGGTGAACTGGGCCCCGCCCAAAGCGCCCTCGATGAAAGACGGCACCTACGCCGAAAACCAGCGGCTCAAGGCGGTACAGAGGATCGGCGCCCCGGACATCGCCGGGCCCGAGGCGTTGTTGCTGGATGCCCAAGGCTTTTTGATCAGCGGCCTGCAGGACGGGCGCATCATTCGCACATCGCCCGACAGCCACACCCTGGAAGTCCTCGCCAATACCGGCGGGCGTCCACTCGGCCTGGCGCTGCACCCGGATGGGCGGTTGATCATTGCCGATGGGGTCAAGGGCCTGCTCGCGCTGGATGCCCGTCACCCGCTCAGGCCATTGAGCAACAGCGCCAACGGCCTGCCGTTTGGCTTTACCAATGACGTGACGATCGACGCCAGCGGGCGCTTTGCCTATTTCAGTGATGCGTCGAGCCGCTGGGGCTACGGCCAGGATGGCGAAGCGGTAATCGAGCATGGCGGCGATGGCCGGCTGTTGCGTTATGACTTCAACACCGGCACCACCGACGTGTTGTTGGACCACCTGCAATTCGCCAACGGCGTAGCGCTCGGCCCGGACGAAAGCTACGTATTAGTGAATGAAACCGGCGCCTACCGCATCAGCCGTTACTGGCTCAAAGGCGCGCGCACCGGCAGCCATGACCTGTTTATCGACAACCTCCCAGGCCTGCCGGACAACCTCAGCTTCAACGGCAGCGACCGCTTCTGGGTTGCACTGTATTCGCCGCGCAACCCGTTGCTTGACGAGTTTGCCGGCTACCCGTTGCTGCGCAAGGTGATGGTACGAGCGCTGATGGTGGTGCCCAAGCCCATCGAGCGCAAAGCCTTTGTGCTGGGGCTGGACACCGACGGCAACGTCATCGCTAACTTGCAGGATGGCAGCGCGGGCAATTACTCGCCTGTCACCACCGCGCGGGAGTATGGCGACTGGTTGTACCTGGGCTCGCTGACGAGCACGAGCATGGCGCGCCTGCCATTGAAGCTGGCGCTCGCTCGCGAATGACAAAAAAGGGGCAGCCCAATCAGGCTGCCCCTTTCAATCACATCACCGTATCAGTGGATGATGTTCTGGGTGCAGATGTGCCCAAAGGTCACATACGGCACATTGTCACCACCGACACCCACCCCCGGGAACTCATCCAACTCGATACGCCAGCCGCCGAAGTTAAAGGTGGTTTCCCAGTTGTACTTCACACCGGTGCTGCTGTCTGGGTACTGCACACGGTATTCGCCAAAGCATTCACCGAGCGCGGCACTCGCCTGGGATGTGCCCGCACTGTTGGTGCTGGCCTTGAAGTCGGTCCAATGGAACTCGGCGCCATCAAAACGCTTGTCGACGCGCAGGACCGGCGTGACACCCAACAGAGGCGCACCCGTGGAGTCGGACCAGTTGGTGCTCCAGTTCAACGTGCGTGCGGCCTGGGTCGCCATCCAGAAGACCGATTCCGGCACCCGCACGATGTTGTCGCCCTTCACATCCGTTACGTTCAACCGTGGCGTAGAGCCTAGGCTCAATGCGTACTGCTTGCTCGGGTCCTGCGTCACAGCCGGGTTGACACGTACACGCACCTTGACGGTACTGCCCGGGGTGACGCTCGGGTAGGTCGAGGTGGAACCGGCCGGTATGGTGAGCCAGTTCACGCCGTCAAAGCGCTCGAAGATCCACTGGTTGCGGCTGCCATTCTCATCGCCGGCCAGGTACATGCTCACGCTTTGGCCACGCACGGCCTTGAAGTCGAAGTAATCGACGTCATTGGCGTTGTCGAGGTTGCCGGTCACCTTGTTCATCGAGTCCGGCAGCGCAAAGGCGGTTTGCGGCGTGTCGTTGGGTTCATAGGCGTCGATGTGGGTGTCTACCGCCACGCCGAAACTGAACTGCGCGTTGTTCGCGGTCTTGGCCACCATGAACCAGTAGTAATCCCCCGCCGGCAGGATGCCGCCCAGGTATTCATCGGCATTGCCCGGGTTATCGGATGTATCGATCAGTTGCGGATTGCCTTGACCGTCATCACGGAACAGGCTCAGCGACATATCGGCGCCGACGCTCTGGTCGATCAACTGCACAAGTACGCGGGCGTTTTGCGGCAGGTTGAAGTGGTAAGGAAACTCCTGGCCGGTTTGCACCTCGTTGACGGTGTAAAGGGTGTTGATGTCCAGGGTCGGGAAGAGCGGCTCAAAGGCAGCGACGGCAGCGCTTTTCAGGTTGGCCTGGCTCGGTTTTTTCAGCTCGCCAACGGCGGTGTTGAACGGTGTGGACATGGCCGCTTTGGAGGCCGCTTTTACCTTGCCATTTTTGGCGTTCAGAAACTTTTGCAGTAGCTCGTCCGAGATCGGCACGGGCGTAAGCGTGCCGCCGGGCTTCAGCGCGTCAATCAAGGTCTGGTTGACCGTACCAGGGGTGAGTTTGGGAAGGGTTTGTTCAGCCAGGGTAGAGGCCGAAATAAAGTAGGAGGCCATCATGGCCGCGCCTAGCATAAGGGCTTTTGTGGTTTTCATTTTTTATCCATCCATAGTTAAAAAATTGAAGCTCAGGTGAGCGGTGACATCCGCTCACCTGGGATGGATCTTAGGATAATACTGTATGCATGTACAGTGCATTTAATGACTTTTTACCCTATCGTTAAACCCAGATGCACCACCCTCATGCGGTGAAAAACCAAACCATTGCAAACAGATAGGGCCAAAGTGCCCATCGCTTGAGGCTCAAAGGGACAGACTCCAGCTGCGCCGCAGGAACATCACCTCTCTTCACACACCGTTTCGGCATGAAAAAAAAACTGCTATCAGGCTCGTTCGCTTGAATTTGTCTCTTGCGCGATTTCTGTGCCAATAGCGCTTGTTGTCACACTCCCGCCTATTTTCACTGAAATAACTCTCCAGTTCATCGAGCTTTGTGTACTCGACGCATACCCTCAGCACCCATGCCATAACAGGCGATATGGAAAGCAGGATGATAAACAAGCTATTTAGGGCGACGGCCAAAACCATGGAGCCTGTCCACCCCACCGCCTTTCAACCGCTCAACCTCTGCCAGCGTACCCGCCACCTCATCCAAATGCCGTACCCAGGCCGACGTGGCACTGCCCCCGGTGAATCTCCTCGGCATAACGCATCCACCAGGCCTCGTCGGTACTGCAGTTCACGCTGTAGATGTCAAGGATGATCACCCATCAGCCGAGAGTTCAAACTGTTGTAGTCCGTAGTACGTTCATTTACGCATCACTGCGCCATGCCTTACATGCTGGATGCAATGAAGATGACGTCGGAATATAGGCAAGCGGCCACGGCCCGGACACACGTCCGAGAGAGGGAAATCACATTTAGGAAGTTGCCTACTTGGCAGAGAAAAAGCGCCTACAAAAAGGCGCGTTTAATACCCTGTCATCTCCAGGTACCCCACACCACCGTCAAACTGCACCGGCCCTTCCCAATAAGGAATGCTCAGGTTCATCCACGCCTTCGGGTTGACGGCCTGGGGGGTAATATCCAGGTGCTTGCTTGGGATTTTCAGCGACCAGCGCGTAGGAATACGGCGCCCATCAATATCGGTGGTGGCCAAGGGTGCGAGCTGGATATCGGCGTTGTGTAACGTCTCAGTGTGGCCTTGCTGATCAATCCATGTGCCGGTGAGATACCCCGCACCGTCTTTTTGCCGAACGCGAAACAACATGAGCTGCTCACCACGATCCAGGTGCAGGGAAAACCAGTCCCAGCCGGTTTGGCTGGCCGCCAGAGGTTGGCTGCTCCATTCGCGGTCGAGCCAGGCGGGGCCGCTGACCTGGTAGGTTTTGCCGTCGATGCTGACGCTGCCGGCCGCCGTAAAAAACGGCTGGCTGTAGTAGTACGACGCTTGGCCCTGATCGGATTTGCGGCTGTAGCCACTGTCGCCTTGCAGCACCAGCGGGCGGCTGGAGATCAGGTGCAAGTCATAGGCGAACTGCGGGCCGCCGGCCTTGAGTTGCATATCTGCCAAGGCGCTCGCGGCGCCGGGGCGGGTGGCAAAACTCCAATCGTCGATCCAGGCGCTGAACGGCAGCGCCTGGGCACCGGCTTGGCCGACGCCGCCACGCGCGTAGCGTTCGGCGGCGTAGTGCCGGGTGGCGGAGGTTACGGCGGCGTGACCGAGCCAGATCGTGGAGTCGTGCCAGGCGGGTTGCGTCGGCCCCGCCTTCAACGCATTGCGAAATAGCGTCCACTGCACGCCGAACAGGTTGCCTTGCGCGTCCTTGAGGTTCGCGGTGACGTACCACCATTCGATGCGAAAACCGTCATGGGGGCCGTGGTCTTCGGGAAAGGTGAAGGCCTTGCCGGGTATCACCTGGGCAAAGTCGGCCGCATCACTGCCCAGGCCGGCGAAGCTTTCTTCAGGCGCCGGAGCCTTGTCGCACGCCGCCAGCAGCAACACGAGCGCCCACCACAACGCTTTAATCTTCATTGGCAAACGTCCTTAGCAAATCCGCCGGGCGACTTCGGTACAACTGCCACAGCGGCCAGGCCGAGGCCAGCAAAGTGGCCAACAGCGCCAGCCCCAACAATTGCGCAAGCTGCCACGGAAACACTTGCAAGGGCAGGCGCCAGCCGAATGCCTGCACGTTGATCACCGCGTCCAGGCACCACGCCAGCAGCAGGCCCAACGGCAACGCCAACACCAAGGTCAGTACCGCCAGCAACCAGGTCTGGCCCAGGTTGAGCAGCATCAGTTGCCGGCGCGTCACACCCAGTGCCCATAGCGGTGCGAGTTGGCCCAGGCGGCTTTGGCTTTGGGTAAGCAGGCTGATAAACAGCGCCACCCCGGCGACGCCAAGGGTGAGGCTGTTCAAGGCGGCCGTTGCGGCGAAGGTGCGTTCGAACACCTGGCTTGACCAGCCTTTGAGTTGCTGTTGATCGACGATGCGACTGTCTTGCAATGCAAACGCGCGCTGCACCTCGCGTACCAGCGGCGGCACATTCTGCGGCAGCACCCGCAGGTTGAAGCGGGTCGGTGTCAAGGTCGGCCAGTGCGCCAACAGGTGCTGCGAATTGACCAGCAGATGGCCTTTGGGGTTACCGTAGTCGGCGTAAATGCCTACCACCTTGGGTGACCATACGCCCTGAGGCGTGGGGACAGCGAGCGCATCACCGAGTCGCACCTTCAAGCGCCGCGCCAGTTGCTCGCTGAGCATCACCGTGTCGCCTTGCAGCAACTGGTCCCAAGGTTTGCTCGCGCTTTCCAATAACGGCCAGTGCTGACGGTAAGTGGGGTCGTCGACCACGCCGAACACGTCCGCCGGCCAGCCCTGCAACTGCACCGCGACCTGCCAGGTGGGCAGCACTGCCTGCACCAAAGGTTGCTGCGCCAGCCATGTGCTGAGTTGCTCGGCCTGGGCCGGGTTTTGCGGATTGAGGTACAGCTCGGCCGTAAGCCGTTGCTCCAACCAGTTATTGAAGGTCTGGCGAAAGCCCGAGGTCATCGAGCCTGCACCGATGTTCGCCGCCAAGGCCAGCAGCAACGCCATCAGCGCCAGGCTCAAGGCCGGCAACTGCTGGCGGCAGTCGGCCAAAAACCACTGACCGAGCACTGAACGGCTGCGCCCGAGCACCGCCGTCAGCAGGCCGTTGAGCACCACCGGCAAACCGAGCGCTGCCCCCAGCAGCAAAGCCGCCATCAACACAAACCCGCCAGCCAGGCTGTCGCCCAGCCACAGCGCCAGCAGCGCGATCACCAGCGCGGTCGCCGCCACCCAACCCTGGCGCCGCAACCAGCGCCCATGCGCGTCATGCCAGGCTTGGGCATTAGCCAGCGCCAGCAGCGGCAAACGCGCCGCCCGCCACAGGCTGCTGCCGCCCGCGAGCAGTGCGCCGAGCAGGCTCAGGCCTAAACCGGCCATCCACCACCACGGGCTGAGGCTCAATTGGCCCGGCACCTCAGCGCCGTACAGGCCGCGCAAACTGGCGGCCACATCCGGCAGCAACAGGCTGGCCAGCAGGTAACCGCTGGCGACGCCGAGCACGCCACCGAGCAACGACAACACGCCGAGTTCGACGCCCAGGCTCAGGATCAGCATGCGCGCACTGACCCCGCAGGCGCGCAAGGTGCGCAGCAATCCACGGCGTTGCTCCAGCGCCAGGCCAATAGCGGCGTGAACAATAAATAAGCCCACCACAAACGACAAAAAGCCCAGAGCGTCGAGGTTCAGGTGAAAGCTTTCGGTGAGGCGCGCAAGGTTGTTGTCCTCGCCCTGCTTGAGTTGCAGCGCGGCGGGCGGTGTGGGATGGCGGGCGGCAAAGGCCTTGTCCAGCAGCAAGCGCGACAGTTGCCCGGGCATTTGCAGCAACGGCTGGGCGAAGCCGATATCGGTGAGCAACAGGCCCGGCGCCATATCCTGTTGAACCTGCAACGGCGGCAAGGCTTGCCCGGTCGCGGTCAGCGGTTGTTCACCTTCGTGCAACCCCAGAGCGGCCAAGGTCTGCGGCGCGATCCAGGTACGCCCCGGCGGGTTGAAAAACGCGACCATTTGCGCCTGGCTCAAGCGCTGCCCCGCCACCGCGCCGCCGCCGGGCAACGACAGCGGGTCGATGCCCATCATTTGCAGGCGTTGGTCTTCATGCCCGTTAAGCACCAACCGCCCCTGCACCACTGGCGACACCGGCCACCCGGCGCGGCGCAGCTCGGCAAACAACGCCTGCGGGAAGCTGGCAGCATCCGGCGCGCTGAGGCTGGCTTGCGGCTCACCGCCGATCAGTTGGCTGGCGCGCGCATAACTGTCACGCGCCTGGCTGTTAAGGGCCTGCACACCGGTCAACAGCGCGGTCGCCAGCCACAGGCCGGTAAGCACGCTGAAGAATTGCACCGGGTGGCGCCGCCAATGGCTGACCAGCGCGCGCAACGCCCAATAAAACACCGCCATCTCAGCGCACGTCCGCAGGCACGACACGGCCGCGATGCAACACCACCTGCTGGTCCAGGCGCGCGGCGATGCGCGGGCTGTGCGTAACCATCAACAGGCTGGTGGGGCTGTCGCGCAACAGGTCGAGCAACAGTTGCAGCACTTCATCGCTGGTGGCTTCGTCGAGGTTGCCGGTCGGCTCATCGGCCAGCAACAAACCTGGGCGCGACGCCAACGCACGCCCCACCGCCACCCGTTGCTGTTGGCCGCCGGACAGCTGCTCGGGATAGCGCTTGAGCAAATCGCCCAACCCCAGGCGCTCCACCAACTGCGCCTGCCACTGCGGGTCAAAGCGCCCCGCCAGGCGCGCCTGGAACGCCAGGTTGTCGTCCACGCGCAAACTGCCGATGAGGTTGAACTGTTGGAACACCAGGCCGATTTCGGTCCGCCGCCAGTGGGCCAGCTGCGCCTCGCTGAGTTGGTCCAAGCGCTGCGCGCCGACCTGGATGCTGCCGCCGTCCACTCGGTCGAGCCCGGCCACCAAGTGCAACAAGGTGCTTTTTCCGCTGCCGGACTCGCCCATCAGCGCCAGGCTGCTACGCGCCTTCAAGAACAAGTCGACACCCGCCAGCACTGCAAGCGGGCCCTGCGGGGTGGCGTAGCTTTTTAGGACACCTTGCACCTGCAACATAAGAACGCTCGTTTGAAGGACTCCGAACGAGAATAACGGCTGACCGTCAGCCCTACGCAAATTTTTCACATGGATTTCACCGCTTGCCCACCCTCGCCCCTCTAAATTACCCGCCAAGTGTCGATAGCGACCAACTTGTTAGTTGCCTATCGAAGCAACTTTTAACCGAAAAATGTTCAGCGAAAAGACAGCAGCGCTATGACAGCCTCCTATTCCCTTACGGGAATCCGTCAATACGTTGCGCCTACTTAAATAAAACACTGCTGACAGTGCCCATGGTGAATGATGTGGTTGACCTTACCCTGACCAAACCGCGATCGCGCCGGGGCTCTATCAAAAACTCGCGAAAGTGGTGGGCTGGCCTCGCCATCATCGTCTTGCTGCTCACCGGGTTCCTCCTGTGGCCGTCATCGCCACGTGACTTGGGCGTCGGCAATCGCTTGCTGACCTCGCAAGTATTGCCGGCCTGGCGCGATGGCGACCTGATTGTGCTGGTGCGCCACGAAGAGCGCTGCGATCGCTCGACAAACCCCTGCTTCGGTTCACCTGAAGGCCTGACGCTCTTAGGCACCCAGCGCGCACAAGAGCTGGGCAAGGCCTTTACGAAACTGGGCATGGGCTACAGCGATATGCTTGCAAGCCCCGCCCTGCGCACCGTTCAGACCTCGCAGTTTATGTTCGGCAAAGCCGTGGAGCTGACCTCAAGCGAAAGGGCTATCTGCGGCAAGGACATGGGCGAAGAACTGCTTAGCCATAAACAGCCCGCACGCAACCTGGTCTTTGTCACTCACAGTGGCTGTATCGCCGACTTTGAAAAGAGCCTGGGTTTCCCTCACTCCAAATTTTCCGAATACGGCAGCGCCCTGTTCGTGCGGGTGAAGGCCAATGGCACCTTCGAGACACTGGGCATCATGAACAGCCAAGCCTGGGCCGCCGCACTGAAAAAACTCTAACAATTTTTTACATATATCACGCCCCATGTTCAGGAATACGACAGGCCCGCTCTGGCAAGTTCAGTTGCACCCGTTACCTCTGGACGTCATGAATACTTTCATCGACTTAGTGAACTTTGTGATCCTTTCGACTATTACTAACCTGCACCCTTACTTCACCTTTAAACGTCAAGGAGCGACGTTTTCATGACTCGCTTGAAACCCCTACCGCTATTGTTATTGGCCTTCGCCGTGTTTTATCTATTGCCCATGGGCCTGCACGGCTTATGGGTCCCGGATGAAACACGCTACGCCCAGATCAGCCAGGAAATGCTCCTGAGTGGCAACTGGGTCGCACCGCACTTCATGGGTGTGCGCTATTTCGAAAAACCTGCTGCTGGCTATTGGCTGATCGCCCTTGGCCAGGCGGTGTTCGGCGAAAACCTGTTCGGCGTGCGCATCGCCTCGGCGTTGACCACCGGCCTGAGCGTGGTGCTGGCTTACCTCATCGCACGTCGCCTGTGGAACGACCCACGCAAGAGCTTCGCCTGCGCCCTGCTCTACATGAGCTTCGGGCTGGTGGCCGGGCAAGCGGGTTACTCCAACCTCGATCCGCAATTCACCTTGTGGGTCAACCTCAGCCTGGTTGCGCTGTGGTTTGCGCTGGACAGCCGCAGCTCGCGTGGCCGGCTGGGTGCCTGGGCAATGCTGGGCGTGGCCTGCGCCATGGGCTTTATGACCAAGGGCTTCCTGGCCTGGCTGTTGCCCGTGCTGATTGCCGTGCCTTACATGCTTTGGCAGCGACGCTTGGGTGAATTGCTGCGCTACGGCCCCATCGCCATTGGGGTTGCGCTGCTGCTGTGCCTGCCGTGGGTGTGGGCGATTCATCTGCAGGAACCGGATTACTGGCGTTTCTTTTTCTGGCACGAGCACATCCGCCGCTTCTCCTCCGACAATGCACAGCATGCGCGGGCCTGGTGGTTCTTCCTGCCGATCATGGTCGTGGCGTGCCTGCCGTGGGCGGCGTTGTTGCCAAGCACGGTCCTCAAGGCCTGGAAAGACAAAGGCCAACCGGCGATTATTTTTCTCGCCTTGTGGTTGCTGTTGCCCCTGGTTTTTTTCAGCCTGAGCAACGGCAAGCTGCCCACCTACATCATGCCGTGTCTGCTGCCGTTGGCGTTGTTGATGGGCCATGCCGTGATCGACCTGGTCAGCCGCGGCAAAACCCGCGCCCTGCGCGTCAACGGCCTGCTCAACCTGGCCATCGGCGTAGGTGCGTTGGTGGCACTGATTTACCTGCAAATCGGTAACCCGCTGTACAGCAACAGCCACGCTGAGATGTACAGCCTGTCCCTGACCTTCATCGTGCTGCTGGGCTGGATCCTGTCCAACGTGCTGCAAGCCTTTCGCCCGCTGACGCTGTGGGCCATGCCCGCACTGGGCATCGGCTTGCTGGTCGCCCTGCTGCCTGCGGGCATGCCGGAAGAAGTCACGGATACCGAAATGCCCGACCAGTTCGTCCTCCAGCATCTGGATGAACTGCAACATACCCATGCTTTGATCAGCAATGAGCTGGGCTCGGCGTCCGCATTGTCCTGGCGGCTGCGTCGGCCTGAAGTGGCTTTTTATGACACTCAGGGCGAACTGAGCTACGGCCTCAAATATGCTGATTCGATGCACCGCAAAGTCGACCTGGACAGCATTCAGACCTGGCTCGCCGATGCGCGCCAGCAAGGTTCGGTCGGCGTGCTGATGCGCGTCAAGAGCACCAGCGAGCATCGCGAAGAAGGGCAACTGCCTGCGGGAGGCAAGCGCTATCGCAAAGGCGCGATGCTACTGATCATCTACCCGAAAATCCCTTAACGTTACGCCCACGGCGAGAAAGCCCATGAGTTTCTGGAAAACCGAACGCGGCGCCCTGGTGATGCTGCTGGGCGTCTCGGCGCTGCTCTTGCTGCTCGGCTTGGGCAGCCGTGATTTGTGGGGGCCGGAAACCCGCTGGGCCAACATCGCGTTGCAGATGTTGCAGAGTGGTGACTACTTCGACCCTTACCTCAAGGGCGCGCCGTACTACGACAAGCCCCTGCCGTCCTACTGGCTGATCACCGCTTTCGCCAACCTGATGGGCGGGCTCGGGCCGTGGTCGCTGCGCCTGTCGTCGGTGATCGCGGCGTGGTTGAGCATCTGGCTGGTGTACCTGATCGGCGAACGCCTGTTTCGTAAAGGCACCGGGCTGATTGCCGGCTGGATGCTGGCCACCACCTTTTACTTTCTGTTCTGGGCGCGGGTGGCCACCGCCGATGTACTGACCGTATGCGGCGTGCTGGCGGCAGTGTGGTGGTATTGGCGCGGGCCGGATGACACCCGGCTGTGGCGCTACACGGTGTTTTTCCTGCTGCTGGCGGCGACGTCGCTGTTTAAGGGCTTGATCGGCTTCGTGCTGCCGGGCCTGGTGCTGTTGCCGCACCTGCTCAGCGAGCAACGCTACAAACGCCACTTAAACCTGCGTCTGCTGCTGGCGATGCTGATTGCTGCAGCGCTTTATGCGGTTCCCTTCGTGTTGTCCCATTTCTATGGGGCGCCTACTTACGGCGAGAGCGGCCTTGAACTGGTGTTCAAGGAAAACGTAGTGCGCTTTTTCGACCCCTTCGACCACATGGGGCCGATCTACACCTACCTGATCTACCTGCCCGCCTACACCCTGCCCTGGGCGCCGTGCTGGCTGCTCGGTTTATGGCTGGCGCTGCGTCACTGGCGCCAAACGCCACCCAACGTGCGCTGGCTGGTATGGGGCCTGGGCCTGCTGTTTGTGTTCTTCACCGCCAGTGGCAGCCGCCGCAGCTACTACGTGTTGCCGCTGGTACCGTTTGCCCAATTGCTGGCCGCCTGGTGGCTGAGTGAACGCCTGCAGAAAAAACCGGCCAGTTGGCCACGCTGGCAAAAAGGTTTTGGTATCGCCGCAGGTGTGTTGCTGCTGGTGCTGGGGGTGATCTATCCCTGGACCACCGGCAACGGCGGCGTGACCCGCTTCGCCGAGGATGTGCAGGCTGAAGCGGTGAAAAGTGCGCCGTGGAATCAGTGGCAAATGGTGCTGGTGGAGGTCGACAACAAGGTGCCGATGTACCTGTAAAATGGCGGCAAGCCGTTCTACTACGTGAGCGAAACTCAGGACTTCCCCCGCCAGGGCGACAGCGCCGCGCTGAGGGTCTGGCTGGAGAAAACCAGCGGCCAGGTTTTTGACCCCCAGCACACGATTATCGTCGCGCAGTACTCCAAGGACGACCCCACGCCGCTGGCCTACCTGGGCGCGGATCACAAGGTGATCACCACGCAGCCGGACAATGGCGAGCGACTGTTTCAGAAACGTACAGGCGGCAGTGTGGCGTTTGTGCCTAGGGGTAAATGACAGCGCCTGACAAAGCCTGCTTTAAATTTTTGGCAGGCTTGCCGCGTGAATAAACGCCTCATCCAAACTGTTAGCGCCATAAGCGTCCATAAAGCCCTGCGCGTTAGTGAAACGGTTGAACCGTTGCTGACTGAGCATGTAAAAGTCATCGCAATGAGCAACAATTTCATCAACGTTGTGAGATGAAACCAACACTGCAACCCCCTCCGCCGCCGCGCCCTCCAGACACCTCCAGATGTGGTAGCGAAATTCAGGATCTACGCCTGCAGTGGGCTCATCCAGAATCACAAGGTCCGCATCCGCGCTGAGCAAGGACAAGGTGAAAAACCATCGCTTTTCCCCGTAGCTGCAGAGCGAGGACTTTTTGTTCCAGATTTCGCAGTATCGGTGTGCGATACCAGGGCTCCACCTTTCGATTTTATCGAGCGCATGCTGCTGGGTGACCTTAGCTTGAGCGCAAAAAAGCATGACCATTGTGAAGATATCGAACATACGAAATACAGGCGGTGTGCTGATAATCTGCGACAGGTAAAGCAGCTTGCGGAAGGAGCTGTTTATCTGACCGCCATCCATTTTCTTAAGGCCGCAAATCACATCGAAAAAGGTGGTTTTTCCAGAACCGTTGGGACCCAGAAGCCCCGTGATCAAGCCTGACTGAACACCCAACGACGCATTATGGAATACGGTATGACTCGCATACCTGACATTAAGTGAGTCTATGATAAGCCGCGTCATCAGTAACGACTCCAGACTGGGTTAATGATTAAGAATCGACACATCAGTGACAATAAAAACATCAGCAGTGCGACAACCACCACAACAACGAGCCAGCATTCCGCTAACCCAACCAACATCACTCTATTCGCCCACCACATCGGATTAAAGAAACTGATGCTAACCAACAATGGGCTGGAGGAACCTAGACTGACGATTCCCAACGCCAACATCCCCAAAGACGACATGGAAAAAACAGTACTGGCGTTCTGAAATCCGAGAGGGACTAGCGTCAACAAAAGTGAAGGTATAGAGAACAGAAGAAAACAGACATAAAATCGCACGACGATAATGAGGTACTCGGCGATACTCGCGATACCGAAAGGATTGCGAGTAAGCACATAGAAAACAGAGCAATAGATGACCGAGACAATTGAATAAGCGAAAAACTGCCCAACTAAATATATAATTTTCGTACGTCTGGTATAAACAAAAGACCGTAGAAAACCACTTTCCCTACGCCCCACTATGTAAAATGCCAGGCCAAACAACGCCACATTTGAAGACACAAACGCATAAAACCATGAGGTGCTGGCCAAATAATCCGGCGCCACCTCATTCACTGACGCCCTCGTGTAGGTGATCAAATAGTAGGTGATCACGGGAGATATCACTGTCCAAAATAATGCGACAGGCTCTTTTAATTGCTCTTTCACGAGTAGCACAGCCAGTGTCAACGGCTTGCTTGCAGTGTATAAATTCATTATTCAACTCACGGAAACGGGACCATCTTATCCAACCGAGAGAAACGTACTGAGTTTCTAAAAACCTCGGAATACTTATTATCCAAATTAAAATTCTTCGAGTTATTCATATGAAGAAACAAATCCGGAGACATATATTTAACAAAAACACAACTCACCTCATTCACCCTCTCACGCCTGAAATAAAAATAACCAGAAACACCCATCCGCTTGAGCACCGTCATAAATCCAGAGAGCGTAAACCTCTGCTCAGGCCCCACGCCTCCGCACTCTATAACATCCGTTATTTCCTGGTAGGTCTCATACGCATTGCAATCCAGAAAATAACGAATATAGGAATCTTCAAGCTTTGCTTCTTCCGAATCTGTGGCTTTGAATAAATCCATAAAACGAAATGTCTGCCACAGCTCAAGCAGCGATTTCTCCAGCGCGACAGCCAGTTCCGAAGCATAGGACATCCCGGCACAATATTTTACGTGACGAGCACCTTTGCTTTGCCCATAAACAGCCAGCACACATGCCCCAGGAAATCGAGTGTCCGTTATATCCAAAAAAGTAACTTCTCCCGAAGCAACCAAGAGCTGATAGAGGTGCCGAACAGCCCTCTTCCCGAGTAACGACCCGACATGAGCAGTAGAAACTCGAAAGCGACAGTGTTTCGTTAGCCAGAACCTGACAAGCATTTGGCGCTCGAGGGACTCTTTTATTGCTCCCAGCAATGCGAAATCTGAATTCCAGTGAAAGCTGCACCCACAGGTATCTCGGAGAGGATAAAATACACTGTCTTGACCTGTGCTATGCGAAGAGAGTGAAATACATACGGTAGGAATGAAGCACTGAGTAAAATCCGAGGTTCTTAACACCTCAGTCAATGCAAATTCATACGTTTCAATCTCTCGAACGGAAACCTTCCTGGACGCAGTTTGCAAGAATGCCTGCGCAAAACGACATACTTCATTCTCTGCTAAGGACTCGTTAAGACACCCACGTCTTTCGGAAATAACTTCTCTGTAAAAATGACGACGCTCAAAATATTCACCTAACGCAGTTTTTACTGAATTCGAACCGCCCCCCACACCGGAACCATTTACCGACAGGCTGTCTGACACTTCCACAGCGTTAGGTAACGTTAGCACGCCCGCAGGCTGAAATAAGATTGTGTCGGGTAGATCTGGCTTCTGCATTCCATTAACAAGCTTCATGCTGCTTACCTATAAAATGAACGCATACTGGAAGGAACAGAGCAGGATTAATCCCCAGAACCTTACAAAGCATCGAGTCTGTATACGCAGACCACAGCCGACAGCCTAACCCCAACGCTTTAGCTTGCAACTCGACCAGCATATAAATTGAGCCAACTTCCATCAGTGCCATCCGGTAACCACGGTACCTATACTTAAACAAATTTTTCGGCATATAAATTGTATATATAACTGCCAGGCCGGGCGTTCCGATGGCGTTAGGAGAAGACAGCAATGCAGCTTTTAGTTCTTCGATACCCGTGTCGATCTGCATCACTTCAAACTTTCGGGACCGAGGAAGCAAATGAAGAATTTTTCCTGCGCTGGGCCAGTTTAAATTCTCCTCAGTCAGCGAACAGAGGAAAATCTCCGCTGGGTAAAGCGCACCACCGCTCGGATACCCTCTTTTATATGAACCCATGCTCCTTGAAAGCAATGGAAATATCAGCTTTTCGACATCCGAAAATTCTAAAGACTGAGGTAAAAACTGCTCACACGATTCATTCCTTATCAGCGATTTATATTTGCCTTCCTGAGGCAGCGTTAACGCGGACGTCAAATCCATATCTGGGTAAAAAGCCAGCTCATTCCCTGTCAATTGTCCTAAATGCTTCTCGTCCAATCGATGCAGACGGGTGAGATTTTTAATCGCCGGATGAAACGTAAAATTACCTTTGTTATGAAACGCTAGTACCTCATCGTACACACGAGTATCTATAAACCTGAGATAGTAATCATGCGGGATATTTTTCACTTATCCGCCCTCAGGCAATCACACATAGACCAGTGTGAGGTAGGCTCTTCAAAAATTCGACCATCCGCTAATTGAAGGTATGCGCCATACAGAATATTATCCTGATATTTGTACCCGCCATTGTACTCGGTGAAAAATCTTATCATTCTAATAACCGCGCCCACCGCCATCATCTCTTGATAAAGGCTGAGTGGTTTCACGGGAACGCCCACATGCTGTTGCCGACAAAAGGCTAGCACACTCGCCCAACTGTTTCTCGCGGGCATTACAGACTCATTATTAATGAGTCTATCGACGGCACAGAAATGGCAAGGATTTCCTATTTGCGCAATGTAAGGCTGCCCAATACAAAAAACACTACCCATTTGCCAGCACACACTAATGGCGCTTTTAGGTGATGCCTGCGCAAGATCAAAGTAAAGCTTTTTCACACTTTCATATTCATACGAATGGCACAGCAAGACAATAAAACACCTTAACTCGCGGATCGACTTATCCACGCCACTTGAAAACGACTTAAACTCCAAACAACCAGACATTCCCTGCCTAAACAAATTCTCTATATCCGCCTGCCCTCCCCAGTCATGGATGACTATCGTTTTCTCAAAATATATTTCCTCAACCGACTTAAAAGGAATAACCCCTTCTAAGAATTCAAATGCATCATTCGGATTAAGTCCACTTTCCGTGAGCACCTCACCCAATGCTTCCCTTGACATCACATTCGACAGCTTTAGCTTCCGGAGTGCTTTGAGCAACGGTTGCGAATGAATTCTCGAAATACCTAGATCAGAGACGACAAGACTTTCTGTTTCAAAATTCAGGATTTCATAATTAGGTATGATTATATTCATAGTACGGTCTCCTGTAGAGGCTTTCTGGAACGAACCAGAAAACCTCATTAGGTGAGTTAATACTGAATCTCCTCATCCGCCGTTGGATGCTCCGTTATCGTGTTATGGCACCCGCCACTTCCTCCATTACACCCTCCACCGCCGCCACACCCTCCGCTACCACCACACCCTCCTTGGCTACCAGACGCACCAGCGTTACCTGCATACGGATTGAATCCGTTCTCTGCATCAAAACTAAAAACAAACTCTCCAAACTCTTCATTATTCATTTCAATTCTCCGACCCTATCTGCATTGAACTTCATTCGCTTATTTGCAATCAACGAAATCACTCTAGCCGTGCTCAAAAAAAACGCAACACCTTGAAATTTTCCCTGTAGGATATTTAGCTATTGCCAATAGGAGATTTCACTCAACAACTTCAGATGCACAATAGTTGCACAATAAGCAAAAACTATTATCCACCTGAGATAACAACATTGATTTCCCATAGAATTAATACGTTACGAATTTCCGTCAACATTAACCATGTGAGTTCTAAAGCACAGCTTTTTGTAGGGCAGAGTTCATCCCCACAAAAAATCGGGAAATAATCCGACAAATGGCCCTGGTTAATCTGATTTTATGAGCCATATGCAGCCCTAACTGGACTCCGTTTCTTTGCTAAGCAACCCATGCTCTTATTGATTTTCCACCCCGCCACCTTCTCCCGCGCCGCTCTACCCTCCGCCCGGTTGCGAATAAAACCGGCCAGAGTAAGCCGCTCCAAAAACGACACCGGCAAGGACTTATCGGTAGTGACTGCAGGGTACTCAGCTGAATTCCCAGACAAGGAATGCTTGAAACCTGCGAAGGCGGCCGCCTAAATGCTGCTAAATAAGGTGGGAGTCCCCGCCACCTCTTCGACGTAGCGCTGTCGCGCAGCAAACGGGAGGCGAATACGAAATATCAGGTTTTGTAAGGAAAATATTATTCTCACAAATCAATAACGGATTTTAAGTTTGATGAGAGCTGGCTTGCCTGCGATGGCCTCGCCCTGATGCACCTAGGTGTCTGTATCGTAGGCAAGCCAGCTCCCGCAAAAGAGCAGGCCTGCCTTTGCTCTGTCTTTGCCCTACTTATGCTTCTACCACTCAGGTCGGCTAAATAGGCCGCCATGCTCTGCTTTTGGTTTGAATGACCTCGTTAACCACGATGACCGCAGCAACGGATATGGACTCATCCTACCAAAACCTTTAGATCCGCCGGCGGCGGTTGAGTTGGGGAATGGCAGTTTGGGGCACTTCTACACGCTGCACCCGTGTCGCCGTGCAAGCCGCGAGCTGCGCCAGCGTCGGCTGGCTGAACAAGGTCCGCGCATCCACCTCCAACCCAGCCTTGCGCATCCGCGCCACCAGATTTACCGCCAGCAAGGAATGCCCGCCCAGCTCGAAGAAGTGGTCATGCCGCCCTACCCGCTCCAGCTTCAACACATCCGCCCAAATGCCTGACATCAAGGTTTCCAATTCGCCCACAGGCGCTTCATAAGCCCGACTGACCACTGCATCCAACCCAGGTTCGGGCAGTGCCTTACGGTCGAGCTTACCGGCAGGGTTCAGCGGCAACACAGCAAGCTGCACAAAGGCCGCTGGCACCAAATATTGCAGCAATTGACGCCGCACATAAGCGCGCACGGCGTCCACGCTCGGAGCTTGACCGCGAAGGGTGAAGGACGCCAACAACCGCTCCTCACGAATCAGCCACCACACTGCCCGC
>NZ_UYXQ01000061.1 GCF_900624995.1 Pseudomonas antarctica
CCGGTGTGCACGTAATCTGCAGACCCAGCGGGCGACGTGCTGCCGTCGCCTGCGGTCAGCCCACTGCCGTCCTGGCCTGTGTGCGTGCTGCCATAACCCGCTGTTAGCGAGCTTTCTTCTCCAGCGGTTTGCGTGCTGCCGTAGCCGGCGATCAGTGAACTGTCGGAACCAGCGGTGCCCGTGCTGCCGTAGCCTGCGGTGAGATCGCTGCCTTCCTGGGCTGTCTGCGTGCTGCCATAACCCGCTGTCAGCGAGCTTTCTCCTCCGGCAGTTTGAGTACTGCCGTAGCCGGCAATGATGGAACTGTCGGAACCAGAGGTGCCCGTACTGCCGTAACCGGCGGTGAGATCGCTGCCTTCCTGAGCTGTCTGCGTGCTGCCATAACCCGCTGTTAGCGAACTTTCTCCTCCGGCAGTTTGAGTACTGCCATAGCCAGCGATCAGCGAACTGTCGGAACCAGAGGTGCCGGTACTGCCATAGCCTGCGGTGAGATCGCTGCCTTCCTGAGCCGTCTGCGTGCTGCCATAACCCGCTGTTAGCGAGCTTTCTTCTCCAGCGGTTTGAGTGCTGCCGTAGCCGGCAATGATGGAACTGTCGGAACCTGAAGTTCCGGTACTACCGTACCCCGCAATCAGGGTGCTGCTATCTCCAGCGGTTTCAGTACTGCCATAACCGGCGATGAGCTGACTCTGATTTGCGCCCGTGAGCGTACTGCCATAAACAGCTGTCTCTAGCGTTTTTAGAGTCTGATCTGTTGCCGCCGGTGGTCTAAAAGAGTCCTCGTCCATTTCCGGGCGCACTTCAGAAAAAGCAAATGGCTCAACCATATCTGCTGAATATGACGCATAGTTTGAAACGTTACTCGAAATGTACCCTAATGCACTATTTCGTGTTCCGACATGAACCACTTCAGCACGGGGAAATTTAACGCACCCATCTATATCCAGACGAATAATATCGTCAATCGCAACTTCACAAACCACCCATCTAGCATCGGCTTGCATATTTAATTGGGTGCTCGCCCCCTTTCCCCAGAGCAAGCCGGACAGCCCATTCTCGAGCTTTCTCGTAGGCTCCCAAAATTTGCATTCCACAACACCCGATACGGGCCAGATAAGGCCGCAGTGATCGCCCATGTTATTCGAGCAGGTGCGCAAAACTAAAACTTTTACATCGTTCATTTCAACATCCTCGTGATATTTTTACTAAGAAACAGCATCGTCCGCTTATAAAAAATAGCACTTAAAGAACGTGAAATTGCTATTTAAAATTTCATTGAAATACGAACTTAACGCCATTACAAAGCAATAACACTAAGTTCCTTTTCTTATTCAGCCCCCTGTGTCAGCCTATTGTAATTTTATAGGCTACAAATTACAGACTATTGCGATCAGTCACTTTGACTTGAGAGACATAGAGGATCGAAGACCTTATTAAAAAGTCTTCAATAAATTCAATGCTCCGCTTCGACACTAATAAGCTTTTTGCAGACATTGTAGTGGCGACCATAGTAGGCCGCTTTATGACCAGCAATAAATATGGCTTTATTGTTACCTAATATTATATAGAGTGGACCGCTCTCACTTGGGTGCGGGATCGTCTCCTGGTCGCACATCAGAGCGCTAGCGTACTAGAGGAAACGTTGTTACGGGCCCGAGGAGCTAATGGCGAACGACCACTTTTTTCCAACGCGGACGTTTATAATTTTGGAGCGGGTTTCCCAATGCCAAGTGCTACGCTGTTCGCTCCCAGGAGGAACACCAATGCCGAACTCAGATTTGATCCCTTCCCTACTTTCAAAACTCTACGAAAACCAACTCGCCCTTGAGGCCTCCATCATGGAACTCTCGAATTGGGTTGAGCAGCGCGGCTCTGCTGATGTGGCAGAGAACATCCGCGGCGCGCTGCATACAATTGACGAGAACGAAGAGTTCATCAAGCTGACCCTAGCCGTCCTCATGACTCCTGACTGACTGCCTCTCGTCGCCTCAAATCGCGCCAAGGTCAAACCTCGATTACTGTACACATATACAGCATTCGGATTTCCTCAACATGCACCCCATTGACGAAGACACCTCTGCGTGGCTTGGATGCCCTACGCCCCTGGAAATGTACAAGCACCAATGCTCTCTGCTCGAGGATGAACTTACCGAGATACAGGCACTGCTGCGCAGGGCACGGAGGAACATCGCCGGGCTGGTCCAGATGAACGACGCGCTGGTCACCGGCAAGGCCGAGGTGCAGGCAGTCCTTAAGGCCGCTGAGGCGGAAATCAGCGAGCTGAAAGAGAGATGTTCCGAGCCCGCCATCCTGGGCATGAAGCTCGTCGCCGACCAGCGCGATTACCTACTCAGGGAGAATCAGCGGCTACACGACGAACTTAGGAAAGTCACCGAGCCACAGTCCTGATGTAAGTTAGGTATGACCTACGGATCACCAGTTCATGATCGCCAGCTCACCAGTGACGGCGGCTTTGCCCTGTCGCGGGTTTGCGGTGCTGTAGCGGATATCCATCGTCTCCAGCCGGAACCCCTCAAACACCCGCCGGATATCTGGGTGGTCGTTAATGCTGACCATCACCTTGCCCTGGCAGGTCCGCATGAACTCAGCCATTCGCTCGTATTCCTCGAAACCAAACTGGCCACTATACCCAGCCGTCTGCCAGTAAGGCGGGTCCATGTAGTGGAACGTGTGCGGTCGGTCGTACTTCTCGGCGCACTTCAACCAGGGCAGGTTTTCGACGTAGGTTCCGGAAAGGCGCTGCCAGGCCTGCGATAGGTTTTCTTCGATCCGCAGCAGGTTGATAGGCCGGCCCGTGGTCGCCGTGCCAAAGGTTTGCCCAGTTGCCTTGGCGCCGAAAGCGTGGTGCTGGAGGTAGAAGAACCTTGCCGCCCTCTGGATATCCGTGAGGGTTTCAGGAACCGCCATTTTCTGCCATTCGAAGATTTGCCGAGAGCTGAGCGCCCATTTGAACTGACGCACGAACTCCTCGAGGTGGTGCTGGACGACACGGTATAGATTCACTAAGTCGCCGTTGAGGTCGTTCAGTACCTCGACCTTCGCACGCTCCTCTCGCTTGAAGTACAGCGCTGCGCCGCCGGCGAACACTTCGACGTAGCACTCGTGTTCAGGAAACAGCGCCAGCAGGCGTTTCGAGAGGCGACGTTTGCCGCCCATCCATGGAACGATTGGGTTTGTCATTTTGCAATCCTTTGCAAGGTGGGTATTCATTGGGTGTCATGCTAATTTTTTCGACCTTACATGTAGGTCATTGGGCAATGGCTCTCACATACGCCTGACACGCCCGCAACGCGATCAATCCTTGGTCTCCGTCGTCGGTGATACCGATAACTCTTTGAGCATGCGCTGGGTCAAGTCGGGCTCGACGGGCTGCATGAACCACGCCGACGGCGCCGGTGGTGGCAGGCAAGTTGCAGCAACTGGCTGGATCCGTTTCGTCGAGAAGGACTGACAGCCGCAACTCAGCAGTGGAAAGGCTATCGCGCAGAGCAGCCTGATTGCGTTTTTCATCGGAAAGCTCCAAGAAGTGTTTTTGATCGGCGAAGGACGCTCTCTGCTCGACGGCCAGGCGCATGTCACGCTCGGCATTCTGTTGGCGCCAGGCCTCGCTGGTGATTGCGTCCAGATCTTTCTGGTGCGCGGCCCCCTGCCGCGCGAGCTGCTCGGCGAACTTCTTCCCCATGCGCCAGTCCTGAACCTGCCAGGTGCCGCCGGCACTGATCGCCATGGCCAGCAGTATTGCCGACAGGATCTGCCCCGGCGTCATGCCAGCACCTTTTTCGCCCGTTCCCACAGCGCCAGGCGATCCTCAAGGCCGTTTACACCGCCATTGATGCGTCGGGTGATCTTCACGAAATCGCTCGCGTCTGCCAGGGTGTTAAGCCCGTTCGTTGACCAGAACCACGCCGCCGACATCGCGGCGTTCTGGGGTAGTTCCAGCAGTTCCGGCGTGTTGATCAGGTCCAGGCCCAGGGCTTCGGCGCATGCTGCGTAGTTCGCACGGCCGGTGATCTGGATCAGGCCACGGCCACGGTACTTCGAACCGTCCCTCTTAACGGTGTTGCCCAGATCGGCGCGGCCCTCATAGCCGGCCTGCTGTGCGGTGGGTCCCCAGATCTCGCGCACGTAAAGCAACTGACCCGACTCGTGCCCGACCTGGGCAATGAAGGCGGCAGCCCGCGGTGTGCCGACAATCGCGTAACGGTTCATTGCTGTGTTAAGGGCCGGAACAAAAACGCCGGCTTGGCGGCCGGCGTTCGGGAGGATTTGCTGCAACTGCTGCTGGGTGATGGGCATACAGACTCCTGACATGAATAGTCCGCGCACTGCGCGCGTGGGTGGTGCGCGCCGCGACTACGCCAAGCTGACAACCTTGACGGGCTTCGCGGCTTTTTTCGGTTTCTTACCTTTGGCCTTGGCCTTACCCTTTTTGCCGCCGTTGCATTCGACGGTGGTGGACCAGCCGGCTTGGGTGAATGCCTGCTCAACAGAATCCGCCAGGTACTCGCCATCGAGCCCATCCTTAAACCCCTTGGCGATGATTGACCGCTCGGCAAACAGATCCGTACGCCCGGGCATTTCAAGGCGCACGCCGGCTGTCGAACGATTGAACGCAGCCAAACGCGCTTTTGCAGCCGATTCAGCGGCGGTTTTGTTCGGATGAATGTGCCGGTCGGTATGCACTGCCGGCAGGCCGTCGGGAACGTCGTCGTTCTCTAGGGAGACCACCGACAACGTGCCGGTCTTCTTGTCCTGATGTTTGGCCGCTACGGTCTTATGCGCGTTACGGTCGCCTAGGCGGAACTGCCAGCGGCTTACGTCGCTGCGCGTGAGGGTGATCGCGCCAATCACCTTGCCGCTGGCACTCAGCCCCGCCTGGCGCTGCATCACCATCAACTTGCCGTCGCCCACCTTGGCTGTGCAGTCGTACTGCTTGGCCAGGCGCGTGACAAAGCTGAAGTCTGATTCATGCAACTGATCAACCCGGGCGACCTTAGTGGCGATGGTGCAGGCCGGCGTCCAGCCGTTACGGGCGGCGATATCGGAAACGATTTTTGATAGAGACACGTCCTCCCAGCTGCCAAGCCGGATGGATTTTCCAGTGCCCCGCATGTCACTGGCCTTGCCCCGAATAACAATCGTGTCCGGGGGGCCTGAAACCTCGATTTCATCGACCACGTAGCGTCCCAGGCGCGCCAGGGACGTTTCGGCATAGCCCAGGTAGATTTCGATCCCGGCGCCGCGCCTGGGCAGCGTCACCTGGCCGTCACGGTCATCTATGCGCAACTCAAACTCGTCCGACTCCATGCCGGGTTTATCCGTGGTGCGCAACAGCAAAAGCCGATCGTTAATCAGCGACGTGATATCGGAACCGTTCGCGACGATTCTAAATTGTGGAGTCATAGGGCATTGGCCAATAAAAAGCCCGCACTGGGCGGGCTTTAGGGAAAGGAGGCGTTACGCATAACGGAACAAGGTCGCAGCCGATAGAACTGAATCAATCCCACAAGGCCACTTGCTCATCCACTGGGCCAGGCAGATCCGGCAAGACAATCAGCACGCCGGCACGGTAAGGCTGATCCTCATCCGCCAGGCCCTGATTGGCCGCCAACACTGCCTCAACACTGCCCACCAGATGGCCGTAGAAGTTATGGCAAATGGTATCGAGCAGATCCCCGTCAGATGTTCTGCATGTCGTCGCCATAGCGCACAAACTCCAAGGTAAACGCCTGCTTGCGGGGGATACCGCCCTGCATCAGCGCGCTTTGGTCTTCGTCGACGGTCTTCAGGCACCACGTTCCCAACACGACGCCGAAACCCGTGGTCAGGGTCAGCGGCTTGAGCTGTGAGCCAATCGAGCGCAGTGTGTTGAGCTGTTCCAACCCACCCTTAAAGCCTGGGAAAATGTCCCCTTTAAGGGTGATTTTCTCGTCCCCCATCCCCACGGCCTGCTGGGCTGCACGGCGCGTCAGGCGCTCCTGTGAGGCCCAGCGGTATTCGGTCGAGCGGCGCAACGAATCGAAGGCCGCCGTATCAAGGTTGAAGTAATACGGCTGGGCCTTCGGGTCCAGCGGCTGGATGATCAGCAAGTGCGGGAACGGCTTCACCGCCTCTTTCGCCGGCGTTGAATCCGTGGCGAAAGCGCCGGTCGGGAGGATGTTGGCCAACGACGGGTCAATCCTGCCGGCGATTTTGTTAATCGCCGTCGCCGCGCGGCCAGCTTGCTCTTTCAGCGTGCCCAGGCGCTCGTCAATCTGTGACAGCGCACGCGTCGCACGGTTGTAGGTGGCGACCACCTGGCCAGCCTTGGCCTGAGCCGTAGCAATCCCTCGCATGACCCGCTGGAATTTCGCCCCCACCGCAGGGCCAATAAACGGCAGATCCTCCAATTCATTGGCGGCGCCGGTTATTTCGCTGATTGCGCCATTTACCGGCCCAATCATGCCGTCAATACTGCGCCGGCCTTCTTCGCCAGCCGTGGCCAGGTACTTCAGGCCAGACTGTAACTGTGCCAATGACTCCATAGCCTCCCCCTTAAATGTTCGGCGCGTCGTAGAGCTTTCGGTTCTCCAGCTGCTGGGCGATTTCTCGTTGCTGCTGCTCCATCAGCGGCCGCAACTGGGCCAGGACATCGGCCGGGTCTTTCACATCGCCCTGCACCGTCAGCGTGATAGGTGCGTGAATATCCACCTTGGTTTCGATCTTCGCCGGCTGTACTTTTGCAACCACTGCCGTCGCAAGAGGGCCGGCCGCCGCATCGGCGCTGGCCTGGGGCAACATCATGGAACGTGCAGCATCCCCCGGATTAACTGCACCAGGGGCCGCCGGCAACACGCCCTGGCCTGGGTTCGCCAACATCAGCGGCCCTGTGCGCGATGGCTCAAACGACTTAGCGATATCCCCCAACACCGGCGGAATATCCTTACCGGCGTCCTTCATCATCAGCGGCCCAGCCACGGGCATGGTCTTCTTGGTTTCGTCAGTTCCAAACATGAACTTGCCCAGGGCACCGCCCAGGGCGTCACCGCCAAGACTCCCCAGATAGCCACCCACCAGTGTGCCGATGATCGTGCCAATTACCGGCACTGCCGAACCAATCGCGGCCCCAGCGGCCGCACCGGCCAGCGTGCCCGCGAAGCTACCCGCCGCAGCGCCGTAACCTTCGGCTTTTTCGTCCTGGGTCTCGGCGTTGTCGTAGGTGTCTTTGGCCTTAAAGCCGGCGTCAAGGAGCGCCAGAACAGCCGGGCCTTTAAGGCTGGCACCTATCCCACGCCCTGGGCTTCGACCGCCACGCGCGCCCTTACCCTTACCTTTCCCATCCTTACCGCCAGCGTCATCGAGGTCACCCATGCCACCAGAACCGCCCACCGGCATATTGGTAACGATCACCTTTTGAGGGATGTTCGGGTTACCCATCAGCGAGCCCCGGCCCAGGTTAGCCAGGCCTTTGGCGATCTTGAAACCGCTCATAGCGGTCTGAAAGGCAATCACGGCAGCGACGGCGGCGCCGATCCCCGTCACAACCCGGGGCGACTCGTCCGACAGCTTGGCCAGGCCTTGAGAGACGTAGGCCAAGCCATCCGCCACTTTGTCCGTGACCGGCCGGAACGCGTCACCAATGGCGCGCATTGCTTCGTCCATGCCCTGGGCCATTTCGGCCCACTTCTGCGACGACGCTTGCCGGCGTTCCTCAAGGTTTTTATCCAGAATCCCGGTAGCCTCGGCCGAATCCTTCTTGAGCTGGGCGTACAACTCCCGGTTTTGCAGGTAGGCCGTCAACGCACCCTTGACCTGCATATCTGCGAACAGGTCGCCGGTGCGCAAGGCTTGCTCAAGGGATGCAATCATGGCCTTGGCCTTTTCGGGATCAGTCTCCTTGCTGATCTTTGCCGTAGCGGCAACCATGGCGGCGGCCTTCTTTGGGTCCGTCGCGGCGATGTATTTCTGTGCCAACTCAAAGCTGGACTCAAGGGTTGATTTGCCGTGCTGAAGCCCGGTATTCATCGACCCTTGGTAGTCAATGCCGGCGTCCTTGTAGGCCTTGACCGTCTCGCCAGAACCGATTTTCTCCATCCAGTTCTTGAGGTTATTGGCTGCTTCATCGGCACCGCCGGCGGTCTTCATTTGCACTTGAAGCATGGACCCCAGTTGCGCCACCGCATCCATGCCGGTAATGCCGATATTGCCCATTTTCGCCAACAGGTCAGGAAACCAGCGTGCCATGTCGGCCGCTTCAAAGCTGCCCGCCTGCCCCTGATAAGCGATGGCCTCCAGCGCCTTCTGCATCACGGCAGGGTCGGAGATTTTGGCGTTTTGCCCCAGGGCGTTAATCATGCGGGCCGTTTCGCCGCCATCCGAGCCCTGGCCAATAGCAAACTTGGCTGCAACCGGTGCGTATGACAAGGCTTTATCCAGCTCCATGCCCGCCCCGACCAGGGCGTTAACCACCTCAGCCACCTGATTACGGGCCATGCCCGTATCACGCGACGTGCCGATGATCGTTTTCGCCATCTGCGCTTCTTCGGGCTTGTTGGCAATGTTCGACTTGATCGCAATGTCTCGAATGACCGCGCCAAAGTCGGCGCTAACCTTCGTGGGTATCGCCATTGCCGCCGTGGCCGCCGCCGCCTGGCCGATACTGCTGCGCATCTGCTGCTTACCAGCATCAAGCTGCATATGGCCCTTGGCTTTAAGCTCAGCCTTGGCCGCCTCCCGGCCCATGGCGCCATAGGCCTTGGCCAGGTTGCGCACTTCTACGCCCTGGCGGCGCAGCCCATCCAGATTGTTTTCCAGCTTGCGCAACAAGGCCGACGCGCCCTTATCTCCGGCCATGTGCGCCTTTTGCCACTCGTCCCGCAGGCGCATGGTTTCGCCAATGGTCTTTTCCAGCACCCGCGCTTTAGAGCCTTGTTCCTCCAGCTTTTTGATTTTGTTGCTGACGTCCTTAAACGCCGCTCCTACCGTCGAGCTGACGGCCCCGCCAATGACCAGGCCAAGAGCAAGTTTGTTCGCCATGTGCGCGCCCTATACGTCGGGTAGATCAACAGCGGCTCAATCCGTGAGCCACCACACCATCACATCAAAGGGCATAGCCAGGATCTCAGCGGAAGAAAAACCGGTCTCTTTCGCTAAGCGCCTAGCCGTCGCCTTAAGCGTGGCTTCGTTACACGTCGTCTTCTTCAACCAGGCGAAAATAGCCCGCCGAAAGGCGCTTGTAGTCCTTGTATTTGAGGGACAAAAGCTCAGGTTCAGTAGCCGTCAGCAGGCTACAGAACATGTTCATTTCCATTTTCTCGTAGTCGCCGCCACCGGCCGCCTTGGCCGCCATAACGTCCTTAACGCTAGGCGCGCGCATAGTCAGCTTGTCTGTCACGACGCCGTTGAAATTGACGGGGTGATTGAGCGTTACGGTAACGCCCTCGGCTGTCAGGGAAAGCCACTTCGGCAGCGGTGCAGCCAGATTTACGTCAGTCATGTTCTTAATCCTTAAAGGCCCAGGGCCACGCGGTCTTCCGCAAGTTGATCCACACCGTTGATCACTTGGATCATGTTGAGTACGTCGATTTCGTACATCACGCGGCCGTCGATTTCGAGCTTGTAATAGGTGACCGCCATAGCATGCTTAATTTCGGACTTTTTGCCCGCTTCCAGGTCGCCCATATCGACCTCTTTGAGCGCCCCGCGCAGCGTGACCTTGACGGGCTTGGCTCGGCCCTTCTGGTCTTTGAACGAGGCACGAAACACCACGTTGCAAGCGGTTCTGTCTGCCAGGCCGAAGAACTTCAGCGACTCTTTGCGCACGCCGTTGGTAACCCACGACGCTTCCATTTTTTCCAGGCCGGTAGGGAGGTCTACCGAACCACTCATGCCGCCGCCACGGTATTCCTCGGTTTTCTCGGTAACCTTTGGAGGGGTCATGGTCGGCACGTCGCCGGAAAAGCTCACGCCATCAAGGAACATGACGCACTGGCTCAAAATTTCAGGAATCATTGCTGGGCCCTCTTAGGCTGCTTCAAGCACTTCGATCAGCCAATCATTGGTGACTTCGATCAGAAAATTAGGGTTCTCGGCGGGCGGCACATCGGTGAAGCGAATGCGCCAAAAAACCTTGCCCTGTTCCAACTGGCTGGCCGTGTTCAATTCGGTGTCCGCGTAGACTTCGAAGTTGATCACTGCTCCGGCGTTCTTCTGGTCGCTCATGAAGGCTTGAAGCCCTTCGGTTACGTCAGAGACATAGGTTTTAGTGATCGAGCGGTCCACCGCCCACTTGTGCCCCGCCTGGATCGCATCCATGAGGATGTCGCAGGTACGAACACGGGTGACAAAGGACCACTTGGCATCGGCCGAACAGGTACGGTTGCCCCACAGGCGGTAACCGCCATCGCGAATAATCGTGGTGATGTTCGCGTTATTGAGCAGGTTGGCCCGGCACGTCGGATCACCGTCCAAATACTCCACCGGCCGCGTAGTGCCGGTAATGCCTACAAACTCTTTGTTGGACGGCGACGCCCAGTAGCCGTACTCAGCATCGGTCCAGGCAAACAGGCCCGCGACCCATGCCGAGCCCGGCGCGTTCACCGTGGCGCTTTCTACGGTGTCCCAATACTGCACACCCGGATCTACCAAATAGATACGCTTGCTACCGAAGTTCAGCGCGTATTCCATGACGGCTTCGTCAGTGGTGTTTGGACCATCGACAATGGCAATTGCCCGCAGCTTGCCGGCCAAGGCATCCATGGCGGTGGCCACCGCCTGGGTGGCCGAGTGCCCCGGGGCAATCAGCAGCTTGGGCTGGGCGTTGTGCCGGCTCTTGCCGTCTAACAGCGCCTGCAAGCCCGTACGGTGCCCATCGACCAATACGCCACCAATGATGGCGGACGTTTGCAAAGCGGCTTCAGCAAGCTTAGGGACGCCAACGCCGACGATTACCGCCTTAGCCCGTACAAAGATTGCCTTGCACGCGTTGGTGATTGCCGAATCAGGCCCCCAGGCGGCAATAGCTTCGCGCTCGGTCGTGATTAACTTCAGCTCGCCGGCCTTGGCAGTGCCGCCGCCGAGAACGCCCGGCGTGAAGGTGTCACATAGGCCAATGATCGAGGACGACGGGAGCGAGATGGTGCGTGCCCCGGTGTCGATCAGTGAGGTGGTGATGCCGTGAAAGAAACTCATAAAGCTCAATCTCCAGAAACGAGAAAGCCCCGCATAAGCGAGGCCGTGGGGGAGTGTTCGTTGTTACGCGTAACGAAAATGACAACGCCCCGTCAGTGCGGGACGTTTAGGTCAACTCTGTCAGGCGGTCGAAAGCTGCTAAAGATCAGGCTTGTCGGGCCATACGGGTGACGCCGCAGCAAGATCTACGGATCTCAGTTCGCGGCAGTAGGCCTGCCATGCCTTGGCGTTGGCGGTTTCTTCGTCCGTCGCGTCACCCAACTGCAAGGACATCAAAAGGGGCGTCATAGCCTGGGAAGCAGATTTGAGCAGTGCCTCCTGCCAATCCGCATTCACGGCGATTTTTTCCTCTGGTGAAGGAGGGGGAAAAGGGTACTTTTTTATCTCCCCGTTGGCACTGCGCGACCAAACTCCATCATTTTCTTGTATGGTCCTGAGCCATAGTTCCTCGCTTACGGAGGAGACATTTTGCGGCAGAGGTTTCTCTACATCCGCGTTCATTGGAAGTCTAGTCAGCAGCGTTCCATCATCATTAAACACAATATAAAAGCCAGTCATATCACCATCCCCACGCCCATACGAAAGCCGGCCCTACAGCAGCCGTTTGAATACCGATCGCAAGGCCGACGCTAGCCTGCGAAGGAGCAATGGAAACCTCTATAGGACCTTGACTGGTGCCTATTTGGGTCCCGATTACGCCTGCACATTTTGCAGGAAACCCTAACGGGAAGTTCCACGTATAAGTTGTGTTAGTGCTCAGGGTTGGTGTTTTTGTCCACTGCAAAATAAAACCACCGAGAAAGTCCGGTAACTTTATATAACCCGTATCTCCTTTAACAATTTGGAACCCCAATACGGAATATGCTTTAGTTGCAAGATACGCAACCGAACCGTTTAAGTGCTGCATATACGGATCGGTAGTGACATCGCCGCCGCCGGTAAACCCTACGTTATTGCATCGATCACCGTTAATTTTTGACGCTGGATTGAAGTTCCCCGCGTGCCAAAGGACATGCGCGGCAGCGCCCATCGACCAGCCACCAACCTTCCATTGATTGTCTGTATCAAGGCCAATATAGGCCGCAAAGGCCCCAACACGATGAAATGCGATAACGGCGGAAGCATCCTTATTTCCCCCGTTATCGACCATGACTGAGCCGGTGTTACCTACAATTGTCGAAATCATTCCGGCATTGTTCGAACTAAAGCTGAGGTTGGAGTACGCGGGAAGACTCTGACCACCCTTAATAAATTGTTCCAGCGAACTGTTCACCTCGGACTTGGTATAGGCATCGGCAATGCCGTAGCCGCCCAGGGTGGTGGCCTTACCAGCCTTGCCCGCTAAAGCGTTAGTCACCGACGTAGCAAAGTTAGGGTCATTACCCAGAGCAGTGGCAAGCTCGCTGAGCGTGTCTAGTGCCGCCGGTGACGAATTCACGACGGCCGATATTGCCTGCTGGATCGCAGAAGTCGCCTCGGGCTTTGTGAAGGCGTCGGTAATGCCGTAGCCGCCCAGGGTTGTGGCCTTACCAGCCTTGCCCGCTAAAGCGTTAGTCACCGACGTAGCAAAGTTAGGGTCATTACCCAGAGCAGTGGCAAGCTCACTGAGCGTGTCTAGTGCTGCCGGTGAAGAATTCACGAGGCCCGATATTGCCTGCTGGATCGCAGAAGTCGCCTCGGGCTTGGTGAAGGCGTCGGTAATGCCATAGCCTGAAAGTGTCGTCGGGTTCGTGCCCGCAATAACACGACCGTTCTTATCCACGGTCAAGCTGCGATACGTCCCGGCTAAGACGCCCGTGCGGCCTGCCACCGCTTCAAAAGTCAAAGCGGTAGTGCCCAGATTAATCGGCGCATCCGTTACCAACTGCCAAACACTGTCGCCGTGGGCTGTGCCCTTCTCAACACTGACAAACAGCCCGGGGGTCACCTCGACACTGGCGTCTGCATCCTGCGCGCGCCTCCAGGCGCCGCCAGCAGGTACGACGTAGATACCATTTTCTTTAGCCTGGGTTTGGTCTTTCACCAGCACCCGGGCATCCGCCGGCAACAACACACCGTCGACCGTCTGAATCCCGCTCAAGACGATGTTTGCCGTGGTGGCCACCAACACCGAATGTTTAAAATCGAGCTTGGCCAAGGCCTCGATAATCTGCAGGTCCACGTATTCGCGGGTCGCCAGTACCACTGACGGGTCAATCTTCAGAACAATGTTGGCCGTACTCGCGACGATGAAATTCATCCGAATAACTTGGGTTTTACCGGTGCCTTGAGCAAGCAAAGCTTTGAAGCTAGGCGCACAGTTGGCCACCGCTACCATGTCGCCATCTGCGTCATAGAGCGCTAACTCGCGAATCCACCTACCACCCACATCAGGCGGGATAACCTGTTCTGTGATGATGATGTTCGGGTTAGCAGGATCAGGCCGAACCTGATTGAGCGGCGCCCGGCGCCACTCGTTAATCAGCTTCGTTTGGGCGCGATTGGGGATAGGGTCCGTGCCGTTGGCATCGCCCACGCCCATCTGCGAAAACGTCCAAGACAAGCCAAGGGCCGTGGCGTTTGCCTGCTTAGCCTCACCCACAGCAGTGAGGATGGCGAAGAACTGACTGTTCTGATCAATCATGGGTACACGTCCAGGGTGTCAATTTCATCAATACACATGACCAGGCCATAGGAGCCGGTCACCTCAATATCACGGGGGGATGGCGGGTAAACGTCGATCACCTCGCCCTCACTCACGCAGGCGCCGATTTGTATGTAACCGGTAGACTCCAGGCTGATCGCAAGCCCGGTCATGTGCCGACTGACAGGCTTGGCGTCATCAATGAGCCGGGTCAGCTCCTCATACATTTCCTCGGTAATGCCGGTGTCCAACACGCCAACTTTCAGCGCGAAGGTTCCCGGCACGCCTTCCGGCACCGTCTGCCACCACTCCATGACCTCGATCAGGTAGCCCAGCGGCTCAACCACCCGGCGTAGGGCGCCAATCGTGCCCTTGTGCTTATGGATGTAATAAGAGGCTTTGATAGCGGCGCGCTTGGTCGCCTCTGACCACCGATGATCCCAACGGTCTACCGACCAAGCCCACGCAAGGTGCAACAGCAAATGAGGCGGACAGGTATCGGCGTTGTAGAGGGTGCGCAGCGGCACAATGGTTTTTTCGAAGAACGCCGCCTCCATGGCCCGTTCCAGTTGCGTGCTGTTGCTGGGCAGGAGGCTTTTCATATCTGACCGGCCAATTTCACTTTAAAGCCCGTGCAGAACGCCGCCTGATGCGGCCCCGGCATGAGGTCAACCCATTCAGGCAGCTCGACACGCGAAACGCCGGGTACGTGCAGCTGGGCGTCCACAGCTGAGCGCGAAACCACAACGCCCAGCCGCTTGCGCGGATTGATCCAGCTGGCCAAGCGGCTTTGTGCACTGGCCAAAGCGGCGTCACCTTCTGGCCCGGCGCTGTTCATGTGCAAAATCGCGTCAACACGATAGTGGAGAATCTGTGCGCCCTGGACCGTTACCCGATCCCCTAAAGGCCGCACGTCATCGTCATTCAGGGCTTTAGCAACAGTGGCCAACAGCTCAGGCGTTGCCGCGCCATCGCCTTCTGTACTCAGCACCGTTACGGTAACGCTCGCCGGCGCTGGGCTTTCGGCCGTGGCATCCCGCACCAAGCCAGAAGCGTTACGCGCATGCAGGATGTAGCTATTACGTGGACCTGCCGTAGTAAGGCCCTCGTAAGACAACTGGATGCGCTCGCGAAACGAATCATCATCCTCAAGAACTTGCGGCACCGGCGGCACCGCCAACAGGTTCTCGGGCTGGATCACCAGGCGTTTCAGATTGACGTTTGCGCCGAGCTGATCGAGGTCACCTTTTATCGCATGGGCCAACAGCTGGGCCTTGCAAGCATCGTTAACCCGGGCTCGGTTCCCTACTTTGATATAGGCCCCAACCTCTAGTACTTTGGTGACCGGATCGCTTTCTAACGCGGCGTTCCAGTTGTCGCCCATGTAGCTGCGAAAAGCTGCCAGCCCTTCGTCGTAAACCTCTTCAAAGTCCAGGGGCTCCAGCACATCCGGCGCCGGCAACGCCGACAGGTCAACGATGCTCATACGCTTAACTCCCAGACAAAGCTGTCGCCTAAATACTCGCCGGCAACACGTAGGTTAATTTTCCCGTCCAGCAATGACAGGGCCGTCACCCGCTCGAGCTTGAGACGCGGCTCCCAGCGGCCCAAGGCTCTAGCCGCTTCGGCCTGAACCGCACTTTTCCACCCGGCGTTAATGGGCAAGTCAACAAACAGTGGGAGCTTGCTGCCGTACTCCGGCCGGTGCCGGCGACTGCCCAGGCGCGTACTTAAGATGTCGCCGACGGACTGCCGCAAATGCTCAATGCCGGATATGGGTTGGCCTGTGTGGCGATCCATTCCGATCACTTGAATCACCCCTCCAGGGCGGAAAACTCAACGCTGCCCGCCAGGAAGCTCAAGGCCTCGTTGTCGGTGTCCGGCACTTCCACTTGCCCCTTGGCCACGGGGTAGGTGCGAGAAGTCCCCGGAACAACGACCGTGCGCGACGTGTACACAAGATCGCGGAACGTTCGCCGCACCGGCGCCGACACCGCTTGTTCCTCGGTCACAGGCTTTTCAGTTGACTTAGCCATACTTTCCTCCAGGCATGAAAAAGCCCGCACTAGGCGGGCCGTTGGGTAGTTGTGGTTAATGCTTATGGTGATTGTCGCTATTACCGGCGGCCAGAATATCGGCGTCACCGGTGATGCTTTGCGTTACGTGTAACGGGCCGTCGATCTCAACCGCACCAGTAAACGCAATCTGTGCTGACCTGACCGTCAGCGCCCCGGGGGTTAACCCGACCTCACTGTCGCCAACCTTGGCCGTTACCGCGTTATCCGTAACGGTGACGGTGGTAGTGCCAACTTTGATTGTTACCGTTCCGGTTGGCAGCGTGATGGTGTAGGTGTTCGCCTCCCAGTCATAGATCAGCGACCCGCCATCATCAAACCGCCAAACCTCCACATGGTCGCGGTTATCCGGCGCTGCGCCGGCGTTGCCGTAAAGCCCAGGAATAAACGTACCCATCCCCGCCTGGCCGCTGGGATTGAACAGCAACCCCTGTTCGCCAAGGCTCGGCGCTCTCCAGTGCCGCGCTTTACCGGCCGCCAGGCTGTGCCAGCGCACCCAGGCGCTAGTCCACTCGCCATTGCCAACACGCACAGCCGGCGCCGTCAGATCCACACCGACTACCACGCAAGGCATGAGCATGGCGGCGATCATGCGGTCATGTTCGGCACTGGCGTAGCTCACGGCGGATCTCCGGCCGGGAAAAACTCGTCCTTGGTATCGTCGTTGATTCCGAGCATCAACGAACCAGGCGGCTCATTAGGCCAAGGCCACGTCAGTTCGCCAACCTCGAAAGGCTGAATCCACTGCACCGACCACATAACAAACTGCTCCAGATCAAGCGTCGGGGCTTCTGGCTGGGCGTGCACTTGCTCCGGCGGGCCGGTGACAAACTCCAAGCCCCAAAACTGATCTTTAAGCACCGTTGTCAGCTGGGCCGCCAGAATTGCGGCCTGCAACGAAGCTTTAGGGCGATCCGCTTCAATCAGAATGCAGGACTGAAAACGGCCGATTAACGCCGTCTTGCCTTCGCCACGGTCCGTGCCCAGCGTCATATCCGTGATGCCGTACAGCAACGCCGGCGTTTTGACCTCGGCGCCCAGTTCTGGGAACTGCTCAACGTGCAAGACGCTGGGCATTCGCTCGCTGATGATGCGTGTTATCGCGTCATGTAATGTCGTCAGTTCGCTCATTGGATACGCTCAACACTAGCTCGATCATGCCGGAACCGTCAGGCTTCGGACGCACAACCTTGTAGCGGCCGCCGCCCAGCAAGGTCGACAGCTCAATGGTTAGGAAGTCACCTTTCTTGACGCCTCGCACGTCGACTACACGGGCCGTCAGCGTGGGTTCTAAAACCTCATCGGCGTTGATTGCCCCGCCCAACCGCAGAGCACCGCCCTTGCCGCCGCCGATTTCGGCACCGACAAAGGGAGAGGCAAACGCGCCGTAAATGGTGCGCCCATCGGCCAGAGTCACCGGATCACCAAGACGCCCAACCAACAGGGCGTCCATCCGATCAGCCAAAGCCCGAAAGTCGCCGCCCATTACTGGATCAACAGCGCTTCAGCGAAGCCGCCGGCGGCATCGGCCAGCAGCTTGCCGAACGGCACAGAGTCGGCCGTGCCGTCAGCCACCAGGCCGCCCGCCAACAAGCCGACCTTGGCGCCAACCTTCAGGGCCCCGGTGCTTGGCAGCAGCCACGAGCCGCCGAGAACACCGGTGAACGGCTGCCCCTTCGCCGCGTCCTCCAACGGCACCACCACCAGGGCGCCAAGTGCAATAGGCACGCCGCTGGAAACGCCACCAGTAGGGGCAATAAACGCGCGCTGCATGCCAGCGCCTTGATAATTCTTAGCCATCGTTCAAATCTCCAGAACGCAGAAACGACAAACCCCGCACAGGGCGGGGCTTTCCAAGTACTTCGGTTTTTACTTGCCAGCGGCGCTGTACAGGCCTCGGAAGTCCGAAGGGGCAACACCAGCGTCGATACGCACCTTGCTGGCCACGCCGTCAACGCTGAAGCCGTTTTGCTGCTCGACGTATGGAGTGTCAATGCCATTGAGGTAAGCGACCTCGATGGTGTCGCTACCCTGCTTAGCAGCCATGTACCAGGCCGTTGCCGAGGCGTCATCAAGACGCGGTTCGCCAATCACTTTGGCAAAGCCGCGAATCGGGTTAATGATTCCAGAGTTAACATCGGCGCCAGGCACCGAAGCGGAATTGATCAGCTGATTGGCTTTGTCTTCCAGTGCAACCGGCGTCAACACGTAGGCCGGGCGAATGTTCAACGTACGGGCTCTGCCACCATCAACCTGTGTTTTCTGCGACGCCATCGCCGTCTTGCCGGCGATCATGCTGGCAATGGACAACTCAGACCCAGGACCGGCCGCGTTGTTTTTACGCGAAGAATCGAACAGCGACTTACCGTCCCGCATCTTCGGCGGGCTGGTCAGTACCGCGTAGACCAAATCACCGATGGTCGCGCGGGCCGCCTGGCCCATCTTGTAAGGCACGTCACTCAACAACGAAAGGTCGTCGTTGATGATCGCCTGACGGGTGATTGAAAACAGCTCGCCGTAGGTGGCCAACGTGATTGGTTCGCCACGGTCACTGAGGGTGATGTGCTTGTATTCTGCACCTGGGCGCACTTCACGCAAGCTTGGGAACTCACCCAGGCCGACGCGCGACGACGTTTTGAAGTCGCTCAACTGGCCTTTTTTGGTCCAGAGCTGGAACGTCTCTGGCGCTTCCTCCCAGCCCGAAAGGACCGACTTACCAGCGATATCCAGCAGAATTTGTCCGAAGTCGCTGGAACCGTGAGTGAACGCCATGCCAACCATCTGCATAGGGTTGAGGGTGGCCACCAGAATGCCGCGCTCGGTCAGGGAAGCGCGGGCCAGCTCGCGCATGCTCATGTGATTGAGGCCGTTGCTGGCCTCAATTGCGGCGATGCCGATTCGCGCTTCCAGAGAAGCCCGCACCGAGTCGCCCACCAGATTGCCGTTGGAGATGTGACCGTGCATGCCTGGCACGCTGGAAGGGGTAGCGGCCTCGCCCAGCTTGGCCAACAGCTGCGCCCGGGCACTTTCAACGGTGCACGTCATATCAGTTACGCAGGCCTGCAACAGCTCGGGATGGGCAGTCGCAAAACTGCCGAAAGCGGCATTGATACCGGTACGGCGCGCGCCTTCTTCGGCAAGAACCTGTGCACGAATCTGATCCGGCGTCAGAGTGGCAACGGGAGCAGGTGCAGGAGCGGGGGCCGGCGCCGGTGCTGGCACTTGGTTACGCGGGTTCATCAGGGTGTTAAAAGCTTCTGGCGGCATGTGTTCAAACTCCTGCATGCGTTTCGATTTGAGTTGTGCGGCAGCCACCAGGGGGTCAATCAACTGATCAGCAAAGCCGGCTGCCACCGCCTCGCTGCCATCCATCCATGTTTCATCCTTCAGCAGCGCGTGAATTTCTTCCGCGCTTTTGCCGGTCTTGCTGACGTAGGCCTGCACCAACGTGCCTTCAACCTTGTCGAGCAAGTCGGCATAGCGGCGCATGTCTTCCGCGTCACCGCCCTGGGCGCCCCAGGGCTTGTGGATCATCATCATGGCATTGGTCGGCATGTAGACCTTATCGCCCGCCATGGCGATAACGCTGGCCATGGAAGCCGCCAGGCCGTCGATGTACACATCTACGCGGGCCGGGTGGGCCTTGAGGGTGTTGTAGATCGCCATGCCGGCGAACACATCACCACCCGGCGAGTGAATGCGCAGATTGATCTGTGACACTTCACCGCACGCCGCCAGATCCTGGGCAAATTGCTTGGCGGTAATGCCCCACCCGCCGATCTCGTCATAAAGCAGAATTTCGACACTGCCACGCGCCATGGCGCGCATTGAGTACCAACTTTCAACTGGCTGATTTGCCGCTGTAATCACAGCCGAAACCGACGACTGAACAGAAGCCCGCGGTATCATCAGGGGCGGCGCTTTAGGCCTTCTTTTTGTCGCTTGATAGGTCTGCATTGAGGGTCACTCTCCCGTAGAACTGGTGATAGGCATCAGAGCTGAATACCAGCCCTTTCTCCCGGTTGCTTTTGACTTCCGCCTCACGCGAACGCTTAAGCTCTTGCGGGTTACGACCGCGTGCGCGCGCCACTTCGGCCTCATCGGCAAAACCACCCTTAACCAGCGCATCCCAGGCATTAGCCTCGTGCACCGGGTTGATCCAGGGCATCACAGGGCCTTGATAAACAGCGCTGTAAACCGAACTCATGTTTACATCGCCGGGCGGCACAAGGACGCCGCTGACCAACGCCATTTCGACGAAGGCCCGGTAAACCTTGCGCGACCAGTAGTCGATAAATTCGTGTTGCAGCAGGTCGTAACCCAGCTGCGACTCCACCAGTTCCTGACGCTGGGCCGAATAGGTACCCGTGTAGCTGCGCGTTGCCGTGGAGTAGCCAATGCGCGTGCCAGCTGCAACCGCGCGCAGCTGGCCATTGCGGAAGCTCTCCACAAACTGGCTGGGCCGGTTGCTTTCGATCATTCCGACGTCTTCGCCGGGTAGCAGCCCGTCGAACACCATGCCTGGGGCAATCGGAATGCTTCGGGCACCGGTGGCCTGGCCGTCCTTGCCGGCAGTCGTAGGCGCAACCACGTAGTCTTCGGTTGAGCCCTTCTTGATGAACATCGCCAGGGCTGCGCTGATACGGGCTGCTACGCGCTCGCTTTCCTCGTAGTCCTTGATATCCGCCAAGCGCGTCAATACAGCGTGCAGCAGGGGCTGGCCTCGGTTTTGCCCAATCCGCTTTCGATAAGCGATGTGCAACATCCGGTCGGCCGAAACAAACTTGGTGTCCGCCGAAAGGCTGAAGCCCAAGGCACTGCCCGGATGACGCTTCAGCAGGTTGTAGTCGAGGACACGGCGCCAGGCGTCCCGCGTAATGCCTTGGCAAATGCCGCTAGCCTCATCGTTGTAGCTCCAGGGCAGATAATCCGGCTCCAGAAGCTCCAGCGAGAAAGGCACTTTGTGCAGGTGCTTGAAATTCGGCACCTTGCCCAGCAGTTGCTGGGCCAGCATTTCCCCATCACGCAACCAGGTGCGGCACACCAGGCGTTCCATTTGCGCCCGGGTCAACTCCCCCGACGTTTCCGGCCGCAAGGACCACTCCGCCCACAGGTCTTTAATCTGCGCCGCGAACGCCAAGTGAATGTTGCCCGCATGGTCCAGCGGTAGCGGCTCCACCGCTATACCTGTACCGCCCACCACCCGTTCTTCCAGCCGGTCAAAAATACCTGTCACTAGGTCGTGGTCTTCGTCCAACTTTCGCGCCTGGCCGCGCAATGACTCCGCATCACGCTGCAAGGAGCTGTCTGCGCTTCGCGTTTGCCGTTCCGCTTTGTGCGTTCGGGTCATCCTGGCCGCCTCAAAAGCTTGAATGCCGCTACGTGCAGCAAGGCGGCGCAGACCAACCCCAGGGGCAACCGCCGCAATGCAGCGGTCGAAGAAGTTCAACGAAAGTCAGCCAGGGCATAACCCGGACTGCCTTGATGCGCGGCGCGTTGAGCGCTAACGCGGCGCTCCCATTCGCGCCGCCCTGCTTGGATTTGCGGCAGTTCGGCCATGGTGTGGGTGCGACCATTAAAAATGGTCGTTTTGCCCAGCAGAATGGCGGCCTCTGCCTCCATGTACTTGTCCAGCATCTCCTGCGCGTTTATAGCCATCCGTTACTTTCCACGTTGTGCCAGTCGCCAGGGGCGTCGGCTTGAGTTGTTGGGGGCTCAGGCCGCGCCGACTCAATCGGCGGCTCTGATTGTTCTGGCTCGTCCACGTCGGGCACTTCCGGCACCTCCCAGGTGCCCGAGGACGGCACGAACTGGGCTTCTAAAGCGAGCTGGTCCAGATCCAGGCCGAACCGCTCCTGGCTGATCCGCAGGGCGGCCAGCGCGTACACGAAACAGTCGAGGGCTTCGTTGCGGCGTTTTCCGTTGGTCCAGCGCTGTACCCGGCGGCCTTTGGAAACCACCCATTCCTTGCGCTCGCTGGTCAGCTGCTTCATTTCGTCTTCGTCACACACCAGCTCGTTAAGGGGCAGGTGGATACACTCAGGCACCGGACGATCACCGTCCGGTTCGATTTTTAGGCGGCTATAGATCAGCTCTTTGGCGTTGTCTGTGCCTACCTCAGTGAGGTAAACCCGGTCGCCCTTGGTCTTTTTCTTCGGGAATGTGGCAATTTTCTTGCCGTAGGTCGCGGCGCCGAACACCGGGATAACCCAAGTAACACCGTGCTTTTTGCTTTCCTTACGCACTTCGTCCGAGTAGTGACCGCCCGAGTCCCAGCACCAGCGCTCTACACGCATCAGCGTGCCGTCTTCGCGGGTGAACTGGCGGCGGATTTCCTGGCCCACCTTCTTGCGCAGCTCAACGCTTGCAGGGTCTCCGGTCAGCACCCAGCGGTGAATCAACCACGCTTCCTCACCGGCGCCGAAGGCCCATACACGGCCCTCATATCGGTCATCCTGTGTGTCGACACCACCGAACAGTGCTACGCCCCGCGCGGGCACTTTCAGGTAGTTGCTGCGCCGTTTGGCCAGCACTTCCCACTCCAGCTTCTCGCCTTGGTCTTCTTCCCAGGCTTCGCCCAGGGTGGTGTTAATGAACGTCTTGAGCTTGCCCCGATCTTTACCGACCTTCAGCCACTCGCTGACAACCGACGCCCAGGTGACGAACTCCGAATACACGGTCCAGATGTGAAAGGTGACGGAACGCGGCGTAGTGATTGGCTGATCATCAGCCGAAAACCACTCCATGCCGTCTCGAGTCCAAATGCCTTGGCGCTCGCAGATGTGCCGCCCAGTAACCGCCGACCTACTCATTCAGTGGTCATAAAAATAGCAACCTGTCCACAACCCGCCC
>NZ_UYXQ01000062.1 GCF_900624995.1 Pseudomonas antarctica
CGCTACCGATCTCGCGATGTTTACCCCGCAGGCAGCGACGACGTGCGTCTGCGCGACCTGCATGCTGCCGTTGCCGACCCCGAAATCGATGCCGTCTTCTGCCTGCGCGGCGGCTACGGCACACCACGCTTGCTGGATCGCCTGGACTTCGACCTGCTGCGCGCCAACCCCAAGCCATTTGTGGGTTACAGCGACATCACCGCGTTGCACCTGGCGATCAGCCGTTACGCAGGCTTCGTGACCTTTCACGGGCCGATGCTCAATGCCGATTTGCTTGGCGACAAACAGCAACCTACTGAGTCATCGTTGTTCAGCCTGCTGCGCGGTCAACTGGGCGCCGGCAGCGTGCTGGCGCATCCGATGGCCTACCCGTTGACCACGATCGAGCCTGGTGTCGCCTTTGGGCGTTTGCTGGGTGGCAACCTGTCGATGATCGCGGCGGTGATGGGCACGGCTTATGAGATCGACGCCGAAGGCATCATCCTGTTTATTGAGGACGTCAACGAGCCCATCTATCGCATCGACCGCCTGCTGACGCACCTGCGCCTGACGGGCAAGTTGGCGCAGGTTGCCGGTGTGTTGGTGGGGGATGTGTCGGGTGTGGATAACACCGCGCTGGAACGGCTGCTCAAGCAGACTTTCGAACCGTTGCGCATTCCGGTGTTGTCCGGCTGGCGCAGCGGGCATTGCGACCCGAACCTGACGCTGCCGATGGGCGCGTTGGTGCGGTTGGACGCGGGGGAGCAGCGGCTGGTGTTGGAGCAAGACGTAGTGTTCAAGCCCTGACGGGGTGATAAAGCCGCCGTGCGGGGCTTTTTGTGGCGAGCGGGGCAAGACCGCTCGCCACAACCGCAGATCTATCGGTTCTGCAACGACTCCAACAGCTTCACCGTCGGATACCCATCCGCCGGCCAACCCAACGACTGTTGCGCCGCCCGAATCGCTTTGCGCGTGTTGGCGCCGATAATCCCATCCGCGTTGCCCGCGTCATAGCCCTTGGCGCTGAGCACCGTCTGCAAGTCAATACGCTGGGAGCGACTCAGCGGTAGCTCATCTTTTGGCCAATCGCCACGAATCACACCGCCACCACCAAACCGCTCCGACAGCAGGCCAACCGCCAACGCGTAGGATGACGAATTGTTGTACTTGAGGATCGCGCGGAAGTTATCCAGCACCAGGAACGCCGGGCCGCGATAGCCCGCCGGCAGCAGCAGGGCCGCGCAGAGTTGATCGACGTTAGGCGCCATGTTCGCGCCAGACGGCAGTTGGATACCGAGTTTCAGCCACTCGCTAACGCTCTTGCGCACGCCGCCATCTGCCAGGGCGTAATCGAAGTTCGCCGGCAGTTGCTTGACTTCAAAGCCCCACGGCTGGCCTTTCTGCCAGCCGGAGCTTTGCAGGTAGTGTGCGGTGGAGGCGAGGGCGTCGGCCGGGCTGTTCCAGATGTCGCGGCGACCGTCGCCATCGAAGTCGACGGCGTGGGTGTTGTAAGTGGTCGGGATAAATTGGGTCTGGCCCATCGCGCCGGCCCAGGAGCCTTTCATCTGGTCGGCCTGGATATCGCCATGCTGGATGATCTGCAGTGCCGCCAGCAGCTGCGCCTGTGCGAACGCCGGGCGACGGCCCTCGTAGGCCAGGGTCGCCAGGGAGCGGATCACCGAATTGTTGCCCTGGAACTGGCCAAAGTTGCTTTCCATGCCCCACACCGAGACCAGCGCCTGGCGGTCAACGCCGTAGCGTTGTTCGATGCTTTGCAGGATGTCGGCGTACTTGATCAGCAAGGCCTGACCGTTGCGCACGCGCACTGGCGAGAGGGCACCGTCGAGGTATTCCCAAACGGGGCGGGAAAACTCCGGTTGGCTGCGGTCAGCGCGAATCACTGCCATATCGGGAGTAACACCGGCAAAAGCGTTATCAAAGACAGCCGGTGTGATCCCGACCTTCAGAGCCTCCACGCGAAAGCCCGCCTGCCATTCGGCAAAGGTCTGGGGTGGTTGGATATCGAGGTTGTCTACAGCCAGCGGGGCGACTACGGCAGGCGCTACGGCCGGCACAGTCTGCAGCTTTGGCAGGGGTTGAGCGTCTGCGGCGGTGGGTTTCTCGGCGCAGGCGACAAGCAGAATGAGGCTGGAGGCAGCGATCAATTGGCGAAGGTGCCAACGACGGGAAAGACTAGAGGGCATGCACAGGTCCAGGGATTACAAATCAGGTGCAGACCTTATCATGCCAGAGGGGCGCTTGCCTTCAGGCAGCCAGAAAGTAAGAAGCCTCCCAGCTATTAGACTGGAAGGCTTCGCGGCGGTAGCTGCCTTTGCCCTTGCTGGCGCGTTCTTGACGGCTGCGGAACAGTGGCTGGGCGATGATGGATTTGGCCTTGTTGGGGCCATGCTTGGATGGCTTCTTGCTCATGTTCAATACTCTCTATAGGTGGGTGACGCGGTGCAAATCATCTGCCGAAGTTGCGCGTCTGTAAAGCCCGGCGCTGTGTAGGAAATATAGAAAATCTGAATGCGTGCACCGTTAAAATGTGGGCGAGCGCTTGCTCCACATAAATTTTTTGTTGTCTGGAAAAATGGTTATTCCGCAGGTAATGACAGGCGTTGCCCAGACATCAAAAGTGACAAACGACTCAGGCTCATCCACGGCGAGCCGGCCGCCTGGCCTTTGATTTGCGCGTCGATGCGCTGCGCTTCCAGCAACAGTTGCGCCCAGCGTTGCGCTGAGTGGCGTTGCAGGGCTTTGCTCATCAGTGGTTTGCGTTTGTCCCACACCGGTGGCCGGGCCTGGCTGAAGCATTTGTCCAGCGCAGTGCCTTGGCTGTATTGCAGGGAAATATTGGCCAGCACCCGCAGTTCCCGGGCCAGTGCCCACAGAATCACCGGGGGCTCCACGCCTTCGCCGCGCAGCCCTTCGAGCATGCGCAAGGCGTGGGCGGGTTCGCCGTTAAGAATCGCATCCACCAGCCCGAACACGTCAAAGCGCGCGCTGTCGGCCACCGCGCCTTGCACGGTTTCAACGGTGATTTGCCCGTCTTCGGCCATCAACTTGAGCTTTTCGATCTCCTGGGCGGCGGCAAGCAAGTTGCCTTCGACCCGAGCGGCGATCAGCTCCACAGCGTCTTGCGTCGCCGACAGCCCTGATTGGGACAGGCGCTGACGAATCCACTGCGGCAGTTGGTTGCTGTCCACGGGCCAGATCTGGATGAACTGGGTCTGTGGGCCTTCTACCAGCGCCTTGCCCCATTTGGTTTTTTGCGCGCTGCCGTCAAGCTTGGGCAGGCTGATCAGCAGTACCGTGTCTTCAGCAGGCCGCGAGCAGTATTCCATCAAGGCCGCCGCGCCCTTGTCCCCGGGCTTGCCCGAAGGCAGGCGCAGTTCCAACAGGCGTTTTTCGGCGAACAACGACATGCTCGCGCCGGCTTGCAGCAGCGTACCCCAGTCGAAACTGGCGTCGGCGCTGAATACCTGGCGTTCATCGAAGCCTTGCTGGCGTGCGGCGGTGCGAATGGCGTCTGCGGCTTCCTGGCACAGCAGCGGGTCATCACCGCTGACGATATAGACAGGCGCGAGACCACCTTGCAGGTGTTTGGCGAGTTGGGCAGGGGCGAGTTTCATAGGCGGGCGGGACGGGGCGCCAGGGGCGCCCCGTCTGGCTTACTCGACAGGGACTTCAACAGGCGATTGTTTCGGCGTGTTGTCTTCGTACTCTTTCGCAGCTTTCAGGGCGTCGGCGTCAGCCTTGGCCTTGTTGTCGGCGGTGAGTTGCAGGGCTGCCAGTTTTTCCGGGGTCAGCTGTTGCAGACGCACCATCATGCGCTGGATCAGCTCACGACGCATTTCCTTGCGAACCTGGATAATTTCCGAGTCCGAACCCACCAGGTTGTTGCCATCATGGCTGACGACCTTTTGCACTTCGATCTTGTCGCCCATCAGTGGCAGGTGGTCGCGGCCTTGTACTTCGAAGTTGAGCGCGGTGCTCAGCTCGATGTCCGACGCACGACCAGCACTCGCGTAGCTGAGGTTACGCTGTGTTTCTCGCTCGTCTACCAGGTTCAGTTTGTAGGTCGCGCCGGTATAGACACGCACGCCGCTGTTTTCCAGGGTCTGGCGCAGCTGAGTCACGGTGTCGCCGTAGGCATTGCGGGCGCTGAGGTCCAGTTCCTTGAGCGACAGTTCATTGGTGCCGGTGCCGCGCAGCTGGAAGCCGCAAGCGCTCAGCAGCACAGCGAGGCCCATCACCAGCAAATTGCGTTTGATCATTTTGTTGCTCCCCTTGAAACCATGTGGGCCTTATCGAGGCCTTAAAGGTTTAGTTCGGCGCAGGGCTCAAGCCCTGCGCCCGATCCGATTAGCTAGCGACGATGTTGACCAGTTTGCCGGGCACCACGATCACTTTGCGGATCGTCAGGCCTTCGGTAAAGCGCAGCACGTTCTCGTTGACGCGGGCGGCCGCTTCAACGTCTTCGCGGCTGGCGCTGGCTGGCATATCAATCTGGCCACGCAGTTTACCGTTGACCTGGATGACCAGTTGCAGCGTGTCCTGTACCAGGGCGCTGTCATCCTGAACCGGCCAGCGCGCATCGATCACCGCGCCGCTGTGGCCCAAACGGCTCCACAGTTCGTGGCTGATGTGCGGCGTGATCGGGGCCAGCAGCAGAACTACCGCTTCCAGGCCTTCCTGTATCAGCGCGCGGTCTTGTTCCGTCGTTTGCGGTGCTTTTTCCAGCACGTTCATCAGCGTCATCACTTGGGCGATGGCGGTGTTGAATTTGTGGTTCTGCCCCACGTCCTGGCTGGCTTGGCGGATGGCCAGGTGGGTGCTGCGACGAATGGCTTTTTGCTCATCGCTCAAGGACGCCACGTCCAGTTTGCCCGGCAAGCCCTGGCTGACATGGGCGTGCGCCAGGCGCCAGACGCGCTTGAGGAAGCGGTGCGAGCCTTCGACGCCGGAGTCGGACCATTCGGCGCTCATGTCAGGTGGCGAGGCGAACATCATGAACAGGCGGCAGGTGTCGGCGCCGAACTGATCGATCATCGACTGCGGGTCGACGCCGTTGTTCTTCGACTTGGCCATCTTCTCGGTGCCGCCGATTTCCACCGGCAGGCCGTCGGATTTCAACGTGGCGCTGATCACCTTGGCTTTGCTGTCACGCTCAAGCTCGACGTCTGCCGGGTTGAACCATGTGTAGGCGCCATTGGCTTCGCGGCGATAGTAAGTGTCGGCGATCACCATGCCCTGGGTCAGCAGGTTCTTGAACGGCTCATCAGAGCTGACCAAGCCTTCGTCACGCATCAGCTTATGGAAGAAGCGCGCGTAGAGCAGGTGCAGAATGGCGTGTTCGATACCGCCGATGTACTGATCCACAGGCAACCAATGGTCGGCCGCGGATTTTTCTACCAGGCCGCCTTCATAGTGCGGTGAGGCGTAGCGGGCGTAGTACCACGAGGACTCGACGAAGGTGTCCATGGTGTCGGTTTCACGCTTGGCCGGTGCACCGCATTTCGGGCACGCGCAGGCGTAGAACTCGGGCATGCGTGCCAACGGCGAACCTGCACCATCCGGCACCACGTCTTCCGGCAGCACTACCGGCAATTGATCTTCCGGCACCGGCACGTCACCGCAGGTTTGGCAGTGGATGATCGGAATCGGGCAGCCCCAGTAGCGCTGGCGGCTGATGCCCCAATCGCGCAGGCGGAACTGGGTGCGCGAGGCACCGAGGTTTTTCTTGATCAGTGCGACTTCGATGGCGTCGAAAGCACCCTGGAAATCCAGGCCGTCGAACTCGCCGGAGTTGATCAGTTCGCCGTGCTCACCGTAGGCGTCTTGCCACGGGGCCGGGTTGGTATCACCCACGCTTGTACGCACCACGGACTTGATCGGCAGGCTGTACTGGGTGGCGAATTCGAAATCGCGCTCGTCGTGGGCCGGCACAGCCATTACTGCGCCATCGCCGTAGTGCATCAGCACGTAGTTGGCGACCCACACCGGCAGCTTTTCACCGGTCAGCGGGTGCTCGACGAACAGCCCGGTCGGCAGGCCTTTTTTCGCTTGGGTGGCGACGTCGGCTTCGGCCACGCTGCCGCCTTTGCATTCGGCGATGAAGGCCTGCAGCTCAGGGTTGTTCTGCGCGGCTTGGGTGGCCAGCGGGTGTTCAGCGGCCACGGCGACGTAGGTCGCGCCCATCAATGTGTCCGGGCGGGTGGTGAAGACTTTGAGTGCGCCCGCTGCGCCGATGGAATCGACGTTGTACGGGAATTGCACTTCCATGCCCTTGGATTTGCCGATCCAGTTGCGCTGCATGGTCTTGACCTGTTCAGGCCAGCCCGGCAGGTCGTCGAGGCTCGACAGGAGTTCATCCGCGTAGGCGGTGATCTTGAAGTAGTACATCGGGATTTCGCGCTTTTCAATCAGCGCGCCGGAGCGCCAGCCGCGACCGTCGATGACCTGTTCGTTGGCCAGTACGGTCTGGTCGATCGGGTCCCAGTTCACGGTGCCGCTTTTTTTGTAGATCACCCCTTTTTCGAACAGGCGTGTGAACAGCCATTGTTCCCAGCGGTAGTAATCCGGCTTGCAGGTGGTCACTTCGCGGGACCAGTCCACCGCCAGGCCCAGGCTGCGCAGCTGGGTCTTCATGTAGGCGATGTTTTCGTAGGTCCACTTGGCGGGCGCCACGTTGTTTTTCATCGCGGCGTTTTCCGCCGGCATGCCGAAGGCGTCCCAACCCATAGGCTGCAGGACGTTCTTGCCGAGCATGCGCTGGTAGCGCGAAATCACGTCACCGATGGTGTAGTTGCGCACGTGCCCCATGTGTAGCTTGCCGCTGGGGTAAGGGAACATCGATAGGCAGTAGTAAGTCTCCTTGCCTGGCTGTTCACTGACTTCAAAGGACTTTTGCTCGTCCCAGAAGGTTTGGGCGGCATTTTCTATTTCACGGGGCTGATAGTGTTCGTGCATGGCTACTTTTGAACTGAATAGGGGTGGCCTAATCCTCTTCGCTGCAATGTTCAGGTTGATCGACACCAAAAAGCGGCGCGTCCGTGCCCAAACCCTGCGGGAAGTGGAGTTACAGGAAGCGCCGTAGCATACATGACCCCACTCTATCGAGGGAAACCCTGATTGCGCGCGCGCGGCCGTCTGTCGCGGCGCCGGGCAGGCGCAGCCATGGGGACTACGCTGTTTATTGGGGAGTGAGTCTTATCTTCAATGAGGTGAGGGGATGGTTGAATCGCAGCGAACTTTAACGAAACCGCAATTGTACGAAGGACTGATCGACCGTTTGGGTCGGGCATTGGATGCCGCAAGAACCGCAGGCCGATTGCGTGATGAACGGCCTCTGGAGCTGGAGTTGCGAGGCTTGAGCCAGGCAGAACTTGAACTGATCAAGGTTTACTTGGAATTGAATCACCACCGTGCCTCTCAGGGTCAGGCTTCCCCGCCTGCCCAGTCACCGTCGCGTTCAGCCAAGGTGATCTGGCTGAAGGACGTGGCTGCCGGTCGCGGCCCCGAAAAATTTCGGGCCGTACGGTGCAAGTGAAACACCGCGTTATCCGGTGAGTTTCTCGAAATATGCTGGTAAAGATTGTCGCTAAATCCCGATGCATCTAGGCTTCGGGCATCTTTGGAGATGCCCGATGCCTTTTCGTTATTTCATTAAACAATTGCTGTTGCCGCCCGGCATTTTTTTGCTGCTGCTCGCGGTTGCCTGGTGGTTTCGCAAAAGCCGCCCGCGCCTGGCCGGGCTGTGTTTTGCCTTGGGTTTGGGTGGGATGTGGTTGATCAGCCTGCCGGTGATGGTGCAATGGGGCGCGCATGCTCTGGAGACCGAGCCACCGTTGGCCCTTGAAGAGTGGGCAACACTGGCCCAGCGGGCAGACGCGATCGTGGTGCTGGGTTCCGGGCGCGAACGGGGCGACCCGGCCTGGGGCACCGATCAGCCCACCGGCATTGGCCTTGAGCGCCAGCGTTATGCTGCGCGACTGGCCAAGGCGTCCGGGCTGCCGGTCTTGACCAGCGGTGGCCTGCATTACGGCACGCCGCCCAGTGAAGCCGAGCTGATGGCGGTGTCGATGCAGGATGACTTCGGCGTGACCGTGCGCTGGAAAGAAGAGCGCAGCCGTACCACCTGGGAAAACGCGCAGATGAGCGCCGAGATGCTGTTGCCGCAAGGCATCAAGCGTGTCGTGGTGGTGACCCAGGCCTGGCACATGCCGCGAGCGGTCTGGAGCTTTGAGAAAGCCGGCTTCACCGTGGTGCCTGGGCCGGTGGGCTTTTTGGGCGTGGACAATGCCCGGCCGTTGGGCGGCTGGATGCCGGAGGTCAAGTCGGTGTGGCAGAGCGGGCAGTTGATCAACGAGGCGGCGGGGCAGGTGGGGTATCGGGTGTTTTACCGGTAAGGCCGTAAATCAAATGTGGGATGGCTTTGTGTGGGAGCGGGCTTGCTCGCGAAAGCGGTGTGTCAGTCAGCATTTTCGTTAACTGATGCACCGTATTCGCGAGCAAGTCTGCTCCCACACAAGCCAGCTCCCACATTGGTTATGTAGTGCCGGTCAGACCGTTTTGGACATCCGCCCCGCCAGCAGCGCCCAGCCGAACAACCCCAGGCACACAATGATCAACGGCCACGAGCGCCATTGCAGGTACGGCGTGAGGTTGTGCATCGGCACAACTTCGCCGTACAGAATGCCGCGCTCGAACTGCGGGATCTGCGCAGTAATCTGCCCAAACGGGTTGATCAGGCCAGTCACACCATTGTTAGTGGCACGGATCATCCAGCGGCCAGCCTCCAGCGCCCGCATCTGCGCCATTTGCAGGTGTTGCAGCGGGCCGATGGAGCGGCCAAACCACGTGTCGTTGCTGATGGTCAGCAGCAAGTCGCTCTGGGCCGAGAGGCCTGCGGCGAATTCCGGGTACACCACCTCATAGCAAATAAACGGCGCAATCTGATAGCCCTTGGCCTGCAGCATCGCCTGGTCGGCAGGGCCGCGGGCAAAGTCCGACATGGGCAAGTCGAAGAAGGCAATCAGCCCGCGCAGCATGTCTTGCAGCGGCACGTATTCGCCAAATGGCACCAGCTTCTGCTTCAAGTAAGTGCCTTCGCCTTCGCCGACCACGGTGATGCCGTTGAAGTAGCGCTTCTGGTGGTGCACTTCCTGGCGAATCGGTACGCCGGTGATCAGCGCTGTGTGCCGGTCGGCTGCAAACTTGCCCATCATCCCCAGGTAGCCTTCGACAGACTCCTTGAGCACCGGCACGGCGGTTTCCGGCCACACCAACAAGTCGACACGTTTGGAGCTGAAGCTCATGTCGCGGTACAGCGCCAGTTGAGCGTTTAGCTGCTCGGGGTCCCACTTCATGCTTTGTTCGACGTTGCCCTGGATCGCCGCCACCGTCAGTGGGTCGCCGGAGGGCGACGTCCACGCGTGATGCTTGAGTGCCAGGCCGATGGCCCATGGCGCCACCAGCAGCACCAGGCCTGCGCCGATAAACCCGTTGCGTTTGCTTGCCAGCAGGCGCGGCAGATTGCACAGCACTGCGGCGGTCAGCGCCAGGGCGAAGGAAATCAGCCACATCCCGCCCAACGGCGCGAGGCCGGTGAGTGGGCCGTCGAGTTGGCTGTAACCGGAATAGAGCCATGGGAAACCGGTGAGGAACCAACCGCGAAACGCTTCCTGGCCGACCCACAGCGCCGCAAACGTCAGCGCGTCGGCCAGCGGCGCTTCATTGCGGCGCAGCCAGCGCGCCCACAACCAGGCAGGCAGCGCGAAGAACCAGGCAATGGCCGCAGTAAACAGCAGCATCAAAAAGCCAGCCAGCAGCACCGACGCGCCGCCGAAGTGGTGGATGCTGTAGTAGATCCAACTGGTGCCCGCGCCAAACAGGCCGAAACCGAAACACCAACCACGGCCCAAGGCCTGACGTGGCGTCAGCTCGCGCAGGCCGATGTAGAACAATCCGACCGCCACTAGAGCAAACGGCCACAGGTCGAACGGCGCCAGCGCCAGTGTAGTGATAGCGCCGGCCACCACGGCCAGCAAGTTACCGGGCCAGCCGGGGCGGGTTAGGCGCTGCATGTCATTCCTTAGCGGGCAATCGGTGTCAGGCGAATCAAATGAATCCGGCGGCTGTCGGCATTCAGAATGCGAAAGCGATAGGCGCCGATCTCAGTGGTCTCGTTACGTTTAGGCAGATGCCCGAACGCACTCATCACCAGGCCGCCGACGGTATCGAACTCATCGTCGGAGAATTCGCTGTCGAAGAACTCGTTGAAGTTCTCGATCGGCGTCAGTGCCTTGACCAGGAAGTCACCACTGGGCAGTGGCTTGATGTAGCTGTCTTCTTCGACGTCGTGCTCGTCTTCGATGTCGCCGACGATCTGTTCCAGCACGTCTTCGATGGTCACCAGGCCTGCTACGCCACCGTATTCGTCGATCACAATGGCCATGTGATTGTGGTTGGCGCGGAACTCGCGCAGCAGCACATTCAGGCGCTTGGATTCAGGTACGAAGGTGGCCGGACGCAGCAGGTCCTTGATGTTGAAGTTGTCGCCGTTCTCCTTGAGGATCAACGGCAGCAAGTCCTTGGCCAGCAGGACACCCATGACGTCGTCATGGCTTTCACCGATCACCGGGTAGCGCGAGTGCGCCGAGTCGATCACGGCCGGGAGGAATTCCCGGGGAGTCTGGGTCGCCTTGATGCTGATCATCTGCGAACGCGGGACCATGATGTCCCGAACTTGCAGGTCAGCTACCTGGATGGCGCCTTCGACGATGGCCAGCGCTTCGCTGTCCAGCAACTTGTTCTGATGGGCCTCGCGCAGCAGCTCAAGCAGCTCCTGGCGGTTTTTCGGCTCGTGGGCAAAAGCCTGGGTCAGTTTACCCAGCCATGACTTCTGCCCGTTGCTCGATCGGTCTTCGCTCATAGCGATTACTCTAAATCCTTTGTTGTGTCAGTTGAGTGTTGATCAGTTTTCGTCGTCAGCATAAGGGTCACGATGACCCAATTCAGCAAGCAACGTTTGTTCCAGTGTTTCCATTTCCAAGGCTTCGTCATCGTCTATATGGTCGTAACCCAAGAGATGCAAGCAGCCGTGGATGACTAGATGGGCCCAGTGGGCCTCAAGTTCCTTGCCTTGATCCTTTGCTTCGCGTTCCACCACGTCGACACAGATGACCAGGTCGCCCAGCAAAGGGATATCCAGTAACTCATCCGGTACGTCGGCGGGGAAGGACAGCACGTTGGTCGCGTAATCCTTTTGGCGCCAGGTGTGATTCAGTTCACGGCCTTCGGGCTCGTCCACCAGACGGATGGTCAGCTCCGAGTCGGCGGTGCGCTGGCGCAGGGCCAGTGTGCACCATTGACGGAACTGCGCTTCGCTGGGGGCAGGCGCTTCGGTGGCCAACTGCAGGTCAAGCTCAAGCATCGCGGCGAACGTCCTTGGCCGGTGCGTCATCCTTGTGTTCGAAGCGCTCGTAGGCCTCGACAATGCGCTGTACCAGCGGGTGGCGGACCACGTCCTTGGGCATGAAGTGCGTGAAGCTGATGCCCGGCACGTCCTTGAGCACCTCGATCACCTGCGCCAGCCCTGATTTGGTGCCCTTGGGCAGGTCGACCTGGGTGACGTCACCGGTGATCACGGCAGTGGAGCCGAAACCGATACGGGTGAGGAACATCTTCATTTGCTCGACGGTAGTGTTTTGGCTTTCGTCGAGGATAATAAAGCTGTTGTTCAGCGTACGGCCACGCATGTAGGCCAGCGGGGCGATCTCGATCACCTGGCGCTCGATCAGCTTGGCCACGTATTCAAAGCCGAGCATCTCGTACAGCGCGTCGTAGAGCGGGCGCAGGTACGGGTCAATTTTCTGGGCCAGGTCGCCGGGCAGGAAGCCAAGTTTCTCGCCAGCCTCGACCGCCGGGCGCACCAGCAGGATGCGGCGCACTTGTTCGCGCTCCAGGGCGTCCACTGCGCAGGCCACGGCCAGGTAGGTCTTACCGGTGCCGGCAGGGCCGATACCGAAGTTGATATCGTTACCGAGGATTTCTTTGACGTAGCGTTGCTGATTCAAGCCGCGCGGGCGAATCATGCCTTTTTTGGTGCGCAGGGCCACGCTGGCTTCGGCCACCGGGTTGTTGGCCAAATCTTCTACAGCAGACTCTTGCAGGTACAGGTGTACGGTCTCCGGCGACAGCTCACTACCCTTGGTTTCGCGGTAGAGGCGGCGGAGCAGGTTTTCTGCAGACGTGGTGTGCTGGGGTTCACCAATAAGCTCGAACTGATTGCCGCGGTTGCGGATCTCGATGCTCAGGCGTTGTTCGATCAGGCGCAGGTGCTCGTCGAACTGTCCGCACAGGTTGGCGAAACGGCGAGCCTCAAAAGGCTCGAGGATAAAACGATGGGGTTCTATGGGTGCGTTCAAGGTCGCTTTTAGCCGCCCTTTGGCTGTTGAGGTGAAAGAGAGGATAACGCCAGTGGCGCGGGTACGAAAGCACTTATCTAGCCCAAGTGCAGCAAGGTTCCCATGTGGGAGCGGGCTTGCTCGCGAAGGCGGTGGGTCAGCTAATACATGTATCAACTGATCCACCGCCTTCGCGAGCAAGCCCGCTCCCACATTTTGATCTCAATCAGTCAGAAATATGGGTGGGGTTACTGCACCAGCGACCCGCGCAACGAGTGCGGTTGCGCCGCATCAATGTGCACATCGGCGAATTGGCCGATCAGGGCTGGCGTGTCGCAACGGAAGTTGACGATCCGGTTGTTCTCGGTACGGCCTTGCAGCTCGCCCGGGTCTTTTTTCGAATAGTCGGTGACCAGAATGCGCTGGATCGAACCGACCATTTGTCGGCTGATCTCGAAGCCTTGCTGGTTCAGGCGGTGCTGTAGCGCGTTCAAACGTTCTTTTTTCAGCGCTTCAGGCGTGTCATCTGCCAAGTCGGCAGCCGGAGTGCCCGGGCGCTGGCTGTAGACGAACGAGTAGGAGAAGTCGAAACCGACATCCTCGATCAGCTTCATGGTCTGCTCGAAATCCTTCTCGGTCTCGCCGGGGAAACCGACGATAAAGTCCGAGCTGATGCAGATACCCGGCACCGCCGCGCGCAATTTGCGCAGTTTGGATTTGTATTCCAGGGCGGTGTGGTTGCGCTTCATCGCCGACAGAATGCGGTCCGAGCCTGATTGCACCGGCAGGTGCAGGTGCTTGACCAGCTCCGGCACTTCGGCGTGCGCCTGGATCAGGCTGTCGGAGAACTCCAGCGGGTGCGAGGTGGTGTAGCGAATACGGTCGATGCCGTCGACGGCGGCGACCACGCGGATCAGCTCTGCCAGGTCGGCCAGGCGCCCGTCGTGAGTCTGGCCGCGATAGCCGTTGACGTTCTGGCCCAGCAACGTCACTTCGCGCACGCCGTTTTCGGCCAGGTGGATGATTTCCGCCAGCACGTCGTCAAACGGCCGGCTGACTTCTTCACCGCGGGTGTAGGGCACCACGCAGAAGGTGCAGTACTTGCTGCAGCCTTCCATCACCGACACGTACGCGCTTGGCCCGTCGATACGCGGTTCGGGCAAATGGTCGAACTTTTCGATTTCCGGGAACGACACGTCCACTTGCGGCAGCTTGGTGATGCGCGCAGCGTCAATCATTTCCGGCAGGCGGTGCAGGGTTTGCGGGCCGAAGACCACATCGACATAGGGCGCGCGGTCGCGGATAGCCCCGCCTTCCTGGCTGGCCACGCAACCGCCGACGGCGATCACCATGTCCGGGTTGGCCAGTTTCAACTCACGCCAGCGGCCCAGCTGGGAGTACACACGGTCCTGGGCCCGCTCACGAATCGAGCAGGTATTGAGCAGGATTACGTCGGCATCTTCGGCGCGGGCAGTGACTTCCAGGGCCTGGTGTTCGCCCAGCAGATCGACCATGCGCGAGCTGTCGTACTCGTTCATCTGGCAACCGTGGGTTTCGATGTAAAGCTTCTTGGCCATGGGAATCGTCAACTGGTGGTAAAGAACCGCGCATTATAGGGGGCATGTCCATTGGTTCCTAGCGTTGTGCATCGGGTGCCATGCTATAGTTCGCGCCCTCTTTTATATCCCCGATGTGTTATCCGCCCACCATGACCAAACGTGAAGCTCCAATCTATAAGGTGATTTTCCTCAACCAGGGCCAGGTGTTCGAAATGTACGCCAAGCAGATCTATCAAAGTGATCTGTGGGGCTTCCTGGAAGTGGAAGAGTTCGTCTTTGGCGAGCGCACCCAGTTGGTCGTCGACCCGGGCGAGGAGAAATTGAAGGCGCAGTTTGAAGGCGTAGTGCGCAGCTTTGTGCCGATGCATTCGATTGTGCGTATCGACGAGGTCGAGCGCCTGGGCACGCCGAAGATCAGTGAGGCGCGTGGCACCAGCAATGTCATGCCGTTTCCGATGCCGATGCCTGAGAAGTAGGCCGTTAGACCGAGTAGACCCTATTCGCGGGCTTGCTCGCGAAAGGGCCTAAAAAGGCACTGAGAATTTAAGGCAGTGGCGAGAACGGCGAACGCCCATCGGCACTCTGCAATTCTTGCAGGTAATTGCGGAAGATCTGCCCCAACACCTGGGTGGCCACTTCCAACTCATCGCGCTGCATGTGCTCGGCGACTTCGTCGGCGGTGTCCAGTGCATCTTCGGCGCCGTTGACCGCGGCCATTTTCAGCACGATGTAGGCCTGGACGTTATTGGCCTGCACGCCTTCGCCATGGAAAAACATTTTCCCCAGTTCGAATTGCGCTTGGGCATGGCCCTGCAACGAAGCTTTCTCAAAGTAGCTCAAGGCTTTATTGAGATCGCGGGCGGGGTTTTTGTCGTCGTGGTAGTACTCGCCCAACTCGTATTGCGCCTGCGCATCCCCCTCGTCAGCCTGTTTCTGGCACGCGCTCAGCGCTTCGGCCTGGCTGTCCGGCTGGGTACTGAGGGTGCAACGACCCATCGCTGGGATTAACAACGAGTTGCCGCCTGCTTGTGCATGTGCCAGCAGCGGCTGAAGGAGCAACAGGCAGCCCAGAACCAGGGTGCGGCCGGTGCGTTTCATGGGAATCGACTTACCTCTGACGGGGCGCGCGGACCCTCGGGGGTCCAATAAGCGCGCATTATGAAATAAGCAGGCCTCTGCTTACAAAGTCTTTACTCGTTTTTCTGCTGCGTGGGTAAGTTATCTGCCCGATTGCAGGTGATTTCTCGTAAAACTTAGGAAATAACTGTAAGCAAAGTAGCAAATCTGACGCTGTCAGGGGCAACGTCAGATTTCTACGCTCTTTATTTCAGGGCTGCGAAGGCGCGCTCGGCGGCATCCAAGGTCAGTTTCAGCTCGACATCGCCATGGGCGATTGAGGTGAAACCGGCTTCGAAAGCGCTCGGTGCCAGGTAAACGCCTCCTTCCAGCATCAGGTGGAAGAAGCGTTTAAACAGGTCGGCGTTGCTGCCCATCACGTCATCGAACGTGACGATGTCGTCGGCGCCGCTGAAGTACAGCCCGAACATGCCGCCGGCCTGGGTGGTGACAAACGGAATGCCAGCAGCATCGGCACGCTGTTGCAGGCCGTCCAGCAGGCGAGTGGTGTAGTCGGTCAGCTCGGCGTGAAAGCCCGGGCGGCTGATCAGGCGCAGGGTGGTCAAGCCGGCAGCCATGGCCAGTGGGTTACCCGACAAGGTGCCCGCCTGGTACACCGGGCCCAGCGGCGCGATGTGCTGCATGATTTCGCGTTTGCCGCCGAAGCAGCCCACCGGCATGCCGCCACCGATGATCTTGCCGAAAGTGCTCAGGTCCGGCGTGACGCCGTAGTAAGCCTGGGCGCCGCCGAGGGCGACACGGAAGCCGGTCATCACTTCGTCGAAAATCAGCACCACGCCGTGCTTGTCGCACTGTTCGCGCAGGCCTTCAAGAAAGCCCGGGGCCGGTGGCACGCAGTTCATGTTGCCGGCGACTGGCTCGACGATGATGCACGCTACCTCTTGACCGACTTCGCTGAGCATCTGCTCAACGGCGGCGATGTCATTGAACGCCAGCGTCAGGGTGTGCTTGGCAAACGCTGCCGGTACACCGGCCGAGCTCGGCACGCCTTGGGTCAGCAGACCGGAACCGGCTTTCACCAGCAGGCTGTCGGAGTGGCCGTGGTAGCAGCCTTCGAATTTGATGATGCTGTCGCGGCCGGTGAAACCACGTGCCAGGCGTATCGCGCTCATGGTGGCTTCGGTGCCGGAGCTGACCATGCGCACCATTTCCATCGACGGCACGATCGAGCACACAAGGTCTGCCATCTCGGTTTCCATGGCGGTCGGGGCGCCGTATGACAAGCCGTGTTGCAACTGCTGGCGCACTGCATCGAGCACGTCCGGGTGGCTGTGGCCGAGAATCATCGGGCCCCAGGAACCGACGTAGTCAACGTAGCGCTTGTCATCTTCGTCGGTGACGTAAGCGCCTTCGGCATGTTTGAAGAACAACGGCGTGCCGCCCACGCTCTTGAACGCACGCACGGGGGAGTTCACACCGCCGGGGATGTGTTTCTGGGCATTGGCAAACAGGGTTTCGGAACGGGACATGGTCGGCTCTCTAAACTGAAATTTTAAGAAGGTCATTGAAGGCGCGGGCGCGGCGCGTGACTTCCTGGGTGCTGTCGGCACCAAACAGGCCGTGCACCACGGCGAGCAGGTCGGCACCGTGGGCCACCAGCGGTTCGGCGTTCTCCAGGGTGACGCCGCCGATCACGCAGATCGGCAGGTGCAGGCGCGTGCGGGCCTGGGCCAGCATTTCAACGGTGGCAGCCGGTGCGCCGGGCTTGGTGTTGGAATTGAAGAAACGGCCGAAGGCGACGTAGCTGGCGCCTTCTTTGGCGGCTTGCTCGGCCAGTTCGATCTGGCTGTGGCAGGTGGCGCCGATGATCGCCTTGGAGCCCAGCAATGCACGGGCTGGGGTCAGTGGGCCGTCGGTCTGGCCCAGGTGCACACCGACGCCCAGGCGCGCAGCCAACTCGGCGTCATCATTGATAATAAGCTGGGTCTTGTAGCGCGAGCACAGCTCGCGCAGTTTCTCAGCTTCACGCAGGCGGCGGGCTTCGTCGCTGCTTTTATCGCGGTACTGCAGCAAGGTCACGCCGCCGTCCAATGCCGCCTCGACATAGGCGAGGAATTTGCCGGCCAACAGTTGGCTGTCGGTAATGGCATACAGGCCACGTAGTTTCATCGGGCAGGCCTCTTTTGCTGTTTAAGAGCAGAAATCCAGCGGCAGCCGGCGCGGTACGAACTGGCCCTGGCCGAGTTGTTCGGCGTCACGCAGGGTGCGCCAAGTGTAGTTGAGCGCTGATTGCACGGCACTGGCCAGGCCTTCGCCCTGGGCGATGCGACCGGCCAGGGCACTGGCAAGCGTGCAGCCCGAACCGTGATAGCTGCCGGGCAGGCGCTGGCAGGTAAAGGTCTGGCGCGCGCCGTCGCGGCTGTACAGGCGGTTGTGCACTTCATGCTCGTCGCCGTGGCCACCGGTGATCAGCAGATGCTTGATAAACGGCAGCAGCTTCTCGGCGCATTCGTCCGCGCTGCCTTCCGGCAACTCGGCGAGGATGCGCGCTTCAGGCAGGTTCGGCGTGGCGATCAGCGACAACGGCAACAGCCGCTCGCGCATCGCGTAGCCGACTTCGTCCTTGCCCAGGCTGCCACCGCCGCCGGCCCGCAGCACCGGGTCGCACACCACCGGCAGGTGCGGGTGCGCCTGCAGCAGTTCGACCACGGTGTCGACCATCGCGGTGGAGCCAAGCATGCCGAGCTTGACCGCCGCCACGTCGGAATCGCTGAGCACGGCATTGGCCTGGGCCATCACCCACTCGCGGTCGAGCACGCGAAAATCGCTGACATTGACGGTGTTCTGCACGGTCAAGGCGGTGACGGTCGGCGCCGCATGACAGCCTTGGGCGAGAAGGGCTTCGATATCTGCCTGCAAGCCGGCGCCACCACTGGGATCATGGCCGGAGAGACAGAGGACAACGGGGCGAGAACTGTAGATATTCATGGTGCGCGAGCTTACCACCAAACGCTTTTTGCGTGGCCGTCTGGCGAAGGTTGAATGTCGTCAGTATTTACGCGCGATTGTGGCTTTTTGCTAGCCTTTATCTGTGTGCGAAAAAACGCTGAAAGCCACGCCCTAGAGCCTTTTGAAAAATTTTATCAATGGTGTCTAATGGCCTCTAGCGGCTATGCTAGAGTGGATCCAAATAACTTAATGTATCGCCGGTTTACGTCTACTCAAAAGGAATGGGGGGCTTTTGACCTAACCGGACAGGCCACGCTGGGGCTCTATGCGCTATTTGCTGATGTTATTATTGTGCGGGCTGCCGATGCTCGCCGGCGCCGTCGAGTTCAATCAGAGCACTCGAAGCCTGCCGTTGGGCCGGGTCATGCAGGTGCTCGAAGATCCCACCGACGCCCTCACCATCGCCCAAGTCAGCTCTCCCGCCTACGCCGCCCAATTCAAGACCCATGACAACGCCACCCTCAATGCTGGCTATTCGCGCTCGGTATTCTGGCTCAAGGTCGACCTGCATTACACCGCCATTGACCCCCGCGCCCCGCGCACCTGGTTCCTGGAGCTGGCTTATCCGCCTCTTAACCGTCTTGACCTGTATCAGGGCGACGGCACCGGTCAGTACCGGCTGACCACCCGCACCGGCAGCGCCTTGCCTTTCTCCAGCCGTGAAGTGCGCCAGAGCAACTACCTGTTCAAGCTCAGCTTTGTGCCCGATCAGCAACAAACGGTCTATCTGCGCCTGCAAAGTGAAGGTTCTATCCAGGCTCCATTGACCCTCTGGTCCGCCACTGCGTACATGGAAGAGCAACCGCTGCGCCTCTATGTGCTTGGTGCTATCTACGGGGTGTTGCTGGGGATGCTGGTCTACAACCTGTTCATCTACCTGAGCGTGCGCGACACCAGTTACCTCTATTACATCCTCTATATAGCCTCGTTCGGCCTCTACCAGCTGTCGGTCAATGGCGTGGCCGTGGAGTACTTCTGGCCCAACAACCCGTGGTGGTCGAATGCGGCGGTGCCGTTCCTGATCGGCTCCGCGGCGCTGTTCGGCAGCCTGTTCGCGCGCAGTTTTCTGCACACCGCGCAGCACAGCCGCTGGATCGACCGGATATTGCTCGTGCTGGCAGCCTGCGGCGCGCTGGTGATGGTGTTGGCGCTGTTGACCAGCTATGCCGTGGCCTTGCGCCTGGCCACGGGCTTGGCGCTGGTGTTCACCGTGACCATCTTTATTGCCGCCATCAAGGCCTGGTATTGCGGCCAGCGCATGGCGCGTTATTTCATTATCGCCTGGTCGGCGTTCCTGCTCGGTGGGGTGGTCAATACGCTGATGGTGCTGGGCTACCTGCCCAATATGTTCCTCACCATGTACGCCAGCCAGCTGGGTTCGGCGATTGAAGTGGCGCTGCTGTCCCTGGCCCTTGCGGACCGCATTAACGGCATGCGCGAGCAGCAGGCGCAGACCCTGTTCGACGCCAGCCAGAAACTCGAAGTGCTCAACCAGCAATTGGCCCGCAGTAACCGTCTCAAGGACGAATTCCTCGCCACCCTGACCCACGAATTGCGTACGCCGATGAACGGCGTGATCGGCTCCTTGGAGTTGATGCAAACCGTGCCGCTGGACGATGATTTGGCGCAGTACCTCCAAACGGCTGCCGGCTCGGCACGAGACATGATGCGCATGGTAAATGGCATTCTCACCCTGACCGAATTGCAGGCCGGACGCCTGAGCGCCCAGCCCAAGGTATTCAGCCTGCGCGGCGCCCTCGATACCTTGCGCCAGCAGTTCATCACCAGTGCTCAGAGCAAAGGCTTGGAATTCTCCATCGACGTGGCGGATGAGCTGCCGGACCGCGTGATTGGCGACGCCGACAAGCTGATCCAATGCCTGGACTGCCTGCTCGACAACGCGTTCAAATTTACCCACGAAGGCGCCGTGCGTTTGCGTGTGGTGGGTGTTCCACACAGTGATGGCAGCGTGCGCCTGAGCTTTATTGTGACCGACAGCGGTATCGGCTTCGCCTTCCTCGACGAGGCCACGCTGTACCAGCGTTTCTTCCAGCTTGACGGCTCGACCACCCGTGAATACGGCGGCCTGGGTATCGGCCTGGCGATTTGTCGGCAGCTGATCGAACTGCTTGGCGGGCAGCTGACCCATCAGTCCGAGCCGCGCAAGGGCAGTCGTTTCCAGTTGGAAGTGACTCTGAATCCGGTGCCGCCGGAGCCAAAAGCGGGGAGCCAGAAGCCCCTTGCGCAACGGGCCTCCCACGAGTGCGCGGTCTTGTTGGTGGACGACAACAGTGTGGGCCACCTGGCGGTGCGCGGCATGCTGCTCAAGCTCGGCTACCGGGTAAAAACGGTGGACAACGGCCCGTCTGCGTTGGCGATCTTGCAGAGTGATCGCTTTGATGCGGTGCTTCTGGATGTGCCTGAAGGCGGTTTCTCGTTGTGCTGTCAGATTCGTGCATTGCCGGGCTGCGGTGAGTTGCCGGTGATCGCCCTGAGTACGTCACTGAATGTGTCGGATCGTGAGCGCTGCCATGGCATCGGCATCACCGATCGGCTGGCCAAGCCTGTGCGTTTTGAGGCGTTGCAGGCGGTGCTGGAACGGTGCCTGCTCTGCCCGGCAGAGGGCGAAAGCGCCGGGCATTAGGCGTGTATGCCACTTTTTTAAGCCGATTGGCGGTGCTTAACTGAAGTTCAGGCCTCAACTGTACGTGGCCTTTTCCAGGAGGCCCGTCATGAACCTGCATCAGTTCGCCGAAACCCACGACGTCACTAACCAGCCACCGTCTTTGGATGGCGCTAACCTTTACCGCATCGACTTGCCCTTGCAAGAGTGGTCGCGCCGCTTTGGTGCCGGCTCGGCCGAGGCGCGTATCGATGCCTATGGCGCGCTGGCCGGTGGGCCATTGATGGAGGCCGGGTTCTTGGCGAACCAGAACAAGCCGGTGTTCAACAGTCATGACCGTTATGGTCATCGCATCGACCTGGTGGAATTTCATCCGGCTTATCACGAACTGATGCGCACCGCCGTCGAACATGGCCTGCCGTCGCTGCCATGGGCGCACCCGCAATCCGGCGCGCATGTGGCCCGTGCTGCCATGACCTACCTGCACAGCCAGGCCGAAGCTGGCACCGGTTGCCCGCTGACCATGACCTTCGCCTGCGTCCCGGCGCTGCGTCTGCAGCCCGACCTGGCGCAGACCTGGCTGCCGAAAATTCTCAGCACCGAATACGACCCGCGCAACGTCGGCATCGCCCATAAAGCCGGCGCCACCATCGGTATGGCCATGACCGAGAAACAGGGCGGCACTGACGTGCGCGCCAATACGACCCGCGCTTATCCGGTCGGCGCGGGCGGCCCCGGGCAGGCTTATGAACTGGTGGGGCACAAGTGGTTCTGCTCGGCGCCGATGTGCGATGCGTTCCTCACTCTGGCGCAGACCGACAAAGGCCTGACGTGTTTCCTACTGCCGCGGCAGCGTCCGGATGACACGCGCAACGAGTTCTACATCCAGCGCCTGAAAAACAAACTCGGCAACTGCTCCAACGCCTCCAGCGAAGTGGAGTTTCGTGGCGCGTTGGCCTGGATGATCGGCGAAGAGGGCCGTGGCGTGCCGACCATCATCGAAATGGTTGCCATGACCCGCTTCGATTGCATGGTCGGCTCCAGTGCCTTGATGCGCCAGGCGTTGACCCAGGCCAGCCATCATTGCGCTCATCGATTGGTCGGCGGGCGCATCCTCAGCGAACAACCGCTGATGCAAAACGTGCTGGCCGACCTGGCGCTGGAAAGCGAAGCATCCCTGGCGTTGAGCATGCGCATGGGCCGCGCGTTGGACCACCTCGATAACGAACAGGAAGCCAAATTCGCCCGGCTGGTGACGGCGGTGGGCAAGTATTGGATCTGCAAGCGTGCGCCGGCAATGATCAACGAAGCCGCCGAGTGCATGGGCGGTGCCGGGTATGTCGAGGACAGTATCCTGCCGCGTCTTTACCGTGAGGCGCCGGTAAATTCAACGTGGGAAGGTTCCGGTAACGTGCAGTGCCTGGACGTGTTGCGGGCGCTGTCGAAGGAACCGGGTGTGCTGGAAGCGCTGTTTGTCGAGCTGGGCAATGGGCATGGCAGCCCGCAACTGGCGCAGCATATTGAGCAGCTGAAGTCGGCGTTTATGGACACTCAAGATATCCAGTACCGGGCGCGTCAATTGACTGAGGACATTGCTGTGGCGTTGCAGGCCAAGCTGCTGCTGGAGGCGGGGAATGCGGCGGTCAGTGATGGTTTTATTGCCAGTCGCTTGGGGGAATCGTCCGGTCGGGTTTACGGCACCTTGCCGCGCGGTGTGAATGTTGAGGCGATTGTCGCCCGTTCGACCCCAAACCTCTGACTAAACTCGGTCAAAATGCGGGAGCGGGCTTGCTCGCGAATGCGCAGTATCATTCTCCTCTTTAGCACATGAACGACAGTATTCGCCACGAATGCCGCTCCCACCTTGAACCAATTTCAATACACCTTTTTTAGTCTAGACGCCATCAGCTCC
>NZ_UYXQ01000063.1 GCF_900624995.1 Pseudomonas antarctica
CGAGTTGACCTTCGCTGACGGTACGCCGTTTGCAGATGGCCCCACCCGGGCGTGGCTGGAAAGCCTGGCGCCGTCTACCCCGGTGGTGCCCGCAAACGATCGTATTGAGGCCTGTATAGACGCCGCGCGACACATGGCCAATGAGGGGCGGCTTAACGATGGCTTAGCCGAGCTTCAGCGCTGCATTACCTACACCGCCAGTGCGCGCGATCGTTACAGGCTGCGCGCCTCGCAGTGCGTACTGGTTTATCGGTACGACCCACACCCGGATCTGTGCATTGCGTTGGAGGGGCTGCTGGCGCAGGCCGACGAGCTCAACCTGGAGCAATGGGAGCCGGAACTGATCAAGCCACTGCTGCAAATGATGCTTGAGCACAGCGCCTCGCTTGAATGGTCCCGGCGCTTGTCGCGCCTCGATCTCGACGGCTTCTGGCGCAAGCGCTGTGGGCAACGTGCGGATTGCGCCAACGACTGAACCCGTGACAAGACGCGACCGCGTGTGCGAGTCGCCCACTGAGGAGAAACACCATGGCAAGTGACGGTTCTGTCGCGCCTAAAGAGCGCGTCAATATTGTCTACAAACCGGCGACAGGCGATGCCCAGGAGCAGGTCGAGCTGCCGCTCAAACAACTGGTCATTGGTGACTTCACCCTGCGTGAAGACGACACCCCTGTCGAAGAACTCAAGCCTATTCGGGTCGACAAGGACAACTTCACCGACGTGCTCAAAGGCCAGAACCTGCATCTGCAAATGTCCATCGCCAACTGCCTCTCGGAAGACGCTGCACCGGATGAACGCCTGGCGGTGAATCTGACGTTCGAGTCGATTCGTGACTTTGAGCCGGATGCGCTGGTGGAACAGGTACCGGAACTCAACCAATTGATTGCCCTGCGCGACGCACTTAAAGCTTTAAAAGGCCCATTGGGCAATGTGCCCGACTTTCGCAAGGCGCTACAGGCGTTGATCGAGGACGAAGGTGCACGTGCCCGCTTGCTCGGTGAGCTGGGCGTTGAGGAAAAGGAGTAGAGCCATGACTCAAGAAGACACCCAGACCCCGGCCGCGCAAATGCCAGCCACGCAACAGCCAGGCTCGCTGCTGGATCAATTGATCGAAACAGCCCGCATAAAGCCCGGCGACGAGGCCTACTCCGTGACGCGCCAAGGTTTGGAGGCGTTTGTCGCACAACTGCTTGAGCCCAGTCGCGCGGTTGAAAAAGTCAGCGCCAACCTGATCGACGACATGATTGCTGCGCTGGACGCCAAGCTGTGCCGTCAGGTCGACGCAATCTTGCACGATGAGCGTTTTCAAAAACTTGAGTCGTCATGGCGCTCGTTGAAATTCTTGGTTGATCGCACTGATTTTCGTGAAAACAACCGCCTGGAAATGCTCAGTGTGGCCAAGCAAAAACTCCTCGATGACTTTGAAGATGCGCCGGAAATCACCCGCTCGGGCCTGTACAAGGCGGTCTACAGCGCGGAGTTCGGGCAGTTCGGCGGCCAGCCGTTCGGCGCCATTATCGGCAATTTCGAGTTCAGCCCTGGCTCGCAGGACATCAAGCTGTTGCAGTCCATCGCGTCGGTATCAGCCATGTCGCACGCGCCATTTATTGCAGCAGCAAGCCCGCAATTCTTTGGTGTCGACAGCTTCTCCCAACTGCCCAACCTGAAAGACCTGCAGGCGGTTTTCGAGGGGCCGCAGTTCACTAAGTGGAATGCGTTTCGCGACAGTGAAGACTCGCGATTCGTAGGCTTGACCTTGCCACACTTCTTGCTGCGTACGCCTTACGGAGAAGAGACGGTGCCGGTCCGCAAGTTCCGGTACAACGAAAACGTCACGGCCAGCAACCGCGACTTCCTGTGGGGTAATGCGGCCTTCGCGTTTGCCAGCCGATTGTCCGACAGCTTCGCGCAGTATCGGTGGTGCGCCAACGTCATCGGCCCGCAAGGTGGCGGTACGGTCAGCGACTTACCGATATACAACTACGAAGCGATGGGTGAGGTGCAGACCAAGATCCCCACCGATGTGCTGATCTCCGAGCGACGCGAATTCGAGCTGGCCGAGCAAGGTTTTATTGCGCTGACCATGCGCAAAAACACCGACAACGCCGCGTTCTTCTCCGCCAACTCTTGCCAGAAGCCCAAATACTTCGGCAATGACAAAGAAGGCAAGGATGCGGAGTTGAACTACAAGCTCGGCACGCAGTTGCCTTACATCTTCGTGGTCAGCCGCCTGGCTCACTACATCAAGGTGATCCAGCGCGAAAACATTGGTGCCTGGAAAGAGCGCGGCGACTTGGAGTCAGAACTCAACGGCTGGATCCGTCAATACGTCGCCGACATGGACAACCCAGCCGTGGGCGTGCGTAGCCGCCGGCCATTGCGTCAGGCGCAAATCAGCGTCAACGACGTCGACGGCGACCCGGGCTGGTACCGGGTCAGCCTCAAGGTCCGGCCGCATTTCAAGTACATGGGCGCCTCGTTCACCTTGTCGTTGGTCGGCAAGCTAGACAAGAGCTGAAGGCCCGCTGTTGCGCACGCTGCGGTTATTCGCCCTGACGATGGCCGCACCCTTTGAATGATGAGTTTATGAGGCCTCGGTGATGAAAGAAAGACGCCTGCTGGAACGCATTGGCGCCCTGCAGTTGGGCAGCGAACGCTCCCACCTGACCCAGGCTCAAGTGCTGCTGGACTCACTGATGGCGCATCTGAGTCGAATCCTCAACACGCGCCAAGGCAGCGTGCCGATAGACCCGGAATTCGGTGTGCCCGACTTCACTAACCTGGCCGGCAGTTTCGCCACTGGAGAAACCACGCAAATCATCGAGCACATGACACGCATGGTTGCGCGTTACGAGCCCCGCCTGAAATCCCCCTGCATCACCCTGGCCGAACACGGTCGCGAGGTACTGTCGTTGCGCTTCATGCTCGATGGACTGGTGGCGATCAATAATCGCGACATCCCCATTCACCTGTCGACCCTCGTCTCCTGCGACGGGCGTGTCTCGCTGTCGATGCGCTAGGTGGACCATGCAGAACATCTACTATCAGAGTGAACTGAATAACCTGCGGCATCTGGCCGATGAGTTTGCGCAGCGCAACCCTGCCTTGGCGCCCTTGCTCGGCAATGGCTCGGCAAGCGATCCAGATGTAGAACGTCTGCTCGAGGGTGTGGCCTTTCTCACGGGCATGGTGCGTCAGCGACTGGACGATGAGTTTCCCGAATTTGTCCAGGAGCTGGCGCAGTTGCTCTATCCGCAGTACTTGCAGCCGCTGCCGTGCATGACGCTGTTGCAGTTCGCGCCGCGTACGCCGCTCTCGCAGACCCTGCCTATCGACAGCGGATGCGAAGTGGCTTCCGTACCCATTGACGGCCATCGCGTGCGCTTTCGTAGCACAATGCCGGTCGACCTTGAGCCCGTCACACTCACCGGTGCGCGCTGGGACGGCGGTACCGCAGAGGGCCGCAGCCTGGTGCTGGACCTCGCGCTGACAGTCGCGCCCAATGACCTGAACACCGACAGCCTGACCTTCTACCTGGGGGACCCCTTCAGCGAAGCCTGCGCCCTCCTCCGCCTCCTGGACCAGCATGTGCGGGAAATACGCATCCAGGGTGAAGGCCTGCCGATGACGTTGCTGCCGGCAAGCTACATCCAACCCTGTGGATTTGATCGCGAGCACGCGCTGCTGCCCTATCCGGACGCCGCGCACCCTGCCTACCGTGGCTTGCAGGAATACTTCGCGCTGCCGGAGAAGTTCCTGTTTGTGCGCTTGAGCGGTTTGCAGCGCTGGCGCAACCGAGGCGAGCGCACGCGCATGAGCATCAAACTGGTGTTCGACAAGGTGCCTTCTTGGGCGCCGCCAATAACCGAAAACAGCTTCATGCTCGGGGTAACACCGGCGGTCAACCTGTTCACCCAGGACGCGTACCCGCTGCGGGTCGATCATCGGCAAGCCGAATATCGCATCCAGCCTTCGAACCAGCCCCAGCGCCAGCGCTTACGTATTCATTCGGTGCTGAGTGTCAGTGCTTACTCGGGAACCGGCAACGAAAAAACCTTGAAACCCTTTCACACCATTTACCAGCGCGATGCGTTCAACCTGCGTATACGCCAAGCCAGCAATGACATACGTGACTACGAGCACTTTATCAGCCTGCCGTATGCCGACCGCAAATCCCCGGAAGACCTCACCCTGTCGATTTCGCTCCTGTGCACCGACGGCCCAGCGCCGGAAAGCTTGCATCCCGGAGACCTCAACCAACCGATGGATAACACACCGGCACGCGTCACCCTGCGCAACATTCGCGGGATAACCGCCAGCCATCCGCCCAAATATCAGGACCCGTTGCTCTGGCGCATGCTGTCCCAGTTGAACGCCAACCACTTTAAGCTTCTGGATGCCGATTACCTCAAGAGCCTGCTCAAACTCTACCTCCCAAGTGCGGATGAAAGTGGGCAAGACGCCAATAACCGGCGCATCAATGGCATCGAAAAAGTCCTGGCCACTCAGGAGCGGCGCTTCATCAATGGCCTGCCCATCGAAGGTACGGTGGTCCATTTGCAGTGCCGCGGCGACCACTTCCTTGGGCCTGGCGGGCTCTACCTGTTTGGCGTAGTGCTTGATGAGTTCTTCGCAGGCTGTGTGGCCCTCAACAGCTTCGTGGCACTCAAGCTGTATGACAGTGTGAACCAAGAGACACTCTCATGGCCGGCGAAAATCGGTCGGCAACGCCTGCTATGACTCAGGATCCCCTGCTGGCCAAAGGTCGCGACTATGCTTTTTTCCAGGCATTGCGCTTGCTGCGCCTGCGCTTCCCAAACGATGAGGCCTTCAGCGACGGCGTGCGAATACGCCCAGACTTGGGCTTGGGGTTCCCCGAGTGCGACGTTTTAGCCATCGACCAAGACCCCAGTGGGCGCTACCACCTGCAAGCCAGCTTCTTTGGCCTGTATGGCGTGACGTCGCCGCTGCCGACGTTCTATACCGAAGACTTGATCGACGAGCAGTTACAAGGCCATAGCGCCGGCCGCGACTTTCTCGACATATTGCACGCCGCGCTGTACCCGCTGCTGTTTCGTGCCTGGGAAAAGCATCGCCTGTGGATGGCGATTGGCGAGCGGCGTGACCTTGGGCGCCTGAACCTGGTGCGCTCGCTGATTGGCCTGGCAGACGCCGACCCGCAGTGGCGCCAGCAGGCGCCGCAATTATTGCGCTACGCCGGCATTTTCAACCAGTTCCCACGCTCTGCACTGGGTTTGGAGCAACTGCTGCGCAGCACGCTGGACGGCGACCCCGTAGAGGTCGTGCCCTGTGTTCTGAGCCATGTGCCGATTGATGACCAGTCCCGCTGCCGGTTGGGCATGCAGGGCAATGTGCTGGGCCAAGACAGCCTGCTGGGGCAACAGGTCAGTGACCGCAGCAGCACCTTGGATATCCGTATCGGCCCACTGGACGCCTTGCGTTTTCACCTGCTGATGCCAGGTGCCACGCTCTACAAACGTATCGAACGATTAACTGCGTTGTACCTGCATACCCCGGTCAACTGTCGACTGGTATTGAGCCTCAAGGCCGCACAACAGGGTGGCACCCGTTTGGGGGACGGCTGGCACCGCCTGGGTACCAACACTTGGCTCGGCCACACGGTCAATCAGGGCAAGGCGGTATTCATGCTGGCCGGGACGCAGAGTCAGAGCGCCCAACCGAGGAGCGAAAAATGATCCAGGTAGAACTCAAACCGCTGTTTGCAAGGCTCAACAGCTTCAGTAGTCAAGCACTGGAGAATGGCGCCGGCATGACGCTGGCGCGCGGGCATTACGAGATCACCCTCGAACATTTCCTGCACCCGTTGCTGCAAGACCCACAGGCCGATGTTGCGCTGATTCTTGCGTATTTCGAGGTGGACGCCTTGCGCCTGTCAGCTCAGATTGACGATAGCCTGGCGCAGTTCAAGCAGGGGAACCCTGGACGCCCGGTGTTTTCACCGCTGCTAACCGAGTGGGTGCAAGACGCCTGGATCGCGGCATCGCTGATTGTCGGCAGCCCTTGCATCCGTACCGGAACGTTGCTGCTCGCGCTGATTACGCGCCTGGGCTACTACACGGCGGGGACCCGCTACGGCGAACTGCTCAAGGGTATTTCACGCGAGCGCCTGAGTAATGCGTTTGCCGATATCGTCGCGGGTTCCAGCGAAGGCCCATTAGCGCAGCTGCAAAGTGCGTCGCTGGCCGGCGGCGCGTCTGACGCCGGCACCGGGGTCAATCGCGAAGACACCCTTACACGCTTCTGCGAAGACCTTACCGCCAAGGCTGCCAGTGGTGGCATTGACCCGGTGTTCGGGCGCGACCAGGAAATTCGCCAGATGGTCGATATCCTCGCCCGGCGCCGCAAGAACAATCCCATTGTGGTCGGCGAGCCCGGCGTCGGTAAATCCGCCGTGGTCGAGGGCCTGGCACTGGCGATCCACCAAGGCGATGTGCCGGACTTTTTGCGCACGACTCGGTTGCTGAGTCTTGATATGGGTTTGCTGGAGGCCGGTGCCAGTGTCAAAGGTGAGTTTGAGCGTCGCTTGCGTGCCGTTATCGACGCGGTTAAGGCCGCCACCGTGCCGATCATTTTATTTATCGATGAAGCCCACATGCTGATTGGTGCCGGTGGGGCCAGCGGTGGTTCTGACGCCGCCAACCTGCTCAAGCCTGCGCTGGCCCGGGGGGAGCTGCGCACTATCGCCGCGACCACTTGGAGCGAGTACAAGAAGTACTTCGAAAAAGACCCTGCCCTCGCCCGCCGCTTCCAGGTGGTCAAGCTGGACGAACCGAGCGTGGCCACCGCTGTGCTGATTCTGCGGGGTCTCAAATCGCACTATGAAACAGTGCATGGTGTAAGCGTTCGCGATGATGCCATGATCGCCGCCGCCGAACTCTCCGACCGTTATATCACCGGTCGCTTATTGCCCGACAAAGCTGTGGATTTGTTAGACACGGCCAGTGCGCGCGTGCGTATTGGCCTGGACACGCGGCCCGCCGAGCTGGAACGCCTCGAGCGGCAGCAGGCGGCCTTGTCGCGTGAGCGCGAGGCCCTGGAACGCGATCGAAACCATGGCCATCCCGTAGACCCAGGGCGCGTACAGGCCATTGAACAAACACTGACTGAACTGGTTGTGGCGTACCAAGCGCTGGAAGTCCGCTGGCACGCTGAGCGTGCTGCGGCGTATCGCGTGCTTGAGCTGCGCACACAGGGGCCACTCATTAACGACGCTGGCGCGGCATTGACCGAGGCCAGTGACAGGCTCAAGCACTTGCAAGGTGACGACCCACTGCTGTTTACAGAGGTCAACCCTGACGCCATCGCCAACGTTGTATCCGACTGGACCGGCATTCCCCTGGGCAAGGTTCTACGTGACAGCGCTGGCGGCGTAATGGCGCTGGCGGACAACATAAAAACCCGCATTCATGGCCAGGATGCTGCTGTCCAGAGCCTTTGCGACATATTGAAGGCGGCGCAGTCGGGCCTTCGCGATCCGCAACAACCATTAGGCGTGTTCCTGCTTGTGGGCCCTTCCGGTGTCGGCAAAACTGAAACCGCACTCGCAGTGGCCGATCACTTGTTTGGCGGTGAGCATGCGCTGACGACCCTCGCCATGAGCGAGTTTCAGGAAAAGCATACCGTGAGCCGCCTGGTAGGCTCGCCGCCAGGCTATGTGGGGTATGGCGAAGGCGGTGTGCTGACCGAAGCCGTGCGCCGCCGCCCCTACTCGGTGGTGCTGCTCGACGAAGTCGAAAAGGCTCATCTGGAGGTGGTCAACCTGTTTTATCAGGTATTTGACAAGGGCAGCCTGTGCGACGGTGAAGGGCGGCACATCGACTTCAGCAACACCGTGATATTTCTCACCAGCAACTTGGCGAGCGATGAAATCAGCGCGTTGTGCGCCGGCGATCGCCCGAGTGCCGACGCGCTTGTGGAGCGCATCCGACCCACGCTGTCGTTGCATTTCAAACCAGCGTTGCTGGCCCGCATGACCATCGTCCCCTACTTCACCCTGCAAGCTGAGCACCTAGTAAGCATTGTCGACTTGAAACTTGCGCGACTGGCTGCGCGCCTGCTGTCGTCGGCCAAAGTGCGCCTAAGCTTCAGCGCGTCGGTAGCCCGCACCCTGGCCGAGCGCTGCACGAGTGGGCAAAACGGCGCGCGCAACATCGACTTCATCCTGCGCACCAGCCTTACACCGCGGCTGTCGGACGTGCTGCTGGCGGCGTTGGCCGAACAGCGCGTACTCGCCGCCATCACGGTCGATGTGAACGTCAACGGTGAGTGGCTGATCGAGTCCGTGGCCAGCTGAACAATCAGGTCTTTACCCGAGCGCTAAAAAAACGAGCCCGCCCTACAGTGACCCCGTGACTCGATTGCGCAGGTAACCAGGAGTTCAGACCATGACATCGACCGAGCTACCACTGTGCACGTTCCAAAGTGACGCGCTCGCCCTCGAACATCTGCTGGTTGCCAGCTGGCAGGGTGAAGATCTGTTATCGCGGCCGTATCGCTTCGAGGTGGTACTGGCGTCACTGGCTCCGTTGCTGAACGAAGACGCCATGCTCGGCGTTCCCGCACACCTGACGCTGTTTGACACCTTGGGCGCGGCGCATCCGTACCATGGCATCGTAACGTCGGTGGAGGTGCTGGACGCCGACGAGCTCTACCACTATTGCCGCGTGGTACTGGAGCCACGCATGAGCCGCTTGCGCCTGCAACGCTTCAGCGAAATCTGGCTGGATAAAAACCTGCCGGAGTTGGTGCGTGACATTCTCAAGCATGCCGACCTGACGCATGAAGGTCAGGGCTCGGACAGCACCAGCACGCAGGTCTTCGATTTCGACCTGCGCTTGCGGGACGACGACATTCCTCATACCCAAGCCAGCTTTACCTGCCAATACGAAGAGTCGAGTTTCGACTTTCTCTCTCGCCTGTTGGAATACAGCGGTTGCTACTACTTCTTCGAACAACAGGCTGAACAGGAAGCCCTGATCATTTGCAGTGACCGCAGCGCCCAACCCAGGTCCTTGCTGCCGGTGCGCTACCGCCCCTTGGACACCGCGCTGAACAATGATCTGCAAGCGGTCGCCCACAGCTTCATTCGTCGTACCGTGGTGCAGCCGGCGCACGTGGTGCTGCAAGACTTCTCCGCCAGCAACGCACAACGGTCGTTGCACAGCACCGCACCCGTGGCGGCCGGCTGCGTCGCTGGCAACGACCAGGCACCGGGCCCATCACCCGCGTTCAGCGGTGAATACGGTGTGTATGGCGAGCATTTTGGCAATAACGATCAGGGTCTCTGGCTGGCGCAACGTCGCGCCCAGGCGTTGGGTTGCCAGCATCGGCTGTTTCAGGGCAGTGGTCATGTTGTCGGCCTTCGATCGGGTCGCTGCATGGCACTCACCGGCCATACCCACCCGGGTATGAATGCGGTCTACCAAGTGCTTGAGGTGCACCACAGCGGTCATCAACCTCTGCCTGCGACAAGCGACGATAAAGCACCCCGCGATACCCTGGTGCGCTTTGTGGTGATCCCCGCCGAGGTGCAGTTCCGACCACGCCTGGATACCCAAAAGCCCAACGTCGTCGGCGTGCTCAGCGCCGTGGTGGATGGCGACGACTGCGGCAAGCCGCTGCTCAACCAGCACGGTTGCTATAAAGTCCGCTTCCCGTTTATTCGCCATCAAAAGCCTGGCACGCGAGGCTCGGCGTGGCTGCGCATGGCGTCGATGTCTGCCGGCTCCAGCCATGGCATGCACTTTCCGCTGCTCAAAGGCAGCGAAGTGCTGGTGTCATTCCTTGGCGGCGACCCGGACCGGCCGATTATTGTCGGCAGCGTGCCGAATTCGGAAAACCCCAACCGGGTCAATGAAAAAAACGCCACCCAGAGTGGGCTGTCCACGGCGGGCGGGCACTTTCTGGCGATTGACGACCAACCTGGCGCTGCTCACCTGCAAATGGGCGCGCCTGGCGGCAGCACCACCTTGACCTTGGGCAATGGCGAAATCGCTGGCGCACAACTGCGTACCAACGCGCATTTACACTTGACTTCGTCTTCGCTCCACCATGAGGTGCCCGGCGTATATTCAATGTCCATGGGCACCGGTGAGCCACCGCCAGCCAGTGGCAGCGGCCCAGAACCGGATACCGCTGAGCCGGCGCAGCCACCCGAGCCAAAAAAACCGCTGGGCAACCTCAACACAGGTAGCCATTGGGGTGGCCCGAGCTGGCTCAACCTCGGGGCCAAGGCCGACTACAGCAACGCACCTACATTCTCGGCCGCACTCAAGACCGCTACCGTGCAGTCGGATGCCAGCTTTGGCGCACTCAAGCTCAGCCTCACTGGGCAAGCAACTTCTGTGGCCATGAATACGTCAGGCGTCAGCGCTTCAATGTCGTTTAACGGGATTGACTACACCTATTCGACGACCAAGAAAGACTGCTCGAAAGTATCCGATCAAAGCGTGCTGATCACCCGCCTGCAAAGCTCGGTTACCCAACTGCGCGGGGACCTTCGGGATGTCGAAGTCAAGACCTATAACATGGCCGCAAACGAATCAATCACCCTCGTCTGTGGGGACAACTCCATCGAGATGAATGCCTTGGGTGTTCGGATTGTCGCTGGCCACACCCTGACCCTCAAAGGTGACACGATCATCGAGGGAAATGCCTTCGTCAACGGCAACCTGACTGTCCACGGCAAGACCACGACTGAAACCGCAACGGTCTCGCGCACACTCAGCGTAGACACTGCCAGTGTGAATACCCTCAATGCTGACGCAGCGACGTTCAGCACGCCCTATATCCCACCTGTTCCTCTGGAAGTGCAGGCCCGGGCCGCGGAAAAACAAGCCGAGTTCGACGCCCTGTCACAAACAGTCAAGGGCTTGACGGAAAGTCTCAATATGGTCGCCAACCTGGCACTCGAACCGGTGGAAAAATTCAGCCCGCTGGACTTGCCAGTCTGACGAAGGAGCTGACCATGCATCTGACCTATCCCGATATCAGCCTGTTGACCCTGGCCCGCCAACAAGGCCCGCGGCCGGCGAGCCTGACGATCACTGTTGGGTTGCTTTATGACCGCGACCACCCAGTCATCGCCGCTGAACACGCGCTGCCCTGGCTCAGCGAACGCTTCGCCAAGCAACCGTTCGACAGTGGCTTGAAGAAGGCCCGTGGTAGTTTCGCGGTCCACGGCAGTGCCTACCCGCTGACGTCCGAGCAGCAACAACAGGGCATGGCGGTGCGCGTGCGGGTGGCAAGCATCAGTAAGATTCTGCACCTGCATCCGCCGCGGACTTGGCAGCGTGGTGTGGCCGGTGTTACGCCACGCACCACAGGCCCGCTCCTACCTTTGCCATTGGACCTGCACCATGCCTTCGGAGGGGCCGGCTGGGCGGACAATCCCGACGGCAGCGGTTATGTGGCTGATCCTGACAGCTGTGTGGGCACCTCGTTGCCACAAATCGAAGACGCACTTTCGCCCATGAGAGTGCCAGGGCAGACCCTGCCAATCGCCACCTTGCGCCCTCTGCCGCCGCATTGCCTGGAGCGTCGTGAGTGGTGGGGAACCTGCGATGCGCAATGGACCGCGCGCCGTGCGCCCTACCCGCCACTGGATTGCGATGCCCGCTGGTTTGATGCGGTGCCCCAGGACCAATGTGCGCCTGGCTACTGGAGCGGCAACGAAGACTGGTGCGTGGAGGGCATGCACCCGCAGCACCTGCAGGTCAGTGGTTCGTTGCCGGCGTTGCGTGTACGTCTATTTGTGAAGCGAACGGCGCTTGCGCACGAGGTCGAAGAGCCGACTGTGCACCTCGACACAGTTTGGCTGTTCCCCGACGTTGAGCGGGTTTTGCTGCTGTACCGGGCCGAGGTCAGCGTGGCCGATCTTGACGGCGCCGACATTGCCCAACTCGGCGCACTGTATGAGTGCGCTGGCGCGCCCTGCGCAACCGTCGCCGCCTGCTGCGAAAAACTCTGGCCTTGCGTTAAACCGACGGCTGCGGCGATCCCAACAGCACGGGGAACCGTCGACAAAGAGGCGATTATCCGCCGTATGCAGGCCTCGATTGACGCCCGTTACGCGACCTTCGCCGCCGAACAAGGCGAGGTACTGGAATGCGCCGCCAACCTCGGCAAACGCTTCGGTAAAACCTTGAACCGGGCCGACTACCCGGCCACTGCCCCTGACCTCGCGGCACTGATGCCACAGCCTGCGGCCAAGACCCCGGCGTTCGACCCGGTGGCGCTTAAGGCGCGCATTCATACCGCTATTGAACACGCTCACGCGGCGGCCGAGAAGTTCCTGGACCAGACGGCGATACGCCTGAACATGCACCCCGAGGCGCTGCGCCAGCAGATCAAGCACGCCGAGCAAAGCGCCTCGCCCGCCCTCAAGATTGACCCATTGTCCAGTCTTGACTACCTGTCGCTGTCGCCGCAGCACAAAGCCTCATTGCACACGCAACTGAGCGCCGGCTTGCAACAGATGCGTGAGACAGAACAGCACATCAAGCAGACAATGCACGCACTGCGGGCAAAGTTACCGGGGGCCATTCCAGGCGCCAATCCGCTAAGAAACGCACCAGCACCGACTGCCCACGGCGACCACATCATACCCAAGGCCGAGCCATGGACTCGCGCGTTACTGGAGGCTGCCCACACCCGTGGCGAGCACCTGGAAGGCGCGCATTTTGTCGACCTTGATCTGTCTTCCAGCGACTTGGCCGGCGCCACGTTGCAGCGCTGCGTGTTTGATCGCTGCGTACTGACTGGCGCTCAATGGCTGGGCGCCGACCTGACCGGCAGCATCCTGCGACATTGCGACCTGCGCCATATCAACCTACGCGACGCGCAGTTAGCTAAAAGCCGCTTCAACGCTTGCCTGTTGGACCATGCGCAGCTGGGCGGCGCCAGCCTGCAATCAGCGGCGTGGTCAGCGGTCAAGGGCCAAGACATTGACCTGACCAATGCCAAGGCCGCTGACCTGCAACTGGACCTGGATTGCCAACTGCCCGGCATTCGCCTGGACCACGCAGACCTCGCCAATGCCAGCCTGCAAGGCGCCTCACTGGTGGGCGCGAGCCTGCGTGGCTGCGACCTGCAAAACGCGCTACTCCACCAGTGCGACCTGCGCAGCAGCCACGGTTATCGCCTGTGCGCCCGCAATGCCGACTTCACTGGCAGCAACCTCAGCCACATACAGTGGGTGGGCGCCAACTTGCAGCAGGCCCGCCTGCGCAAAGTCCGGCTGGAGCAGGCCGACTTGCGCGACAGCAATCTGCATGCGGTGGCCAGCGAAGGCGCGCGAGGTCTTGGAGCACGCTTGCAGGGTGCTGTATTGAGCTATTGCCGTTTACCCGAGGAACTCAACAATGTCTGAACCAATGACCGCCGAACAACTGCGCGCACGCATCGCTGAAGGCGGCGTACTGCGCGACCTCTGCCTGGCCGGCGGTGACTACCGGGGGATTGCTTTGCGCGATGCGCGCTTTGAGCAAGTCGATGCGCGTAATGCTTGCTTCAATGGCGCCGACCTCAAGGCCTGTACCTGGGTCGACTGTCAACTGGCGGGAAGCCACTTTTGCGGCAGCCATTTGCGTCAGGTCGACTTCAGGAATTGCCAATTCGATGGGGCAAACTTTGCCAAGGTTACGCTCGAAGGTGGCCGCTGGTTACGGTGCGAGGCCGTTGGATTGAGCCTCAGCGAAGCTAACGCCAGCAGCCTCAGTTTTGTTGACTGCGCATTTTCAGTGCCCAACTTACGCGGCAGCGTCATGCGTCAATGCCAACTGGACCATATGAGCCTGTGTGATGCCGATGCCAGCTCAGTGCAATGGCATCAGGTGCGCGTGACCGACAGCCTGCTGCGCAACCTCTACATGATCGACGCACACCTTGAGCAATGTGCATTTGATCGCAGCAGCCTGACCGACATTGACCTGAGCCATGCCGAAACCCGCGCGCTGTCGCTGTACCAATGCCAGGGGACACGGGTGCGCTTCATCGCCACTAACCTGCTGCAGGCGATCTTTACCGACGCGCAGTTGAACGCTGTCGACTTCACCGACTGTGGGTTGATACAGGCCAACTTGAACGGTGCGCAGCTGCCCGGCGCACGCTTCTTGCGCGCGCGCCTGCGCTACGCGCAATGCATCTGTCTGCGTGCCCGTGGCGCCGATTTCACGGATGCCGATCTGTTTGGCGCCAACCTGCACGCCGCCGAACTGGACAACTGCCAGTGGCAAGGGGCACGGCTCGACGACATCTACCCTACCGACCCGCTACGCCTGGCCGCTGATTGCTGGCAGCCGACGCTGTAAGGAGAACATCATGCCACCGCACGTCCAGCCGCACAGTCAATACACGGCCACCTTGCACCATGCACGGATCAATGCCCTGGAGGGTGAGCGTTTCGGCGTCGTCAGTAGCGACGGGCGACGTTTCTGGCTCAAACCCGCAGCCGGGTGCCTGCTACACCCGGCACTGGGCGATGCGGTGCTGATCTGCGTGGAGGGTGCGAGCGGCTACATCCTTACCGTGCTGGAGCGCGACAGCACCACGCCCGCACGCTTGAGTGTGGACGGCGACCTGCACCTGCAACTGCCAACAGGTGCGTTGCAGGTGCAGGCACGGGACGGTATCAACCTGGACGCCGGCGCCGCACTCGCCGTGCACAGCGCCAGCGTCCTGTTGCACAGCACCCACGCCTGCCTGACCACTAAAACGCTGCAGGTCAGCGGTGAACGCGCCGACAGCTATTGGCTGCAACGCCATGACACTGCGCTGCACGCGCACCAATACGTGCAGGTGCACACAGCGGAGTTCGGCGACAGTCGGCGCCGCGTGGAGGGGCACGAAGACCTGTACGCAGGCTCGGTCAGCCAGCAGGTGAAAAACGACTGGCAATTGCGTGGCGAAACCCTCGACCTGTTCGCCGACAGTACTGTCGCGCTGGATGGCCAGCGCATCAAACTCGGTTAGGAGCTCCCTATGTACATGCTGACCAACGATGGCGCGGTGGCAACCGCCACCGCACCCGACATGTGTAATACACCAAGCCCGGCCGGGCCTGTGCCAATGCCTTATCCCAACATTGCCGACACCAGCATGGCGGATCCCGGTGGCTTGGTTGCAAAAGTGCTGGTGATGGGCATGCCGGCGATGAACGTGATGAGCAAAGTGACAGTCAGCAATGGCGATCAGGCGGGCGCAGCAGGCGGCCTGGTCAGCGGCAGAATCATGGGTGAAATGACCTTCCTCAACGCCAGCACCTGCGTGATGGTCGGCGGCAAGCCTGCCGTACGGGTGACCTGCCTGACCGGCCATAACGGCGCGCCCCAGAATACCGTGGGTATGGTCAGCGCACCCGGCCAGACTAAGGTCTTGGTGTTGCGATGAAAACTGCTGCGCTGAAAACGATTGGCGTGCTGTGGCTCGTCCTATTCCTATTGCTCAGCGCCTGCAGCAGTAACGCCCTGACACCACAGCAACAGGCGCTGAGCGAGCTGAAATGGAATTACGCCGATGACAGCATTGAATTGACGCTGACCGCCGACAAAGATCTCAACCAATACGACGGCCAACCACACTCGCTCCTGTTGGTCGTGACCCAGTTCGCTCATCCTAACGCCTTCAGTGCCTATGCCGGCAGCAGTCAGCAACTGAGCAAGCTGTTGCTGATGCCCAGCGCACCGCCGGATCTGATTGGCCTGACCCGCCTGTTTATCGAGCCCGGCCAAACCCGTACCGTGCGCCTGCCACGCCTGGAGGGCGCAAAAATGGTCGGTATCAGCGCCGGCTACGCCCACTTGGACCCGCAGCGCAGCGTCAAGCTCTACCGCATTGGCGTGGACGTGACCTCTACCGGGTTCTTCAGCAAAACCTGGTCAGCCTGCCCCAAACCCCTCGCCATCCATCTACTGCTTGGGCCTGACGCGCTATTGCGCAGCCAGCAAAGCCGGCTGGCGAAGCCTGCCACCGAGCAGCCCGTCGAAGGCGAAATCAGCTTGCCTGGCGTGAGCCAATGATGGCTGTTGCGCGTGTTTCCTCTCTCTGTCGAGGTGCCCTATGAACATCGACAAACCGCTTTATTGGCATCAAGGCCTGTTCCTGCAACCGCAGCACTTTCAACACAATGACGCACGCCTGGAAAACCTCATGACCAGGCACCTGGCCTGCCTGCAACCGCATGCCTGGGGGCTGGTATCGATGCGCTTGAGTGAGGCGGCACTGGCGTCCCGTCAATGTCGAATTGAACAGCTGTCGGTGCGGTTTACCGACGGCAGCCTGGTGGAGTACCCCGGTAATGCCATGCTGGAGTGCCGCCCACTGGCGCAGGCAGACTTTGCCCCTGACAGCCGCACACTGTATGTCGGCCTCAAGCGCAGCCAGCCGGGCGAACCTGACGCGCAGGTATTCGAAGACCTGCAAGACGCCGAAAAAGCCAGCGTGCGCTTCGCGGTGAGGGCCGACCCGCAACCCCTGAATGATCGGCACGCAGAAGCCCCCGAAGCGCTGGTACGGCAAATGTGCTACGTCTTGCGCTTGTTCTGGGAAGAGGAGCTGGACAACCTCGGTGCCTATGAGCTGTTGCCTGTCGCGCGGTTGGAGCACGACGGTGACCGCATTCATTTGTGCGAACGTTACATCGCCCCTTGCGTGATGATCGGTGCCTCGCCAGCGTTAATGCAAACGTTGCGCGATACCCGTGACGAATTGGTCAGCCGAGCCCGACAGTTGGAGGTCTTCAAGCAATCAGGCGATGCGCGCTATGGCGACTTCGATGCCGCACACACGCAAAATTTGCTCGCATTGGTCACCCTTAACCGTTACGGCCCACTGCTGACGCATTTTCTGGAAACACCGCAAGTTTCACCGTGGCAGGTGTATGGGACGCTGCGCCAGTTGGTGGGTGAACTTAGTGTGTTCAGCGAGCGCTGCGACATGCTGGGGCAAACCGCCGATGGCCGTTCGTTGTTGGCGCCCTATCACCATGAAGAGTCCGGCCAGGCCATCACTCTGGCGGCGGGGTTAATAGGCCAATTGCTTAACGAGATCAGCGTCGGCGCAGAACTGCTGGTGCGGTTGCTGCCCAGCGATGGGTTGTTCCAGAGCGCCCTGCCTGACGCCTTTGTTGGCCCGCGCCACCGCTACTATCTAGTGGTGCGCAGCGAGGGTGATCCGACGCGACTCGCGCAGAACCTGGAACTGGACGGCAAGCTGGGCGCCCCGCAGCACATGCCTGACCTGATCAGCCGTGCATTACCGGGGGTTGAACTGATTTTCCTGCACGTGCCGCCGCAAGGCATGCCCCGCCGGCCCGGAGCCCTCTATTACCGACTGGAACCACTGAGTGACGCCTGGGAAAAAATCTGCAGCGCGCAGGCCGCCGCGCTGTTTATGCCTGATGCCCCGGCAGACTTGTTGGTAGAGCTGGTGGCGGTACGCGCATGAACGAAAGTCGCTTGGCCGACTGCTGGGTCGGCATCTTTGAAACCACTCATGGCGTCATCGCCGATCCCGCTGCGTCGGCGGCCACCGCGAAAGCAACCCTCACCCACCAACTGGACCTTGCGGTCGATCGCGCCCGTGAACTCGGTTACCTCGAAACGTGGGTGCGCGAATCACTGTTTTCGGTCGTGGCCTGGGTGGATGAAACGGCAATGACCACCCTGTGGTGCGGCGCCGTCGACTGGCGTCGGTCGCCCTTACAGCGCCACTACTTTTCTACCACACGGGCTGGGGTCGAGTTTTTCCAGCGCTTGCAGGCGCTACCGGAGGATGCCGGGCCGGTTCGCGAGGTGTTTGGCCTGGCCCTGCTCGCGGGTTTCGCCGGTCACTACGCAACGCGCCCGGACGATGAACTGGCCGACTTTCGCCGCAAATGCCTGCAACGCATTGCCCGTGACGGCCAGATGCGCACGCTGGACGCGTCCAGCAGGTTATTTGCCCCGCCGTCATTCGGTGCCACAGCCGCGCGCACGCAGACGCGTCGGCGAGTGCCCATGTTGATGCTTGTCGCGTTGATCGTGATTCCGCTACTGGGCCTGGCAGCCCTTTACATCGGCCTGGACAGGCCGCTGGCAACGGCTGCCGCGATGCTGATGGAGACCCATTGAGATGTTGAAAAAAGCGCTGGTGGCGGTGTTCTGGATGGTCGCGCTGATGACGCTGGGGTGCGCCTGTTGGGTAGTCGTGGTGATGTGCGGCTGGCCACTGTGGTGTTTGCCGTTGATGGTCATTGGTGTGTTGTCTGGCGGCTGGTTGCTGTTCTGGACCGTGCGGCAATGGCAAGGTTGGCGCCTGCGCAAGCACCTGCAGCGTGACCTGCCGGACCGCGTCGCGCCCCTCAGCCCCGATGTCGATCAGTGCTGGAACGACGGTGTGCGCTTGCTGCGCCAGTCGCGTTTGGGCCGCTCGGGCTATTTTGGCTCGGCACTGCATGCCCTGCCCTGGTTCATGCTGCTCGGTGATACCAGCAGCGACAAAAGCACACTGCTGGCCCATAGCGGCTTGGCTACGCCGTTGCGTTCAGCTCGGCACAAGGTTCTCAACTGGTGGTTCTTTGAACATGCGGTGGTACTCGACCCCGCCAAACCCTTGCTCGACTGCGCCAGTGCCTGGAAACGCCTAATGGTACGCCTGGCACGTTCACGGCGGCGCGAGCCGTTGAACGGCGTAATTCTGGCGATTGCGATTGAGCGTCTGCAAGAAACGAATAACGCTTACCTGCAAACGCTTGGGCAGAACCTGCGTCAGCAGGTGGATGACCTGGTGACGGTGTTCGGAGCACGCCTGCCGGTGTACCTGGTGCTTACAGGCGCTGAGCGCATCGAAGGCATGCACGAATGGGCCGCCAGTCTCAATCAGGATCAATGCCAGCAGGCACTCGGTCTGCTGGCCGACGCGGGCGATGCAGATGCCCAGGGGTTTCTGGACAAGGTACTGGGGGAAATCAATCGCCGTCTCTTCGAACTGCGTATCGACCTTGGCCAACGCGGGTTACCCAGTGCCCAGGCGCTGCATGTGCCTGAGCGCGTTGGTGCGCTGCGTCCGGCCCTCGAGCAATTGTTGTTACCCGCGTTTGACCGCAACCCGTACTGCGCCCCGCCGTTGTTGTCCGGCCTGTTTTTAACCGGCCAAGGTGTCGATGAAAATGGCAGCCCGGTCGGCTGGTTCAGCCGTGAGCTGTTTGACCGAGTGCTGCCTGTGCAACGCTTCGCGTATCGCTCCATCGACGGTTGGCGGCACTGGCGTCGTTGGTCAGGGCATGCAGCCATCGTGCTGTGGTTAGTCGCTTGCGGCGCCCTGGCCACGCTGCTGATTGACTCCAGCAGCCATGTGCGTCACGAACTGGACCTGATGACTCAGGAATGGCCGCGCACCCGCGCTTTTGGCAAGGGGCTGGACCAGGATCTGCAAACCTTCCAGCAGCAGCACCAGTTCATCGAGAACCTTGAGCATGAACTGGCCCCGAGCTGGAAGCGCTGGCTGCCGTTCCACCACCGGGTCAGTCAAGTGATCGGCTACGACCGCGCGCAGTACGTCACCGCGTTCGACAATAACGTGCAGCGTCCTTTGTTCATGAAACTGCTGCCTGATCAGTTGCAAGCGATTGCGACCAGTCATAACGACACACTTATCGCCAGCTACGCGGAGCTGTTGGTGCGGCAAATCAACTTGATCAATGCGCGGCTCGTCGGTGGTTCACTGGATGCCTTGCCGGGGCCGGGCGAACAATTGCTGCCGCTGCTGGACCAATTGCTACCCGACCAGGTGCCCAGTGCAACGCAGGCGCGCTCGTTGAGTCACAGTTTCAAAGCTTATCTGAGGTGGCAAACCGACGAGCACGCCTTGGTGGAAGAGCGTGCCAGCGCCCTGCGCCAGCTTAACGGCCTGGGGCTGGCCACTCGGTCGTTGTCTTGGCTGGAGGCCTGGGCGGACCAGCAGTCCCAATTGCCCAGCCTTCGTTATTCTGACTTCATGCAGGTGCCACCCTCTGCCGACGCGGCCCTGCCCCGGGCGTTCACCGTTGAGGGACGCAATGCGATTCTGGGCTTCATTGATGAGTGGGTCTGTGCGATGGGCAATCAGGCCGAATGGAAAAATCAACGTGAGCATTTTCTTGTTCAGTATCAAAATGACACGCAGGATGCCTGGTATCGTTTTATCGAAGGTTACCTCTCGATCGGCCCAGCTGATCGGGACAATCAAGCTCAATCGCGCGACATCCTCAGCACTGTTGGCACAGCGCGTGAGCCCTCCCGCCAACTGCTGCAACGCGCCGCCGCGCGTGTCGCACTGATCCCGGAGGCCAACCGCAGGCCCTGGGCACAGTTGAGCGTGCACGTGAGCCGTCTGCTTGAACTGGCGCAAACAGCGCCTGCGTCGGGTCACGCCAGCCTGCTTGGCAACTTACGCACCGCGAATGACCTGAGTAGCGACGTGCTCAAGGGCAGCGTCAGCAGCGGTTCCGTCGCAAAGGGCGTGGATGCCGTGAACACCGATATGAGCCAGGCAAAAGCGCTCAGCCAGTTCAACCAAAAGCTGCAGGCGGTGGCGACCGACCTGCGTAAGAGTGATGCACAAGCGTTCCAGGTGGCCCTCGATAATTGGGGCTATGGCAATGATCCGTCGATCAAGTCCGCGGGCCTGTGGGAAGCACAGGACCTGCGCGAAGGATTGCGCCGACAGCTGACACAAGGTGACGCGAGCGAGCCGGTCGTGTGGAAACTGGTTTTCGGTGGCCTGGACTTTGCGATGGACTATGCCGGGCAGGTTGCCGCTTGCCAGTTGCAGCAAGACTGGAACAGCCAGGTATTGAGCGCCGTGGCGGGTGTGCACGACCCGGTGGTGTTGACTGACACGCTGTATGGCGAGCGCGGTCAAGTGCCCAAGTTTCTCACAGGCCCGATCAAGACCTTTATCCAGCAGGATGCACAGGGTTTCAAAGCGGTTACTGCATTGGGGCATAAAGTGCCCTTCAACGATGGGTTTCTCACCTACGCCGGGCGCCTGCAACATGCCCAGTCGGACCTGGCAGTGGCCAAGCGCCAAAACGCTGCGCAGCAGGCTGAACGCCAGGCGCAACGACAAAACCTGCAAGCTGCGCAAAAGGCGTTGCAGGCACAGCAAGCGACATTGCAGCCGCAGCTCAACCTGCCAGCCAATGCCGCCGTGGTCGGCATCCAGGCGACGCCCGTGTCGATCAACCTTGGCGCCAGGCAATTACCCCAGCAAACCCGACTGACATTGCAATGCAGCAGCCACTCAAACGTGCTGGATAACTTTAATTTCCCTACCAGTACCGACTTCACGTGGGCGCCCGGGGCTTGCGGCGATGTCAGCCTGCAGATACGGTTTGCACATTACACACTGACTAAACATTGGCCCGGTGCGCAGGGGTTCATCGAATTTTTGCAGACGTTTGCCAGCGGCCAGCGCACCCTCACCCCTGACGACTTTCCCGAGCAGCGTGACCTGATGGCCAGCGATAACATTACCCACCTGACACTCACCTACCGCTACACCGGCGCCGACAGCTTGTTACGTACCGAACAACAAGCTCAGGCGGCGAGTAGCCAGGCCAAGGCGATTGATGAACAGTTGAAGACCATCAATGACCAACTGACGACCATGGATGCCCAGGACGCGGCAGAGACAATGGGCGAAGCCGCGCAGGGCAGCGTTACCGAACGGCGGTTGGCTGCGCAGCGCCCCCCGGCGCAGATTGCCTACTGCCGGGCGTACGCCCCTGAGCCTGGATTTTCGTCCACCCTCAAGGCACCGCCTGAATGAAAGCGTTATGGCGCAGGTCCCTGGCGTTGCGCATCACCTGCGCGCTGGTAGTAGTGCTGGCGGGCAGTTGGTGTGTAGCAACCGGGCTGAGTGCGTGGCGTGTCTACCATCAACTGGAGCGTGAGTCACTGCAGGAGCTCAGTCAACGCGTGGAGCTGATCACTCGCGTCGACAACGATGATTTGCAAGAGGCCGCCGATGGCGCGCGCAGGTTATTGCGACTATGGCGCAGCCCGGTGAGCGAAGAGCTCGACATGCCGTCACCGCGCAGCACGCTTTGCTGGCTTTCTGACCCGGGTGCCAAACCGTCGACGAAACTGCCCCGTGCCGCTGTGGCTGCGCAAGCCTATGGCGCTGCGGGCCAGTCGATGATTGTTGATACGTTTTTCTACTTTCCAGGTGTCGGCGCGGCCTTTTCCACGGGCCCCTACCCCATCAAAGGATTCACCGCCAGCCGTGCCACCTACCTGCGAGACTTGAGTAAACGCCTGCCCGATACAAAGGCCGACATCATCTGGGATGGGCCTGTCTATGATGCCCATACCGGGCAGCAACTGATCACCGTGGCCGCTATAGGCCGCGACAAGAACGGTAAGGTGGAAGTCATTACCGGTTATGACCTGCAACTCAATGACCGTTTTGCGCGCATGTCGCAGTTACTGCGCGGGTACAACGGCTTCATCATCGACCATACGGGGCTGCCCATCGCATCGTT
>NZ_UYXQ01000064.1 GCF_900624995.1 Pseudomonas antarctica
TCTCCCTCCGGCTCTGTCGGTACTGCTGGCGAGGCATAGACGAACGGACCATCGGCCGATACGTAGGCGCCAGGGGATGCCCCGGTTTCAACAGTCCTAAAAATCGCCAGGCCGAGCGGGTGCATGATTTCGCGGTTGATCCGCTCATGCAGGCCGAGGCGGCTGATTTCGTTCCAGTCGATCACTTTCATGTCGCTCATCAGATCAACTCCACGGTGGTTCGGTTGACCCCGAGAAAGTCCCGAACGGCCCAACGCAGATCGCGGCGGTAATCGTCGATGGTCGGTGTGACTTCCTCGGCTTTGCTGTTGCCAGTGTTGGTTGCGCTGTAGTCGCGGTACCGCTCGCAGACTTCGGCGCCGGTCCCGGCCTCGATCGCGCGGCGGTACAGGTGGGCCTGGACCGATACGTCGTTGACCTTGTCGTCGGGTACATCGGTCAAAGTGGCGTAGCCGGCAGCCAGTTGCTTTGCCTTCCACAGCTTCAATTCACGGTTGAGGTTGATGGCTGCGGCGATTACGGCAGTTTCCAGACGAGCCGGAGTGACGCTGTCGTCAATGCGCAGGGTCGCCCGCAGCTGCTCAAGGTCGATTGAGGGCCAGAACGAGTCGGTATTGATATGGCCGCCGTTGACTGGTCCGCTCGCTACGAACGCGCTCAATTGGAAGGGCCTCGGATGTCTGCGCGGGAAACTTCGCGCAGGATCTGCTGCCGGGTGAATTCGGGGTGTTGTGTACACAGATGGTCAAATGCGCGCGCGGCGTTGCGGTTCACCAGCCCACGTTCGTGCGAGTTGGCCGGCATGATGGAGCCTTTCACAATGGGGCCGGTGCAGACGATGCGGTCGTAAGCCTCTGTCTCGGCCACATACTGTTCAGCCGCAGCAGCCAAGCGCCGTTCAGATTCCGTTGGAGTGAAATCACTCTGGTAGAGGTTGGCAAAGGCGGTGTTCATGACTGCTCCGATAGATCGCCGGTGGTCGGGGCTTCACGTTCAGGAGGAGCGGCCTGGCCGATCCGCCCCGAGCCGGCGGGGTGCGTGGGGACGCTCGGTTAACTGCCTGGGGCAGTGTGTTTCTTGAGGAGACGCTCGACGCGCTCCAGATCCTTTTTGCCGCCACAATTGCTGTGCAAGTCGATGGCTTTGCTCAGGTGAGCCTTTGCCACCACCAGAAAACCGACGTCAGTTGTCGTGAGGTTTTCATTCGGGACTTTTGCGGCGTTTTCCTTACCAATTGCCCGGTGCAGCTTGGCGCGGGCTTGGTCGGGCATGTCCTGTTCTGCGGTGATGCGGGCGGCCTGCTCCAGAATCCACAACGGGAAACCTTCACCAGCTTTCTGCGCTTTGAGGGCGGCTTCGGCGATTTCTTCGGCGATCAAGGTGCCCGTAGTGCGTTCGAAGCGGTCCGGCATGTTCAGGCCGTGCTTGATGACGTATTCGGCGATTTGCAGCGCACCGGGGTAGCCGCCGGCATCGATGCACCAGAGCATTATCGTAGTGAGCACTTCGTCCTGGGCACCGTTGCCGGCGTCCAGTACACCTTGCACGTAGGGTTCGTACTCAGGGATCAATAGCGCCTTGAGTTCCGCTTTGCCCTGGTTGGACTGCACCTGCTTGAGACGTGCACGGTGCTGGGCCAGTTGGGCAAGTTGGTGCTCGTAGGCAGTAGCGCCTGCCATTGATGTGGCCGGCGCTTTTGCGGCGGCCTCTATGGCTGCACGTTTGCGCAGCTGGTTGCGTTGGGCGGGTGTCTGGTGCATGGCGTGCCTCTTAGCCTTCAACTGGTGCTTCAGTCGGTGCTGGGTAGACGACGGCGGTGATGCCTTCCACCAGCGCGACCAGGCCGAAATCTTCGATGACATAGGCTTCGTTCGAAGACTGGTAGTCGGCGACGCGATCCAGCTCGGGTTCGTCTTTCAGGTGGCGACGACGGGCGCCGTTCTGGTAGTAGATCGAAAGGTTTTTGAGGGTGGTTACCAGCACCGTGTTGTCCGGGAAGAACGGCGCGTCGACCACCGGAAGGCCACCCAAACGGGCGCGGCTGACGATTTCTTGAGCGGAGTTTTCTTCCTGGTTGGAGTCGGCGCCCTTTTCTACTGCTGCCAGCAGCTTGCCGTGCATCAGGTTGCGCGAAACCATCACGCGCAGGTCCGGGCTATTGCGGTGCCAAGGGTCGAGCATTTGGATAGCGTCGAACACCAGGCCGTCGAGGTTGGCGTAATCACCCTCGAAGATGGTGTCCACGCCCAGCACTTTGATGATTTTGCGCGGGCCAATGGTTGCTTCGCTGAGCACGCGGTCATCGGCACTGGTGCGGATTTTTTGCAGCCAGCCAATGTTGACGTCCTGCAACAACGGGTTGGCCGCGCGGTTGGTATTCGCTGCGGCGCTGGTGCCGTTGAAGCCGACCATGATGCGGTCCAGCGCCTGGCGCAGGATGATCGCGTTGCTCAGCTTGACTTGGAAATCTGGAAACTTGGCCCATGCATCCAACAGGGCGTAGGGGAACGCGCTGTCGAAGTTGGTCTGCTTGCAGATGTAGGTGTCTTTGCTCAGTGTGCTGCGGCCCAGCGGGCTGCGGCGATTGCCACCGGAAGTATCGGTGCGGCTTGCAACCGGGCCATTTACGCCTAGCAGCAGGGCCTCGCCGGACTGCTCGTCGACGCCAATGATGTTGATCTGTTTCAGGAAACCATCGGATTCCTGCACCGCAACTTCCAGTTTTTGCTGAATGCTGGGGTCTACGCTGAATTTTTCGTGGGCACTGGCTACGCCATTGAGCAGGGCGATCTGCACGGCCAGGGCGGCGAAGGCGAAGCGTGTTTTTTTACGCATGGGGGTGTTCTCCGGTGAATAGGCTTGTCGGTGTTGGACCGTGGGTTCAGTAAGCAGTCAGTACGGTGCCTGCACCGCCAGTGCTGTGCGGGCGCTGTGCCTGGCTGAGGTCAGCGGTTTGGCCGAGCTTGGTTTTGAGCTCTTTCAGCTCGTTATCCAGGCTGGTGAACTGCTTTTTCAGGTCTACCAGGGCCTTGCTTGAAGCGTCGGCTTGCTCAGCCTGCTGGGTGGCGAGGGTTACCAGGCTTTCCAGCGCTTCACCGATGTCGGAGAAAGTGTTGGCGTCCTTGCCATCCTTGTCCTTGCTCATTTTGATGAACTCACCGAGCTTGGCTTTGATTGCTGCAAAAGCACTCGGCTGATCGGTGACTTCTTCGAATTCGAGTTCGGCTTCTTCGGCGGCGCTGAACAGGTTGTCTTTGTCCTGTTTGCGTCCGGCTAACGTGCCGTGTGTGGCGCTGAAGCTAAGAGCTTCGGTACCCAGACTGGCTGGGGTGTCGGTGATGGCAAGGCCGACCAGGTACGCTTTGCCGCTGTCGGCAAACTTCGGTTGGATCTCCACCGAGGTGTAGATCTTCTGACCTGCCTTGTTCAAGGCCAGCAACGCGTCATTGGGTTCAAGCTGGGCGAACAACGCCAGTTTCTTGATGCCGGCAATTTCGACTTCTTCAGCCTTAAGCGCTACGACGTCGCCGTACGCGCCGAATTCGCCACCAGGCCAATAACCCTTGATGTGCTCGCAGTTGATGCGAGCGCCATAAGTGTTGGGGCTGTACTGCGAGGCCATGTCGGCAATCCAGCTCCGCTCGATGATGCGGCCATCAGTGGTCGCGCCTTCTACGGCAATGCGGGTCCACTTGGAGCGGAATTTCTGTTTGGTGCTGCTAGCCATGGGGAGTCCTCAGTGCGGTGGCGGCGAACTGCCGTTGCGATGTGGGCATGGTCGGCAGCTGCGGCCTCGCGAGCAACGAGCCGCACTTGTAGAGCAAGGCTCTACAGGGAGCGGGGCGGGTGTACTACGCGCGCGGGAGGCAGCATCTGCGCCATGAATGCTCTCGCTGAAATTCCCATCCGTGATAACCGTCGCCAGGCCAAATTTTTGTACTGGACGGGTTGGCGCATCACCGAAATTGCCGAGTACCTGGACGAAAAAGAGAAGACCGTCCACAGCTGGAAAGCCCGTGACGAATGGGACCGGGCGGATAACGTCGAGCGAATTGGCGGGGCGTTGGAAGCGCGGTTGGTGCAGTTGATCCTGAAGGAAGGCAAGACCGGTGGCGATTTCAAGGAAATTGACCTGCTCCACCGGCAGTTGGAACGCCAGGCCCGTATCGAGCGGTTCAAGGGCGGCGGTACCGAGTCTGAGCTAAACCCGAAACTGAATGACCGCAACAGCGGGCCCAAGAAAAAACCGAGCCGCAATGAGTTCAGCGAAGAGCATATTGAGCTGCTCACCCAGGCGTTTGTCGATGGGTGCTTCGGTTATCAGCTGGATTGGTACAAGGCGGGTAATCAGCGCACCAGGGCCATTCTGAAAAGCCGGCAGATCGGGGCGACTTTCTACTTCGCTCGAGAGGCGTTGATTGATGCCCTGACCACGGGGCGTAACCAGATTTTCCTGTCGGCATCGAAGAATCAGGCTCACATTTTCAAGTCGTATATTCAGTCGTTTGCCAGGGAAGTCGTGGGCGTTGAACTGACCGGCGATCCCATCACGCTGGCGAATGGCGCCGAGCTGCACTTCCTGGGCACCAATGCCCGCACCGCCCAGGGCTACCACGGAAATTTCTACTTCGACGAATTCTTCTGGACGTTCAAGTTCAAGGAACTGAACAAAGTCGCCTCGGGTATGGCGATGCAGAAGCAATACCGCCGTACCTACTTCAGCACGCCGTCGAGCATGGCTCACGAGGCATACACGTTCTGGACGGGGGAGCGATTCAACAAGGGCAAACCCGCTGCCAACCGTATTTCTGTGGATGTGTCCCACGATGCCCTGCAACAGGGGCGGTTGTGCGAGGACAAGGTGTGGCGGCAGATCGTCACGATTCTGGACGCCGAGCAGCGCGGCTGTGACCGGTTCGACCTTGAAGAGCTGCGCCAGGAGTACGACGCCGAGGCCTTCCAGAACCTGCTGATGTGCCAGTTTGTGGACGACGGGGCGAGCATCTTCCCACTGTCGATGTTGCAGTCGTGCATGGTGGACAGCTGGGTTAACTGGGCCGAGGACTACAAACCATTGGCGCCGCGCCCGCTTGCAGACCGCCAGGTGTGGTTGGGCTATGACCCGGCCGAAACGGGCGACAGCTCTGGTCTGGTGGTCGTAGCGCCGCCGATGGTGCCTGGCGGTAAGTTTCGGGTGATTGAGCGGCACCAGTTCCGTGGCATGGATTTCGCGGCGCAGGCCGAGTCCATCCGCATGGTGACCCAGCGCTACTGGGTTACCTATATCGGCATAGACGTAACCGGCATGGGGTCGGGCGTGGCGCAGTTGGTGCGGCAGTTTTTCCCCGGACTGACAACGTTCAGCTATTCGCCAGAGGTGAAGTCGCGCTTGGTGATGAAGGCCTATGACGTGATCAACAAGGGCCGACTGGAGTTCGACGCCGGCTGGACCGACTTCGCGCAATCACTGATGGCTATCCGCAAAACCATCACCGCCAGCGGCCGGCAGTTCACCTATACAGCTGGGCGCAGCGAATCAACCGGCCACGCCGACCTAGCCTGGGCTCTTTTCCATGCACTACACCACGAACCGCTCGAAGGGCAGACGGCTGCCAATACCGGGCGGATGGAGCTTTTTTGATGAGTACAAACAATGAGGTGGCGGTTGCCACGGAGCAGGCCGTGAGTGATCACAAGTCGGTTGCGTTCACGTTCGGCGAGCCGGAGTCGGTGTTGTCGGCCAGGGAGATTTTCGACTCGCTGGAGTGCTGGTTTAACGGGCGCTGGTATGAGCCGCCATTGTCGCTGGATGGACTGGCTCGATCGGTGAAGGCCAGCGTTCACCTTGACTCGGGGCTGCGCTTCAAGCGTAACCAGCTGACCCGCACGTTCATCCCGCACAAGTTGCTGAGCCGTGAGGCGTTTGATCAGTACGCCCAGGACTACTTAGCGTTGGGCAATGGGTATGTGGAGGCGCGGCGGTCATTGCTGGGCACCACTGTAGCGCTCAAGCCTGCGTTGGCGAAGTACATGCGGGTAGGGAAGGACGGGCACTTTTTCCAGGTGCAGGGCTGGAAGAATGAGCATGCGTTTGACCAGGGCAGCGTCTTCCATTTGCGCGAACTGGATCTGCATCAGGAAATTTACGGGTTGCCGGAGTGGCTGTGTGCACTGCAATCGGCCCTGTTGAACCAGTCGGCGACGTTGTTCCGCCGCAAGTATTACGAGAACGGCAGTCATGCCGGTTTCATCCTGTACATGACGGACGCAGCGCAAAACGAATCCGACATCGATGACTTGCGCACGGCGCTGAAAAACTCCAAAGGGCCTGGCAATTTTCGCAACCTGTTTGTGTACGCGCCGAACGGGAAGAAGGAAGGCATTCAGTTGATCCCGGTGAGCGAGGTTTCGGCCAAGGACGAATTCAACTCGATCAAGGATCAGACCCAGGGCGATGTGCTGGCGGCGTTGCGGGTTTATCCGCAGCTGATGGGCATCGTGCCGAAAAACGCGGGGGGCTTTGGATCACCGCAGGAAGCTGCGGGCGTCTGGGCCACGCTTGAGCTTGAACCGATCCAGACCCGACTGGCCCTTTTGAATGACTGGGTCGGCGAAGAGGTGGTGCGCTTCAAGCCATTTGAGGTTGTTACGGGGGAGAAGTAGTACCCCCGCGCAGTAAACGAGGCGACGAGCTGGTGCGCTAACACCCGCTCGACGCTGAATCACTCGAACGTGCCGAGTGCTCCAACCAAGGCCTCGCCCCACTGCGCAGGGGGTGCGAAGCCTAAGCGAATCCAATTGTCGAAACAAGGATCACTTAATGAGCACACCAATTATCCCGTGGATGGGCGGCAAGCGTCGCCTGGCAGATCGCCTTATCCCGCTGTTCCCGCCCCATGAATGTTACGTCGAGGTCTTTGCCGGCGGCGCCGCGCTCTACTTCATGCGACCCCAGGCTGCACCCGTTGAAGTCCTCAACGATATCAATGGTGACCTGGTCACGCTGTACCGCGTTGTCCAGAACCACTTGGAGGAGTTCGTGCGCCAGTTCAAATGGGCGCTCAGTTCCCGCCAGGTGTTTGAATGGCAGAAGATTACCCGGCCGGAAACCCTCACCGACATACAGCGGGCTGCCCGGTTTTTCTATCTGCAGCACCATGCTTTCGCCGGAAAGGTCAGTGGTCAAACCTTTGGCACAGCCACCACTGGCCCAGCCATCAACCTGTTGAGGATCGAGGAGAACCTGTCTGCTGCCTGGCAGCGGCTGTCTGGTACCTATGTCGAGAACCTGGGCTGGCTTGAGTGCGCTGAGCGCTACGACCGACCGCACACCTTCCATTACATGGACCCGCCTTACTGGCAGACCGCTGGCTATGGGGTGGACTTCCCGTTTGAGAACTATGAGCGGATGGCTGACTTCATGCGCCGTTGCAAGGGCAGGGTGATGGTGAGCATCAACGACCACCCTGACATCCGCCGAGTGTTTGAGGGGTTTCACTTCGAGACGGTGGACATCCGCTACAGCACGACGAATCAACGGCAGGGGAAAGCTGAGGTCAGTGGAGAGCTGGTGATCATGAACTGGGAGCCAGCGGCACTGGGAGGGTTGTTCTGATCTGACTGCTACACCAAGACAATGAGCAGCCCATGAGGCGGCTTTTTTCTGTCTGCGAAACGAGCATTTACGATCACGAAAGTTGGGTGCGCACACATGAACTTTCGCCGCTCAGCAGCGTGAAAAACCCCAGTTCAACATAGCATTTGCGGGGCGTCACAGCAAGCCTGGGCGACTGTTCGGCCCAATAAAGACGGGGCTTTCGGCGAGTTGCGGGTGGCGGTAGGGATGAGGCTTTGTTTCGGGGGGTTGACGTGCCACAAGGTGGGCCACTGACGTGCTACATGTGGGCTGTGACGTGCTTCAACGCTCGGCGCGCGCCGTCGTCCCCCCACCTCGCCTGCGGGCTAAATGGGTCGTTTTTTCTGCGGCCCTGCGGACAGCCCAACGCGGAACTGGCTGGGGGGCTGCTCGGCGTTGTGGGGTGGTCAAAAGCCTGCGGAACCCTGCACCGAGGGGGTATTTCGTTGAAGGCGTCTAAAGGCTCTGCTGTTGAGGGGGAGGGGGGGAGTCTCAAAAAGAGTAACTTCAGTAATCTCTCCACAGAAACGGTCTGGAGGCCACGTATTTCGTGGGTTTTGAGATTACAAAAAGGAGTAACAGAGAAGTAATTGAAAAGGTAATTTTTTACCAACCTATTGATTTTAAAGGGGTTTATAAAAGTAGAGAATTACATTTATAAAGAGTAATCAGATTACTTCAATATTACTTAAAGATTACCTTTTGATCGGAATATAAAACCCTTTATTTTCAATGGCTTGAGAGTGAAAAACGGTCAAGATTACTTATGTTACTCTTTTTTTTGCCCCCCTCCAGACCCCGGACGTCAGGCCCCTATAAGTGTGATGCGCACGCGTACAGAGATGCATGCTGAGTCCCATGGGAATGGCGTGGGAATGCTTTTGCGCAACTGGCACCGCTGGAGCCCTTGTATTCCGGGGCCTCTGCTTCGCGATCGAGGGTGCGGGTACTTTCGAATCTCTCCTTCACCGCCACATTAAGTAAACACAAACCCCTGATTTTCCTAGAGAAAGTCGGGGGTTTGTGGTTTTTGGCACCTGAAAAAAGGCCATAAAGGCTCAATGTGGGGACTGGCGGTATTTCTTGTGACTGTCCTCAGACATATCTGTGCTATAGGTCCAGAATGGGTTAACAGTCTCCCTCACTGGCTGAGCGGGCTGTTCGTCAAAACTGATTGACTCCCACCTACATATTCAAGGGCGGTTCATACAGGATCGAAATCGTTTGTAATCCATCCGCCTACCCGGACTGCGTAAAATGACCACTCGACCGAAGCCTAAGCTCAATCTGCGCATTCTGATTCTTATCTTTGTACTGCTTGCTGCAAGCGTGACCCTCGCCAATAGCTTCTGGGTGATGTTCAAGACTCAGAAGCAGGAGCTGATTGAGAATGCGCTGCAAGTGAACAAAGCCTACGCCTCTCGGATCGCCAAGAGTGTCGAACAGGTGCTCAATTCCGACCTCGACAAATTGAAATATGGCTCAGTGGTCATCGGCAAAGCATTTGATGATAAGCACGCTTTGGCGGGAGAAACACAGCGGTTGTTTGGGCAGGATGCCAGTTTCAACTCCGTGCTTGTCGCCGACTCATCGGGAACTATTATTGCGTCAGCCCCCGAAAGCTTTCGCCTCAATGGCCGGGTTTTGCAACACAAGGAACCCCTCAACCTTCGCGTGCCGAGAATCAGCAATGCCTTTAAGTCCATAGCAGGCAATCTGGTGATTTTTATCACTCAGCCCGTATTTGGCACGAAAGGAGAGTACTTGGGCCTGATAGGGGGCAGCGTTCAACTTGAGCAAAAAAACACGCTCCAGGCCATGATGGACACCAATGTGCGCAAGGATGGCGCGAATGTTTATCTAGTCGACAGCAGCCGTCGGGTGCTTTATCACAGCCGTCCCGAACAAATCGGAAATATCACTGGAAAGAACGTGATCGCCGATGCGGCACTTAGCCAGGACGCAGGTGTTTTGCAGGCAGCGCAAGAGAATGGAGTGGAAATGCTCGCGGGCTTCGCCAGAGTGCCGAGCAGCGGCTGGGGGGTGATCTCGCAGCAGCCACTCGAAAACATACACGCTGTTCTACGTCAGACAATGCTCAAGGTTGCGCAGGGCATAGCTCCACTTGCCTTTTTCGGAATCGTTTTGATCTGGTGGCTGGGAGCGCGGATCTCAGCCCCGCTGTCCAGGCTCGCCGATTGTGCCAAGCGACTGGACACCCTCGACAGCTACAACCTTATCAGTGCAGTGCCGGCGAACTATTTCGAGACTTGGCAGATTCGCAGGGCGTTGCTGCTTGGCGCCACCTTGTTACAAGAGAAGATCGGCAAGCTTAACCTGCAAGCACAAACCGATGCGCTAACCGGGCTGGCCAACCGCCGGGCGATGCAGGATGTCTTGTTGCGTTGGCAAGACGCTGACAGAGCGTTCGCAGTCGTTTCCATGGACATCGACCACTTCAAACGGGTGAACGATACATTTGGCCATGGTGTGGGCGATCAAACACTGAGGGCTATCGCAGAACTGATGCAGCACAACTCAAGGTCTAACGACTTGCCCTGCCGCGTCGGTGGGGAAGAGTTCGTATTGTTGTTGCCCAATAGCTCGCTTCAAGCGGCAACGGATGTCGCAGAGCGGCTGCGTGCCTCGATCGAAGCCGCAGAGATCGTTACTGTCGGGCACATCACTGTTTCGCTGGGCGTCGCGCTATGGCAACCGGGGGGTGATTCGGTATCCGTCGTGCTTGAAAGGGCTGACAAGTTGTTGTACCAGGCCAAGCAGGACGGTCGTAATCGCGTGGTGGCGCAGCAGCCTTGATGGGGCGCGCGATCTGCAGGGGAGCACAGCACGCTGTTTTGGAAACGCGGCACTATTACCTCTCGCACGACGGCTACCGACTCGCCCGTCTTCAACAACAGGCTGGAATGAGTTTGCCAGCAGTGGCTGGCCCACCATCATCGACTTTGTGCAATCACACCACTCATGTACTGGTTTAAATCGCGCAGATCGTTAATTGTCCAAGCGTGCGGCGGTACCTTCACACCATTGTCTCGCAATGTTCTTGGAATCAAGTCTCCATTGGGGCGCAGTATTACCGACGATACAATAACGCCTGGATAATCATTGAGTCGTTTCTTGAAGGCAGGTGTTGTGAGATTAGGTGTGGGAGGGTTGCTCTTATTCGCTAATGGTCCTGTTCCCTTGATGGGTGTTCCGTGGCACATGGAACATCTTTGCAAAAAGAGGTTTTTCCCGTTGGCGTTATCCGCGAAGGACAATGGTGTTTGTAGGAGCGATAACATTCCCAGCGCAGCAACGAGCACTATTTTCATTTTTGTAGGGTCTTGTTGTATGAGTCGGGTCTGAATCGAGGGCAGGCCCCAGTAGGTGTGCAGTGGCGATACGTTGCCTAGTGTATAGACGAGTCTTTAAATTCTAAAGCGAGTGATATGCCATGAGCACAACGGCATCAGTTACGCCACGGCTACCGTCATTCTTATCCCAAAAGTCATTCAGTGGAGAGGGATGGTACTTGTTGAGGATGTTGAAAAAATACCTCGGCACCTAAAGTACTGGATGGTCATACCAACTTTCGTTACCTGTCTCTCCCTTTTCGGCCTCACCCTCAGCTGGTTATTTATTAACGATTGGCCTTGAAAAGAAGGCCGACGCTATCTCGCCCTTGCCCACAATGTCCGGCCGCCCAGCCCTCAATGCCTATGCCGATGATGCACATCCGGAAAATGCGCATGGCTTTGCCGCATCACACTATGCACATGCACATGACTATGTGGCTGCGTCGGGTCCGACTCAACCCCATGCTCATGCTACTGAGGTTCATGGGCCATCCTCGTAAGTCTGGCCCATGATACGTCGCTTGCCAGGGTCAGCGCCCTGACAACGTCATACTTACTGCGCGGTTTTCAGCTTGATCACATCACCCGAAATCTTGGTGGTGTAACCATTGAGTACCCAGGCCCAGAACCATTTTTCCTGCACTTGGGTGTTGATCAGCGCGTCGCCGCCTTTGGCCTTGATGGCTGCATCCTGGGCGCGCACGAAGCGGCTGTTCTGGCCGATCGGGATGACGCCGAGCAACATGACGCCGGTGGCGCTGCCTTCACTGTGGCCCAAAACGGTGTATTGGCTGCTGTCGTACTGCGGGGATTTGATGGCGGTGCCGGTGCAGCCTGCGAGCGCGAAACCGAGAACAGCTGCTGCAACCACTTTACTGACGTACTTCACTGGGTAACTCCATGGGCAAAAATCGAGATCCAATTCTCGAAGGGGTGCCACTCTAATCGCCGTACTGGCAGATTGAAATAAATTACCCGCAAATTTCATCTTCAAGCCTGCACGTACACAGCCTTTTCCTCAGTCGGCGCGACAATCGGGTGGTGGGTCTTGCCGCTGGTAGCCAGCACTTCGGGGGCTGTGCTGGACATTAGACGTTTTACTATATAGCGATGTGATGGCAGAACCCAACGTTGAAAACACCGAAGAGCCCATGTGGGAGCTGGCCCGCCACAACAGGCCTGCTCACACATTTTTTACCGCGTTCGGTCAGTTAGAGGTGCAGCCAGGCTAGGCTGCCTAGGACCATGGCGACGGTGCCGGCGGTGTAGGACATGCGTTTGAGCCATTCCTTGCGCGTGAGCAACGTAATCGCCGCCAATGAAATCGCGATCTGAATCGCGGACATCGCCTGGGCCCAGCGGTGGTGCTGGTGCAGGGCTTCCTCGGATTTCTGATCCCATTCTTTGGAGGTGGCCTCAAGCTTCTCGGCCTGTTTGCGCACCTCTTCCTTCTGGCCCTTGTAACGCTCGATTTCATCCTTGTAATGCGCGGCATCCACGCCGGGAATGTGCGTGGCCAGTTCGGCCAGGTTCTGGCGGCTGGATTTGGCTTGGTAGTAGTTCCACTGGTTGGCGGCTTCGGTCTTGCTGATGGCGGCGTTGTTCTTGTCCATCGCCGCTTCGCTTTCGGTGGAACCGGCCTGGTAGCTGAGCATGGCGCCGAGGGTGGCCATCAGCGCAGTCATCACGGCGATACGGCTGGCGAAATTGTCGCCGCGCCCGTGCGCATGTTCGTTGGTGTGTTCGATGTGTTTTTCGTGGGGGCTGGGGACTTCGAAGGCTTCGGACATGGGGGCGTCTATGAAGGGGCTGAGGGAGTCTGATTCTTCACCAACAAGGCTGTCTCAAGCCTGTACGTAACGCTGCAAACCCGCCACTAATGCATCAAAGGTCACCCGGCAACGGGGGCTGTTGCGCAGGTCTTCGTGCATGGTGACCCAGGTGTCCATCTTGAACGCAAAACCGTCCGGCAATACCCGGTGCAGGCGCGGGTTCTGCTTGGCCAGTTGCACCTGGCAGCCACCGATACCGGCACCGGCGCGGATGAGCGCCAGTTGCGCCAGGTCGTTGTCGCTGCTGATGGCGAAGGCGTTGCGCTCAAAGCCCTTGATGGCCAGGCTTCGGATGAAGGCGCTTTCCTGGTCGAAGCCGATCACCGAGTGGTTCACCAAGTCCTGCATCTGAAGCGGCATGCCATGCTGCTGCAGGTAATCATCGCGGGCGTGCAGGCCCACTTCAATCAAGCCGACACGCCGCGCCAGCAGTTGCTCCTGGCTGGGCCGGACCATGCGCACGGCGATGTCGGCTTCCAGTTGCAGCAGGTCGATCAGGCGGTTGGTCAGGATCAGTTCAACGCGCAGCTGCGGGTGTTGGTGACGCAGTGCGGTGATGATCGGCGGCAGCACTTCCACACCGACCACTTCACTGGCGGAGACCCGCACTACACCGCGCACTTCATCGCCTTGGGCGGAAGCGGCGCGCTCCAGGGCGGCGGCGGTGCGCTCCATGGTTTCGGCGTGGGCGCGCAAAGTGTGGGCGACGGCGGTGGGCAGCAAGCCTTGCGGCGAACGTGTGAACAGCACCACGCCCAGCGCCGTTTCCAGCGCAGCGATGTGCCGGCCAACCGTAGGCTGTGTGATGCCGAGCAGGCGTGCGGCCCCCGACAACGATCCTTCCTTGAGTACGCCGAGGAACGACCGGTAAAGCTCCCAACCAATATTCGTTGCCATGCATAAATGTATAGCAGCTGGATGCTCTTCGGTAATTTATCTATAGCGGCGCCGCACACAAAATGGCTTCACTAACAACGTGGGAGACGGTCATGAGCAAGGTGCTGGTATTGGGTGCAACCGGCGGGATAGGCGGTGAAGTGGCCCGGCAGTTGAGCGCGGCAGGCTGGGAGGTGTGTGCGCTGACCCGGGATGTGGACAAGGCTCGCGGTGAGAACGCGGCGTTTGCCTGGATCAAGGGCGATGCGCTCAATCGCCAGGAAGTGCTCGCCGCCGCTCGTGGCTGTGCGGTGATCGTGCATGCCGTCAACCCGCCGGGCTATCGCAATTGGGCCGAGCTGGTGATGCCGATGATCGACAACACGATTGCGGCGGCCATCGCCGAAGGCGCAACTATCGTGTTGCCCGGCACGGTCTACAACTTCGGGCCGGATGCATTTCCCGTGTTGCACGAACACTCGCCGCAACACCCTCAGACCCGTAAGGGCGCGATCCGGGAGCAACTGGAGCAGCGTTTAGAGCAGGCTTCCCGGCAGGGCGCGCGGGTGTTGATCGTGCGGGCCGGGGACTTTTTCGGCGCCAGGGTGGCCAACAACTGGTTTGCCCAAGGCTTGGTCAAACCCGGCAAACCCGTGCACGCCATCAGCTATCCGGGCACGCCCGGTGTGTTGCATCAATGGGCATACCTGCCGGATGTGGCGCGCACGATGGTCGAGTTGATTGCGCGTCGGGCAACCCTTGAGGCGTTTGCGCGCTTTCATATGGCGGGGCATGAGGACGTGGATGGCACGCAGATGGTTCAGGCGATCCAGCGGGTGGTGTTGCGTAGGTCTGGCCGTCAGCCCCGCGTAGGTCGCTTCCCGTGGTGGTTGATGAAATTGATAGCGCCCTTTGTCGTCACCGTCCGCGAGATGCAGGAAATGCGCTACCTGTGGCAAACCCCGTTGCGCCTGGATAACCAGCGCCTGGTGGACACCTTGGGCCGCGAGCCCCACACACCACTGGATCAGGCGGTGGAAGCTACATTGGTCGACCTGGGCTGTCTGCCTACGCCCGCCTGATCAAGCGCACATACACCGCGATGTTGATCAGCAACACCAGTGCCCCAAGCACTAATTGGATATTCGGGGTCAGCCCGGCCGGGTAGATCAGCGTGAGGAGGTAATGCTCGATAAACCCGCCGCCATAACCGTCTTGCCCGGCGAGGTGGCGCAGCAGGTTTTCCCAGCGGGTCAGCGGGCAGGGCAGGTGGAACACTTCCACGGCCACCCCCCAGGCCGCAGCGGGCAGGTGCAGCCATATGACCGGCCGCCACTTGAGGGCCAGCAATCCGCCGAACAGCACGAACAGGATGAAACACAGGTGAAACAGCACCAGGCTGTCGGCGGCTACGTGATAGAGCATGTGTGGGTTCGCTTTTAAGGTTGGCAGGCGTCAGGCGCCAAGCGGTTCCCGCTGATTTTAACGCGTGGGCAGCGATAATGAGGGCGCGGATGTGCTTGGGTAACGCTAGAGCTCCAGTTGAGTGGCGTTGATGCCAAACGCCTTGGCGATCTTTTCCCGCGTTGCCCGGCGAGGTTTGTTCACCGCCTCTTGTTGGGCGAAAGCCGATTGAGAAATACCCAGGCGTGTGGCGACGTCTTCCTGGGTCAGGTTGAGGTGTTCGCGCCAGGCGCGGATGGGGGTAAACCCATCGATAATCAGGTTGACGACTTGATAGGGAATAAGGTGGTTTCGGCCCTGCTGTGCGAGGTATTGCCCATAAGGAATAACCACAAACGCAGGCTTGCCTTCCAGATCGTTGATGACTTGTATGTGGGGGGACGCACTGATCATGTTTTTCCTGCTTAAGCCTTATTAAAGGCTTATTTTTTGATAAGGCTTTAACACGTTTTTAGGGCCTATTTTGCAAATACACTAAGCCGGGTGCCTTGCAACGTTAGTCTGTCTCCCGAGGCCAGTTGATCGAAGCTGTTGCTGCATGTAAGCCCGACTGCGTGAGTGTCTTCGGCACGCGCCTTTTGCGCGCGCCTTTGCGCCTGCCTTTGCACTTATCTTTGCACTTATCTTTGCCCACCGCTGCCTTGGCCTAGTTGATCCGTGTGGTTATCAACGCCGAGCCACAAAGGTTGCTTGCAGGCAACCTCGGCCGTTATTGTGCTGAAACCTTTTAGTCCTTCCCCAAGGTTCTGTTGTGATGAATGCACCGCGTACCGCAGTCGGTCCAATCAAGGCCGTGATTTTTGATATGGACGGGTTGTTGCTGGATACCGAAGGCATCTACACCGAAGTTACTCAGATCATCGCCGAACGCTACGGCCGCACCTATGACTGGGGCATCAAGCAGCACATTATTGGGCGTGGAGCTCAAGACTTGGCCGACTACGTAGTCAAGGCGCTGGACCTGCCGATTACACCGGCTGAATTTCTGGAAATCCGCGAACCGCTAATGAGCGAGCGTTTCCCCAAGGCCTTGGGCATGCCCGGCGCCGAAGCGCTGGTGCGGCACTTGAAGGCGCATAACATTCCGATTGCGGTGGGCACCAGTTCGTCGCGCAACTCGTTTGGTCACAAGACCACATTGCACCGCGAATGGTTTGGCCTGTTCGGCACCATCGTCACCGCTGACGACCCGCAAGTCGGTGCCGCCAAGCCTGCGCCGGACATCTTCCTGACCGCCGCACGTCGCCTGGGCGTCGCGCCAGAAGACTGCCTGGTGTTCGAAGATTCGCCGTTCGGTGTCACCGCCGCCAAAGCCGCCAACATGACCGCCATCGCCGTGCCGGATGAAGCCATGGCCGACAGCAAATACCACCACGCCGACCAGATTATCCGCAAACTCGCAGACTTCGACCTGGCCGCGTATGGCTTGCCACCCATGGCCTGACGCAACACGTTTGAAAAATGTGGGAGCTGGCTTGCCTGCGATAGCGCCCTCAAGAGCGCCATCGCAGGTAAGCCAGCTCCCCATTGTGTTATGCGCTGAAGCCACCATCGATGGTCAAGCTGGCACCGGTGATATACCCAGCCTCAGGCCCTGCCAGATAGGCTACAAAACTCGCTATCTCCTCCACCTGCCCATAACGCCCCACCGCCATCAGCCCAATCAACGTCTCGGCAAACTCACCACTCGCCGGGTTCATGTCCGTGTCCACCGGCCCAGGCTGCACATTGTTAATGGTGATGCCGCGCGGCCCCAAGTCCCGTGCCAGGCCCTTGGTCAACCCCACCAGCGCCGCCTTGCTCATCGCATACGGGCCACCGCCGCCAAACGGCATGCGCTCGGCATTGGTGCTGCCGATGTTGATCACGCGGCCACCTTCGCTCATATGTTTGGCCGCCTCCTGGGTGGCGATAAACACACTGCGCACATTGATCGCCAGGGTCTGGTCGAAGTCTTCCAGCTTGAAATCCTCCAGCGGGGCGATGGCCAGCACACCGGCGTTGTTCACCAGGATATCCAGGCGCCCAAAGGCTTCGACGGTGGTGTTGACCGCGTGGCGAATCGCTGCGGCATCGGCGCTGTCAGCCTGGATTGCCAAGGCTTTGCCGCCTGCGCTGATCACGCTGCTCTGCAACTCTTCAGCTTTCGCCGCAGAGCTGACATAGGTAAAAGCGACGGCTGCGCCTTGTGCGGCAAGGCGCTTGACGATGGCGGCGCCAATACCGCGGGAACCGCCTTGAATCAAGGCGACTTTGCCAGTGAGGTTGTGTGTGGTCATGTCGATCTCCAAGTCGTTAATGGGTCGAGTATCGACTTCACCCACCCAACCCGGTAGACCGTGATTGCTATAGTCTGTGTAAACCAAAAGTTTAGAATGGGTCGATATGGAAAGCTTTGGCAGTATCGAATGTTTCGTGCGCAGCGCCGAAGGCGGTAGCTTTGCCGAAGCCGCCCGGCACTTGAGCCTGACCCCGGCGGCGGTGGGTAAAAGCGTCGCCAAGCTGGAAGCGCGCCTGGGTGTGCGCCTGTTCCAGCGCAGCACTCGACGCCTGACCCTGACCGAAGCCGGCAAGCTGTTCCTCGAAGAAGTCAGCGGCAGTCTTACCACCATCCAGAACGCTGTGGCTAACCTGGCCAGCGCCGAAGGGCGACCGGTGGGCACGCTCAAGGTCAGCATGGGCACGGTATTCGGCAATCGTTATGTGGTGCCGCTGCTGGCGGAATTTATGCGCCGCTTCCCGGATATCAGCCCGGACTGGCACTTCGAAAACCGCCAAGTCGACCTGATCGGCCAAGGCTTCGATGCCGCCATTGGCGGTGGTTTTGAACTGCCCCAAGGCGTGGTGGCGCGCAAGCTGTCCCCCGCGCATCGGGTGTTGGTGGCTTCCCCGGATTACTTGGCGCGGCGCCTGCCGGTGCACGCGCCCGAAGATTTATCGCGGTGCCTGGGCATCCTGATCCGATCTCCGCAAACCGGCCGCGTGCGTACTTGGCAGCTCACCGGCCCGGAGCGTGAACAACGCCCGCTTGTTCTCAAACCACGCATGACCATGAGCGACTCCGAAGCCGCCTGCTGCGCGAGTGCCCAAGGTCTGGGTATTGCACTCGTGAGCATGCCGATGGCCGTGCCGTTCCTCGACAGCGGCGCACTGGTGCGGGTGTTGTCCGACTGGTACGTCGACGACGGCAACATCTCTCTCTACTACGCCGAACACAAACTGCTGCCCGGCAAGACCCGCGCGTTTGTGGAGTTCATCATCGAGCAGTTTGCCGAGCAGAAACTGGGGCAACGGTTCAGCGCGATTTGATCACGGCTGCCGGCCGCGACTCGGTCTACCTGCCGAACTGACTGGGCCAACCAATGACCTTCTTCGACCTCGGCGTCGCATACGTCCTGATCTTCGACGTCGATAACCCCAGTCGCACCAGCGATTCAGCAATGGTCACCGCCGCCGTCACCCCATCCACCACCGGCACGCCGGTGCGCTGGCGAATCTGCTCATCCAGCCCGGCCATGCCGCCGCAGCCCAGGCAGATCACTTCGGCCTTGTCCTCAAGGATGGCCAATTCTGCCTGGCGCACGATGGCTTCCATGGCGGCCAGCGGGTCTTCTTCCAGTTCCAGCACCGCCATGCCGCTGGCGCGTACCGAGGCGCAGCGTTGGTACAGGCCGGCGAGTTTCAGCCGGTCTTCGATCAGTGGCACGGTGCGGTCCAGCGTGGTGACCACTGAGTAGGCATGCCCTAAAAACATCGCCGTGCTGGCTGCCGCTTCGGTGATGTCCACCACCGGCACGTTCAACAACTCCTGCAACCCTTCACGGCCATGTTCGCCATAGCCGGCCTGGATCACAGCATCAAACGGCTGGTCGTAGGCCATCACCCGGTCCATCACCGCGATGGCCGCCAAGTAGCTCTCAAAATTGCCCTCCACCGACTCCGCGCCAAAGTAGGGAGTGAGCCCGACAATTTCGGTGCCCGGTGAGGCCACGGCCCGTGCCTGCTGGGCGATGGTCTCGGTGATGGAGGCGGTGGTGTTGACGTTGACCACGAGGATGCGCATGGAATGTCCTTGATTAATGACTGACGTTATCGACTGCAATGCTTTCGCCGCTGACATCGGCGTAAAACGCTTGGCGCTTGGCGATCAGCCGGTACAACAGCCCTGCAATACCGGCGCCAAACAGCCAGGAAAACGGTGCGACGCTGGCAAAACCAGGCAGCAGCGCCAGCAGGATGGCGATCACTGCCGCAGGCACGAACGCTGCGACTGCGCGCAAATTGACCCCACGGCTGTAGTAATAAACGCCATGCGGGTCTTCGCTATACAACTGCAAGACATTCACTTGGCTTTTACGGATCAGCCAGTAATCGACCATGATCACCCCGTACAACGGGCCCAGCAGTGCGCCAAGGCCGGAGAGGAAATACACGATCACCAGCGGGCTGTTGTAGAGGTTCCACGGCAGGATCAGCACCGCCAAGGTGGCGCTGATCAGCCCGGCGCGGCGAAAGTTCAGGTACTTGGGCGCCAGGTTACTCAGCACAAATGCCGGCGCGACGAAGTTGGCCATGATATTCACTGCCACCGTGACGATCAGGAACGCCAGGCAGCCCAGCACCAGGAAGAAGGTGTTGGGGATGGCCGCGATGATTTCGGTCGGGCTTTCGATGACCCGGCCATTGAGCTGGAACTGCCCGCCGCACAGCAGCACGGTGATTGCGGCAAACACCAGGATATTCACCGGCAAGCCCCAGAAGTTACCGACCAGGATGGTCTTGCGGCACGGTGAGGAGCGGGCAAAGTCGCAGAAGTTGAGGATCAGCGTGCCGTAGATCGTCAGCCACAACGCGCCACCGGCAAAGATATTGCGCCACATCTCGCCGCCGCTCAGCGGCTCGCGAATTGACCAGGCAATGTTGCCGCCGACCTGGAAGTACATCCAGCCCGCGAGCGAAGCCACCGTCACCAGAATCACCGGCCCGGCGAACGCTTCATAGCGGCGCACCATTTCCATGCCGTAAGCCAGGATCACCAGTTGCACAAACCAGATCGCCACGAAACACGCCCAGCCCAAAGTGGATAAACCCAGGATCGAGTTGTGGTCATACTCGGCAAACCCCGGATGAATTGCCGACAACAACACGCGGAAAACCACCGAGGCCAAGTAGGTCTGGATACCAAACCAGGCAATCGCGATGACCGCGCGGATTAACGCCGGGATCTGTGCGCCGTGGATGCCGAAACTGATGCGGCTGATGACCGGAAATGGCACTCCGGTTTTCTGGCCCATAAAGCCTGACAGGTTCATGAAGAAGTACACCAGTGCCGCGCCGATCCCCAGCGATAACAGAATTTGCCAGCCGCCAAGCCCCAACGCATACAAGCCGATGGCGAATGAATAGTTGGCGATGTTGTGCACGTCGTTGGTCCACAACGCAAAGATGCTGTAGCACCCCCAGCGTCGGCCTTCGGTCTTGGTGGGCGCCAGATCCTTGTTGTGCAGACGCGGGCTGAGCACCTGCGGGCCAAGGCTTGCAGGCTCGGGGTGCAAGGAGGAGGAGGGCAGATCCAGCGCGATGTTGTTCGAGAGGCTTGTACGCATTCCGGCAGGCTCCGGCGCATCTTCGGCAGCGCCTAGGATGGCAAAGTGTATGTATGTTTTGTATTTATTGTATACAAAGCGTAATTCACGTTAAGCCACATGCGTGCCAGTTTTCGGGCTATCAAAACCGCGAGTAATTTCCTTTTTGTTAGGTATTCAAATAACTGACTGAATTAAAAGCGATATAAATTGACCGTTTGAACAGGTATTTATTTTTCGCTGGAGAGGCGCTCTATTCAAGAGGCAAAAAGCAGGCGGAGATGGGTGTTACGTTTTGGTGCGAAATAAAATAAATTGCACACATAAATGGCACCGATGGTTACATTGATGTGTACAACATTACAGCCACCACAAAGTAAATGTGGGAGCGGGCTTGCCCGCGATAGCGGTGTATCAGCCAACTCCTCATTGACTGACACGCCCTCATCGCGGGCAAGTCCGCTCCCACATGTTTACGGCACTCAATCTCAGGCCTTGCTGATGATATTCCCAGCGTGCAACCCACATTCCTTCTGCGTAGCTTCTTCCCACCACCATCGGCCCTCACGCTCATGCTGGTTCGGCAATACCGGACGGGTGCACGGCTCGCAGCCGATGCTGATAAACCCGCGTTCATGCAGGCTGTTGTATGGCAGTTCGAGCATACGGATGTAACCCCAGACTTCCTCGCTGGTCATTTGCGCCAGCGGGTTGAATTTGTACAGGGTGCGCTCGGGTGTGGAGAACGCCGTATCGATTTCCAAGGCTGCCACCTGGCTGCGGGTGCCAGGGCTCTGGTCACGGCGTTGGCCGGTGGCCCAGGCGCTTACGTCGGACAGTTTGCGCCGCAGCGGTTCGATCTTGCGCACGCCACAGCATTCGCCATGGCCGTCCTTGTAGAAACTGAACAGGCCCTTTTCCTTGACGAAGGGTTCCAGCTTGCTCTGGTCCGGCGAAATCAGCTCGATGTCGATCTTGTAGAACTCACGCACCTGCTCGATGAACCGGTAGGTCTGCGGGTGCAGGCGGCCCGTGTCGAGGCTGAACACCTTAACGTTCTTGTTCAGCTTCCAAGCCATGTCTACCAGCACCACGTCCTCGGCACCGCTGAAGGAAATCCACAGGTCATCGCCGAACTGGCTGAACGCCAGCTTGAGAATGTCTTGGGCGGATTTGTTGGCATAAGTCGCGGCGAGTTCAGCGACATCGAAGGCTTGGGTCATCAGGACGGTTCCTACAGGTCAGTGGCGCTGAGCGCTCTATAGGGGAGTGATGGTATCAAAATCCGTCCTGCGTTGCGGCGGCCAGCTTGAATCGCTAGAGTTCGGCAGTCCTTTTGCTCGCTCAACTTGAATAAGATAAATAGGGGTGTGTTGTGGAAATTGCCTGTCTCGACCTGGAAGGGGTACTGGTTCCAGAAATCTGGATCGCCTTCGCTGAAAAAACCGGTATTGAATCCTTGCGGGCCACCACCCGGGATATTCCCGATTACGACGTGCTGATGAAGCAACGCCTGCGCATCCTCGACGAGCATGGGCTCAAGCTCGCCGATATCCAGGCAGTGATCGCCACCCTCAAGCCGCTGGACGGTGCCATCGAGTTCGTCAACTGGCTGCGCGAGCGCTTCCAGGTGGTGATTTTGTCAGACAACTTATACGAGTTCTCCAAACCGCTGATGCGCCAACTCGGCTTCCCGACCTTGCTGTGCAATGGGTTGCTTACCGATGAGGACG
>NZ_UYXQ01000065.1 GCF_900624995.1 Pseudomonas antarctica
CCCGAACGCCCACGCCCAAGCATTCAAATCGGGACTGCTGGGCAGGATGCTGTGGCTTTGGGCGCTGCGGCGTTGATGATTCGCGCGCAGATCTGCGCCGATTATGAAGCGCTGCTCAAGTCGCAGTGACTTGGTCATACTGGCGAGCGATTGAATTCAAACCAGGGGGGTACGATGGAATTGGTGATGGAAGTGTCGTTCGACGTAACGGCGCAGGAGCGTGAGGCCATCCTCAAACCGCTGAGGGCGTATAACCTCAGCCATACCGGCGAAATGCCGTTCGAAACCGTAGGAATTTTACTGCGCGACCCTGCTTCGCAAGAGGTGGTGGGTGGCCTTTACGGGAAGATTTCCTATGGCTGGCTGTTTGTAGAGCTTCTGAGCATCCCCGATCAGATGCGTACCCAAGGCACCGGTACGCGTTTGATGTGCGCCGCTGAAGACCTGGCCCGTGAGCGGGGATGTGTTGGTATTTGGCTGGATACGTTCAGCTTCCAGGCGCCGGGTTTTTATCAAAAACTGGGCTTTAGTGAGTTTGGTCATATTGCCGATTACCCGAGGGGGCATCAGCGGTACTTTTTCCAAAAACGCCTGGCTTGAATCCCCGCACGGCGCCAGATTAACTGGCGCCAATCACCCACAAAATTTATTGGTTTGCAGCTACAATTTTTCTTGTTGGACACCTCCCGCCCCCAAGCAGCAAAGTTGCCGCCACTGACGCTCGACCTTCCAGGTCAACAATAAAAAACCGCGCCGGGCTGCACGCTACTTTCATGCTGTGAACCCTTTGTTCACATCCTGCTGTAATGGCGCCGCAGCGCGCATTCAAGGACCCCACCGTCATGCAAACTGTTGTGAACCTATGGCCGTTGATCGGCGTACTTGTCATCGTGGTTGGCTTCGTCTTGCGCTTCAATCCTCTGTTGGTGGTCACCGCCGCCGCCATCGCCACCGGGCTTGCTGCGAACTTTCCGTTGGAAAAAATCCTCGCCAGCATGGGTGAAGGTTTCCTTCAGACCCGTGCCCTGCAACTGATCCTGTTATTGCCCCTGGCGGTCATTGGCCTGCTGGAGCGCCATGGCCTGCGCTTGCATGCACAGAACTGGATTGCGCGCTTTGAGCGCGCCACGGTCGGGCGTTTGTTGATCATCTACCTGTTTGTGCGCGAGTCCACGGCAGCCATGGGGCTGACCAGCCTAGGCGGCCACCCGCAAATGGTACGGCCGCTGCTGGCGCCGATGGCCGAAGGGGCGGCGGAAAAACGCTACGGCAAGCTGCCGGACAAGCTACGTCATAAAGTGTTGGCTATGTGTGCGGCGACCGATAACGTCGGGCTGTTTTTCGGTGAGGACATCTTTGTCGCCTTTGGTGCGATTGCCTTGATGCACACCTTCCTATTGGGCTCGGGCATCGATGTGGAGCCATTGCACATCGCGGTGTGGGGCATCCCGACAGCGATCTGTGCGTTTATCATCCATGCGATTCGCCTGCATCGCTTTGATCGAAGACTTACCCGCGAGATGACACCCGTCGCCGCGCCCGTGGAGGTCGCGCGATGATCATCTCTATCCAATACCTGTACTGGCTAGCCGGCATTCTGTTGCTGATCACCGCAGGCATGATCCTTTTTGACCGAACCCACCCCAAGCGTTGGTCCACCGCACTTTTTTGGCTGCTGTTTGCTATTCCGTTCCTGATAGGCGAACGCCTGCCGTCGGTGGTCATCGGCGCCGGTGTGGTGATGATGGCACTGATTGCGGGCCTCGGAGGCGTCGGCCGTGGCAAGCATGCCGAACTGCATGAAAAGGCGTCCCGCGCGAGTGCCGGTCGTCTGGGCCATAAGCTGTTTATCCCGGCGTTGGCCATTCCCCTGACGACTGTGATTGGTTCAGTCCTGCTAAAACACACCGAAATCGGTGGCGTGCCGCTGCTGGACCCGAAAAACACCACCTTTGTATCATTGGGTATCGGCTGCTTGATCGCTCTCGGCCTGGCATGTTGGCTGACCCGTGATACGCCGGTGCAAGCCTTGCGCGAATCCCGGCGCCTGACTGAGGCCCTGGGCTGGGCCATGGTGCTGCCGCAGATGCTGGCAATGCTCGGGCTGTTGTTCAATGAGGCGGGTGTCGGTACGGCCGTCGCTCATGTCACAACCACCTACATCAACCTGGATTTCAAGTTGGTGGCGGTGATGGTCTATGTGCTGGGCATGGCCCTGTTCACCGTGATCATGGGTAACGGTTTTGCGGCTTTCCCGGTGATGACCGGCGGTGTCGGTGTACCGGTGCTGGTGGGCATTTACGGCGGTAACCCGGCGGTGATGGCGGCGATCGGCATGTTCTCCGGCTATTGCGGTACGTTGATGACGCCGATGGCTGCCAACTTCAATATCGTCCCTGCGGCACTGCTGGAGTTGCCGGACAAGAACGCGGTCATCAAGGCCCAGCTGCCGACGGCGTTGATGATGCTGGTGGTCAATATTGTTCTGCTCTATCTGTTGATGTGAGGCCAAAATGCAAACGGTGTTGCTGACGGGCTTCGAGCCCTTTGACCACGACCTGATCAACCCGTCCTGGGAGGCTGCACGCCAGTTGGATGGCGTGCAACTGGGTGGCGAAGTACACATTGTTGCGCGTCGACTGCCCTGTGCGTTTGCCACGGCAGGGGAGTGCCTGGCCCAGTTGATCGCCGAACTGCGCCCGGTGATGGTGATCGCCACGGGGCTCGGGCCTGGGCGTAGTGATATCTCGATTGAGCGGGTGGCGATCAACGTGAACGATGCACGCATCCCCGACAACCTGGGTGAGCAACCTATCGACACGGCGGTGGTGGACGGTGGGCCGGCCGCGTACTTCAGCACGTTACCCATTAAGGCCATGGTCAAGGCAGTGCGCGAGGCCGGGATTGCGGCGTCGGTCTCGCAGACGGCGGGCACGTTCGTGTGTAATCAGGTGTTTTACCTGCTGCAGCATGCGCTCGCCGGTACGGCTATACGCAGTGGTTTTATCCACGTGCCGCTCAGCAAGCCGGAACACGTGGCTACTTCGGTGCAGTCGTGGATGGCGGCGCAGACGTTGGTTGAAGGGTTACGGGTTGCGGTACAAGCGGCCTGGGAGACGCAGGTGGATATCGCGCAAACCGGTGGGCAGGTCAGCTGACCTGCCGAATTCCGGTCGAGCCTTTCAGGCTTCCCGCCTCGGGAAAAACAACTCAAAACACGTCACCCCCGCCTCACTGGTAACGCTGTAGCGACCGCCATGCAACTGCATGATGGTCGCAACAATCGATAGCCCTAGCCCGTTTGACTGGCTCGAACGTTCCCGTGACTCGTCTACCCGATAGAACCGCTCAAACAGCCTGGGCAGGTGTTCGGCGGGAATGGTTTCACCGCGGTTGCTAACGCTCAGGCTGATGCCTTCTGCATCGGGCGTCGCTTTAATCAGCAGCTCCGAACTCGGCGCGCCGTACTTGATGGCGTTGGCACACAGATTTGCCAGCGCCCGGCGCAGCAGCATCGGCTCGGCCCAGATCACGCCTTCGCCCTGCGCGAGAATGCTGATATCCACATCGTTCGCCAACCCTTCGAAGTAGTCAGCCATGCGCTCCACTTCATCCGCCGCACTCAGCTCCTGGCGCTGGCGCAGGGCGCTGGCCGGGTCGGTGCGGGCGAGGAACAACATGTTGTCGAGCATTCTCGCCAGGCGTTCGAGCTCTTCAACATTGGAGGCGAGCAACTGCTGGTAGTTTTCGATGCTGCGGTTTTGTTGCAAGGCCACCTGGGTTTCGCCCAGCAGGTTGTTGATCGGCGTGCGCAGTTCGTGAGCCATGTCGGTGGACACCTGGCCCAGTTGCACAAAGCCCTTGGCCAGCCGCTCTAGCATGGTGTTGAACGAGTCGATCATCGGTAACAGCTCTTTCGGCGTACCGTGGCTGCCGAGGCGTTCAGCCAGGTTGGCGATGCCGATGCCTTGGGCGTGCTTGGCCAGGCGCCGCAACGGCAGCAGGCCACGGTGCACCAGCAGGTAGCCGACCAAGGCGAGAATGATCGACGCGATGCAGGCCAGCACAAACACACTCAGACGATAGCTGGCGAGCATGGCTGTGCGCTCGGTCATCAAACGCCCGGTGGTGACTTGCAGGCTGCCCAGGTCGCCGGAGTCGATGGACGCGGCCACGGTGGCGAAGGGCACGCCGTTCACGCCAGGTAAATGGTGCACATCAGAGAAGCCCAGCGCGTGGTCTTTTGGCACGGGCGTGACGTTCGGTATTTCAATGTTGCCTGGGTTGACCAGCAGCAATGGCTTCTGCCCTGGCGCGGCGATGCTCAGCACCGACTCGCTGTTGCCCAGCATGTTCTGGAACAGCTCCGGCTTGGTCTTGATCAGCTCGAGAGTGTTGCTGTCGTTGAGCAAGTTGCGCAATTGATCGGCGCGATAGATCAGTGCGCCATCGTCACGCTTGATCAGTTCGCGCTCAAGTTCGCGGTACAGCGCTACACCCAACGTGGCCAGTAGGGCGAAGGCGAGCAAGGCGAAGATCAGCGCCAGGCGCAGGGTCAGTGAGTAGTGCCGGCGATTGTTCATGGCAGGGTATCGAAGCGGTAGCCAATGCCGCGCACGCTATGGATCAGCTTGAGCTGGAACGGGTCGTCGATCTTCAGGCGCAGGCGCCGTACGGCGACGTCGACTACATTGGTGTCGCTGTCGAAGTTCATGTCCCATACCCGTGAGGCGATCATCGAGCGTGACAACACTTGATCCTGATGGGTAGCGAACAGGTGCAGCAGGGCGAATTCTTTATTGGTCAGGGTGATGCGCGTACCGGCGCGCGTGACGCGGCGTTTGAGCACGTCGATTTGCAGGTCGGCGATGTGCAGCTGTTCTTCTTCGCGGCTCGAGCCGCGGCGGGTCAGGGTGCGCAAGCGCGCGACCAGTTCGGCGAAGGAGAACGGTTTGATCAGGTAATCATCGGCGCCCAATTCCAGGCCCTTGATGCGGTCGGCGATGTCGTCGCGGGCAGTGAGGAACAACACCGGCGTGTCGGCTTCTTTGCGCAGGCGGCGCAGCACTTCCCAACCGTCCATTTTCGGCATCATCACATCCAGCACAATGACGTCGAAGGGCGTTTCCAGCGCCTGGTGCAAGCCGTCCACGCCATCTCGGGCGAGGCTCACGGAGTAACCCAGTTCCTGCAGGCCGTTGAGCAGATAATTGCCGGCCTTGGGTTCGTCTTCGACTACGAGGATATTCATGGGAAGTGCTCTGGCTCTGTGCGTGGCGCAAGTGTAGCCCGATCAATTGTCACTGGCGCAACCGGTGCCCTGCACCTGGTAGTCCAGCACATGTTCGCGGCCCTGATGGTCGAGGTAGTCAAGGCGGGCGGGAACGATGCCGCACTGGCCGTAGGTGTCGGTGGTCGACAGGACTTTGTCGACATCCAGGTGCACGAAGAAACCGGTCTTGTCGTGTATCACGTTTTTGGCAGGCGTGGTGTCGGCGGCAAACGCGGAACCGGTGGCAAGTAAAGCGGAAAAACCCAAGATAAACAGTTTCATGGCAGTAGCTCTCTTTAAAGGTTGGCTGCCGAGTCTTGGCAGCGAGTTCACAGTAATCAGGCGCCCCCAACAGCCAGCCAACAGGATCATGACAAGTTCTTAATGAAGGACTTAAGGCTGGCGACCGGACGCTTCGAGGATCAGGTCAGTGGTTTCCTTGGCGTGGGACACCAGTGACCGAGATCAGCGGGTTCTGTACGGAGGTGACGTGCAGGCCGGCGGCCTGGAGCCGGGTGATCACTTCCGACCCGCTCGAATCGTCAGCCCAAGCGCCGTCTACCAGCACTCCGTTGTTGGCTTTGACCGGCGCGACGGTGCCAGCCATCGCGGTGCCGGTACCCAGCACCAACAGGCTGGCGGCGATCAGGCAGAGTTTGCTAGCAGGCTTCATTGGGTGGACCCTTTTCATCGGTGGGAAGTGGCGTCAACCGGTGTGGGTGACTGGCGACTCCACTGTATGAAGTGAGGGTGCTGACAAGACTTACAGCTTGATTACAAGGTTGTAATGCAGAGGCGTGGGTGTCCGTGCGCAGCGTTTACAAGTGTGAGGGCGACCCGTAGATTGCATCGGAGGTCAGCATTAGTTACCGATTAAAAGGAAAGCCAAGCAGTGTCCATCCCAGGTCCAGCCGTATTTACTCAACGCTACCGCGCCTTTCTATTCGATATGGATGGGACTTTGCTCAACTCCATCGCCGCCGCCGAGCGGGTGTGGAGTCTCTGGGCTGAACGCCACGGCTTGGATGTGGCGGTCTTGCTGAGCACCATCCATGGCGCCCGCGCCATCGACACCATCACCCGCCAAGCGCTCCCCGACGTTGACCCGCAGGTTGAAGCGCAGTGGATTACCGACGCTGAGTTGAATGATGTCGAGGGTGTTGTTGCGATTCCCGGTGCCATTGAGTTCTTAAACCGGTTGCCCGGCGATCAGTGGGCGTTAGTGACCTCTGCACCCAAGGAGCTGGCGCTGCGTCGGTTGCAAGCAGCAGGTATTTCGCCGCCGGCGGTGCTGGTCACCGCCGAGGATGTCGCCAATGGCAAGCCGGACCCTGCCTGTTATGTACTTGGCGCGCAGCGTCTAGGTGTTTGCGTGCAAGACTGCCTGGTGTTCGAGGATGCGACGGTAGGGATTCGAGCGGGGGAGGCGGCGGGCGCCGCTGTGGTGGTGGTGACCTCGACGCACTTGACGCCGATGGTCACGGCACATGCTTGTATCGATGGGTATGAGCAGTTGAGCGTCCAGCAGGGTGGTGACGGCCTGCTGCGCTTGCAGAGCCTGGCGTGACATCGCCATTTTCTGGAGGATCTCATTGGCAGCCGGGCAATCGCTTCGGCGTCGCGATGGTGGGCGCGTACGATTCCGGTAATCGCGAAATGGTCGGTTTCCGGACCACTCAGAATGGCTAAAAAGGGTGTCGTCAGCGTGCTAAGTACACGCGATCTTGTCGCTGGGCAGGCGTGCTGACAGTGCGGATTTAATTTGCAAGTGGCAGAGGCTATCCATCTGCTTTAAGGCCTTTCACTGATCGTGCAAGCCCAAGCTTAGATCTTACTGCGAGGCTGTAAGTACCAGCGATCTGATAGCTTGTTACCGGCCATTAACCTGCGTTTTTTGGCGGGGCCGGTGATGGGCTCGTTGGCTCATTTTGCGTTGAATAGTCACCTGTATCGGCTTCAGGCAGAACATAAACAGGTAACCGCACAGGAGTAACACCAAGTCCAGCCAAGAAGGGGCATCGATGGCATCTGCGCCTTCAACTTTATACCTCAAGCCATATTCCACGCCTGCAAAGGCTAGCCCGACCAGCAGGGCGATCATCCAGGAATGGGTGACAAAGTGTTGCATCGAGGTGCGCCTCATCGACGTACTCCTGAGTGCGCTCAGATGTCAGCAGAATGGGTCAGGGGATTTGGCTGCGCCGCACGTGACAAGTTCCAAGTGTAAAGATAGTTTCATCTTGCACTGAAGATGAGGAAGGGCCGCTATGGACGCAAAAAACGCGAACAGCCGAAAGGGTCTTCGCCAGCCGTTACAGTGAACGAAAGGGCTGGCTACTGAGGGCGGTTCAAGGCGTCTGGTTTTTGTCCGGAGCGGTCAGGCCGGCCTGGATACGCTGGTAAATCTCCTCGCGATGCACGGCAACGTCCTTGGGTGCGTTGATGCCGATTCGTACTTGCTGGCCGCTAACGCCCAGGATGGTGATCGTAATGTCATCACCGATGTTTATGCTTTCACCGACTTTGCGGGTGAGTATAAGCATGGACTTCTCCTTGATTACTTTTAAGGACACATGTTTCAGACAGGGCAGGTGTCGGATGTGTGTAGCTTACTGCTAAGCGCTTCCCTGTGACTGCCTCTTTTAGGACGCATAGAGGCGACATTAATTCCCATGGCGGCATCATACAGGTCTGCGATACATCATTCGCATTGTTTAAGCCAACGTTTATGACGGCCAGAATAGACAGTGAATGATAAAGTTGCCTCTTTATCCTTTAAGGAGCAGGGCAGTGCGTAAAGTAGCGATGGCAATGGCGGTGTTGGCATTAGCCGGTTGCGGTGAAGGCAAATCTGTCGAAGCGCCCAAGGCCAAGCCTGCCGTGGCCGAAAGCCAGGCACAAACCGGGGCGATTGCCGCTCAGGAATGGGACGTGTGGGTCGGGCCGCCGGATCACAAGCTGCAGGCGATCACTGACCTGACCGCCTGGTTGCTGGAGCATGGTTTCAATTTCTACATCGTGAAGGAAGACGGCAAGGACCAGGTATTGCTGGGGCCGTTCGCCAGCAAGGCCGAAGCCGAAGCCAAGCAGACGTTATTGACTGAAAAACTGGCACGCGCCAAGAAAAACGACACCGAGTCGCAGGTCATCGAGCATAAGACTGCACAGTAACCGGCAGGTTGGGCGGGAGTCCCGCCCACCTTCAGCCGCAGGCCTTCAGATTCACCGGGCCAACAAATTCGTTACCACGCCCCATCACACACGCTACGGTCTGGTTGCGCTGGCGCTCCCAGGCTTGTACCGGGTAGGTCTTGTTCCAGGCTTCATACAGTTGGCGGTCCTGTTTTGACAGGCGCAGGCCGTACTGTTTGCTCATATAGAAATACGTCCGGGCGATCATCCCGCGAATCGACGGGCGTGGCATGACCTTCTTGGCCTTGAAATCCACTTGGGTCAGGCATGAGCCGTACTGCCCACGTTGAACCGGCAACCACCCAAAGCTGAAGTTATTACGGTCGCCATTGACCTCGCCGATGCTCGGTACCAGGTTATGCAAATCCGCTTCGGCGCGCTTGAACACCTCATCGTGGCGCGTACAGTTTTTGCGTCCGCCGGTCTGCCAGCATTGGCGCTGATGCCCGATCTGCCAGGCAGGAACAATGTGTTCCCATTCGATGCGTGCGGCACGATTGGCATTTTTGCGTGGGATGTAACCGCAGGCTTTCAAGTTCACCCGGTTCCCGGTGTATTTGCAGCCGCAGTAAAATTCCGTGGATTGTGGGGCGTATAGCGTCCAGGCGATTTTCTTGGCTTCGCTGAAGGTTCGAGGCGCTTGGGCGTGAGCGGTAATGGTAAAAAACAGACAAAAAAAAGCAGTAAAGCGAGCACTCATTGACTCATTCTTCCTTCGGTACAACCCAGAAAATTTGCACGCCGCCGTCGTCCCGATAGGCGAGGGTGACGTTATCGTTTTCCGCAATTTCTTCCAGTAAGCGTGCCCATTCTTCCTCCGGCTCTTGCGGCAAGCGGAAGATCAAAGCTGCCTTGGTTTTCTGGGCGTTAGTTGAATTGATGATTTTTTGCACGCGAACGGCTAGGCGTTGGTAGGCATCAGGTGGAGTTGGCGCTGCGCAAGAAGACTTTGCCACGGAGCATTCCTTAGTTTGCTGTATGCGCATACAGTATTTAACTGTAAACAATTTCGCAACTGCTTAAAGCTCAAAGGTAGGCATGTGACGGCGATTTCGCGGGCTTGGTATTGGCGGGGTGTTGTAGCGAGGGGGCTTGAAACGAAGTAGAGGCGGGTTAACCCGCCTCTACCAGGGTGTTGCCAGGAATCAATATTCCCAGAACATCCGTTGCAGCTCTTTGCTGTCCTGAGTCTTGGTCAGAGCAACCATCGCCAGGATCCGCGCTTTCTGCGGATTCAGGTCATGGGCAGCCACCCAATCGTATTTGTCATCAGGCTGTTCGGCATTACGCAGCACGAAACCGCCAGCATTCACGTGGGAAGAACGAATGATCTGCACGCCTTGCTTGCGCAGCTCCTGCAGGGCAGGCACAACCTTTGAAGACACCGAACCGTTGCCGGTACCGGCATAGATGATGGCTTTGGCGCCGGCTTGGGCCAGGGCCTTAACGGCGGTGTCACTCACGTTGCCGTAACCGTAAGCGATTTCCACGTCCGGCAGGCTCTTGATGGTCTTGATGTCGAATTCCGAATCCATGGTGTGGCGCTTGGCAGGCAGGCGGAACCAGTAGGATTTACCTTCAACCACCATGCCCAGCGGGCCCCATGGGCTCTTGAACGCCTCGGTCTTGATGTTGATCATCTTGCTGACGTCGCGACCCGATTGGATCTCGTCGTTCATGGTCACCAGCACGCCCTTGCCGCGTGCATCTTTGCTGCCGGCCACGGCCACGGCGTTGTACAGGTTGAGCATGCCGTCCGCTGACATGGCGGTGCCTGGACGCATAGAGCCGACCACCACGATTGGCTTGTCGGTTTTTTCCACCAGGTTAAGGAAGTAGGCGGTTTCTTCCAGGGTGTCGGTGCCGTGGGTGATCACGATGCCGTCCACGTCCTTGCTGTCGGCCAGTTCGGCAACACGGCGACCCAGTTGCAGCAGGTTTTCGTTGTTGATGCTTTCGGAAGCAATTTGCATCACTTGCTCGCCGCGCACATTGGCGATCTGGCTAAGCTCAGGAACACCGGCAATCAATTGCTCGATGCCGACTTTGGCCGCCTGGTAGGTGGCGCTGTTGGCAGCGCTGGCGCCAGCACCGGCAATGGTGCCGCCGGTGGCGAGAATCACCACGTTGGACAGTTTGGTCTTGGTTTCAACGTCCTTTGCCTGGGCGGCAACGGGGAACAGCAGCAGGAGGGCGAGGGCGCCCGGAGCAAAGGTCTTCAGTGCAGATTTCATTATTTTTCTCTCTGGTTTTTGATGAGTGCGGTAGCAGGTTCATCTAGAACACCCGGGCGGTTCTGAACGCCGCGAGGTGCTGAGAAAGAGCAGGATTTGTACCAAGCTGATTGTGTCTTTGGTTATAAATTAACATGTTGATTTATAACAACTTATGTTGAGTTTCAAGATTGCTCGGCAGGCTTGCTGTCCGGCTTTCCGAACGGCGAGGCCGTATCGCGTTCGGTTGTCCGAAAACGTTGATGAATTATCGACGGGATGTGTACGACAAGGTGTCACTGCCTGTCGTTTTAGAGCGCGACAGGCGGAGGGCGATGTTTAACCGCATTATCGGTATGCCGTAAAGGCAGGGGTCATAGGGCCCGGATGAAAGACGTATTTCCCCCGTTGACAAATCTCGACAAGGTTCTCATAGTTTGGATAACGCAAACGTTTGCGAGATGTATCACGGTGCAAGCGTTGCTCACAATAATCATAAGATCGGAGTGAACCCATGAAGCTGCCATTTGCTGGACGTCTTCTTGCTGTCGCTGTGCTTGCTGCCGCATCCGCTGCGCTACCTCTTTCCTCTGCCTTTGCTGATGACGCCGCCGCCAAACCCAAGGTCGGCCTGGTGATGAAATCCCTCGCCAATGAATTCTTTGTCACCATGCAAGAGGGCGCAAAGTCTTATCAGAAAGAACACGCCGCCGACTTTGACATGATCACCAACGGTATCAAGAACGAAACCGATACCAGTGCGCAGATCGATATCGTCAACCAGATGATCCTTGCCAAAGTCAACGCCATCGTCATTGCCCCTGCCGATTCCAAGGCACTGGTTACTGTGCTGAAGAAAGCCTCCGATGCCGGCATCAAGGTCGTCAACATCGACAATCGTCTGGATCCGGACGTACTGAAAAGCAAACACCTCGACATCCCGTTCGTAGGCCCGGACAACCGCAAAGGCTCCAAGCTGGTGGGTGACTACCTGGCCAAGCAACTGGCTGCGGGCGACAAAGTCGGCATCATCGAAGGTGTACCGACCACCACCAACGCCCAGCAGCGCACCGCAGGCTACAAAGATGCGATGGATGCGGCCGGCATGAAAATCGTCTCCACCCAATCGGGTAACTGGGAAATTGACCAGGGCCAGAAAGTCGCCTCCGCCATGTTGAGCGAATACCCGGACCTTAAGGCGCTGTTGGCCGGTAACGACAACATGGCGCTGGGCGCTGTCTCTGCCGTACGTGCGGCAGGCAAGGCTGGCAAAGTACTGGTTGTGGGCTACGACAACATCGAAGCCATCAGGCCGATGCTGCAGGACGGCCGCGTCTTGGCGACCGCCGACCAGGCTGCTGCCCAGCAAGCTGTGTTCGGTATCCAGAATGCGCTCAAGTTGGTCAAAGGTGAAAAAGTCGATGCCAAAGACGGCGTGATCGAAACCCCCGTCGAACTCGTCCTCAAGAAGTAATTCTGGCAGTACCCAACAGCGTCCGCTCGTTCTGAGCGGGCGCCTGGAGATTTTCCTATGTCATCTTCCGCCCCGAACGCTGTCCTCTCGGTCAGCGGTATCGGCAAGACCTATGCCCAACCGGTTCTATCCGACATCACCCTGACGCTCAACCGTGGGGAAGTGTTGGCGCTGACCGGGGAGAACGGCGCAGGTAAAAGCACGTTGTCGAAGATTATCGGCGGGCTGGTCACGTCGACCACCGGGCACATGCAGTTCAACGGTCAGGATTACCGCCCCGGCAGCCGTACCCAGGCTGAAGAGCTGGGTGTGCGCATGGTCATGCAGGAACTCAACCTGCTGCCGACGCGGACCGTGGCTGAAAACCTGTTCCTGGATAACCTGCCCAGCACGTGTGGCTGGATCAGCCGCAAACAACTGCGCAACGCCGCGATCGAAGCCATGGCCCACGTCGGCCTGGATGCGATCGACCCGGACACCCTGGTTGGCACCTTGGGCATTGGCCATCAACAAATGGTCGAAATCGCGCGCAACCTGATCGGCGACTGCCATGTGCTGATCCTCGACGAACCCACGGCCATGCTCACCGCCCGTGAAGTTGAGATGCTGTTTGAACAAATCACTCGCCTGCAGGCTCGGGGCGTGGCGATCATTTATATTTCACACCGGCTCGAAGAGCTGGCCCGTGTCGCCCAGCGCATTGCGGTATTGCGTGACGGCAAGCTGGTCTGCGTCGAGCCGATGGCCAACTACAACAGTGAGCAACTGGTCACCTTGATGGTCGGCCGCGAGCTGGGTGAAAAAATCGACCTTGGTCCGCGTACCATCGGGGGCCCCGCCTTGACCGTAAAAGGGTTGACCCGCTCGGACAAAGTCCGCGACGTGTCCTTTGAAGTGCGCGCCGGTGAGATCTACGGTATCTCGGGCCTGATCGGCGCTGGCCGTACCGAACTGTTGCGCCTGATCTTCGGCGCAGACCTGGCGGACAGCGGCACCGTCGCCTTGGGCTCGCCGGCCAAGTTGGTCAGCATACGTTCCCCGGTCGATGCAGTCGGTCATGGCATCGCCCTGATTACCGAAGATCGCAAGGGCGAAGGCCTGCTGCTGACTCAGTCGATCAGCGCCAATATTGCCTTGGGCAACATGCCGGAAATCTCCGGTGGTGGTGTGTTAAATAGCCGCGACGAAACCGCCTTGGCCAAGCGCCAGATCGATGCCATGCGCATCCGCAGTTCGAGCCCGGCGCAGTTGGTGTCCGAACTGTCGGGCGGCAACCAACAGAAAGTCGTGATTGGCCGTTGGCTGGAGCGCGACTGTGCAGTGATGCTCTTTGATGAGCCGACCCGCGGCATCGACGTCGGCGCCAAGTTCGACATTTATGCGTTGCTCGGCGAATTGACGCGCCAGGGCAAAGCGCTGGTGGTGGTGTCCAGCGATCTGCGGGAGCTGATGCTGATCTGCGACCGCATCGGCGTGCTGTCCGCCGGGCGCCTGATCGAGACCTTCGAGCGCGACAGCTGGACCCAAGACGAATTGCTCGCCGCCGCCTTTGCCGGCTACCAAAAACGTGACGCGCTGCTGAACGACGCAGTGCTTAGGGATACCCCATGAAAACCACAAAATCCCCCGGTAAAACCGGCGGTAACTTCTACGGCCTGGGCACTTATCTCGGGCTGGCGGGTGCCTTGCTGGCGATGATTGCGCTGTTCTCGGTGTTGAGCGATCACTTCCTGTCCTATGACACCTTCAGCACCCTGGCCAACCAGATCCCGGACCTGATGGTGCTGGCGGTGGGCATGACCTTTATCCTGATCATCGGTGGCATCGACCTGTCGGTAGGCTCGGTGCTGGCATTGGCCGCGTCGGCGGTCAGCGTGGCGATTCTCGGCTGGGGCTGGAGCGTTCTGCCGGCAGCGCTGCTCGGCATGGGCTGCGCCGCATTGGCTGGCACCATCACCGGTTCGATCACCGTGGCCTGGCGCATTCCGTCGTTTATCGTGTCCCTTGGTGTGCTGGAAATGGCGCGTGGTGTGGCCTACCAGATGACCGGCTCGCGCACCGCCTATATCGGTGACTCGTATGCCTGGCTGTCGAACCCGGTTGCTTTCGGCATTTCACCGTCGTTTATCATCGCCCTGGTGGTGATCATCGTCGCTCAGTTGGTGTTGACGCGCACGGTGTTTGGTCGCTACCTGATCGGTATCGGCACCAACGAAGAAGCCGTGCGCCTGGCCGGGATCAATCCAAAGCCCTACAAAATTTTGGTGTTCAGCCTGATGGGCCTGTTGGCCGGTGTGGCGGCGCTGTTCCAGATCTCGCGCCTGGAAGCGGCGGACCCGAATGCCGGCTCTGGCCTGGAACTTCAGGTGATCGCGGCCGTGGTGATCGGCGGCACCAGCCTGATGGGCGGGCGCGGCTCCGTCATCAGTACCTTCTTCGGTGTGTTGATTATTTCGGTATTGGCCGCAGGTCTAGCGCAGATCGGTGCTACGGAGCCCACCAAACGCATCATCACCGGTGCTGTGATCGTGATTGCCGTGGTTCTCGACACCTACCGCAGCCAGCGCGCCAGTCGGCGGGGCTAAATCATGGCAACGATCAAGGATGTGGCAGCGCTTGCAGGTATTTCCTACACCACGGTGTCACATGTGGTGAACAAGACGCGGCCCGTCAGCGAGCCCGTGCGGATCAAGGTCGAAGCGGCAATCAAGCAGCTCGACTACGTGCCAAGTGCGGTCGCGCGTTCGCTCAAGGCCAAGACCACTGCCACCATCGGCCTGCTGGTGCCCAACAGCCTCAATCCGTATTTTGCGGAATTGGCCCGGGGGATCGAGGATTACTGCGAGCGAAATGGCTATTGCGTGATCCTCTGCAACTCCGACGACAACGCTGAAAAGCAGCGCAGCTACTTGCGCGTATTGCTGGAGAAGCGCATCGACGGCTTGATCGTGACCTCAGTGGGCGGCGACGACAGCGGCCTTGCTGCTGGCTTGAGCGCGGTACGCACGCCGATGGTGATTGTCGACCGTGCGCTGGACGGCATTGATGTCGACTTGGTGCGCATCGACCACGAGGAGGGCGCCTACCTGGCGACCCGGCACTTGCTTGAGCTCGGTCATCGAGATATCGCCTGCATTGGTGGCCCGGGCCATACCCGCGTGGCGCAAATGCGTCTGGCGGGGTACCACCGCGCGCTGCGTGAGGCAGGTGTGGAAGTGGTGGCCAATCGCACCCAGGAAAGTGACTTCACCAGCATCGGCGGTTACGCCGCAGCGGTACAATTGTTGTCGGAAAACCCGCCCAGCGCTATTTTCGCCAGCAACGACATGATTGGTTTCGGTGTGTTGCGTGCTGCAGCAGAGCGCAATATTCGCGTGCCTGGCGAGCTGTCGGTGATTGGTTTTGATGATATTCAAATGGGCCGTTACGTGTACCCGGCGTTGACCACGGTCGGGCAGTCGATTGTGCAATTGGGCGAGACGGCCGCCGAGCTTTTACTGCGACGAATCGCAACCCCCCAACTGCCGATCGATCAACGCATCGTGACGCCGAGTATTGTTTTGCGTGAGTCGACGGCGCCGTTTGCCGGTGTGTTCGCCCAATACCGCTGAACCGAATTGATGAGTATTGATGTATGCCCGCAAAAGTAGTGGTAATAGGCAGCTTGAACATGGACCTGGTCACCCGTGCCAGTCGCTTGCCGCGCGCAGGTGAAACCCTGATCGGCCAGACGTTTTCCACCGTCCCTGGCGGTAAAGGCGCCAACCAGGCCGTGGCTTCGGCGCGTCTTGGGGCTGATGTGGCGATGATCGGTTGCGTCGGCACTGACGCCTACGGTACTCAGTTGCGCGATGCGCTGCTGGTGGAAGGCGTCGATTGCCAGGCGGTGAGCACGGTGGAAGGTTCCAGCGGCGTGGCATTGATTGTGGTGGATGACAGTAGCCAGAACGCGATTGTGATCGTGGCTGGCAGCAACGGTGAGTTGACGCCTGCCTCGTTGCAGGCAGCTGACGCGGTGCTACAGGCCGCCGATGTCATCGTCTGTCAGCTTGAAACACCGATGGGTACCGTAGGCCATGGTCTCAAGCGCGGTCGTGAGCTGGGCAAAACAGTGATCCTGAACCCCGCGCCAGCCAGTGGCCCCTTGCCAGCTGAGTGGTACGCCTCGATCGACTATCTGATTCCCAACGAAAGCGAAGCCACCGCATTGAGTGGCGTGACGGTCGACTCCCTGGACAGTGCCAAGGTTGCGGCGACGCAGTTGATCAAGGCGGGCGCAGGCAAAGTCATTATCACCCTCGGTGCCCAGGGTGCGTTGTTTGCTGATGGCCAAGGCTTTGAGCACTTGGTGGCGCCCAAGGTCAAGGCAGTGGATACCACGGCTGCCGGCGACACCTTTGTCGGTGGCTTTGCCGCAGCGCTCGCCAATGGCAAAAGCGAAGCCGAGGCCATCCGCTTTGGACAGCTCGCCGCTGCGTTGTCCGTGACTCGCGCCGGTGCGCAACCCTCTATTCCTACGCTGCACGACGTTCAAGGTTTTGTGCCCTCATGAAAAAGACACCTCTGCTCAATATTGCTCTGTCACGCGTGATCGCATCTCTGGGGCATGGCGACATTTTGGTGATTGGCGACGCTGGCCTGCCGGTGCCGCCGGGTGTCGAGTTGATTGACCTGGCGCTGACCCAGGGCATTCCTGATTTCATCAGCACCCTGCGCATCGTGCTGAGCGAAATGCAGGTCGAAAGCCACGTGTTGGCCGAAGAAATCCTACTCAAGCAACCGCCTGCGCTCACTGAGCTTAACGGCCTGACCGAACAGGCCGCCCTCGGCGAGCGCCGCCTGGTTAGTCATGAAGAATTCAAGCAATTGAGCCGCAAGGCCCGCGCCGTGGTGCGTACGGGCGAGTGCCAGCCTTATTGCAATATCGCGCTGGTTTCCGGCGTAACCTTCTAGAGTTTCCCTACGACAAGGAGTGTTTCATGCAACGTGGTCTTCCAACCCTGAAAAACCTGTTTCGGAGTGTCCTGCTTTTGTCCGCGCTCACAGCAGCCAGCGCCCACGCGGCGGAAAAAATCGACCTGATCATCGACACCGACCCGGGTGCCGATGATGTGGTGGCCTTGCTGTTTGCAATGGCCTCCCCTCAAGAACTGAATATTCGTGCACTGACCACCGTCGCCGGTAACGTGCGCCTCGACAAAACCTCTCGCAACGCGCGCCTGGCTCGCGAGTGGGCGGGGCGCGAGGACATTCCGGTGTATGCCGGTTCGCCAAAGCCGCTGCTGCGCACGCCGATCTACGCCGAGAATATTCACGGTAAGGAAGGTATCTCCGGCGTTACCGTGCACGAGCCGAAAAAAGGCCTGGCCGAAGGTAATGCCGTTGACTACCTGATCAAGACCCTCAGCACTGCCAAGCCCCATAGCATCACTATCGCCATGCTTGGCCCGCAGACCAACCTGGCTTTGGCGCTGACCCAGGCCCCGGAAATCACCCAGGGCATCAAGGAAGTGGTGGTGATGGGCGGAGCGCACTTCAACGGCGGCAACATCACGCCGGTGGCTGAGTTCAATCTGTTTGCAGACCCGATGGCTGCCGAGATCGTGCTCAAGAGTGGCGTCAAGCTGACCTACCTGCCACTGGATGTGACCCACAAGGTGCTGACCAGTGATGCGCGCTTGAAGCAGATCGCCGACATTAAAAACAACGCCAGCAAAGTTGTCGGCGATATTCTCAACGAGTACGTCAAAGGCGATATGGAGCACTACGGCATTCCTGGCGGGCCGGTGCACGACGCCACCGTTATTGCCTACCTGCTCAAGCCTGAACTGTTCAGCGGCCGTGAAGTTAACGTGGTGGTGGACAGCCGTGAAGGTCCGACCTTCGGCCAGACCATCGTCGATTGGTACGACGGCTTGAAACAACCGAAGAACGCGTTCTGGGTTGAGAACGGCGATGCCCAAGGCTTCTTCGATCTGCTGACCGAGCGCCTGGCACGTCTGAAGTAATGAGTTCGCCGGTCGGCGTTCGCTGGCCGGTTCTTATTCGCGCTCGGGGTTGTGAGCGCCCATGTGATCGGCTGGGTATTTCTCGAATATCTGGCCGATGAACGCTTGGGCGGCCTGAGTGCCGAGCTCTTTGACCAACAGGTCTATGCCAATGATTGCCAACTCCTCCGGGCTACCGGGGCTGTAGGAACTTTGTCCTTGGGGCCACTTGGCTTTGATGTCGGCTTGGAGGGTAACAGTGGTCATGGGTGTCTCGCGGGGTTGAAAATACTGGGCAGTGCGCTAAAACGCGGTTCTTACCGTGGCAGTTAACCATTTTTGGATCGCGTTTGGCACTGCTACTTAGGCATGAGGTGCTTCGGAATGAGGCGGACGCTGTGCGACACTGTGTTCCTATTCAATTGCCGGGGAACACCAGGTGCAAATCGATTTGAACAACCCCGATAACCTGACGCTGGAGGCTGTTCGTGAGCTGCTCGCCAGTGCCAGCGACGACGAACATACCCAGTTGCGGGTGACTAAGGCCGGAATTGCATATATTTCTTCCGGGAAGGCCGTAGGTGGTGTCGATATTAACGGCCTGTTGTTTCGTCTGGAGACCTGGGCCAAAGGTTCGGGCTACGTCGGTAACGTTGCAGCCAGCGATGAAGTCTGGGTCATGCAAATTTTCAACGCGCTCGAGCAAAACTGGCCAACCCCGCCGTTCGACTACATCGACATCTACTGACTGCATTCATATCTAGTGACGATTGACTGGGCGAATGCTTGTCCTGAGTCAGGCAGACTTGCCTGCGGGCGATTTACGTCTTGAAACCAATCCGCCGGATCGCTGTCGCACGATCTCTGTCCATTTTTTATCATAGGAGGCTTCATGCCTTGGAAGCTAGCATCATTCGGTACTTTGTTGGCAGCACTCGCGTTGGCGGGTTGCAGCACCCCGGGTACCTCTGAGCCAGCCAAAGACGCCGTGGCCGATCTCGGTCATAGCCGCTGTGAGGCGAAGGCCGCCGAGTTTGCGATCGGTCAGAAGGCCTCGCCCCAATTGCTGGACCAGGCACGTACCCGCGCGGGCGCGCAGAACGCGCGGATCCTCAAACCCAACGACATGATCACGCTGGAATACCGCTCCGACCGCCTGAACCTGAACACCGACGACAACCTGGTGATCACGCGGATCAACTGCGGCTGATAACGCCGGGGCTTTTGTAGTGCGCATAAAAAACCCCGTCACATGGACGGGGTTTTTTTTAGCTCAGCGGAGAATTACTCGCCGCGAACCTGTGCAGCTTGCATACCCTTTTGGCCTTTCTCAGCCACGAAGGAAACGGTTTGGCCTTCTTTCAGGCTTTTGAAACCGTCGCTTTCGATAGCTTTGAAGTGTACGAACAGGTCGTCACCGCCACCTTGAGGAGTGATGAAGCCGAAGCCTTTTTCATCGTTGAACCATTTAACGGTGCCGGTTTGGCGATTAGACATGGTGTATCTCCAAGAAACATATATTTTCAGTAGTGCTGTGCTGCTCAGGCCAACTGGGCACACAGGGCTATCATAGTCGAAATGTTCGGCTTGGGAGCCCCCCCAAGGCATTGTTTGCTAATCAATAGCGTTGCGTTTAGTGCTTTGGCCGGCTGAAAGCCCCGATCTACGGGGCTTTGGCGCGAAATATCAGCTGTTAAAAAAAGCCGTAAAAGCTGCGTAATTTGTGAGAAATGGCAGTTTTCAGACTGTTTTTCCAGCAAAACGGCCGTCTGATCAGTGGTCGGTCTTACTTTTTCTTCGCGACTTTGCAGGACGAAATGGCCGCGACCGCTTTGTTTTTAAGCTCCGGGCTGGCGTTCTGGTTGGTCATGAGCTCTTTGATTTCGGCAGTGCTCAATTCAGCGTTGATCTTGTCAGCGCCACATTCGCAATGGTCTTTGGCGGTTTTGGCGTCTACGTTCTGGCTGGCAGCTGCGCTGCAGTCTTTGACGAAGCTGTCACGTGCGCCCGCTGGCCAGTTCGACGGGGCTGCAGCTTGCGCGCCGAGGGAAAGAACGGTCAGGGAAGCGGCGAGAGCGAGGGATGAGGTGAAACGCATCATGTGGATGCTCCTTTGGGTCGAGGACGAACGGCGATTCTCGGTGTGTTTGAGGCATGGCGTACAGCTCAAGTTCACTTTTGCAGCTATAAAGCCTGGAATTTGTCTTTACACAAGATAGCGTCGGCGCGATGACCGTTCATCTGTGCTAGCATCTTGCGCTTGGCTAAATCCGGGCGTGCCAATTGCCGCCTTGCCATGTTTCTTTTTAGCTCACTCCAGTCACTCTGGTTCGATTATCGGTTGGCCTAAAGGCTCCTGCCGCTGTAAGGCAGGCGTTCAGCAATGAGCGGCCTGGTGTTGGATCTTGTACTGGCTCATCCCAACCCACGTGACCTTTGGTAGGGGTCACCACTAGGAGAGGAGGCGCCATGCCAACTATTACTCTTCCCGACGGCAGTCAACGTTCATTCGATCATTCGGTTTCAGTCGCCGAGGTCGCCGCATCCATTGGTGCAGGCCTGGCCAAGGCCACCGTGGCCGGCAAGGTCGACGGCAAGCTGGTTGATGCCAGCGACCTGATCACCTCAGACGCCAGCCTGCAAATCATCACGCCCAAGGATCAAGAGGGGCTCGAGATTATTCGCCACTCTTGTGCTCACCTGATTGGCCATGCGGTTAAGCAGCTGTACCCGACCGCGAAAATGGTCATCGGCCCGGTTATCGACGAAGGCTTTTATTACGATATCGCCTACGAGCGTCCTTTCACCCCGGACGACCTGGCTGCAATCGAGCAGCGCATGCACGCGCTGATCGAAAAAGATTACGACGTCATCAAGAAAGTCACGCCGCGCGCCGAAGTGATCGATGTGTTCACTGCTCGTGGTGAAGACTACAAGCTGCGTCTGGTGGAAGACATGCCGGACGAACAGGCCATGGGCCTGTATTACCACGAAGAATACGTCGACATGTGCCGCGGTCCGCACGTGCCGAACACGCGCTTCCTCAAGTCGTTCAAACTGACCAAGCTGTCGGGTGCCTACTGGCGCGGCGACGCGAAAAACGAGCAGTTGCAGCGGATCTACGGCACTGCGTGGGCTGACAAAAAGCAGTTGGCCGCCTATATCCAGCGTATCGAAGAAGCCGAAAAACGCGACCACCGCAAGATCGGCAAGCGCCTGAACCTGTTTCACCTCCAGGAAGAAGCGCCGGGCATGGTGTTCTGGCATCCGAACGGCTGGACTCTGTACCAGGTGCTAGAGCAGTACATGCGCAAGGTTCAGCGCGACAACGGCTACCTGGAGATCAAGACTCCGCAAGTCGTTGACCGCAGCCTGTGGGAGAAATCCGGGCACTGGGCCAACTACGCCGACAACATGTTCACCACCCAGTCGGAAAACCGCGACTACGCCATCAAGCCGATGAACTGCCCGTGCCACGTACAGGTGTTCAACCAGGGCCTGAAGAGCTATCGCGAGTTGCCGATGCGCCTTGCCGAATTCGGTGCGTGCCACCGTAACGAGCCATCGGGTGCGCTGCACGGCATCATGCGTGTGCGTGGCTTCACTCAGGATGACGCCCACATCTTCTGCACCGAAGAGCAGATGCAGGCTGAGTCCGCAGCGTTCATCAAGCTGACCATGGACGTTTATCGCGATTTCGGCTTCACTGAAGTCGAAATGAAGCTGTCCACTCGTCCGGAAAAACGTGTCGGTTCAGACGAGCTGTGGGATCGCGCCGAAGCTGCACTGGCCGCCGCCCTAGACAGCGCGGGCCTCGCGTACGATCTGCAGCCGGGTGAGGGCGCCTTCTACGGTCCTAAAATCGAGTTCTCGCTGAAAGATTGTCTTGGTCGTGTCTGGCAATGTGGTACTTTGCAGCTCGATTTTAACCTGCCGATCCGTTTGGGAGCCGAATACGTCTCCGAAGACAACAGCCGAAAACACCCGGTTATGTTGCACCGGGCGATCCTCGGTTCGTTCGAACGGTTTGTCGGTATCCTGATCGAGCACTACGAGGGTGCATTCCCTGCGTGGCTTGCTCCGACCCAGGCAGTGATCATGAACATCACTGATAAACAGGCAGATTTTGCGGCTGAAGTTGAAAAAACTCTCA
>NZ_UYXQ01000066.1 GCF_900624995.1 Pseudomonas antarctica
GGGTATCGAACAGGCCCCCGCGGTTCATCAGCTGCACGATCGAGAGGATCTTGGCGCTGGGGCCCAGTTCCATGATCGGGAACAGGTCGGTCAGGTAGTCGCGGAGTACGTTACCGGTCACCGGGATGGTGTCCAGGCCCTTGCGGGTGCGCTCCAGGGTGAACTTCATCGCGTCGACCGGCGACATGATGCGGATGTCCAGGCCTTCGGTGTTGTGGTCTTTCAGGTAGGCCTGAACTTTCTCGACCACGACGCCGTCGTGCGCACGCTGTGGGTCCAGCCAGAAAATGGCCGGAGTGTTGCTGGCGCGGGCACGGTTGACGGCCAGCTTGACCCAGTCCTGGATCGGCGCGTCCTGGGTCTGGCACATGCGGAAGATGTCGCCGGCTTCAACAGTCTGTTCCATCAGCAGGTTGCCCTTGCTGTCGGTGACGCGCACTACGCCGTCAGCCTTGACCTGGAAGGTCTTGTCGTGGGAACCGTACTCTTCGGCTTTTTTCGCCATCAGGCCAACGTTTGGCACGCTGCCCATGGTGGTTGGGTCGAAGGCGCCGTTGGCTTTGCACTCTTCGATCACCGCCTGGTAGATGGTGGCGTAGCAGCGATCCGGGATCACAGCCTTGGTGTCGTGCAACTGGCCGTCGGTGCCCCACATTTTGCCGGAGTCACGGATCATGGCCGGCATCGAGGCGTCGACGATGACGTCGCTCGGCACGTGCAGGTTGGTGATGCCTTTGACGGAGTTGACCATCGCCAGCGATGGGCGAGCGGCGTAGACCGCTTGAATGTCAGCTTCGATCTGCGCTTGCTGGTCGGCCGGCAGGGCCTTGATGCGAGCGTACAGGTCGCCGATGCCGTTGTTCAGGTTGAAGCCGATCTGTGCAAGCAACGGGGCGTGCTTGGCCAGGGCGTCTTTGTAGAATTCGGCAACGATCTGGCCGAACATGATCGGGTCGGAGACCTTCATCATGGTGGCTTTCAGGTGAACCGACAGCAGCACGCCTTGTTTCTTGGCGTCTTCGATTTCAGCGGCGATGAAGCTGCGCAGGGCTTTTTTGCTCAGCACGGCAGTGTCGATGATCTCGCCGGGCTGTAACGAGGTCTTTTCTTTCAGAACGGTGGCGGTGCCGTCTTTGGCAATCAGCTCGATCTTCACCGCGTCAGCGGCTTCGATCTGTACGGCTTTTTCGCTGCCGTAGAAGTCGCCGTTGCTCATGTGAGCGACGTGCGACTTGGAGTCCGCAGCCCAGGCGCCCATTTTGTGCGGGTGCTTACGTGCGTAGTTCTTGACCGACAGCGGTGCGCGGCGGTCGGAGTTGCCTTCGCGCAGTACCGGGTTCACGGCGCTGCCCTTGACCTTGTCGTAACGTGCACGGGTTTCTTTTTCCGCGTCGGTGGTTACGGTTTCCGGGTAGTCCGGCAGGGCGTAGCCCTGGGCCTGCAGTTCCTTGATCGCCGCTTGCAGCTGAGGGGTCGAGGCGCTGATGTTAGGCAGCTTGATGATGTTGGCTTCAGGCGTAACGGCCAGGTCGCCCAGTTCGGCGAGGTGGTCCGCGATAGCCTTGGTGCCCAGTTGCTCGGGGAAGCTTGCGAGGATGCGCGCGGCGAGGGAGATATCGCGGGTTTCCACAGCAATATCAGCGGAAGCGGTGAAGGCCTCTACGATAGGCAGCAGTGAATAGGTGGCGAGGGCTGGGGCTTCGTCGGTGAAGGTGTAGATGATCTTCGAGCGGGTGGGCATATTCGGATTAACTCTCTTCTTTGCTGAAAGCGTGCGCAGAAACTCGAGATGCGCCGGGTGGAGCGCGTTCGTTCAAAGTCATCCATGAGCGAAATGTCGAGGTTTCTTCGCGGTGATGTTGGGTTGCATCAGTCGAGCGTCAAGCGGGTGGGCTATGGTAATAGCCCTGCTTTCTGGCTGAAGGCTACTGTCTAGAGCGGTCAGCGGTCGTGACTCTTGGGTCAGCGGCGGCATTATACATAGGTCGCTATGCTTACGCCGAGCCTTCATACAAAAGGTGTGTCGTCCATTGGTCTAAAGGTCGCAGGGGCGCAAGTGCGACCAAAGTCGCACGATGTGCTCAAGATTGGCGATTTTGCCTTTGCTTTCAGGCTTGTAGGCGACATTTTATGCTGTTTTCGATGCAAATGAGCATGGCGCGAGGTTTCAGTCGCCATTTATCTGGAGTAGGCTCGAACGCAGCCAGATGTTCAATCCATAGATGGAGTTCAGCATGGGATACAAGAAGATTCAGGTTCCGGCAGTCGGCGACAAAATCACCGTCAATGCAGACCATTCTCTCAATGTTCCTGACCAACCGATCATCCCTTATATAGAAGGCGACGGTATTGGCGTCGACATCAGCCCGGTGATGATCAAGGTGGTCGACGCAGCTGTTGAAAAGGCTTACGGCGGCAAGCGCAAAATCTCCTGGATGGAGGTTTACGCCGGCGAGAAAGCGACTCAAGTCTACGATCAAGACACTTGGCTGCCCCAGGAAACCCTGGATGCGGTCAAGGATTACGTGGTTTCCATCAAGGGCCCGCTGACCACGCCGGTCGGTGGTGGCATTCGTTCGCTGAACGTGGCCCTGCGCCAACAGCTCGACCTGTATGTGTGCCTGCGCCCGGTGCGCTGGTTTGAAGGCGTACCCAGCCCGGTCAAAAAGCCTGGCGACGTTGATATGACCATCTTTCGTGAGAACTCCGAGGATATTTACGCCGGTATCGAGTGGAAAGCCGGTTCGCCGGAGGCGATCAAGGTCATCAAGTTCCTGAAAGAAGAAATGGGCGTCACCAAGATCCGCTTCGATCAGGATTGCGGGATTGGCATCAAACCCGTCTCCAAAGAAGGCACTGAGCGGCTGGTGCGTAAAGCCTTGCAATATGTCGTGGATAACGACCGTGATTCGCTGACTATTGTGCACAAAGGCAACATCATGAAGTTCACCGAAGGTGCCTTCAAAGAGTGGGCCTACGGTATCGCCGAGAAAGAGTTTGGCGCGACCCTGCTCGATGGCGGCCCGTGGATGCAGTTCAAAAACCCGAAAACCGGCAAGAACGTAGTGGTCAAAGACGCTATCGCCGACGCCATGCTCCAGCAAATCCTGCTGCGCCCGGCGGAGTATGACGTGATCGCCACGCTCAACCTTAACGGTGACTACCTGTCCGACGCTCTGGCGGCGGAAGTGGGCGGTATCGGTATTGCGCCGGGTGCCAACCTGTCGGATACAGTGGCCATGTTCGAAGCCACTCACGGCACTGCACCCAAGTATGCGGGCAAGGATCAGGTCAACCCGGGTTCATTGATTCTGTCAGCAGAAATGATGCTGCGGCACATGGGCTGGATTGAAGCGGCTGACTTGATTATCAAAGGCACGAATGGCGCTATTTCGGCCAAGACCGTGACCTATGATTTCGAGCGGCTGATGGATGGTGCGAAGCTAGTGTCGTCTTCGGGGTTTGGTGATGCGTTGATTTCGCATATGTAAAAGTGGGCAAAAAAACGGCCAGCCCGCGATGAGTGGGCTGGCCGTTTTTTTTCGTCGCGCGGTATCAGGCTGTTTCTTTCTTTTCTGTGTGGGCTATTGGTGCTGCAACAGTTGTAGGTGTGCTAACCGTGATTGGAAAGATTCCCAGGGCGGTTTTTCCTTTCGGACCTTCAACAATCTGTTCGAACTGCACAGACTGGCCTGCTTTCAGCGTTTTATAGCCCTCTATTTGTATCGCGGAATAATGCGCAAAAAGGTCCTCGTCCTTGCCGTCTTCAATAATGAACCCAAACCCTTTGGCATTGTTGAACCACTTGACCTTGCCGTTGATCTTGACGCCAGACATAACCATATCCCTCTGCACCAGACTCCATCACTGGAGTATCATCCAGTTTATCCGTCCTAACCCGAATAAATAAGGTTGACTGCGCGGACCTTTTTTACCCACTGTGGGCTCTATTGGTTGTAACACCGATTGGCCGATAGTCAAGGCGACCGTACGGTCAGAGTTGAAAATCTGACACGTCGCCCCCACCACTGTATTTGAACCACTGACGAACCTTTCTTTCCATGCATGCAAACAGCCAGATTCGACTAACATTCAATCAGGATCGCCCGGATCAGGAACATGATGACGACGGTTCTGCAGGCATTGCTGTTCAGGAGGCGAAGCCTGCCTTACAGGCACCGCCGATGTACAAGGTGGTTTTGTTCAATGATGACTACACACCGATGGATTTCGTGGTCGAAGTGCTCGAGGTGTTTTTTAACCTGAACCGCGAGTTGGCGACCAAGGTAATGCTGGCCGTTCACACAGAAGGACGGGCAGTATGTGGAGTGTTTACCCGTGACATCGCCGAGACAAAGGCCATGCAGGTCAACCAGTACGCCAGGGAAAGCCAGCATCCGCTACTCTGTGAAATCGAGAAGGACGGTTAACGCCGACCACTTGGGTATGAGGTGAAGCTATGTTAAACCGCGAGCTCGAAGTCACCCTCAATCTTGCCTTCAAGGAGGCCCGTTCGAAGCGTCATGAATTCATGACCGTCGAACACCTGCTGCTGGCACTTTTGGATAACGAAGCTGCCGCTACCGTTCTACGAGCGTGCGGCGCCAACCTCGACAAACTCAAGCATGACCTGCAGGAGTTTATTGACTCCACCACGCCGCTGATCCCCGTGCATGACGAGGACCGCGAGACCCAACCCACCCTGGGCTTTCAGCGGGTATTGCAGCGTGCTGTTTTCCACGTCCAGAGCTCCGGTAAGCGTGAAGTCACGGGCGCCAATGTGCTTGTGGCCATCTTCAGCGAACAGGAAAGCCAGGCAGTGTTCCTGCTGAAGCAGCAGAGCGTTGCTCGTATTGATGTCGTCAACTATATCGCCCACGGTATCTCCAAAGTGCCTGGGCACGGCGATCATTCCGAGGGTGAGCAGGATATGCAGGACGACGAGGGCGGTGAGTCTTCTTCTTCGGGCAACCCACTGGATGCCTATGCCAGCAACCTCAATGAACTGGCGCGCCAAGGTCGGATCGATCCGCTGGTGGGGCGTGAGCTTGAGGTGGAGCGTGTAGCGCAGATCCTCGCGCGCCGTCGCAAGAACAATCCGTTGCTGGTGGGTGAGGCGGGCGTGGGCAAGACCGCGATTGCCGAAGGCCTGGCCAAACGCATCGTCGATAACCAAGTGCCTGACCTGCTGGCCAACAGCGTCGTCTACTCCCTTGACTTGGGCGCGTTGCTCGCCGGGACCAAGTACCGTGGCGATTTCGAGAAGCGCTTCAAGGCGCTGCTCGGTGAGTTGAAAAAACGCCCGCAGGCGATCCTGTTTATCGATGAGATTCACACCATCATTGGTGCTGGTGCGGCCTCCGGTGGGGTGATGGACGCCTCGAACCTGCTCAAGCCGTTGCTGTCGTCGGGTGATATCCGCTGCATCGGTTCGACCACGTTCCAGGAGTTCCGTGGCATTTTCGAGAAAGACCGTGCCTTGGCGCGCCGCTTCCAGAAAGTCGACGTGTCCGAGCCTTCGGTAGAAGACACCATCGGCATTCTGCGTGGCCTCAAGGGGCGTTTCGAAGCGCATCACGGCATCGAGTACACCGATGAAGCGTTGCGTGCAGCTGCTGAGCTGGCATCGCGCTACATCAATGACCGGCACATGCCGGACAAGGCTATCGACGTGATCGACGAGGCGGGCGCCTATCAGCGCCTGCAGCCGGTCGAGAAGCGTGTGAAGCGCATCGACGTGCCTCAAGTCGAGGATATCGTGGCGAAGATCGCACGGATTCCGCCAAAACACGTCAACAGTTCCGACAAAGAACTGCTGCGTAATCTGGAGCGCGATCTCAAGCTGACGGTGTTCGGTCAGGATGCGGCCATCGACGCGCTGTCCACGGCGATCAAGTTGTCGCGTGCGGGCCTCAAGTCGCCGGACAAACCGGTCGGCTCGTTCCTGTTCGCAGGCCCTACCGGCGTCGGCAAGACCGAAGCGGCGCGGCAGTTGGCCAAGGCCATGGGGATCGAGCTGGTACGCTTCGACATGTCCGAATACATGGAGCGTCACACCGTGTCGCGCCTGATCGGTGCGCCTCCGGGCTATGTCGGGTTTGACCAGGGCGGTCTGTTGACCGAGGCAATTACCAAGCAGCCGCACTGCGTATTGCTCCTTGATGAAATCGAGAAGGCGCACCCGGAAGTCTTCAACCTGCTGCTGCAGGTCATGGATCACGGGACCCTGACCGACAACAACGGGCGCAAGGCGGACTTCCGCAATGTGATTGTGATCATGACCACCAACGCCGGTGCCGAAACGGCCGCGCGGGCTTCGATCGGCTTTACGCATCAGGATCACTCTTCTGATGCGATGGAAGTGATCAAGAAAAGCTTCACGCCGGAGTTCCGCAACCGTCTGGACACCATTATCCAGTTTGGTCGCCTCAGCCATGAGGTCATCAAAAGTGTGGTGGACAAGTTCCTCACCGAGCTTCAAGCGCAGTTGGAAGACAAGCGCGTGCAGCTGGATGTGACGGAAGCGGCGCGCAGTTGGATCGCCGAAGGTGGCTACGACGCGGCAATGGGTGCTCGCCCAATGGCACGTCTGATCCAGGACAAGATCAAGCGGCCGCTGGCCGAAGAGATCCTGTTCGGCGAGCTCTCCGACCATGGTGGCGTGGTGCATATCGACCTGAAGGACGGCGAGCTGACCTTCGAGTTCGAAACCACGGCCGAAATGGCCTGATAGCTGACTGCAACAAAGCAAAAGGCGCCGAAAGGCGCCTTTTTGCTGTTTCCTAAACACTGAAGATCAAAGGTGGGAGGGGCTTGCTCTCGATGACGGTGTGTCGGTCGCTGAATATAGTGACTGGCCCACCGCTGTTGGGAGCAAGCCCCCTCTCACAGGGGTTGTAGTGTCAGGCAAATAGCTCACACACAAAAACGCCCGGCAGAACCGGGCGTTTTGTATTGACTTGATTAACGGGCGCGGTAAGTGATGCGCCCTTTGCTCAAGTCATAGGGCGTCAGCTCGACGCGCACTTTGTCGCCGGTAAGAATACGAATGTAGTTCTTGCGCATCTTGCCGGAGATATGCGCGGTTACGACGTGCCCATTTTCCAACTCCACACGAAACATGGTGTTGGGCAGGGTGTCGACGACAGTGCCTTCCATTTCGAAGCTGTCTTCTTTCGACATGCAGTAAAGCCCTCGGTATCCAGTGAATGGCCCGGTGCAACTGCGCCAGGCAAAAGCGGCGTGCATTGTGCCCGAAAAAGGGTGTTTAAGCCAAGGGGTTCTAGTTAAGCGTTACCCATCTTTGATTAATCAGTAGCTCAATGGGCCGATATTGGGTCTTGTAGTTCATCTTTTTGCAGTTTTTGATCCAGTATCCGAGGTACACCGCTTCCAACTCCTGGCGCAGGGCTTCGCCGATTTGCCACAGGATCGCAAAACGTCCCAGGCTGCGGCGTTCCTCGGCCGGTTCATAGAAGGTGTACACCGCTGACAGGCCGTTGGGCAGCAAGTCGGTCACGGCCACCGCCAGCAGGCGCCCGTCCAGGCGGAACTCGTAGAAGCGTGAGAAGGGCAGGTCGCGTACCAAAAAGGTCGAAAACTGATCGCGGCTGGGCGGAAACATGTCGCCGTCGGCATGCCGTTGTTCGATGTAGCGCTGGTAGAGGTCGAAATATTCTTCGCTGAAGTGGGGCTTGGCGGCGGTGATCACCAGGTCGGCGTTGCGCTTGAGGATGCGTTTCTGATTGCGGTCCGGTAAAAACTGCGCAGCCGGGATGCGTGCCGGCACGCACGCATTGCAGTTCTGGCAATGGGGGCGGTACAGGTGGTCGCCGCTACGCCGAAACCCCATCTCTGACAGGTCGGCATACACATGCACGTCCATTGGCTGGCTGGGGTCGAGAAACAGCGTGGTGGCCTGCTCGTCGGGCAGATAGCTGCAAGAGTGGGCTTGAGTGGCATAAAACTTCAAGCGCGCCAGCTCGGTCATGATCAACCCTCGAGATAAGCTTTGAAATAAGTGTAAGCCAGGTGCGCGGATGTCGCCTAGCAAACCCACGGTCCAGAGCTGGGTTGGTCCAAATGGTTGTGCAGGAAATCCGCGAATTCGCTGCGCGGTATGGCGCGGGCACCCAGGCTGTGCAGGTGATCGTTGGGCATTTGGCAGTCGATCAGCACAAACCCCCAATCCTGCAACTGCCGGGTCAGGGTGGCGAAGCCGAATTTCGACGCGTTGTCTGCGCGGCTGAACATGGACTCGCCAAAGAACAATCGGCCCATTGCCAGGCCATACAGGCCGCCGACCAGTTCGCCGTTATCCCAAACCTCTACTGAATGCGCGTAGCCGCGCTGGTGCAACGCCAGGTAGGCGCTCTGGATGCCTTCGGTGATCCAGGTGCCATCGGCGTAGCTGCGCGGTGCGGCGCACGCCTGGATGACGGCGGCGAAGTCCTGGTCGAATGTCACGGTATAACGCTGCTGGCGCAACAGTTTGCCGAGGCTGCGCGAGACATGCAGCTCGTCGGGAAATATTACCGTGCGCGGGTCAGGTGACCACCAGAGGATGGGCTGGCCTTCGCAGAACCACGGAAAGCAGCCGTGGCGGTAGGCCTGGATCAGTCGTTCGGCCGACAGGTCGCCACCGGCGGCAAGCAGGCCATTGGGTTCGCGCATGGCTTTGGCCAGCGGCGGAAAAGTCAGGGAGTCGCGTTGCAACCAGGTCAGCATGGCATCCAGGCTTACGGAAGGGGAGGGCGGTGGCAGGCAGGTCGCCTGCCGCAAGAGCAGTGATTATTGTCGACACAGCGCTGTGGGGCCAGCCCGAATCGGAGATCAGCCCGGATTAGCGTGAGCGCGTATTTCTGCAACTCTATGCCGCAGGTGCGGTCGTAATCGGGTCTGAGCCATGCAGGCCATTTGCCAAGCTTGCCTGGATTGCTAAAAACAGCTCATAAGCCTTTGTCAGCAAAGACAATGCATGCTCAAATTGAACAGGCTGTATCACTTGAATTCGCTATGCTGTGCGGTGAGGGGCAAGTGCGTGGCATCGTTGGCGCAAACCCGTACAATGCGGCCATTGTGGCGTTATCGCCATTTCACCCCTGCATCACCCAGAGTTAAACGTAGATTCAACGTTATTGGTTAATTTTCAGCTGCTCGGATTGGGCAGTATTTGCAGTCATTCAACAGATGGACGCGCTAAAGGCGCAGGAAAAGACCCGTTTTGAAGAAATCCGCCGCAACACCTAAAGCAGCAGTCGTTCCGGCCTGGCGCCAGCACCTGCACTACCGACTCAAGGAAGGCGCGCTGATCGCCATTGGCGCCCTGTGCCTGTTCCTGATGATGGCCTTGCTGACCTACGGCAAGGACGATCCGGGCTGGAGCCACAACAGCAAGATCGAAGACGTGCAGAACTTCGGTGGGCCTGCCGGTTCCTACAGCGCCGATATCCTGTTTATGGTGCTGGGTTATTTCGCCTATATCTTCCCGCTGCTGCTGGCGATCAAGACCTGGCAGATCTTCCGTCAGCGTCACGAGCCGTGGCAGTGGAGCGGCTGGCTGTTTTCCTGGCGCCTGATCGGCCTGGTGTTCCTGGTGCTGTCCGGCGCTGCGTTGGCCCATATTCATTTCCATGCACCCACCGGCCTGCCAGCGGGCGCGGGCGGTGCACTGGGCGAAAGCCTGGGCGACTTGGCGCGCAAAACCCTGAACATCCAGGGCAGCACCTTGATGTTTATCGCGTTGTTCCTGTTTGGCCTCACGGTGTTCACCGACCTGTCGTGGTTCAAGGTGATGGACGTGACCGGCAAGATCACCCTTGACCTGTTCGAACTGTTCCAGGGCGCCGCCAACCGCTGGTGGTCGGCCCGCGTTGATCGCAAACGCATGGTTGCGCAACTGCGCGAAGTGGATACCCGCGTCAATGAAGTGGTGGCCCCCAGCACGCCGGACCGACGCGAGCAAGCCAAGGTCAAGGAACGCCTGATCGAACGTGAGCAGGCCCTGAGCAAGCACATGTCGGACCGCGAGAAGCAAGTGCCGCCAGTGATCGCCCCGGCGCCGCCCAAGGCGCCCGAGCCAAGCCATCGCGTGCAGAAAGAGAAGCAGGCGCCATTGTTTGTCGACAGTGCCGTCGAAGGCACCTTGCCGCCGATCTCGATTCTCGACCCGGCCGAAAAGAAGCAACTTAATTATTCCCCGGAATCTCTGGCGGCTGTCGGCCATCTGCTGGAAATCAAGCTCAAGGAATTCGGCGTCGAAGTCTCCGTGGATTCGATCCACCCCGGCCCGGTGATTACCCGTTACGAAATCCAGCCGGCTGCCGGCGTCAAGGTCAGTCGCATCTCCAACCTGGCGAAAGACTTGGCGCGTTCCCTGGCCGTGACCAGTGTGCGTGTGGTGGAAGTGATCCCCGGCAAGACCACCGTGGGTATCGAGATTCCCAACGAAGACCGCCAGATCGTGCGCTTCTCCGAAGTGCTGTCGACGCCGGAGTACGACAACTTCAAGTCGCCGGTCACCTTGGCACTGGGCCATGATATCGGCGGCAAGCCGGTGATTACGGACTTGGCGAAAATGCCTCACCTGCTGGTCGCCGGTACCACCGGTTCCGGTAAGTCCGTGGGCGTGAATGCGATGATCCTGTCGATCCTGTTCAAGTCCGGCCCGGATGACGCCAAGCTGATCATGATCGACCCGAAGATGTTGGAACTGTCGATCTACGAAGGCATTCCGCACCTGCTGTGCCCGGTGGTGACCGACATGAAGGACGCCGCCAACGCCTTGCGTTGGAGCGTTGCTGAAATGGAGCGCCGCTACAAGCTGATGGCGAAGATGGGCGTACGTAACCTGTCGGGCTTCAACGCCAAGGTCAAGGAAGCGCAGGACGCCGGCACGCCACTGACGGACCCGCTGTACAAGCGCGAGAATATCCACGACGAAGCGCCGCTGCTGGTCAAGCTGCCGACCATCGTGGTGGTGGTCGACGAATTCGCCGACATGATGATGATCGTCGGCAAGAAGGTTGAAGAGCTGATTGCACGTATCGCCCAGAAGGCCCGTGCTGCCGGTATTCACTTGATCCTGGCGACCCAGCGGCCGTCGGTGGATGTGATCACCGGTCTGATCAAGGCCAACATCCCGACGCGCATGGCGTTCCAGGTGTCCAGCAAGATCGACTCGCGCACCATCATCGACCAAGGCGGCGCCGAGCAGCTGTTGGGCCACGGTGACATGCTCTACATGCCACCGGGCACCAGCCTGCCGATCCGGGTTCACGGCGCCTTTGTTTCCGATGATGAAGTACACCGCGTGGTGGAGGCCTGGAAACTGCGCGGCGCGCCGGAGTACAACGACGACATCCTCGCTGGCGTCGAAGAAGCCGGCAGCGGCTTCGACGGTGGCAGCAGCGGTGGTGACGATGACGCCGAGACCGACGCGCTGTATGACGAAGCCGTGGCGTTCGTGCTGGAAAGCCGCCGCGCCTCGATCTCTGCGGTGCAGCGCAAATTGAAAATTGGCTACAACCGCGCCGCCCGCATGATCGAAGCCATGGAGAACGCCGGCGTCGTGACCGCAATGAACACCAACGGCTCGCGCGAAGTCATCGCCCCAGGGCAGATGCGCGACTGATCCCGTGCCGCGTGGCAGCACGCGGCGCGCCCTAACGACTCAATGAGGACTCCCATGCGTCTTATCCGCATGCTGTTGTTGCCGGCCCTGGCCCTGACCGCCGTTTCAGCCCACGCTGATCCGGCCTCCGTGGCCAGCCTGACCAACCTGTTGGACAAATCCAAGACCCTGACGGCGCGCTTCTCCCAGCTGACCCTGGATGGCGGCGGCACCCAGTTGCAGGAAACTGCCGGTGAAATGGCCGTGCAGCGCCCGGGCCTGTTTTACTGGAAGACCGACGCACCGAACGAGCAGACCATTGTCTCCGACGGCCAGAAAGTCACCCTGTGGGACCCGGACCTGGAACAGGCGACCATTAAGAAGCTCGACCCGCGCTTGAATCAGACGCCGGCACTGTTGCTGTCGGGCGATGTGTCGAAGATCAGCGACAGCTTTGATGTCACCTCCAAGCAAACCAGCAACGTGATTGAGTTCACCCTCAAGCCGAAATCCAAGGACACCCTGTTCGACAGCCTGCAACTGTCGTTCGGCAACGGCGTGATCAACAACATGCGCCTGATTGACAGCGTCGGCCAGCGTACCGACATTCTGTTCTCCGCGGTCAAGGCCAACGGCGCTGTGGATGCATCCAAGTTCAAGTTCGTCATCCCCAAGGGTGCCGACGTGATCCAGGAATAACCTGCCGAGAGGTTTCAAGCGCTGCCCATGGATTTGTTTCGAAGTGACCCGATTGCTCAACCCTTGGCCGCGCGTTTGCGCTCGACCAACCTGGATGAGTACGTCGGGCAAGAACACCTGCTGGCTCGCGGCAAACCTTTGCGCGAAGCCTTGGAGCAGGGTGCGCTGCACTCGATGATTTTCTGGGGGCCGCCGGGGGTGGGTAAGACCACCCTGGCGCGGCTGCTGGCGAAAGTCTCGGATGCGCACTTCGAGACCGTCTCGGCGGTGCTGGCTGGGGTCAAGGAGATCCGCCAGGCGGTTGAGGTGGCCAAGCAACAGGCCGGGCAATACGGCAAGCGCACCATCCTGTTTGTCGACGAAGTGCATCGCTTCAACAAGTCGCAGCAGGATGCCTTCTTGCCCTACGTCGAAGACGGCACGCTGATTTTCATTGGCGCCACCACCGAAAACCCTTCGTTTGAACTCAACAACGCTTTGCTGTCGCGGGCGCGGGTGTATGTGCTCAAGAGCCTGGACGAGGCGGCGATGCGCAAGCTGTTGCAGCGTGCGTTGAGCGAAGACAAGGGCCTGGGCAAGCGCCAGTTGAGCCTAAGCGACGAAGGTTTCAAGATTTTGCTGAGCGCCGCCGATGGCGACGGTCGGCGTTTTCTCAACCTGTTGGAGAACGCCTCCGACCTCGCCGAAGACAACAGCGAGATCGGCGTCGACCTCCTGCAAAGCCTGCTCGGCGACACTCGCCGGCGCTTCGACAAGGGCGGCGAAGCTTTCTATGACCAGATATCGGCGCTGCACAAATCCGTGCGCGGTTCCAACCCCGATGGAGCGCTGTACTGGTTCGCGCGGATGATCGACGGCGGCTGCGACCCGCTGTACCTGGCTCGCCGTGTGGTGCGTATGGCCAGCGAAGACATTGGCAACGCCGACCCGCGCGCGCTGAGCCTGTGCCTCGCCGCCTGGGAGGTTCAGGAGCGCCTCGGTAGCCCGGAAGGCGAGTTGGCGGTGGCCCAGGCCATTACTTATCTGGCCTGCGCGCCAAAAAGCAACGCGGTGTACATGGGCTTCAAGTCGGCCCTGCGCGCCGCCGCCGAACACGGCTCGCTGGAGGTGCCGCTGCACCTGCGCAACGCCCCGACCAAGCTGATGAAGCAGTTGGGCTACGGCGACGAATACCGCTATGCCCATGACGAGCCGGACGCTTATGCCGCCGGCGAAGACTATTTCCCCGCTGAGCTGGAACCGCAGCCGTTCTATCAGCCGGTGCCCCGTGGCCTGGAGCTGAAGATCGGTGAAAAGCTCAATCACCTCGCCCAACTTGATCGCCTCAGCCCCAAACAGCGGAGAAAGTAGTGTTCAAGACGATTCTTGCAGTGTCCGTCGCCGGCATCGCTGGTACATTATTGCGTTTCGCCACCAGCACCTGGGTCAGCGCCAATTGGCCGAAGCATTTTTATGCGGCGACCCTGGCGGTCAACCTGGTGGGGTGCTTGATCATCGGGCTGTTGTATGGCTGGTTCTTGTTGCGCCCGGAAGTGCCGATTGAAATTCGTACCGGCTTGATTGTCGGTTTTGTAGGCGGTCTGACGACCTTTTCATCCTTTTCACTGGATACGGTGCGCCTGCTGGAAAGCGGGCAGGCCCTGGTAGCCTTCGGGTACTTGGGCATCAGCGTATTCGGCGGGCTGCTCGCCACCTGGGCCGGCCTGTCCTTGACCAAACTTTGATAAACGAGAGACCGACATGCTCGATTCCAAACTGTTACGTAGCAACCTTCAGGACGTAGCGGACCGCCTGGCATCCCGTGGCTTTGCCTTGGATGTTGCGCGCATCGAAGCGCTGGAAGAACAGCGCAAGACCGTCCAGACCCGCACCGAAGCACTGCAGGCTGAGCGTAATGCGCGTTCCAAATCCATCGGACAAGCCAAGCAGCGCGGCGAAGACATCGCGCCGTTGATGGCGGATGTCGAGCGCATGGGCACCGAGCTGTCCGACGGCAAAGTCGAGCTGGAAGGCATTCAGAGCGAGCTGGACTCGATCCTGCTGGGCATTCCCAACCTGCCGCACGAATCGGTACCGATTGGCGAAGACGAAGACGGCAACGTCGAAGTGCGCCGCTGGGGCACGCCGAAAGCTTTCGATTTTGAGATTAAGGACCACGTTGCCCTGGGCGAACTGACCGGTGGCCTGGATTTCGAGACCGCCGCCAAAATGTCCGGCGCACGCTTTGCCTTGCTGCGCGGCCCGATTGCGCGCATGCACCGTGCATTGGCGCAGTTCATGATCAACCTGCACACCGGCGAGCACGGCTACGAAGAAGCCTATACGCCGTACTTGGTGCAGGCGCCGGCGCTGATGGGCACCAGCCAACTGCCGAAATTCGAAGAAGACCTGTTCAAGATCAGCCGCGACGGCGAAGCCGACCTGTACCTGATCCCGACCGCCGAAGTGTCGCTGACCAACATCGTGGCCGGTGAGATCCTCGACCCCAAGCAGCTGCCGTTGAAACTTGTTGCGCATAGCCCGTGCTTTCGCAGTGAAGCCGGTGCCTCGGGTCGCGATACCCGCGGCATGATCCGCCAGCACCAGTTCGACAAGGTCGAGATGGTGCAAGTGGTCGAGCCGTCGACGTCCATGGAAGCCCTGGAAGGCCTGACCGCCAACGCCGAACGCGTCCTGCAACTGTTGGAGCTGCCGTACCGTGTGCTTGCGCTGTGCACTGGCGACATGGGTTTCAGCGCCGTGAAGACCTACGACCTGGAAGTGTGGGTGCCGAGCCAGGACAAATACCGCGAGATTTCGTCGTGCTCCAACTGCGGTGATTTCCAGGCGCGTCGCATGCAGGCGCGTTTTCGTAACCCGGAAACCGGCAAGCCGGAGCTGGTACACACCCTCAACGGTTCGGGCTTGGCGGTAGGCCGTACCCTGGTGGCCGTGCTGGAAAACTACCAGCAGGCCGACGGTTCGATCCGTGTACCTGAGGTGCTCAAGCCGTACATGGCGGGCGTTGAGGTTATCGGCTAAATGGAATTTCTGCCGCTGTTTCATAACCTGCGCGGCAGTCGTGTGTTGGTCGTTGGTGGTGGGGAGATTGCCTTGCGCAAATCCCGGCTGCTGGCCGACGCCGGTGCGTTGCTGCGGGTGGTTGCTCCCCAGATCGAAGACCAGTTGCGTGAACTGGTGCTGGGCAGTGGCGGGGAACTCATATTGCGCGGTTATCAGGAGCCCGACCTCGACGGTTGCACCCTGATTATCGCTGCGACCGACGACGAGCCATTGAACGCGCAAGTGTCCAGTGATGCCAAGCGCCGTTGCGTACCGGTCAATGTGGTGGATGCGCCAGCGTTGTGCAGCGTGATCTTCCCGGCGATTGTCGACCGTTCGCCTTTGGTGATTGCCGTGTCCAGCGGCGGCGATGCGCCGGTGCTGGCGCGCTTGATCCGCGCCAAGCTGGAAACCTGGATACCTTCCACCTATGGCCAGTTGGCCGGGTTGGCAGCGCGTTTTCGAGCTCAGGTCAAAGGCTTGTATCCGGATGTGCAGCAGCGCCGTGCGTTCTGGGAAGAGGTTTTCCAAGGGCCGATTGCCGACCGCCAGTTGGCCGGGCAGGGCGATGAAGCCGAGCGTCTGCTGATCGACAAGGTCAACGGCGCGCCGCCGCATGCGCCGGGCGAAGTCTACTTGGTGGGTGCCGGCCCAGGCGATCCTGACCTGGTGACCTTCCGTGCCTTGCGCCTGATGCAGCAAGCCGACGTGGTGTTGTATGACCGCTTGGTTGCCCCCGCGATTCTCGAGCTGTGCCGCCGCGATGCCGAGCGCATCTATGTCGGCAAGCGTCGCGCCGACCATGCTGTGCCGCAGGACCAGATCAACCAGCAATTGGTGGACTTGGCCAAGCAAGGCAAGCGCGTGCTGCGGCTAAAAGGTGGCGACCCGTTCATCTTTGGCCGGGGTGGCGAAGAAATCGAAGAACTGGCGGCCCATGGCATCCCGTTCCAGGTGGTGCCGGGCATTACCGCGGCCAGTGGTTGCGCGGCGTATGCCGGGATTCCGCTGACCCATCGCGACTATGCGCAGTCGGTACGGTTTATCACCGGGCATTTGAAAAACGGTACCTCGGACCTGCCGTGGCATGACCTCGTTGGCCCGTCGCAGACCTTGGTGTTCTACATGGGGCTGATCGGTTTGCCGATCATCTGCGAACAGTTGATCAAGCATGGGCGTGCGGCGGATACGCCGGCAGCGTTGATCCAGCAGGGCACCACCTCCAACCAGCGCGTGTTCACCGGCACCCTGGCGGACTTGCCGCGCATGGTGGCGGAGCATGAAGTGCATGCGCCGACATTGGTGATCGTCGGTGAGGTGGTCATGTTGCGTGAGAAATTGAAGTGGTTTGAAGGCGCTCAGTCCCAGGTTTGAGCCTTAACAGCATCGGGAGCAAGCCCTCTCCCACAGTTGACTGTGTTCACAGATCAACATGTGGGAGGGGGCTTGCTCCCGATGAGGCCTTCAAACGCAGCCCATCTTAGGGATCAACCCCAGACGCCGTTCCCGTCTAATCGCTTGCGATCATGACGGCCATCAAAGCGCTGCAACGGCCCCTTGGGCACAATTCCCGACGGGTTAATCGTGCGATGACTCGCGTAGTAATGCCCCTTGATGTGCGCAAAATCCACCGTCTCGGCCACCCCCGGCCACTGATACATCTCCCTCAGCCAGTTCGACAGATTCGGGTAATCGGCGATCCGCCGCAAATTGCATTTGAAGTGACTGTAGTACACCGCGTCAAAGCGAATCAGCGTGGTAAACAGCCGCACATCGGCTTCGGTAAGATGCTCGCCGGCCAGGTAACGATGCTCGCCCAGGTGCTGCTCCAGGTGATCAAGCTCGGCAAACACATCATCAAACGCGCTTTCATAGGCCTTTTGTGAGGTGGCGAAGCCTGCGCGGTACACGCCATTGTTCACGGCGGGGTAGATGCGTTCGTTCAGCGCGTCGATGTTCTGGCGTAGCGCCTCGGGGTAGAAGTCCAGCGTGTTGCCGGTCAGTTCGTTGAAGGCGCTGTTAAACATGCGGATGATCTCCGCCGACTCATTGCTCACGATGCGCTTGAGCTTTTTGTCCCACAACACCGGCACGGTGACGCGGCCGGTGTAGTCGGCGGTGTCGGCGGTATAGCGTTGGTGCATAAAGTCGAAACCATCCAGCTTGTCGCCGGTAGAACCGTGGGCCTTGTCGAAGGTCCAGCCGTTTTCCAGCATTAACCAGCTGACCACAGACACGTCAATCAGGCTTTCCAGGCCCTTGAGCTTGCGCAAAATCAGCGTGCGATGGGCCCAGGGGCAGGCGAGGGAAACGTACAGATGGTAGCGGCCGGCTTCGGCCTTAAAGCCACCTTCGCCACTTGGCCCGGGGTGGCCGTCGACGGTCACCCAGTGGCGGCGTTGCGCCTGTTCCCGTTGGAAAGCGCCGTCTGCGCTACTTTCGTACCACTGGTCTTTCCAATGTCCTTCGATCAGCAAACCCATGACTGGCTCCTCTGCTATTAAGCGTTGGAGCCCAGTCTAAAGGGATGAGTTCGAACTAAAAGCGCAAAGACCGGGCGCTAATGATCGGTTAAATCGATTTGTCCCGCGCATCCCAATACTGCTGGGCCAATTCGAAGGCGTGTTCGCGTGGGTGGCCAAGGCCGCGCAGGGCCAGGGCCATGGTGGCGATCAGGGCCAGTTGCGGGTAGCTGTCTTCGCTATCGCCACGCCAGAGGGCTTTCAACTGTTCAGGCTCAAGGGTCGCGGGTTTGACATGCCGTTGAGCGGAGAGGGCGGGCCACTCTTCGTCCCAGCTTTCGCCGCCGGTGGTGCCGTAGAGGTGGCTGATGGTGTCCGGGTTGATCTCGACTTCGCCGCCATCGCCCTTCACCACAATCACATTGTCGCCAAGCAGGCCGCTGGCATCGCGGTGCACGCCCTGGTAACCGGGATGGAAAATACTTTGCAGGCCGCAGCGAGCCTTCAGCGGGTTGAGCAGGCGCGCCAGGGAGTGAATCGGCGAGCGCAGGCCCAGGGTGTTACGCAGGTCGATCATGCGTTGCAACTGCGGCGCCCAATCGCCCAGCGGGATGAACGCCAGGTTGCCGTGTTCGAACGCCGTTTCGACCTGCTGCCAGTTACGGCACAGTGGGATCTGCAAACCTTCCAGCAGTTGCTCGGTGTACAACCGGCCAGCGGTGTGAGCGCCGCCGCCGTGCATCAGGATGCGCACGCCGTTCTGCGCCAGGCATTTAGCCGCCAGCAAATACCACGGCAGGTGGCGTTTTTTCCCGGCGTAGGTGGGCCAGTCGACATCCACGTTCAGTGCCGGGGCATTCAGGCGTTCGCGCACGGCCTCGGTGAAACCGGCGAGTTCTTCCGGGCTTTCTTCCTTGTGGCGCAGCAACATCAGGAAGGCGCCGAGCTGGGTGTCTTCGACTTTTTCGTCGAGCAGCATGCCCATGGCTTCACGAGCTTCCTCGCGGGTGAGGTTGCGCGCGCCGCGCTTGCCTTTGCCCAGAATGCGCACGAACGGTGCAAACGGGTGCTCGGCAGGGGTTTCAAGGGTCAGCGGGGCAAAGTCGGTCATAAGCAATTCGTCGGCCTGGGCAGGCCCGCCAGCTTGGCGGCGAGTTTGGCGGGAGTGCCGTTGAACAATTTGTTGAGGTGCAGGCTGTTGCCCTTTTCCGGGCCTAGCTTCAAGGCGGTGTACTTGATCAGCGGGCGTGTGGCGGGGCACAGCTGGAATTCGGCGTAGAAGCCGCGCAATAGCTCGAGGATTTCCCAGTGGTCGGCGGTCAACTCGAGTGTTTCTGCGGCAGCCAGGACGTTGGCCACGTCGGTGGACCAGTCATTTAGGTCGACGAGGTAGCCGTCCTTGTCCAGCTCAAGGGTGCGTGAACCTATGGTCAGGGTGTTCATAGCCAAGTGTTGACCTTGTCGTAATCGATCGACAACTGCACGAAACCTGCGTAGTCCAGGCTGTCGGCCCAGTCTGGCAGCGTCACGTTGCGCGCTTGCATGTCTTCGGCCAGCACAAAGACCTTCAGGCCTTTGGTGTGTAACGCTGCATTGTGCAGGCCGTAAGCGCCATCGCCACACAGCAGGATCGCGTCCTCGGTGCCGCAAACGCGCAGGCAACTGGCGAGGCGGCTATCGGTAAACGGGGAGTGAGACACCACATGTAAAGTCGACATCAGAGGGTAATCACCTGGTCGTAACGGTCAATTAGCTGGGTGATAGCGTCGCTGTCCAGAGGCTCGGCGCTGCCGGGAGTTGCTAGCCCGCGCTCGGCCAGGCTGTGGCTGCAAGCAAATACATCGTCAACACCGAACAGGCCTAAGGCCTGCAGGTTGGCGCTGAGGTCTTTTTGCTGCACGGCCTTGGCGTCCTGGTGCGGCGCCAACTGGAACACGCCGTCGTCCATAAACAGCAGGCCAATCGGCAGATCGAACGCGCCACCGGCCAGCACGATATCCAGTGCCTCGCGCGCGCTTGGCCCGGACCATGGCGCCTGGCGGCTGATCACCAATAAGGATTTGGACATGTCACGGCCCTCCAAAACAGATCAGGCGGTCGGCGGCCTGGGCGGCGTCATGCAATTGCCCCAGGCCCGACAGCGCCCATGGCGCATCCAGGTTCACCGCGCTGCGTTGATAGCGCGTGGCCTCTTCGTTATTGAGCACGCCACGGCGCAAGGCGGCGGCGATGCACACTACGCCGTCGAGCTGGTGCTGGCTTACAAACGCGCGCCATTGCCGGGCAATGTCTTGCTCATCCTGGGGCGCAACGAGGTTATTGGACGCGGTGTACACGCCGTCCTGATAAAAAAACAGCCGCACAATCTCGTGCCCGCCGGCCAACGCCGCCTGGGCGAATAGCAAGGCGCGGCGCGAAGAGGGCGCGTGGGCGGCGGAAAACAGCGCAATGGCGAACTTCATGGAGCACTCTGCTAGCAAACGTGGGCCAATGATAAAGCCGCCGCCGCGAAAAAGCCCGCCGTGATCAAAACGGTCACTGTCGCTGATCGTTCTGACGATTGCCGGTAGGACCAAGCCTGCCTACGCTGTGGGCAGTCGAAACCCAAATGGAGTCTTTATGTCAGGTCCCTTGGCGTCGCTTAAAGTGCTGGATTTTTCCACGTTGCTGCCTGGCCCGTTTGCATCCTTGATGCTGGCGGACATGGGCGCCGAGGTGCTGCGGATCGAATCGCCCACGCGCATGGACCTGTTGCGAGTCTTGCCGCCCCATGATCAGGGGACGTCGGCGAGCCATGCCTACCTCAATCGCAATAAACGCAGCCTGGCGTTAGACCTCAAGCAGGCCGAGGCGCTGGAGATCGTGCGTGAGCTGGTCAAGGACTACGACGTTGTTCTTGAGCAATTCCGGCCAGGGGTGATGGAGCGCTTGGGGCTGGGTTATGAGGCGTTGAAGGCGATCAATCCCAGGCTGATTTATGTGTCGATTACCGGCTACGGCCAGACGGGGCCCTACAAGGACCGTGCCGGGCACGATATCAACTACCTGGCGCTGGCAGGGGTTGCCAGTTACACCGGTCGTCGGGACAGTGGCCCGTTGCCGCTGGGCGTGCAATTGGCGGATGTCGGCGGTGGCTCGTTGCACGCGGTGGTGGGGTTGTTGGCGGCGGTGATTGCGCGGCAGCACAGCGGAGTCGGCCAATACCTGGACGTGAGCATGACCGATTGTTCGTTCAGCCTGAACGCCATGGCCGGTGCCGGTTACCTGGCCTGTGGGGCGGAGCCGGGTTGGGAAAACCATGTGCTGAACGGCGGCAGTTTCTACGATTATTACCGCTCACGGGATGGGCGCTGGATGTCGGTCGGCAGCCTGGAGCCTGCGTTTATGCAGCAATTGTGCGCGGCGTTGGGGCGGCCGGAGTTGGCGGCGCAGGGCCTGTCGCCTAAACCGGAGCAGCAACACGCCCTGAAGCTGGCGCTGCAGGTGGAATTTGAAAAGCGCAGCTTTGAGGAACTGTGTGCGCTGTTTGCCGGGGTGGATGCGTGTGTTGAGCCGGTACTCAGCTTGAGTGAAGCAGTGGAGCATCCGCAGCTCAAAGCGCGGGAGTTGGTCTGCCAGGTGCCACGCGGCGATGGCTCGGCTCAGGCGCAAATCGCCTGCCCGTTGAAATTTTCAGCGGGGTTGCCAGAGCCTCGGCATATTGGGGCGGCGGTGGGGGCGCATACGGATGACGTGTTGGCTGAGCTGGGCATAGAGGCTCAGCGGATAGCCGAATTGCGTCGTGCCAGGGTGGTTGGGTAGGGGCTAGCTTGTCTGCGATGGGCATGGGTATCTACGCAACTTTTTATGGGTTGAGTTCTTTGGTTGTCGCGGGGGCGCTGGGTACATATCCGTTATTTGGGTAACGGCTGCTATGGGTTCCGCTCTTACAGCGGGTCACTTTTGAAAGAGCGCAAAAGTAACCAAAACGCTCTTGCCCCACCACTCGGCACCTCGCCTAGGCTCGGTGTGCCCTCACGCAGGCTTTGGACCGTGGGCCGCCGCGATGGGCCATCCTTGGCCCATCGCGGCTAAACCGGCGTCCTGCCGGTTTACCCACGCTCCAAAGCCTGCGTTCGGCCAGCGTGGTTAACGGGGCGCCTAAGATCAAAAGCAAGAGCACGGCGGCCTAGTAGCCGACCTGAGTGGTTAGATCAAAAGCGAAGCCAAGGCGGCCTGACATTTGAAACTGAACTCAATCTAATATGGGAGCTGGCTTGCCTGCGATGCAGACACCTCGGTCCATCAAGTACACCGAGTTGATGCCATCGCAGGCAAGCCAGCTTGTATGGTTAGACTTGTTGGGGTGGTGGGACTAAAAGCCAGCATCTGACTCTAGCCAGTACAGACCGTGGGAGACTTCGCCCCACCCCTTCACCAAAGCGCCGATAAGGAATGCATCGGCCATG
>NZ_UYXQ01000067.1 GCF_900624995.1 Pseudomonas antarctica
CCTTATCGGCGCTTTGGTGAAGGGGTGGGGCGAAGTCTCCCACGGTCTGTACTGGCTAGAGTCAGATGCTGGCTTTTAGTCCCACCACCCCAACAAGTCTAACCATACAAGCGGGCTTGCTCGCGAATGCGGTGGATCAGTCAGCACATGTATTGGCTGACACACCGCATTCGCGAGCAAGCCCGCTCCCACAGTTTTGATTGCATTCCAAATGAAAAAGCCCCGGGATTCCGGGGCTTTTTTTATAGCGTTGAACGCACTCGCCACAGCTCGGGGAACAACACCGTGTCGAGCATCTTGCGCAAATAGCCCACGCCCTCGGTACCGCCAGTGCCCGGCTGGAAGCCGATAATCCGCTCCACCGTGGTGACATGCCGGAAGCGCCATTGGCGGAACGAATCCTCCAAATCAATAAACTTCTCGGCCAACTGATACAAATCCCAATACCGGCTCGGGTCGCGATACACCTCACGCCAGGCCGCTTCCACGGACTCATCGTGAACCGTGGCCGCCGTCGGGTCGCGTTCGGCGCGCTTGGGATCAATCGCCAAGCCTGCCTTGGCCATCAGATTGATCGCCTCGTCATACAGCGACGGTGTGGCGATCGCCACTTTCAATTCGTTCAACAACTCCGGCCGATGCGCGTGAGGACGCAACAGCGCCGCGCTTTTATTGCCGAGGATAAATTCGATCTCACGGTACTGGAACGACTGGAACCCCGACGACTGCCCCAGGAACGGGCGGATCGCCTTGTATTCCGACGGCGTCATGGTCGCCAGCACCGCCCAGGCGTGCACCAACTGATCAAAGATCCGCGACACCCGCGCCAGCATCTTGAACGCCGGCGGCAACTCGCCCATACGCACGTGCTCGCGGGCGGCCTTGAGCTCGTGCAGCATCAGTTTCATCCACAGCTCGGACGTCTGGTGCTGGATGATAAAGAGCATTTCGTTGTGGTCCGGCGACAGCGGGTGCTGAGCGCTGAGGACTTTGCCCAGGTCCAAGTAGTCGCCGTAGCTCATCGACTCGGAAAAATTCAGCTCGGCGTTATGCCATTCTTCCGGCGGTTGGTAGTCAGCAGAGAAGGGACATTGGCTCATCGCGTAAGCTCCTTGAGCGGGCGGAGAATGGCGCGGACCGGGCTCGCGTCCAGGTTGGCAAAGCGCAGCGGCAGCGCGATCAGTTCATAGTCGCCCTCCGGTACGTCATCGAGCACGATGCCTTCGAGAATCGCCATGCCATGGCGGGCCACGGCGTTGTGGGAATCCATGGTCTTGGACTGTTGCGGGTCCAGCGAAGGCGTATCAATACCGATCAGGCGCACACCCAGGCTGGCGAGCAGCTCAATGGTTTGCGGCGCGATGGCGGTGAAGTTCGAATCCCATGCCGTCAGCGGCGCTTGTGGATAAGTGCGCAGCAGCACGCGCTCCGGCAGGTTATCCACACGCCCTTGCAGTTGATGCGGCTGCACCAGCGCGCCACTGCCCAGGCAATGCAGCACCCGGCACGGGCCCATGTACACGTCCAGCGACACCTCGCCAATCGGCGCGCCGTCCGCGCTGTAATGCAGCGGTGCATCGACATGGGCGCCGGTGTGCGGCGAGAAGGTCACGCGCCCCACATTCACCGGGCACTCGGGGCCGAACTGCCACACGCGCTCTTCCTGGAACGGCGTATCGCCCGGCCAGGTCGGGGTGGCCGTGCTCAAGGGCGGGCTGATATCCCACCACGTTTTTATTGGGTTCATTTCAAGGCTCTCGGTTGTCACTGAGGTGAATGATACGAGGGCCAGCTGCGAATATTCTTGCTAATTCCTGCGCCAAGCGCGGAATCTTTCGTACTTACTGCGAGGAAATTGCGGATTGACGCCCGAAAGTTTCGTCTGACGAAAGCAGCTCAAACACTGAAGATCCAATGTGCGAGCGGGCTTGCTCGTGAATGCAGAGTGCCAGTCACTGAATACTTAGGCTGACCCAACGCATTCGCGAGCAAGCCCGCTCCCACATGGACTGCATGGGTGTCAGAGGAATCGCATCCGCCTGCGCTTCTGGGCATCCCGATGTCGAGTTCAGACCACTGACGCAACGCCCAAGGCCTTAGGGTTCACCTTTGCATTCACTGCCTCGGAGTCATCATGTCCAAGCCCATCACCGTACTGCGCGACACCCACCCTCTGCCGGTCCTGGATGCCTGCAAATGGGAGAAACTCGAAGGCGACCCGCACACCGTCAACCTGAACGCCTACACCAGCGAAGACGGCAGCAAGATCATGGGCACCTGGATCTGCACACCGGGCAAGTGGTACGTGGAATACGTGAAGTGGGAATACTGCCATTTCCAGGAAGGCTACTGCGTGATCACCCCCGAAGGCATGGAGCCGATTCACTTGCGGGCTGGGGATATCTTTGTGGTGGAACCAGGGATGAAGGGCACGTGGGAAGTGATCGAGACGGTGCGTAAGTATTTTGTGTTTGCCTGAGCGACCACGTTACCTGTGGCGAGCGGGCTTGCCACAGAAAGCCCGCTTGTCACGACAAGCGGGCTCACCACTTTACTTGGGTTTGCGATAGCTGTTGATGATCGCCGAGAAGTCCTTGCCACCGTCCCCGCGCTGGCTCATCGATTGATACAACTGCTGGGCCACGGCACCGAGAATCACCGGTTGCTTGGCCTGGCGTGCCGCTTCGGTGGCCAGGCCCAGGTCCTTGAGCATCAGGTCGGCGCCAAAACCACCGGTGTAACCGCGCGAAGACGGCGCGGTTTCGATCACGCCCGGCCACGGGTTGTAGGTGTCTGAACTCCAGCAGCGCCCCGTGGAGCTGTTGATGATGCCCGCCAGCACTTGGGTGTCGATGCCCAGTGCATCGCCCAGGGCCATGGCTTCGCTGACGCCGACCATGCTGATGCCGAGCAGCAGATTGTTGCAGATCTTGGCGATCTGGCCGGTGCCGACGTCGCCGCAATGCACAATGTTACGGCCCATCTGCGCCAGCACCGGTTGCAGGGTGGCGAACAGTTCCAGGGGGGCGCCGACCATGAAGGTCAAAGTCCCTGCCTGGGCGCCGCCGGTGCCGCCGGAGACAGGCGCATCGGCCACCACCACACCTTGCTTGGCCGCGGCTGCGGACACATCGCGGATAGTTTGCGGGTCGATGGTGCTGCAATCCACGGCAGGTACGCCTTTGCCGATGCCGGCCAAAACGCCGTCCTCATTCAGCCACACGCTACGCACATGGGCTGCGGCCGGCAGCATGGTAATCACCAGCTCGGCGTCTTTCGAGGCATCGCGTGGTGAGTCGCTGATGGTGCCGCCCAACTCGGCCAATTCTTTGAGCACGGTTTGGTTCAGGTCGAACAGGTTCAGCGCGTGCCCGGCCTTGATCAGGTTGCGGGCCATGGGCGCGCCCATGTTGCCCAAGCCGATAAATGCAATCTTCATGGTCGTCTCCCCAAATCAGCGCAGGTTGATGGTGGTGTTGACGCCATCATTGACCGTGTCGTCGTCGAACCAGCGGCTCGTCACGGTTTTGGTCTGGGTGTAGAACTGCACCACTTGCTTGCCGTACGGGCCCAGGTCGCCGAGCTTGGAACCACGGGAACCGGTGAAGCTGAAGAACGGCACCGGCACAGGGATCGGGATGTTGATGCCGACTTGGCCTACATCGATTTCGCTCTGGAACTTACGCGCCGCCGCACCGCTTTGGGTGAACAGGCCGGTGCCGTTGCCGAACGGGTTGGCGTTGACCAGCGCGATGGCCTCATCGAGGGTCGCAACCTCCAGCACCACCAGCACCGGGCCGAAGATTTCCTGGGTGTAAATCTGCATGTCAGTGGTCACGCCCGAGAACAGGGTCGGGCCAACAAAGTTGCCTTGCTCGAAGCCCGGCACCTTGATGTCGCGCCCGTCCAGCTCCAGCTTGGCGCCTTCTTTCACGCCGCTTTCGATCAGTTCCAGGATGCGCGCCTTGGCACGTTTGGAAATCACCGGGCCGACATCCGTACCGGCTTCACTGCCGGCATTCACTTTGAGCTTTTGCGCCAACGCCTTGAGGTCCGGCAGCCATTGCTTGGCCGCGCCCACCAGCACCACCACCGAGGTGGCCATGCAACGCTGGCCCGCCGCGCCGAAACCGGCACCGACCAGTGCATTCAGCGTGTGTTCGCGATTGGCGTCCGGCAGCACCACGGCGTGGTTCTTGGCGCCCATCATCGACTGCACACGCTTGCCGTGTTTACCGGCCAGGTCGTACACGTGGGTACCCACAGCAGTCGAACCGACGAAGGACACCGCCTTGATGTCTTTATGGGTGCACAGCGCATCCACCACATCCTTGCCGCCGTGTACTACGTTGAGCACGCCAGCCGGAACACCGGCTTCCAGCGCCAGCTCCACCAGCAACATAGTCGATAGCGGGTCTTGCTCGGACGGCTTGAGGACGAACGTGTTACCGCAGGCAATCGCCATCGGGAACATCCACAGCGGAATCATTGCCGGGAAGTTGAACGGGGTAATACCGGCGCACACGCCGATAGGTTGGCGCAGGGTGTAGGTGTCGACGCCACCGGCGACGTTTTCAGCGAATTCGCCCATCTGCAAGGTGCCGATAGAGCACGCGTGTTCGACCACTTCCAGGCCTCGGAAAATATCGCCCTCGGCATCGGCAATGGTCTTACCCTGCTCGGCACTGAGGACCACAGCAATGCGTTTAGAATGCTCGCGAATCAGGGCTTGCAGCTTGAGCATGATGCGCATGCGCGCGCCGATCGGCGTCAGCTTCCAAGTCTGGAAGGCCTGATGGGCAGCGTCGATGGCCGCATTGACTTCATCGGCGGTAGCGAAAGGGACTTTGGCCAGCACTTGCTGGGTGGCCGGGTTGACGATGTCTTGCCAATGGGTGGTCTTTGACTCGACCCATTCACCGTTGATCAGCAACTTGACCTGTTGCACGGAAATGTCGGCAGAAGCGTTCATGTGGTCTCCAATCTTGTAGTTATGCACAGACAAGGCGCGTGAATCGCCTTGGGAATGAGGCGTTCGGACTGTTTTTGGAGTATAGATGTGCAAATCTCTAATAAGAACGCACATAAAAGCCGGTCCAATATGCAAAAAAACATCACATCACTGGGCTCCCTGAATTGGGATGACCTGAAGTTTTTCCTCGAAGTGGCCCGCACCCGCAAGGCCAGCGTCGCCGCCAAACGCCTGGCGGTGGACTACACCACCGTGTCGCGGCGTATCAGCTCGTTGGAAGTGTCGCTCGGCACGCTGCTGTTCGAAAAATCCCGGACCAGCGGTTTTGTGCTCACCCCCGAGGGCCAGCGTTTACTGGGTTACGCGGAGTCCATCGAAAGCACCTTGCACATGGCCTGCGAGCAAGTCTCCGGCTCCGGCGTGGCGCTGTCCGGCCATGTGCGCATGGGCTGCACCGAAGGCTTCGGCAGCTTTTTCGTCACCCCGCAGCTCAGCCACTTCGTCGACACCTACCCGGCCATCTCAGTCGACATCCTGCCCCTGCCCCACTTCATCAGCCTGTCCAAGCGCGAAGCCGACATCGTCATCGCCCTGGAACGCCCGGAACACGGGCCGTACGTGTGCTGCAAACTGTGCGACTACAAACTGCAGCTGTACGCGACCCAGGACTACCTCGACCAACACCCGCCCATCCAGCGCCCGGCGGACTTGGCTGAGCATCCGTTTATCAGCTATGTGGATGACTTGGCGTTCAGTTCGGAGCTGTTGTACCTGGCGAATGTGGTGCCCGGCGCCAGCGCGAGTTTGCGCAGTACCAGCGTGATAGCGCAGTACGTCGCGGCGCAGCAGGGCCGGTCGATGGCGATATTGCCGTGCTTTTTGGCGGCGCAGGATCCGCGGTTGTTGCCGGTGTTGGGGGAGCAGATTGCGATTACTCGCCAGTTTTGGATGTATTGCCGGGAGGATTTGAGGAAGCTGAAGCGGATTACGTTGTTGTGGGACTACATCAGGGAAGTGACGGAGCAGAATCAGGGGTTGTTGATGGGGGAGACGCGGGAGATCAAGTTTGCGGATTAAAGGGCCATCAACGACGATTCGCTTTAAATTGCAGGACGTTTCCTAGAGACTCTCCACCCTATTGCGCCTTACCGTTTGGGTCACTAGCCTCCCTGGGTCGCTGCACATCAGCGATCGGGTTTAGCGATCCGGATTTTATGAGGCACCGCTTCCAACAGTATTAGCTGGTTCTTGCCAGCTTTTAGCGTTTTATGGCGGCTGTGTGCGGGAGACCTTGAGTCTACCCGGGGTCTCTCAACCCGGATCGCTAACCTGCACACAGCTGCCACCCTCTTCATGTTTAGCGATGTGATGTGGCAGCTCTACTTCAGCAGAGAGCAATCGTCATGAGCAAAATCGTCCCCGATCCACCGCTTTCCTCCATCACCACCCTCGGCGTCGTCACCTTCGGCGACTACGGCGAAAACCAAAAACCCCTGTTCCGCGTCAATGCCGGCATGCCGATTGAGCAAGCCCTGGAACACGCCTCCACCCTGCTTTTTTACTCCAAGAAACTCGCCATGGAAGCCGCCATGGATGTGCGCGGCGAGCAATACGCATGGGCCGCGCATTACCTGTGTGAAATGGGCAAGGCCGTGGTGGATGACCTGACGCAGGCGATGACGCCCGCGAGCTAAACGCCAGATCATTCCCACGCTCTGCGTGGGAATGCCGCCCTGGACGCTCTGCGTCTGCTGTTGAAGTCGTGACGCAGAGCGTCACAGGATGCATTCCCACGCGGGGCGTGGGAACGATCGGAGAAGCTCGCTCTTTTCCCACTTTAGATCGCGCCAACCCCGGCTATTTGCGGGTGCCGACCCCGAACTTCCCGCAGAAACTCGCCCGCGCTGATCTTGAGCCAATCAATCAAGCGAGCGATATCCGGTTCCGTCTCTCGTCCGTTTCGGCAAATGATGTAGTAAGCCGCTGGCGACATCATCACAGGGCTATTTAACGCAACCAACGCGCCGTCTTCCAATTGGTCATACACCAACGCAGTCCTACCCAGCGCAATCCCTCCGCCCTTCACCGCCAGGCTGATCGCCAGGCTCGAATCCGGAAATCTAGGCCCATGGTGATACGGCGGCGCAGTAAGCCCCTGAAACGCAAACCAGCTTTCCCATCCCGGGCATACCTGATCGTCCACCCGATGAATCAGCGGATACCGGGCGACATCGTCCAGCGCAATATCACCCTTCAACCGCAGAAACTCCGGCGAACAAACCGGGAACACTGCATCGCGCATCAGCAGTTCGACATGATGATCCGGGTAGTCACCGTAACCCATCACCACCGCAACATCGTATTGATGAGCCTCCAGGCTGGCGCCGCTCATATCGGCGCTGGTCAACACTAGATCAAGGTTGAACGAGGCCTCAGCGTGCGAGCCGTGCATTCTGGGGATCAGCCACGTCGAACAGAGGGAAGACGTGCATGAGAGGTACAACGGCTGGGATTTACCGGGATTGAGTGAATGCAGCACTCCGTCCAGCGCCTTGAAAAAAACGTCGGTTACCGGCAACAAAGCCTGCCCCGCCACCGTCAGATTGACGCCACGCGAGTGCCGCTCAAATAGCTGCACGCCCCACCACTCTTCCAGGCCTGCAATTTGATGACTGATGGCACTGGCGGTGAGGTTGAGCTCAGAGGCTGCACGCGCAAAACTACCGGTTTGCGCTGCGCTGACGAACGCTTGAAGCATCGGTGTAGGAGGCGGACGCTGGGCCATCAGGTGCTCACTTTGATCAAGATGATCCCGCAAACAATGACGAATGCCGACAGCATCCGTCGCCAACCGAAGCGTTCATGAAAGAACAGCGCGGCAATAATGGCGCCGATAATAACACTGGTTTCCCGCAGCGCTGAGACCTTGGCGACCGCGTCCAGCGACAACGCAAACAACACCAATCCGTACGACGCGAGGTAAAAAACGCCGCCTAATAGGCCGACTCGCCAATGCCCACGTATTGCTTGAGCCAAGGCTGAGCGCTCTTTGGAAAACGCCAGCACCGGGATCGGAATACTCTGGAACACCGTCAGGTAGATGATGTACTGCAGCACCGTCTCACTGGCTCTTACACCTTTGGCATCGACCACCGTGTAAGACGCAATAAACACACCGGCGCACACCGCCATGAGGATCGGCTTGAACATCTGCGCCGTCATCCTACGCACAAAAGTCAGGCTGATGATCCCCACACAAATCAGCAACACACCCGTTAGTGCCTGGGGTGACAATTGTTCATGCAGCAGAAAGTAGGAAAACAGCGCGACTAATACGGGCGGCACCCCACGCATTACGGGGTAAACCTGGCCGAAGTCACCTGTTTCATACGCCTTGATCAGAAATAGCCGATAGACCGAGTTGAGCACCACGGAGACGAGGATATAGCCCCCTACCTCCAGGCTCGGCACACTGACAAACGGCAATGCCAACAGGCAAATCACCAGCGCGGTGCCATCGACCAGGGCCAAGGTCATGAAGCGACTGCTACCGGCGCGGACTACGGCATTCCAAGTGGCGTGCATAAAAGCAGAGATCAAGACCAGCGTGATCGCGATATCGGAGTTTTCCATGGGGCTCGGCTTTTTTTGGAGATAAAGGACTTCGAATATTTGGCAGGCCCTGTCTGAAACCTTGCCATCTCGGGTATCGAGATAACGCTCAAGAAAAGTCGAAATGCACAGCGCTGGGTGCACTTTTCGACAGCGCTAACCGTTCCAATTGGTCCATAACCGTTGCATTTCGGAACGTAACTTGGCTCTTCGAATCTCGGGCAGCTATTGCCTGACTATTACGTTGCAACGCCGAGAACATAGACGAATCAACCGTTACATCAGCTCCGGAGTAAATCAGAGCAAGTACCTCAGGGTTACTGATAGTCATTGGCTGCTTTTCCCGAAAGTCAGTTGGTGTGCCATGTAGCTCGTCAACCAAGGCTGTTGAACGGCTGGATACCTCTTGGCTGAATATGTTCATCGCAATTCTTTACGGTGGTTAGTTAGAGCGGCCATTGAACTAAGCCCACCGCTTGCGAAAAAGCGAAACCTCATCACCTTAGCCATCAAGATTCGTCATGGATGTATGCGATGGGCAAGTCTGTGGTGGATGACTTGACGCAGGCGATAACGCCGAGCAGTTAAGCGAACAGTGCCTCAATGTGGGAGCGGGCTTGCTCGCGAATGCGGTGGGTCAGTCAATAAATCATCGGCTGAACGACCGCCATCGCGGGCAAGCCCGGCTCCCACACTTGAACTACGGCGGGCGCAAAATTTTGGTTAGGCGCAAATAAGTGTGGGAGCTGGCTTGCCTGCGATGGCGGTGGGTCAGTCAGCACATTGCCGCTGATACACCGCATTCGCGAGCAAGCCCGCTCCCACATTTTTGAATTATGGTGGGCGCGAAACTTTGGTCAGGCGCAAATAAGTGTGGGAGCTGGCTTGCCTGCGATGGTGGTGGGTCAGTCAGCACATCGGCTACTGATACACCGCTATCGCAGGCAAGCCAGCTCCCACCTTGGATTGCATTGCAACATTTGAGATCGTTTAGATCGTTCCCACGCTCTGCGTGGGAATACCGCCCTGGACGCTCTGCGTCCGCTTCTAGCGGTGAGGCGCTTAGTCGGCGATCACCACAATCGACACGCGCCGATTCTCGGTACGTCCTGCGACCGTGGTGTTCGGCGCCACCGGCTCGCTGCTGCCGAGACCGCGCAGTTGGATGTTTTCTTCTTTCATGCCCACACCGGTCAGCACTTTGCCAACGCTTTTGGCGCGGCGCAGGGACAGTTGTTGGTTGTAGCTCTCTTTGCCCGAGGCGTCGGTATGGCCGTCGACGCGTACGCGTTCGATGCCGGCGCCGACCAAGGCTTTGCCGATGCGTTCGACGATGTCGGTGCTGGCTTTGTTGAGGCTTTCAACGTCGCTGCCGAACAGCACTTTGCCCGACAGGCCGAAGGCCCAGCCTTCGTCGGTGAGTTCGAAGCCTTGTTGTTTGAGGACCGCGACTTGGGCCGGGGTCAGGCCCTTGGGTGGGGGCGTCTGGCAGCCGCCAAGAGCAAGGAATGCCACCAGTAAAGTAATAAGCATAAAGCGCGCGGTCGAGAACAAGGGATCAACTCCTGTGGTTAACATTGGCGGCGGTGGGCGCAGATTCCGCCGTTTGCTGGCCGCCCTGGGATAATCGTTTGGCCTGGTACATCGCCGCATCGGCGGCATTGAGTAGGGTGCCGGGGGTGGCACCATGTTCGGGATAAACGGCAATGCCGATACTGAGGGAGGTCAACACCTGGGTATTGCCGGGCAGCGGGATCGGTTTGTCCATGCTGGCAATGATCTTGTCGGCGATGCGCTGGGCATCTTCGAGTTTGTGCAGCGGCGCCAGCAGCACTGCGAATTCATCGCCGCCCAGGCGCGCCACCAAGTCGTCTTCACGCAATTGCGCGCGCACGCGTTCGGCGACGGCGACCAGCACGGCATCGCCGGCGGCGTGGCCAAAGTTGTCGTTGATGTCTTTGAAGCGGTCGCTGTCGAGGAACAACACGGCCACCCGCTCGTTGACCTTGGCGGCGCTGCGCAGCGCGCGAATCAGCCGGCCTTCGAAAAACGCGCGGTTGGGCAGGCCGGTGAGGCTGTCGTGGCTGGCCTGGTGGGCGAGGGTTTCGTTTTCACTTTGCAGGTGGCTTTGCCAGGCTTCCATCTCGCCGAGCAAAGCATTGAAGTCGCTGCCGAGGCTGTCAAGTTCGGCGATTTGCGCCGGTGGTACGCGGCGGTCAAAATCGCGTTCGCTGCGGGCGGCGTGAGCCACCGAAGCAAGGCTTTGCAGGGGTTGAGTAATGCCGAGCAGCAAGCGCCGCGCCAGGTACAACGCCACCCAGGCACTGAGCGCGGTGCAGATCAGGATCCCGGCCAGCCCGCTGAGCAGAAAGCGCAGCAGGCTGCCGCCATGACCGACGAGGTGAATGCTGCCGACAGTTCGGCCTTGGTGCAGGATCGGCTGGCTGATGGGTTGTTCGAGCAAGGTATGCGCCAGGGCCAATTCCACTTGCGACAACATCCCGGTTTCCGGCCGTACCCATTGCGCCAGCAGCTTGCCGTTGGCATCGAAAACTTCGGCCTGAGCCACCTCTTCGGTAGAGGCGATCAGGCTGAGCGTTTCGGCAGCGGCGGCGCTGTCGTTGAACACCACCGCCGCTTCCACGGTGTAATTGATGGAGCGCGCGATCAGGTTCAGGTTGTGATCGGCATACACACGCAATGCCAGCACGCCAAGCAGGGTCAAGGACACGCTGGCCAGGGTCACGGCGACCAACGCCAGGATCAAATGCCCACGGCCGATGACCGAACGCAAGGTCGGCCGCGCTTTTGGTTTGCTCATGGCGTCGGCGCTCGACGACGGGACAGTTGCAACACGCTGGGGTGAATGCGCACGCCACTGCGGGCGACGGAGTCCAAGTTGACCTCGAACGACACCTGCTCATCGCCCACGCGCAGGCAGAACAAGCTGCCCACGGTGCATCGGTCGCCGCCTTCGCTGATGCTGAGCACCGGGTGGCCAATCAGCGACGCGAACAGCCGAGTGCGCTCATCGTCGGAGAGTTTGCCGATGTACACGGCGTCGCAGGCCTTGACGATATCCGGGTGGTCTGCCAGCAGGCGATGCACCACCACCGGGCGACCGGTGGCCTGGGTGGTCCCTTTGATCAGGTCATCGGTGTATTGGGTGGGGCCGACGATGCACAGCCGTAGTTGCGCAGGCTCCACCGGCCAGCGCGCGTAACTGAGGATGCCGAGTACCACTTGGGTGACTGCCTGGGCACGGTGGTCTGCCGGGCTTGGCGTTTGCGCATTGGCAAACGGCGCGAGCAGGCACAGAACCGCCACCAGTAACATGCGTCTCCAGCTCAAACTACGCTCTGTGGGCGAGACAGCCACGGTCATTGCAGCAATTCTCTCTGGTATTTTTTCAGGGTGATGCCGCAACGATAGCACAGCGACAGAAAACCCCGCGAAGAGCCGTCTTCGCGAGATCCGCTATTTTTTCAGAAAAATCAAACGACTGAATCAGAAATATTTCATGACCGATCAGTCAGTTTTTTCAGCCGGCACGTCCAATTCCAGCATCAGCCCGCTCAAGCGCTTGACCTTGCGCCGTACGGCCTCCTCAAACACGCCGCCACGCGGCTCGATCAAGCTGAACCAGCGCTTGGCGCGGGTGATGCCGGTATAGATCAGCTCTTTGGTCAGCACCGGGTTCAGCGCTTCCGGCAGGATCAGCGCGGTGTGGGTAAATTCCGAGCCCTGGGATTTGTGCACGGTCATGGCGTACACGGTTTCGACGTCATTCAGACGGCTGGGCAGTACAAAACGTACGCCGCCTTGGCCGTCGTTACGTGGGAAAGCTACGCGTAGCACCTGCGGGCCGCCGTCGCTTTCAGGCAGCTTGAGGGCGATGCCGATGTCGCCGTTCATCAAGCCCAGGCCGTAATCGTTGCGCGTCATCAGTACCGGGCGGCCTTCGTACCACTGGTCATCGCTTTCGATCAGCCGCACTTTGCGCAAGGCGGCGGTGATGCGCAGGTTCAGCCCTTCCACGCCCCAGGGGCCTTTGCGCACGGCGCAGAGCAGTTGGAACGCGTCGAAGGCTTGCAGCAGTTGCTGCGCCCAGTGGGTCCAGGCGAGGTCCTCTCGCGGGGTATTGAAGGCCGGCCGCGCACTTTGCAGCAGGCTGAGGTAATAGCGATAACCCTGGGCGTCCTCGCCTCGCCCGTCCAGCACCAGGCGCTCAAGGGCGTGGTCGTGCTCGCCCTTGAGGCTGAGGCAGAACAGGTCGTGGTGGCTGCGGGCGGCGAGCAGTTTGCGCGCCTCTTCGGCGTTTTGCTGGTTGACCCAGCGCGCCAGTTGGCCGATGCCGCTGCCTTCGCCGAAACGCCGCGAGTAGCGCAGCATCACCACTTGTTGGGCCAGGGGATGGCTGGCGTCGAGGTCTTCGTGCAGGCCGCTGGCGCTGAGGTCTTCGCCGCTCACTGCTTGCAGCCACTGGCGCGTGTCGGGGCTGTACCAGCCGGCTTCGGCGTCGCGGCATAAGTCGCCGAGTACGGCGCCGGCTTCCACCGAGGCGAGTTGGTCCTTGTCGCCCAGCAACACTAAGCGTGCGTGAGGCGCCAAGGCGTCCAGCAGGTTGGCCATCATTTCCAGGTCGATCATCGAGGCTTCGTCCACCACCAGCACGTCCAGGGGCAATGGGTTGCCAATGTGGTGGCGGAAGTGCCGCGTGCCCGGGCGGCTGCCCAACAGGCGGTGAACAGTGGTGACCTGGGTCGGGATTTTTTCCCGCACGCTGCCCGGCACTTTCAGCGACAGCACTTGCTGGCTGATGGATTCGGTGAGGCGTGCGGCGGCTTTGCCGGTGGGCGCGGCCAAACGGATGCGCAACGGGCTGCCGACTTCCACGGCGGGCGCCTGCAACAGCGCGAGCAGGCGCACCACGGTGGTGGTCTTGCCGGTGCCCGGGCCGCCGGTAACGATGCTGAAGGCACCGCGAGTGGCCAGGGCGCAGGCGAGTTTCTGCCAGTCGATCACGCCATCGGGCGGCGGCTGGTCGAACAGGCTGTTGAGGCGCTGCGGCAAATCAGCCGCGACGTTTTCCTGGGTGGCCAGGCGCAGGCGCAAAGCCGTGTCGATGCGCCGTTCGTAGGTCCAGTAGCGGCGCAAATACAGGCGTTTGCCGGACAGCACCAAGGGTCGGCTTTGCGCGGCGTCGCTGCCATCGGCGGCCAGTGCGACCAATTGGCTGGAGGCCAGCGCATGGCACCAATGGGCGCCGTCGAGGCCGTCGAGCAATTGCGACGGCAGCAACATGGCGCCGGTTTGCAGGTCGCCTTCGGGTGGCAGCGACAGGGCGAAATCCGGGGCCTTGAGGGTTTCGAACAGGTCGAGGCACACGTGGCCATGGCCCAGTTGGTGGCTGGTCAGCGCCGCTGCCAGCAGCACCAGCGGGTCGGCCAGCGGATCAAGTTCGTGGAGGAAACCGACAAAGGCTTTGTCCAGCGCGCGCAGCCAGCCACGGTCAACCCAACGCTCCAGCAGTTGCACCAGGTCGGCGGCGCGGCTGAGGGGCACTAACGCCTCAAGCGGTAACGGCGACAGGCTCATAACAGCACTCCTTGTTCCCAGGCGGGCTCGACCTTGGGCGGTATGGGTTTGCCCTGGAACAACAGGTCCAAGCCTTCGATCAGTTCACGTGGCGGCCGGGTGAAATACGCACCTTTGCTCACCGATTGAGTGCCGCGCAGGAAAACGTAGAGCGCACCGCCGACGTGGCGGTCGTAGTCGTAATCGGGCAGGCGCGCGTTCAGTTGGCGGTGCAAGGCCAGCAGGTAAAGCACGTATTGCAGGTCGTACCGATGCTCGAGGATCGACTGCTCCATGGCCTCAAAGGTGTAGGCCGAATCGTCGGGGCCGAGCCAGTTGGATTTGTAATCGGCCACGTAATACCGGCCGTCGTGTTCGAAGGTCAGGTCGATGAAGCCTTTGAACATGCCGTTGAGCAGCACCGGCTCGGCGGCAACACGGGACACGCCGTTGTGGGTGTACTGGCACACCAGCTTGTCGAGGGCGAGCACGTCGACTTTGTGGCTGGCAAACCAGAACTCCATTTCGATCTGGTACTGCTGCAGGCTGCTGAGGGTGACGTGGTTATTATCCGCCGGCAGCGTGGTTTGCAGCAGGTGGCTCAGCCAGCCGCTGAGGGTGACGATCCAGCCTTCCCAATTGCGCCGATTACAGCGCGCGCCCACGGCTTTTTCGATGGCCTGCGCAGTGACGTTGAAGCCCTCCTCTCCCGCCCACTCCAGCAGGCCGTGAAGGAAGGTGCCGGGGTTAGGCCCGCGTGGGAAACGGTGAATGTCGCCGCCGGACGCCGCGACTTCGCGCGGTGCATCAGGGTCGAGGCGCTCGTCGTCGAACAGCTTCTGGGCTTGTGGGCTTTCCGGCGCTTCGAGGGGCGCGGCGCTCATGCTGTCGCCAATGCGCAATGCACTGTAGGAGGCGATCCACCAGTTTTCAGCGGCCTTGCGCTTGGGCAGCAACGGCGCGAGCAAGGTGGCGTCGTTGCGCGGCGGGTGGAACAAGACGTCTTGCGCGTCGGGCACCTGGCTGTAGTGGATGGCGGCGCAGCCTTCCTGCAGGTCCAGCAACCAGCGCGCCAGTGCGGCGGACTCGCCCAACGATGCACCGGCGCCGAGCAAGTAACCCAGGGCTGACAGGTGCAATACCGAGCTGCTGTTATTGCCGCGCTTGAGGTCGGCAATGCCGAGCCAGCACGCATGTTTGGCGCGTGTGAGGGCGACGTAGAACAAGCGCAGGTCTTCGGCCAGGCGCTCATCGTCGGCTTGGGCAATCAGCTCGGCGGTGGGCCGCAGGCTGACCTGGGATTTGCCATGCTCGTCGTGGTAATGCAGCGGCAAGCGGCTGCCATCCACCGGCTTGGCCGAGCAGATGAACGGCAGGAACACCAGGTCGTATTCCAGGCCTTTGGATTTGTGGATGGTCACTACCTTGACCAATTGCTCGTCGCTTTCCAAGCGCAGGATCTGTTCTTCACCGGCCTGACCTGACAGCGCCAGGTGCTCGGCTAGATGACGGATCAGCGCCTGTTCGCCGTCCAACTCCGATGCAGCCTGTTGCAGCAGTTCGCTGAGGTGCAGCAGGTTGGTCAGCACACGCTCACCGTCGCTGCGGGCGATCAGTGTTTGCGGCAGTTTGAAATCATGCAACAGGCGCCGCAACATCGGCAGCACGCCTTGGGTGCGCCAAATTACCCGGTAGCCACGGAACTGCATTACGCGGGTTTCCCACGCCAGTTCGTCCTGGTTCAGACGCTCCAGTTCCGGCAGTGACAGGTCTAAGGTGACGCAGGCCAAGGCGGCACGCAGCGGGCGCTCGACGTCGGGCTCGGCGCAGGCTTTGAGCCAGGCCAGCAGATCGTGGGCTTCCTGGGCGGCGAAGACTGAGTCTTTGTCCGACAGGTACACGCTGCGCACGCCACGGGCGGCCAACTCAGCGCGCACGGCTTGGGCTTCTTTACCGTCGCGCACCAGGATGGCGATGTCTGACGGCAGTACGCCTTTAAAGCTGTGTTCTACTACGAAGCCGGCCGTGCCTTGCTGTCCGCCATTGAGCAACTCGACAATGTGCGTGGCGCAGGCAGCGGCCAGTTGTTGGCGATACACCGCGTTGGATATCGGCTGATCGGTGGGCAGGTGCCAGAGGTTCATCGCCGGCAACGTCTGGCCATCGACCTGCAGTTGCTCTTTGCGGCCTTGGGATAGAACCGAGTGGAACGGCACCGGGTTGTCGCCGCTCGACTCGCGGAACAGGAATGCGCCACGGCCGGTTTCCGCACGTTGGAACACGTGGTTCACCGCTTCGACCATCGAATGGCTGGAGCGGAAGTTGGTGCCCAAAGTGTGATGGCGGCCGGTGGTGGACTGGCGGGCGCGCAAGTAGGTGTAGATGTCGGCACCGCGGAAGGCGTAGATCGCCTGCTTGGGGTCGCCGATCAGGAACAGGCCGCTGTCGAGGTGGTTTTCTTCGATGCGGTAGATGCTGTCGAAGATGCTGTATTGCACCGGGTCGGTGTCTTGGAACTCGTCGATCAGGGCAACCGGGAACTGCTCGCGGATCACACTGGCCAGGCGCTCGCCGCCGTCTGTTTGCAGGGCGGCGTTGAGGCGGATCAGCATATCGTCGAAACCCATCTCGGCGCGGCGGCGTTTTTCTTCTTCGAAGCGTTTACCCACCCAGCCGGCGGCGTGTTGCAACACGGCGGCGTCAGGGGTGGGCAACGCGTCGAGGCTGGCTTTGAGACGGGCCATGGCGTCGATGCCGGGGTGGCGTGGAGGCTCGCCCTTCCAGGCTTCGGCCATGCCGTCTGGCGTCAGGCGGGTGAAGCCGGTGCCGATGTCCAGTTGTTCGAGGGTTTCGTCAGCGGCCCAGGCGCTGATCTTTTCGAACCAGGGTTCGAAGTAACGCGCTTGCATCTTGCGGCCGTCGACGGCTTTGGCAGCTACAGCTTGCAGGCAGATGTCGCGCAGTTCGGCGGCCCATTGTTGCCACGGTGCCTTGAGGGTTCTCAGGGCTTCGCGGCGCTCTTGCAGGCAGGCGTTGATCAGCTCGGCGGGCTCGCGGCCTTCGTCGGTAGGCCGTTCACTGCCGAACAGCGCACGCACGCGCGGCATCAGCGCAGCGGGGCCACTCCAGTTTTTGCGCACCCAGTTGAGCGCGTCGTCGTGCATTGGGTAACAGAACAGCCGCCAATAGTCGCGCAGTACTTCGCCGAGCAGGTCGCTGTGGTCGGTTTCCAGGGTTTGGGTGAACAGGCTGCCGCTGTCGAACGCGTGTTCGCGCAGCATGCGCTGGCACCAACTGTGGATGGTCGAAACGGCGGCTTCGTCCATCCATTGGGCGGCAATGTCCAGGCGATTGGCGCAAGCAGGCCATTGCTCGGGCGAGTACTCGTCGCGCAGGTCGGCGGTCAGGGCATCGGGTTGTTCGATTTCTTCGCGGAAGAAGCGTGCGGCCTCGGCCAGGCGAATGCGAATGCGTTCGCGCAGCTCTTTGGTGGCGGCGTCGGTGAAGGTCACCACCAGAATTTGCGGCGGCAACAGTTCGCGGCCGAAGCCGGACTCATCACCACCATGGCCGAGTACAAGGCGCAGGTACAGGGCGGAAATGGTGAAGGTCTTGCCGGTGCCGGCACTGGCTTCAATCAGCTGGCTGCCTTTGAGCGGGAAGGCCAGGGCCAAAGGTTTACTGATCATGCGCTGGCTTCCTCACTGCTGAGCGATCGCCACGGGGCGTTGATCAACGGGCGGTACAGGGTTTCGGCCCAGCCTTCGAATTCTTCGCTGGCGATGAGCGTGGCGTAGTCGGGGAACTGGCGGGTGAGCGCCGGGGTTTCGCGGCGTTCGCCGTCGGTGGTCAGGCCATCACCTTCGTAGGCTTTACTGGCGGCGGCCTGGGCCTTGGCGGGATCGGTCTGGCCAAGCCAGGCGAAGGCGGTTTTGACGGCCACCGGAAGCGGTTTTCGCATGCCGGTGTGCCAGGCCAGCAGCAGGTTGCCGAGGATTTCCTCGGCGCTGGATCTATCCAATGGCGCCAGCAGCAAGGTGTCGTCACTGGCGACCAAACCGGTGCTCAGCGGCCGGCCGCAGGCGCAGGCCACCACGTGATCGACCCAAGGGCGAATCAGGCGGTGCCACTTACGCGTCTTGATCGAACCGATGCTGTTGGGGATGGTAGTGACGCTGAGCAAGCCGCCATCACTGCGTCGATGCAAGCCACTGATCCAACCTTCGAGCTGGATGCCTTGATGCTCAAAACTGACCGGTTCCGCGGTTGTTTGTGGTGTCGGCCAGAGCGCCAATAAGTGCTGGTAGCGTTGTAGCAGATCGGGCAACGGCTCGATCAGTTCGTTACGCAGGCACTCGCCGAAACCGACCATGGGCAGCAAGCCACTGCCTTGCAGGCGCAGGGCTTGGGCATTGAGGGCCTGGTCTACGTGATCGGGCTGGGTCAGTGCGGCGTTTAGCAAACTATCGCTGAGGCTGTAGCGTTGCAGCGCGTCGAGGACGAAAGGTTCTTCATCGGCCAGCGGTACTTCGGCGGCTTCGAAGAACACTTTCAGACGTTGGCTGAAGAAATGTTTGACAGGGTGGCGCAGGAAGTCCTGCAACTGGCCAAGGCTCAGCGGTTCTTCCTGGTGGTGCTCTGCCAGTTCGTGTTCTTGTATGAGCGCAGCGGGTGCTTCGTGCAGCAATTGCCACTCGCGGGCGTAGCTGTATAGCGCGTCGCCTTCGTGGAAATAGCGGGCGCTGAAGGGTTGGAGCGGATGTTCCTGGGTCATTGCTTCCAGCAACGGTTCTTCTGTGTGTGCGTTATGCCAGCCGCTGGCGATATGGTCGCGCAGTTGGCCGATCAGTACCGAGGCTGGACGGTCGCTGTTGTCGCGGATGCTGCGGCCTACCCAACTGATGTAGAGCTGGTCGCGAGCGGACAGCAGGGCCTCGAGCAGCAAGTAGCGGTCGTCTTCGCGGCGTGAACGGTCGCCGGGGCGGTAGTCGCTGCCCATGAGGTCAAAGTCCAGCGGCGGTTGCGCGCGCGGGTAGTCGCCGTCGTTCATGCCGAGCAGGCAGACGAGCTTGAACGGAATCGCGCGCATAGGCATCAGTGTGCAGAAATTGACAGCTCCGGCGAGAAAGCGCTGGGACAGCCGGCCTTGGTCGAGACCGGCCAGCCAGGCTTCACGGACTACGGTGAGGGGTAACTCATCTTGTAGGCCAACGGACTCACAGGTTTCCAGCCAGTCTTCTCTGAGCTGTTCGAGTTGGCCCAGCAGGTAGTCGTCGTGTTCGCTGCTGGGCAGGAAGAACAGTTGCATCAGGCGTTGCAGCCGCTCGCCCCATGCTTGAGGGGCTGCTGGTTGGGACAGGGCCTGATGCGCGTCGTTGAGTGCGTCGAGCAAGGCGACCAACGGGCCGATCAGGGCCGCGTCGAGGCCGCCGATTTCGTCGTAGGGTTCAATGCCGTCGCAGGCGACACCGGTGCCGACGGCGTAACCCAGCAACATGCGGCGCAGGCCGAATCGCCAGCTGTTTTGTTCCAGCTCATGGGGTAGGCCGAGGCCGGCGCGTTGTTCGGCATTGAGGCCCCAACGGATGCCTGCGCCTTCGATCCAGCGGTGCAGCGTAGGCAGATCGCGTTCCTTGATGGCGAAACGTTCGCGCAGGGCAGGGACGTCGAGCAAGTCGAGGACTTCGCTGACGGGGAAGCGGCTGTCGGGGAGTTTGAGCAAGTGTTCGACGGCGATCAGCAGAGGGTCGCGGCCGCGCTGCCCTTGGTCGGTGAGGGTAAAGGGGATGAAGCGTGGATCACTTCTTTCCAGTTGGCCAAACACGGCGCGGATATGCGGCGCGTAGCTGTCGACATCGGGGACCATGACGATGATGTCACGCGGGCGCAGCTTGGGGTCGGCGCTGAAGCGCTGGAGTAATTGATCGTGGAGAATTTCCACTTCGCGTTGGGCGCTGTGGGCGATGTGGAAGCGAATGGAGCTGTCGTTATTGAGGTCGACGCCGGGCCACAGCTCGCGTGTTTCGTTGAGCGGGCGTAGTTCGAGGATATCGTCCTGCAACTGGTTGAGCAGCGTGGTGGGCTCGCTTTCGCTGAACAAATCGATACGACCGTCGCGGAAGGCCGCGCGGTAGCTGTTGGGGTCGTCATAACTGTCCAGCAGGCTAATGTAGTCACGGCCCTGTTTGCCCCAGGCGGCGAGCAGCGGGTGCGCGTGCTGGTGCAGGGTGTGTGGGTCGATAATGACCGGCATGCCAGCCTTGCGCGCTTGGCGTCTGTATTCGTTACGCAGCAGGTCTTTGTCGGCGACGATGTCGGACCAGTGATGGCGGCAAGGGTTGTGCACACAGAGCAAGACCTGGCTAAACCTTGCTAAACCGGCGAGGGCTTCCAAGGCCTGCGCGGGCAGTGACGAAATGCCGAAAACAATCACCCGGGATGGCAGGCCTGGCGGGGCTTTCTCCAGTTTATTGATGCGTTCGATGAAGCGCTGGTGAACACCGGCGCGGCTTTGAGCCATGCCCTCTTCACCCACGTCCAACAGCAGTGCACGCCATAGTTCTGCCTGCCAGCAGTTCGCTGGATTTAGCGGCTTGGATTCGCCTCGACCGTTGCGCAGTTGGTGGCGGCCGGCGGCCCAATCTTCCAGCCAGTCGGCGCGGTAGACCTGATATTGGTCGAACAGGTCGGCCAAACGTTCGGCGAGTTGATAGCGTTTGCGCAGGTCGGTGTCGTGGTTGAGGAAGCGCTGTAGGGGCTCGAAGTGCGGTTGATCAATGAGCTCGGGGAGCAGGCGCATCAGGCGCCAGGTCAGTGGGGCTTTATCGAGCAGGGACTTGGGCGGGATCTCATCTTTGCCCAAGACTCTGCGATAGAGCTGCCACATGAAGCTGCCAGGGAGCTGCACATCGATGGCTGCAGCGATGCCGCAGCCGCCCATGTCGTCCTCTTCCGGGTCTTCGGCCAAGGCTAGCTTGAGCCATTGAGCGATGCCGTTGCTTTGCACCAGGGCGATTTCGTTTTCCAGTGGCGCCAGCGGATAACGACGCATCCAGCTGACTACCAGGCTGCGCAGTTCGTCCAGGCGGTTGCCGTGAACCACCATGAATCCAGCGCTGAGGGACGTCGCATCCGGCATAACGGCTTCCTTGGAAAAAGAAAAATCGAGGCATGGACTTTAGCATTGAAGGCGACCGCAGGCTGCAAACGAGGCGGGCCGCATTAAGCGCGGGTCCATAGGAATGTTTTCCGACCGCCAAAAACAAAACCCCTGTTTGCGTTAGCAAACAGGGGTTCTGGAATTTAATCTTGACGATGACCTACTCTCACATGGGGAAACCCCACACTACCATCGGCGATGCATCGTTTCACTGCTGAGTTCGGGAT
>NZ_UYXQ01000068.1 GCF_900624995.1 Pseudomonas antarctica
GTGTAGGTGTAACGGGTAAAGTTACAGAAAGCATTAGCGCGTTTGTTGGTACTGACTACAACCAAACAATGGGCAGTGGTGATGGGCACAGCATCAGCGGTCGAGTTGGGCTTGAGGTGACTTGGTAATTTTGGATGAGGATGGGGAATTTCTTACAAAAACTCTAATTTTTATCTAGAAAGTGAAGGGTTAGGTAAGTCTGCCTCGGCACGTATGAGGCTCGCGCTGGGGCTTTTTTATAAATGGTCTTGCAAATTAGGTCTGGCTATCGTAAGTCTATCAGTGTTGTGCAAAAGTATTGTAAAGAGAGAGTGTTGTGTTTGGTTGTCTCAATTAAGCAGCGTTTCATGAAAGCAATTATAGATTTTTCCAAGGCAGAGCTCATGCAGCTGATAAAAAGTTAAATGCTAGTCTGTTTGTGAAAACTCTTTGTAATGGTTTCATGGACAAGCATCTATACTATTATAGATGCTAAAACCTTATATTAGAGCGGCGCACGCTGGGTGGTTACATGCTATATATGAGGTTGAGTTGTTGTATGGGTGAAATTTCTTCAGCTCTACTAACGGTAGAGTGTTTTTTTCACAGCAATTAAATTTTATAAATGCACATGGTATTCAAGAATCGAGGTAAAAATGAAGATTTCAATTTCTGCAGACACGCTGCTGGGCGTCTCCAGCAAAATCCCTGAGTGGGTTCGTGAGCGAGGTCATACTGTCTTAGTTCATGGTGCCTTAGCGCTTCGAGATAACGCTGACTGGGTTGCTGCATCCGTACAAGCGGCGCTAGATGTTGCGGAAGGACGTGCTGATCAAGCGATTGTTTGCTGTACCACGGGCACTGGCGCCACCATTGCGGCCAACAAGATCCCCGGTGTACGCGCCGCACTGTGTAACGACGCATACACCGCGGCTGGTGCGCGTCGATGGAACAATGCGAACGCTATGGGCATCTCGTTGCGCATGGTATCCGAATCACAGATGAAGGAAATGTTGGATGCTTGGTTTCAAACAGAGAATGACGGCTCGCAGTCTGCGAGCCTAGCCCGACTAGATTCGCTGGATGACGCTATGGCGGTAAGGCCATGAGTGCTGCTAGCTACAGTCGTTGAGGCGTTGTCGAGCATTGTGACTGTAATCTGCCGAGATACTGGAAAGTCTTTTCGCCTACCGAAGCTCTCCCTGCTGGAGGTCACGCCATCTAAAACTATCTCTACCACTATACTAGTGCCCATCTATGTCCACTACAATCGGACAGGTAGAAGTTATGCTAGGCAAATATGGATTTCGCACTTTCTGAGCAATAAGGAGAGAGCAAAGAAAATGATCTTTGGCAAGGTTACGCTCTCCACAGCGGTAGAGATTAAGAGTGAATTCAAAAAAATCTCATTCTTTAGGCATCCGTAGGACTGATAGGCTCTACAGTCCTGTCTCTAAGCGCGAAGAATAGTCATCTAAACATACCGTGTATCTGTTTTTCGGTGGGGTTTAACATAACCAAAAAGATAAAGCTTTCGAAATATTTATGAAAGTATTATGTATGCCGGTCCGCCTCGCACTGATATTTATATGAATAGTAGGCGAAGACGAAGAGTGATTAAAGGTTCGGGAGAGCACTTAGGATCCAGTCGCCACCCTTGGGAGTTCGGTTTCCGAATATTGAATGGGGATAAGAGGTCGTTTCAGATATTGGAGACTAAAATTGATTAATGGATTAATAGAATGCCTATGGCTACGGGCTCGCGGCCTGTTCTGTACTACGCGAGCAGTCAAATTTTAACTGACGAAAATTTCTCTCTGGCAAGTCACAGTACTATCGATATAGCCTCGGAAAAAACCAATGAGTGATCGCGATGCAAATAACACTCAATTATCATGCAGAGCTACCCCCGGTGAGATCTAAAAATTACGCAGACCAACCAGCGAAGCTATTGGATCGGAATTGTCTTGAGTTAGACATTTTGAAAATTCAATCGAAAGGGATTAAATGTAACATATTTGCGGTTGATGTGATTCAAATGTCACTGCTGCATGAAATAATTAAATCTCTTGGTTTCGACTATGTAAGTGCTCTGCTGGATTTAATAAAAAGGCGTATACAGAAGTCCCTGCCATCCAATTGCAGACTCTATATAATCACTCCTACTATTTTTTGTTTCTTTTTAAGGCAAGGGAGACCGGTGGATAAAGTGTGCTCCAGTCTAATACTAAGCTTGCGGCAACCTATCGGGTGTAAGGGTATACTTATCCCTACGCAGCCTAGCATTGGTATTTTGACTATTTCTAATTCAGACGATAAAGACTGGCTACGAATGGTAGTTTGTGCAGCTGACACAGCCAGAGAACGAATGCTTGGGTGGGCCCTGTATCAACCTAAACTAGATGTGGCACAGCAAAGAGCTTTTGTCCTTCTAAGCTCACTATCGACAGCCGTGCGTTCGAATGATCAGCTAAGGCTGGTCTATCAGCCTAGGGTGACTATACCTAGCCTGGCCTGTAGCAGTGTTGAAGCACTGATACGTTGGAATCACCCTCAATTTGGCGCTATAAGTCCAGCAGAATTTATCCCTCTCGCGGAGAAAACTTCATTAATCCAAGAAATTAGTCGTTGGGTACTTAATACAGCAGCAGAACAAATCAATCGATGGAAGATCCAAGGTTTAAATTTTCGAGTTTCTGTGAATGTAACAGCTAGCGACTTTGAAACTTCAGGCTTTGTTGATGATCTCGCTGCGCTTATATTAAACTCAACTCTAGATCCAAGCATGATTGAGTTTGAATTGACGGAGAGTATATTAACGAAAAATAAAGGAGCAGTGGCACGGCATTTGAAGCGAACGGTAAATTTGGGAGTGCGCCTTGCAATCGATGACTTTGGTACCGGCTATAGCAACTGGAGTTATTTAAGCAAGCTTCCTATAAGCATTGTTAAAATTGACCAATCTTTGATTAGACATTTACAAAAAAGCGAAAAAAATCAGCGAGTTGTAAAAGCCCTAATCAAATTGGCAAAGGGCCTAGACTACCGAGTGGTCGCGGAAGGAGTCAACAACTTGGCTGTTCTTCGCATATTAGCTCAGTGGGGGTGCTCAGAGGTTCAGGGCTATCTGATCGCAAAACCTATGGAAGCTGAGTCTCTGGTTAAATGGCTAAATATCAAAAAGCCTTTAATCTTTCATGACCTCAAGCTGTAGAGCCGCATGACGAATCATATCGAATGGTGCCTATCAGTAATTTGTTATCAGAAGACTCGTTCATCTATGCAACTATGCTGGAAATGTAACTAAGAATCTAACTAGATGTTTTAATTATTCTTTAGGAGGTTGTTGTGAGGTTCTGCATAAATTTTTTTGATTGGAAGCATGGTGTGCGTAATGATACCAGACTTCGCTAACCCGATAGTAGATGTGTTTGGATATTACTTCCCAGTGGACGAGAACATAAACACGATTGGATTTAAGTATTTTCAACTGGACTCGTTAGCGGAAGAAAATACCGGACTTATTACGGGGGTGTTGCATATAAATGAAGGAGAGGGGAGTTCCGATCTAGAAATTCAGGGCACCCTAAAAGGAACGACTCTTAAATTTAAGACTAAGCCGTACAATGGCGAATCTTATAGTTTCTCAGGAGATTTCAAAAGACTTGGGGATTTACCAGTGGAACAGCCCACCGATAAGGATATGCTATGTGGCAGCCTTCGTGTTATTAAAAACAAAATGGTCATTCGTCAGAGTCTATTGATGTTTCGTTACGAAGCGGGTGATTGATCTGTTCGAAGAGTCTACAACCTGCCGGGACTCAAGGATACACCGGAGGGGACTTCCAGATTTGGCGAATAGCATACGAGGCGCTAATTAGGCGACACTGGCGAGCAGTTTAAAGGCATCAGGGCTTCGTAATCTTCAACCAGGTGGTCCTTGGCGACATTTCTAATGCGTGGCGCAGCCAGATATAAGGCTCTTGGTCGTTTGCTCTGGAAGTCTCGACCAGACTGTAAAGTTTAGTACTTGCCCCAGCGCCCTTGGGCGTATCGCTGAATCGGTGAGTCGTTGGGAAATTCCCCCCTCGGCTGCTCACAGAGCTATACGTGACAGTCTCCTGCCATGCAGCTCTCAAACACACACTCGATGCAGATAATAAATTGCAATGCGCGAACTGAATCGCCCCGGGGGTCGTAGACATCTCTATGTGTTCTTACACTGAAGACTTCTTTGGAGACACAAAAGCGCAGCGCGGAGAGTTATCGCCACGTCATTGCTCAGCCAGGCCCAGCGCATCCTAGTCGGCGTACACACGTAGGTGAACAGCACCGCGCCGCACCCTAGTTCCTGAAAGCCAATAAACCCGCGGTTCTGCCAATCGGTACACCGGTCTGCCAGAACAAGGGGGCAAAGAAGCCGGTAGTGATCTATCTGCTTTGAAATAATCACGCTTTTCGTTGGTCATCACCGACATCCAGAAGTATGTCGAAATACACGTTGAGAAACCCCCACCTTCGAAACGATAAGTCCAACTCTCTGTCCGTAAGAAGAACCGTAGCGCGTAGGAGCGTCCATCAACGCTCATACAACATCTGAGCCTGCCTTTGTGCTACCTAAGTAGAGTAGAAATTTCGCAAGGCTAGGCCCGTGTAGCACGAGCGTTCCCCACTGCACTATCAAAAAACTGAATGTAGGGCTAAGAATTTTAGATAGTTTCTTAATTTTCCGAACTGAAGAAATTTCCTACGGCACGCGAAAATTAAGAATGGTAGAATTTTCTAGATTTTGTCGGTGTGCTGAATGTCTTGGCCATTATTGAGTGTATAAGGTGGTATGTAGTGTTGGTTCTGAGTAGGGTGCGAGGAAAGAAGATCATTTTTACAAAAGCTAACTCAGTGGTTACTACTCTTGAAGTGACTAGTGTATGTATTGAACGGGGGGAAGTAATGTTAGAAATAAATACAGGTTCCGAAAAAATGTTGCAAGACAAGGTGGTGTGTAAAAGCTTTCCAGAGGACTCAATAGCGACTGGATTGATCGAAATGTTGCCGCTCGAAGAATCAGGCGCTCCTGCTTTAGACGATTAAATTCAGATTTTGCGTTATAAGCTCCTAAGGTTGAGATGGTTGAACTGCGGCTATTGCAAGTAAATCAGTTAAATTTACTCGGCTATGTTTTTAGTGGTGCAGCCGACTTTAGTTAATTAGATCGTTGGTTGATTATCTATCACCCTTCGATCGCATTACTAACTGGCAAGTTAGTGTGCTGAGCTGAATACAATGTGTATTCTTAATTGAATTTTGAGTTCTTGTTGATACAAATCACAATCCATAAATTATTTCTGCGCTAGTGCGGAACTGAGCTATACTGGATTTACTACATAATTAAAAAGGTGCTATGAACAATTATGAGAAAAGCCATTATAGTTGATGATCACCCTTTCATTAGAATGGCAATTAAGCTTATATTGAATCAAGAGTTTATTGACACGGTAGCAGAAGCAAGCGATGGATTTTCCGCCCTTAGTTTGGTCAGGCAGTACAAGCCTGACTTGGTAATACTTGATTTATCTATGCCGCGAGGCGATGGCCTAGAGTTCATGGAGAGGGTTAGTAGGTATGATATGAACTGCAAAATAATTGTCCTAACTTCTCTTCCCGCAAAGCACTATTCCAAGCGCTGCTTTATGGCTGGTGCAGTAGGTTTTGTCAATAAAACCGAAGAGCTAGGAGAACTTCGTAGTGCGATTAAGACTGTGTTCTCTGGGCGTGTTCATTTCAAAACAAGTAATGAGAAGGACTCCCAAAAGCAAGTTGCTCTCGAAGATATGCTTATTCTAAGTAGCCTCTCAAATCGTGAGCTATCTGTTTTTTACCATCTAGTACTGGGGAAGAGCAATAAGGAAATAAGTGAAATATTACACATTAGCAATAAGACAGTTAGCACTTATAAGTTTAGGATTTATGAAAAGATTGGTGTGTCCTCAGTTGTAGACTTAGCAGAGTTTGCTCGCCGCAATGTTATAATTTAGGAGATTAAATTGCGCAATTTAATTGTGTTAGTATCTCTCTTGATTTTTGGGTCTCTATTTGGCTTGGAAGCCTCTGAAATTAAATATGATAGTTTAGTTCCGCTAGTTCGCTACTCAAGCATATCGAATGATTTAGAGTTTTCAAATAAAGATAAAGAATGGTTAAAAGATAAAAAAAATCTTAGAGTAGGGTTTTCAGAGCCAAATAATCCACCTTTTGACTTTTCAACAAATAATAGAGAAATTGAAGGTTTGTCAGTAGACTATGCCGTGATAGTAGCGGAGAGGCTATCTCTTGAAATCGAAACTTACAGATACAAGAATAGAGCTGAAGTCTTGGCCGCACTTAAGTCAGGGTTTATTGACTTGGTAGCTACCTCTAACAGTTATGAGGCGGAAGATCCCGACCTACTTCTTACTGATACCTATGCTCATGATATCCCTGTCATGGTAATTCGAAGCGATAGGAAATACGCACAATTAAATAGTCTTGATAATTTGAGCGTCGCCATGCTATATCATTACTTGCCGGCGCATGCTGTGACTGATGCTTACCCCCATGCGGATTTAAAACTTTATCCCTCTGCGATCACTGCGATCGCTGAAGTTTCATTAGGACAAGTGGATGTCTTTTTGGGTGATTCGATAAGTGCCAGTCATCTGATTAGAAATAATTACTTTAAGAATATCGAAATTTTCAAACCATTACCTCTTAAAGTTAATAGCTATTCATATGCAGCAAAGAAAGAAAATCGCAAGCTAGTTGATTTGGTTGGTGCTGCTATTAAATCAATAACAACTAATGATAAAAATCGAATAGATCAAAAGTGGACAAAGACGTTATTGCCTCCTGAGGAACTATTGTTTACAGAGGGCGAATTAATCTGGATGAAACGTCATCCAGTAGTGAAAGTTGGATTTGATAAAAAGAACCAGCCAGTAACATTTTACAGTTCTGAAGGTATGTTCAGTGGGATCACTGCTGACTTACTATTTCAAATTGGCGTTCGTACCGGTTTACAGTTTGAGTCCGAAGGTTTTGATACGAAGAGTGAATTAGTAAGCAACCTAGAAAGTCAAAAAGTCGACTTAGTTTCAGACTTTCCAATGGGCGGCAACTTAAGATCGTCTGGCGATATGCTTACCACTCGCCCTTATTTATCCAGTCCTTATGTTGTAGTGGAAAAGAGGCTTGGCCTTGTTCAGCCAAAATTTGATGAGAGTTTTAATGGTAAAGTAGCTTTAATTGAAGATTCTGAGGTAGTAAAGAATATAAGAAATTATTTTCCAAACGTAGACATAATGTTGGTTGATAGTGACGTTGACGCAGTAAAGTTAGTCGAGAGTGGTGAGGTAGATGGGGCTGTAACTACACTTCTGAATGCGCGATATTTGATAACTGCAGGGCGTATTAACTCTCTGAAAATTTCTAAAGTGCTGCCTGGAAATGCCGGGCAATTTGCTTTTACAATGCTTTCAGCGTCCAAAGATCTTAACGCGATTATGAACAAAGCGCTCTTGAATATCCCACCTACAGAAATGGAGCACTTACTAGATCGTTGGCGTGGAGAGATTGTCATTGAAGATAGCAGGTGGCGATTTTATAAAAAACAATTCTGGCAGGTTCTTGTTGGCGGCTTAGTTCTAGTAGTTATTTTTATTATTTGGATTACGTTGCTGCGTAAAAACATTAGGGAGAGAGAGAAAGCGCAAAGAAGCCTAAATGATCAATTGTCGTTTATGGATGTCCTAGTTAATGGAACTCCTCATCCAATTTATGTTAGGGATACTGAGACTAAACTTATTGCGTGCAATAGTCACTACCTGCACGAAGTTGGTTTGACGAGGGAGCAGGCATTGAAAAGAACTATATCTGAAACTTTTAGTCCTGGCTTTAATACTGACGAATATCTCAATGACTTTAATGAGGTATTAATTCGCGGCTTGCCTTGTATTAAAGATCGCACCATAATGCTTTCAGAGTATCGCATGGTACATAGCTGGTTACTGCCTTATCGAAGTGGCGATGGTTATATAGATGGAGTCATCGGGGGCTGGATAGATATCAGTGAAAGACAATCGTTATTTGAGAAGCTAATAGAAACTCAAAAAAAAGCTGAGGAGGCTAATTTGGCTAAATCAAACTTTGTTGCTACATTGAGTCACGAGTTGCGAGGCCCTATTAACGCTGTGATAGGTATGTTGGAGTTGGCTAGTTTAAAAATGAACGATGAATCAAGCGTTGTTTATATTAAAGCTGCTTCCTTTGCAGCCACCCAAATGCTTGACTTGATAGGTGACACATTGGATCTTTCAGTCATTGAGTCGGGTGAGATTATATTGCAAAATAAGACTGTTAACTTGCTTGAGCTTATAAGCTCGATCACCAATTTGTACTATGAACTTGCTCGCAAGAAAGGACTACATTTTAACGTACATTTTAATGATACTCTTCTACAACTCGTTTCGATTGATCCTTCAAGATTTAAGCAAGTTATTACAAATATTATGAGCAATGCTATTAAATTTACAAGCCTGGGCGGCATTAATGTTTTTATAGATGTTACTGACTCATCTCAAATTCCAGGCATGATTAACTTAGTTTGTATTGTTGAGGATACAGGAATAGGAATATCAATACAGGATCAAAAGAAGTTATTTAAGCCTTTTTCAAAGTCGGGTCGTTCAATTGAAGGTCAGTATATCGGAACTGGGTTAGGCTTGCATATCAGCAAGCTTATCTGCGACGCAATGAATGCTTCCTTGGATCTTCGTAGTATTGAAGGTCAAGGTACTAGTGTGAGACTTGAGCTTGTCGTGCTTAAAGTTTTGGATGAGTTTGATGTGCGGCCGGTGACAAAAAAGACAATTGAGGCCGAATTGGCAAAAGTCGAGTTGAAAGTTATGGTGGTAGAGGATTACCCACCAAATAGATTTTTGTTATATAAGCAACTCTCCCTTATGGGGCATTATGTGGAGGCATACGAAAGCGCGATTGATGCGCTTGACGCGTTCGACCAGAATAACTTTCATCTTATTATCACTGACTGCAATATGCCGATAATGAGTGGTTATGAGCTTTCCGTGGCGATACGTAGCAAGGAGGCTGAGGCTGATTTGATGCCAGTAATTATATTAGGTTTGACGGCTAATGCCGTACCTGAGGAGAGATTAAAGTGTATAAGTGCCGGAATGAATGACTGTGCTTATAAGCCCATAAATATTTCACAGCTTGATAGAAAAATTCAAATGCTGGTCGGGGAGGTTCGCGGGACAGAAACAGTTACATCCATGAAGGGACGATATTTTAAATCAGCTCTTGAAGTTACTGGTGGCGATACTTCAGTCGCTTATGAGTTGCTTCGAATTCTAATTAGAGCGTTACAGTCTGAACTGGAATTGATTCAGTCAGATAGAATATTAAATTCAGAGCTGTATGAAATGACGCACCGGCTAAAAGGCGCTGCCAGCATCATGGGATTTTCGAAATTAATTAGCATCTGTAATGAGATGACTGATCTTGGTAATACTGGTGAAGAGAAGAAACTTACTGTGTTGTTTTCCAAGCTTCAACAGGAGCTACATTTTTTGATTTATGCTCTGAATCAAATTATTGCTACATGATTCGCCTCGTCTCTTGTATTAATCGCTCTTAGTGAGTTCACTTGGACTAATCGTTAATATTCAGCGCGTCTCTCTTTATTGATGCGAAAATTAACTCATAGCTTGGCGAGTGTTCGCCTTGCATCTCTAACTGCATTAATGAGGTGAGGGGCGATACTAAGTTGACCTGTATCAGATAATGAGGTCACTGCTTAATCTAGGTTTATGCCACCCCGCTACCTTTTATCTCGATACGTGCCTGTTCACAGTCCTGGATCAAGCTGTTTTCCGATACCCTGTAGCTGCGTTAATTGATCCAGCATCGATAGTGCCTCATCAAGAATACTGGAATAAGTCTATAGATAGGTCATCACCTCGCCTTCACAGCTGGTGACAGCTCCAACTGATTGATAACGATAACAAAACGTCTCGTATGGTTTTTAGAGCAGTTATACTATTTCTAAAAGACAGCTAGAATAAGCTTTCTGCGCACGTACCTTTCATTCAGGGACATTTTATGCAGTGCACTATCGAGTTGCTGGATAGTCAAGAGGAGGTTTGGTTTACGGTAACCAAGTCCTTGCCGGGAGATTACATTCTCAAACTGGCTGCTGAGCACAAGGCAAGCGCTATGGCTAAAGGTATGGAGTTATTTCAAAAGACTATTCCTTTCTTTGGCGCTAAATTAGCTAGGGTTATTAAGAATAGCGGCACTGAAGAACAGATCGATAAAGCTATATTCGACTTCGTGATGGCCACAGTAGTGGTCGATAGCTGCCTAGGCACTTCAGATGAGGTTCTGTTAGGTCGTAATTTTAACTTGGTTGCTTTTGATAATGGTGCTGTTCAGTATGATTTGCAGTTAGACTGCGACTTGTTATGAATATGTTTTTCATGCAGATAAAAATCTGGAATTGGCACTAAATATAGACTTCAAATCCAACTCATTAAAAGTATATTTTGTTCGCGCTCCTTTTAAGTTTGCACTCTGTGTGTGAATTATCGTAAAGTGTTATGTCTTCTAAAAAACTAAGAGTTTTCCCAAGCTTGTTTTTATAAGAAAATTTATAGTAGCGTGCACCCTGCGTCATAACTTCATATTGCCCATTATATTTTCCATTTATGAATTCAGCCCAAATGGTGTGGTTTTCGACAGGCCTATTATTTGGGACTTTTTTAAAGCTGGATTGTACAAACACTAAAGGGATAGAAATACTTGAATTCCTATATTTTACATAGGCTAACCGCGTATTGCCATCTGCAAATTCCACAAATTTAAGTGCGGCACCACTCGCAGGAGCGGAAAAACATCCAACTTTTCTATCTATATCTTTAGCGTGCACGAGTGGAGTTGATGCTAATAGTAAAATTAAAAGTAGTTTCATTTTAATGCTCTCTCTATTTGGCTCGTTGATTTTTAATAGCGTCACTATTTTTAATTATCTCTTATATTGTAGAGGAGGCGTCTATTTTTTTATTCTTAGTCGAATTGGTGATGGTTGTGAAGGTCAAAAATCTGTGGGAGGCGCTAGGTCAAATACCGACTAGGCACTCGAATTATCCACTTGAGGAGGAATTTTACCGACGCTCTATAAAAAGTATGTAAGAAAATTCTCCATTTAGGAGTGCTAAAATGAAGTTGTTAATTAATCCCGGACACGACGTTAAGTCTTCCTCGGCGCTAGCTGCCGTCAGCCCACCGTTGGATCGGTGACGCCGAGTCCAGTTGTACCGATGCATTGAGAGATGGCTGCCCTTGCTCGTTCAACCTGATGTGAAGCCGGTTTAGCCGAATGTTCCGCCATTGCGCCAGTCACGAAAGCGCTTATTAACCATTAGTCATGGGCCGAAGCGCTCGGGCATGTCGCGCCAAGCAGTCCGAGCCGATGCTTTCCAGCAAGTGCTGTATTCCGGGTCCTGCGCGCTCAACGTCAGGCGGGTGAATTGGAGCATGGGGGTGATTTCGTAGAGCACTTCTTCCATGGTCGGATCGCTCAGGGAGAACCAGTTCTACAACAGATAAATGCGCTGCGTGGTTTCCAGGGGTAGTTCTCTAACGCCACCAGCCTTGGGGTAGAAAGGTTTGATCAGATCCAACAGGGCAGTGGGCCGGACCTAATCTATCTCGGCAAGGAAGCATTCGCGGCGTATCTGCTAGCGATTGCCAACGTATTCGAAGTTGGAAAGGCTCATCTGGCTCATGAAGCACTCGGGTCAGGTGGTGAGGCTGTATTTCAGCGTACTTGAAGACTTGTTCGAAAAATCCCTGATGACTTGCAAGCGAAGTGAACGTGCACGAAGGCTTTGGCCAGCCAACTGGATTCTACCAGGCCACGCCGAACCCTGCAGTGTAACGGGTCTTGCTCAAGCTGCCTTCCGACTCGCCACTGATGATGTCGCGTTCAGCCTTCAGGTTGAGGGAAGCCCATTCAGTGACCTTGTAACGCAGGCCAACTTCCGCATCGAGCGAGTAATCGGACGGCCCAGCGAGAGGCTTGCCCACCTCGCCATTGGTGAAGAGCTCCACGGTCTTGCCCACCAGATAGCGGTTGTAGCTCCACTTCATGGCCAGTGAGTAGAAATTGGATTTGCCGCCGCCGGCATATTCGTAGTCGGTGCGGTTAACCAGCGAACCGAGGGAGAACGCGCCCAGTTCATCGTCCCAGAACTGGAAGCCTGGGCCGGTACCGACCGTGCGCTGGCGGGACAAGTCTTCAACCTTGTCGCGCTTGTAGGTTAGGCGGCCTTGCCAGAACCAATGCACGGTAATGAAACGGTCCAGGTCATATTCCAGCGTCCAGTTGTCGGTGGTGGTGACATCGTCCTGAAACTCGCGGTTGTATTCGCCCTGCGCGGTATGGCGCCACTGGCCGTGCCGGGCCGTGGTCTTGAAGTCCACGTCGTAGTCGTTGGTGTCTTTGTCGGCACGCTTGTAGTCCAGCGCCAAGTCGACATTGCCCTTCCACACCAGGTCTTCGATGACCGGTTTGGGCTTGATAATTTGCTGGATGCTGGCTAGTTCCACCGTTTTGGGCGCCTCGCCATTGGCCAACACCACCTTGCCGTCATCCGCCGCTTTCAGGGATTTGGCTCTCTCACCGCTGTTAGCGTCCTGCTTGACCAGCAACTCCTGTTCACTTTCCAGGGTTTTCACCTGCTTCCAATCCACCGGAATAGCCCCTGCGTAGTCGGTATGAATCAGCAACTTACCACCGTCGAAGACTTTGATCTTGCCGGTCAGGCGGTCACCGTTCTTTAACCACACGGTGTCGGCGAGTAGGGGAGTGGACGCGCTGGAAACAGCGAGGCATAGCATGATTCTGGATAACATAAGCGTATTCGTGGCTCGAAATTTGCGCAAAGGGATTTAGCCTGCTAGATATATCGCGCAGATTCAAGGGATTACATTGATTTAGACATTATTTCAGAAGTTTCTTACAATAACTTAATAATACCTAAAAATGCTCAAATTCTCCGCACGCTAGCTGAAAAATATTGAAACAGAATACTAGCGTTACACAACTCTAATACGACTAAAATCATGCTGATAAAAATAAACTACTGAAAAATATGAAGCCCGTATTTGCTATTCCAAGATGCGAAATTCTACCATATCGGGCTGAGCGGTTAATTCATTTATCTATCGTTAAGGAGGCGCTGAGCAAGTCTCCAAGTATGCTGAAATACAGCCTCACCACCTGACCCGAGTGCTTCATGAGCCAGATGAGCTTTTCCGATTTCGAATACGCGGGCAAGCGCTAGCAAACACACCGCGAACGGTTCTTCGCCGATATGGGTCAGGTCGTGCCCTGGAGCGGTTTAGTGGCGTTGATCGAGCCGTATTATCCGAAGGCTGACGGTGGCTGCAAACCGTATCCGCTGGAAACCATGCTGCGCATTCACTTGCTGCAAAACTGGTTCTCGCTTAGCGATCCTGCCATGGAGGAAGCGCTGTATGAAATCACGCCCATGCGCCAGTTTGCACACTTGACCCTGAGCGTGCCGATCCCTGAAGACTGTTAATCAGCGTGCAATATCGACCGAAGTTACGTAGGGCGGATCGAGCGTGGCGAGGTCAACATCACCGTCGAGAAGCTGTATCGCATGCAAGCGTGCTTGCATGCGATACATGCGGCCTACTGACTCCAGTGGCGTTCTACCCTGTTAACACGGAAACTTTCGAGTATCCTCACGCAGGGGTGAAGGCCATGCCATTGTTATTACGTAGCACGGGGTCGACATTCGACGAGCGGCCCGAGCGGCTATCAGCCATCGAGCGCTCCAGTTCCCGCACCCGTTGCCACAACTTCATATTCTGAGCCAGCACTTTGTTACGCTGCATCTCAGCGATTGACAGCGCTTTTTCCAGCGCTGCCAGCTGACGTTCCATCTGCCGGATCTGTTTGCTGCTCAATGAGCCCGTCCCTTTGCTGGCCTCTGCCCGAACCGCCTCGACTTGAGCCAGTAGCGGCAAATGCGCTTTACGGGACTTCTTCAAGTAGCCACGGTCAAATCCAGCTTCCAGACTAACTATGCTGGCGGTGAGTTTCGATAGGTCTAAGCCAACATGCTCGGGCACAGTAGGCTTCCCAACCAAGAGGCGCTGTAACGCTTCCTCACAAGTGCTCAATCCCTTGCTTGTTCCGTTACCAAAACTCATTGTTAAACCTCCACTGAGTCAATCAGGCGTGCTTTGAAAGCGGTTAAACGCTCAGTTTCTCCCTTCACAATTTGATATTCGCCCGAGCCTTTTGAGTAACTGCACAACTCATTCGTCGCATCCTTAATCGCCGTATTGAGTTTATCGGGCTTGATGATTGCGCCCACGCAAGATAGGCATTCCGTATAGTCACCGAGCAAGAAGGAGTCACAGCGGCCCACCTTCGAACAACCACCCAGCAACGTCGATCGGTAACTAATTTCACCGTTTTTCACCCGTTGCTCGGTGTCAGCGCGCATATCTTCAATCTGAATCTCACCCGACTTAACCCGCTCTTTCTGTCTCTCCATGTACGAGCCGGTGCCGCCGAATAGCGGCTCCTGATTAAACAGAAGATCGGCAATCAACTGGTTCGCCACCGACATGGGCATGGCCATCTGATACTCGAAGGCGAAGTGATTGGTTGGCAGCACAAAGTCTTTCTTCTTGTCGTCGTAGTAGCCAAAAACGGTGCGCAGGTTACCGTAGTGATTCGAGTAATAGCGTGCCATTTCAATCGTCATGTGCTTGAACTGCACCCGCAACGTCGGCAATGAAAGAAAACCGCTACTGCTCCCATAGAAAGACAACGAGCGCCGAAACTGATGACTTGTCAGCGGCCAGGGCTGGCCGACAGCAAACGCCGGTTCACTGTAAAAGTCCCGAGAAGGATCGCTCTGCCCAAGTTCCTCTAAGTCTTCTCTCCTGATCAACAGCTGGAGCAGAGCAATTCCTCGTGAATCCTTAAAATTTGTCACGCCAACCTCGGCTCTGTTCCGTGTAAAACTAATAATAGACGGATTGAGAAACAGCGGGCATCCAATTCGATTTTGTAGAGTTTGGCGAGACCGCGACAAATCGCCTGGGCGACTTCGACCGCCCTGACGACCTCCCCCGGCGCGAACCATGTGACTTCTTTCTTGTAGCCGGTGAACTTCGTGGCGGTAGAGAACACGTTTACTGACTGCGCCTTATCACGCTCAATACCCTGGTCATCGACAACTGCCTGCCTGATTACTTGATCGGAAAGACAGTGATATGAGATTCGCATCACCTCCTGATCGCGCATGCCGGTATAGAGATGTATCACCGTTTTCACCACATCCTGCATCTGAATCAAGCACCGTTGCAGGCTCCTTAAATAAAGGCACTCAAACTCACCGGCAAACACTGAAGTCAGACCATGATCATTAATCGCTTGCGCCATGTCGGGTCGCCAGTGTGCCTTGCCACCGACCCCCAGACATCTCTGACGAACATAAGTGATGCCGTAATACTCATCAGCAAAGCAGGCTATAAACGCCTCGAAACGTCCAACACCTAAATAAAGCTGATCGAGCAGGTCGCCGGTAAGATTGATGAGCTTCAAATAGATTTGAGTCGGAATGACTGGATGCTGCTTGTAGTCGGGCCGTTCGCCGTCAAAGTTGCTGGGGTTAAGCACTGCATAACCCAACCGCGCTTCGCCCACTCTGGCCAGCCCTTGCAAAATCCCAGCAAGAACCTTTTTACTAAAGCTACTTTGGCCAATAAAAGCCCCCCAGATAAGTCGGCACGGTAAAGAGCTGCTGTAAGTACAGTACGCCAACCATGTGCTTCTGTTTTTGCTCATAGCAGAACTGAATGGCCACGCGCAGCACGATCCAATACTGATTCAATGTGCTTGCACTCAGTCCACCTCTTCGCCCGCCACCGGCAAAATAGATAATGCAATACAGCAAATATTTGGCTTCTTCTATCAGCGCCTGCTGCTCTTGCCCACTTTCATCGAACACCGTATCAAAAAGTATTCGGTTGATTTTGTTTGCACTCAGCCGGTAAGGGTTAAAGTCCCAAACGGGCTCTCCGTATACCGCCGTGGCGTTGCCGCTCTCATCACGACAAAGAACGAAGTCGGGCGCGGGCTTGCCGAGAAGTTGCGACGTTTTATCTGGTTGACTGGCTGGCGGAAACTGACCACAGATAAAGAGACTGCCACTGGACTGGACAGCAGCGTTCAAAATACCACCCCCATTTTTTCATAACGGCCCAGGCGATTTTCCCAGAACGGCGTGAGTTCACCGTATTCAAACATCTTAGCCTTGATCGCTTCGACCAACTGCTCAGAACGCTCGCCAAGCGCCTCAAGGATAAACTCGATTCGGATCAACAATTCTTTGTAGAGCGCTTCAGCATGTGCAGCATCGGGGGCTGCTTTACGCACCGCATTGATCACATACTGCAAGCTCGCAATCTTGTGTAGGTCTTCTTCATCGCTGTGACAGATATAGTGCTCGCAGTACAAGCAGCCGTATTGGCTGCGGCAGTTCGGCTTTATTGCAACAGCCCCAAAATCGCGCACAGGTAGAGACTGACTGAACCCGTCGCAGTGGCCCGTCGCCGTTGCGATCTCGGCCTTTTCGGGCGTCTTACTGCGCTCACGCACGACTTGAGCAGCATGATGCATAGCCCGCCAGAACTGTCCGAACTCGGCTGCCTGCTGCTCAGGCGTAGCCTCCGAATAAGTCGAAAGATTCACCGCCTCGCTGTGATTCAAGTTTGCCGCTACCGTGGACGGCGACACGCCAGCGGTGTGCATCCCCAAACTCTTGTGCTTGCGCATCGTATGCGTCCGGCCAAGTCATCTACCCAGCCTTGCAAGGCCAAGACATGGTGTGCACTTAAAATTTAAGTGGGCACCAGTTCTAGCCTTTTAAGCGGGTATTTCATGCAGCCAACACGCCGTTCCTATTCAAAATCCTTCAAGGCCCAGGTCATTCAAGAGTGTGCCCAGCCCGGCGCTTCTATTGCCAGCATCGCACTCGGCCATAGCCTCAACGCAAACCTCGTCCACAAATGGATTCGGATGCACGCGCAGAAAAGCATGGCGCTGCAACCTGCATTTATTCCGTTACCCATGCAGTTTGGCGGTATGCGTCCGGCCAAGTCATCTACCCAACCCCGCAAAGCCGGGACATGGTGTGCACTTAAATTTAGGTGGGCACCAGTTCTAGCCTTTTAAGCGGGTATTTCATGCAGCCAACACGCCGTTCGTATTCCAAATCCTTCAAAGCCCAGGTCATTCAAGAGTGTGCCCAACCCGGCGCATCGATTGCCAGCATCGCCCTCAGCCATAGCCTTAACGCAAACCTCGTTCACAAATGGATTCGGGTGCAAGTGCAGAAAAGCACGGCGCTTCAACCAGCATTCATCCCATTGCCTATGCAAACAACGGCGCCCGTATCTTCATCGAATATCAGCGTTGAGATTCTGCACCCACGCGGCACCGTCAAAGTGAACTGGCCAACCGATAGCGCTGCTGCCTGCGCCGCTTTCCTTCGAGACCTGTTGCGATGATCCGCATCGACGCCATCTGGCTCGCCACCGAGCCCATGGATATGCGCGCCGGCACTGAAACGGCGCTGGCGAGGGTGGTCGCGGTGTTCGGTGCGGCGAAGCCGCACTGCGCTTATCTGTTTGCCAATCGCCGCGCGACTCGGATGAAAGTGCTGGTACACGATGGGATTGGCGTATGGCTGGCGGCACGTCGCTTGAACCAAGGTAAATTCCATTGGCCAGGCGTTCGGCAAGGCAGTGAAGTGCAGTTGGATACCGAGCAACTTCAGGCTTTGGTACTAGGCCTACCTTGGCAACGCGTGGGGTCTGGCGGAGCTATTACGCTGCTTTAAAAACTGTAATTAGCATCTCGGTTTGCTGCCGCAAGCGGTCTGCTTTGGTAAAATCCACGGTATGACTTCCTCGCCCAATCTCGATCAAATGACTCCCGACCAACTGCGTGCATTCGCTGCGCAGCTGCTGTCGCAAGTCGAGACCATGGGCAGAACGGTCGAAACCATGGGCAAGAAGATCAACCGCGATCAAACGGTGATCGAGAAGCTGACCCACGAGATCGCACAGCTCAAGCGTTTGAAGTTTGCCAAGCGCAGTGAGCAGATGAATCCTGAGCAGGCCAGCCTGCTGGATGACCTGATCGATACCGATATTGCGGCGATTGAGGCCGAGCTTCAGGCGTTGCAAATAGCACCAGCGGCGACCGAGAAAAAGCAAAAGCCCAAGCGCACGGCATTGCCGGCAGAATTCCCGCGCCCGTTGATCCATCACGAACCGGACAACACTCACTGCCCATGCGGCTGCGCACTGAAGCGCATCGGTGAAGATGTTAGCGAAAAGCTGGACTACACGCCGGGCGTGTTCACCGTTGAGCGCCATGTTCGTGGCAAGTGGGTTTGCGATGACTGCGAAACGCTGATCCAGGCGCCGGTACCTGCGCAAGTTATCGACAAGGGCATCCCGACTGCCGGATTACTTGCGCACGTCATGATCGCGAAGTTCGCTGATCATCTTCCGCTTTACCGTCAGGAATCAATTTTCGGTCGAGCTGGCTTGGCGATTCCACGTTCGACGTTGGCCCAATGGGTTGGCATGACGGGCGTGCAGTTGCAGCCCTTGGTCGATGCCTTGCGTGACGTAGTGATCGGGCAACAGGTCGTGCACGCGGATGAAACACCCGTGCAAATGCTCGCTCCGGGCTCGAAGAAAACCCACCGCTCTTATGTTTGGGCGTACGCCACCAGCCAGTTCTGCGAAACAGCCGCTGTCGTTTATGACTTCAGCCCCAGCCGCGCCGGTGAGCATGCTCGTAACTTCCTGCAAGGCTGGAAAGGCAAGTTGGTCTGCGACGATTTTGGCGGTTATAAGGCCAGCTTCGAACTCGGCGTGACCGAGATCGGCTGCATGGCCCACGCCCGGCGCAAGTTCTTCGAGTTGCACGCAACGAACAAGAGCCAGATCGCCGAGCAGGCGCTGCGCTACATCCAGTTGTTGTACGAAATCGAGAGCGAAGTGCGTGACCTGGAGCCGGATTTACGATGCCGGATACGGCAAGAAAAAGCCGCGCCGGTGATGTCTGCGCTGCATGCCTGGATGATCGCCCAGCGTGACCTTGTGCCCGAAGGTTCGGCTATTAGCAGAGCGCTGGATTACAGCCTGAAACGCTGGGCAGCGCTGTCGCGCTACCTCGACGACGGAGCCGTACCCATTGACAACAATTGGGCCGAGAATCAAATCCGGCCATGGGCTCTTGGACGTAAGAACTGGCTCTGTGTGTCACGAAGGAGGCGTCATGACGACGAGATGAAAACGGCGGCATGACAACTCCATGTTCCAAGATGGATGGAGGTAGGCCCTCCGGTCAGGGCGTGCAGGCGTACTGATCAAACGACCCGATGCTGCGAACATGTTCAGCATGTTGGTGGTGAGCGACTCGGGAAAAGGCAGAGTAACTACTGTCACGTAAGGCTCAGGTAGTTGAACGAAAGTGAACTGACTGATGAAGCGACGAAATCTCCACTGGTGTCAAAACGGGCTTGTATAGCCGGGCCCCGAGAAGTGCAGAGGACACCTGTCTACTGACTGCACGGCACCCGTTGTTAAGGCAGCAAGAACCTGGGCCAGGCCATTTTGGGGAACGTGAGAACCTATCCTCGGCACGTACCGTGAGGATAGGGACGGACTCACCCGTAGTAGTGATGAAAGACCTGTAATGGGGCTGGAGCGAAGGGGTGGGGATCACTTTCGTTGTGCGGGACACAACTCAAACGAGGATGACGTTTTAGTGCAGCGAAAAGCATTCGAGATACCGAAGTCGCTGTTGTGGATGGCGTATCAGGATGTACGCCGCAATCGTGGCGCGCCGGGCTGTGATGGTCAGACGCTCACGGACTTTGATCGGCAGCGCGATCATAACCTCTACCGCATCTGGAACCGGTTGTGCTCAGGGTCGTATTTCCCGCCACCTGTGCGGGAAAAGCGCATTCCGAAAGACAATGGCAAGGAACGTATCCTTGGCATCCCAACGGTCTCTGACCGGGTAGCTCAAGGCGCAGTGAAAAGATATGTGGAGGCTGTGATCGATCCGATTTTCCATCCTGACTCGTATGGGTACAGGCCCGGAAGATCGGCCCACGATGCTTTGCGTCAATGTTCCATTCGGTGCCGTCGTAAGAACTGGGTACTGGAAGTGGACATCAGCGCGTTCTTCGACCACGTTGGGCACGACCTGATCATCAAGGCTCTGGAACATCATCAGATGCCGAAATGGGTGATCTTGTACTGCCGACGCTGGTTGCAAGCGCCGATGCAGAGTGAGACGGGATTGCTTCAGGAGCGGGGGCGAGGGACACCTCAAGGAGGTGTGATTTCGCCCTTGTTAGCCAATCTATTCCTGCATTATGCCTTTGATCGCTGGATGGACAGGACGCATCGTGGTGTGCCGTTTGAACGGTATGCCGACGATATTGTTATTCACTGCACAAGGATGAGCGAGGCTGTTCGAATCAGGGAGAGCCTGACTCGACGGATGAGTGAAGTGGGCCTGACCATCAACGAAGAAAAGTCGAAGATTGTCTACATCGATACATTCGAGCGGCACAATGTTGCGACGAGCTTTACCTTTCTCGGGTATGACTTCAAGGTGCGAACCCTGAAGAACTCCAAAGGCGAACTCTTTCGCAAGTGCATGCCGGGAGCGTCGATGAAGGCAATGCGCAGGATGGTAGACACGATCAAACACTGGAGCATCCATCGATCCACGACTGATGACCTGAGGGATTTTTCTCGCAGGTACAATGCTGTGATTCGAGGATGGATCGAATATTACGGTAAATTCTGGTACAGGAACTTCAGCTATCGATTGTGTAGCGCGTTGCAATCGCGCCTGCTCAAATGGGTGAAGAGCAAGTACCGAATCTCTATACGTCAAGCGGAGCATCGGCTGCGTCTTGTTCGAAGAGAGAGTCCGGAGCTATTCGCGCATTGGTATTTACTACGTGCATGGCATGTG
>NZ_UYXQ01000069.1 GCF_900624995.1 Pseudomonas antarctica
CATGCGGATTGCCACGGCCGGGTTTGAACGAGCGCTTTGCCTGATCTGGTTGAAGGCGGTATCTACGATGCCGGCAAAAGCGGCCCCCTGGGCTACCAGCCGCAGCTGCCCGCGCCCGTCGAAACGATAAGGGCATGGCATCTCGCGTCGGGCGAGGCTGCACAGGGCCGATTCCAACCGATCCACGCAAGCGATCGCCGTAAATGGGTCGTTGATACCCGGTGACAACGCCCGCAAGGCGATCTCGACCAACTGCTGGAGAGAAAACTCCACATCCTGGACGGCACTGCGCTGGTTCCCCAATACGAACGCGGCGTTCAATTTACCCGCAAGGGCTTTGGTGACACGATCCTTGGGCCACACCATAACCATCGCCCGGCCCTTGGCGAGGTAGTGCCCTGGACGGCGCTCCAGCCGAAGCAACAGATCTTCTTTGCTGGCCAACGCCATCAGCGCGTCAGCATCGATCATCTGGAGATAGCCGTCTTGAGGGGCAGCCACAGTATATGCATCGCGTGCGAACTCGGCTGACAGGTAGACCTCGTTTGGCACGCTGGAGGCTTCAGGTCCAAGGTTGCCAAGGCCACCGGGAAACAACCTGTCGATACCGTCATTGAGCTCCTGGCCAACCCGCGCCACGACTTGGTCCGCCTGTATCGAGACTGAGATGTGGTGGATGAAGTAAATCAGCACACCAACGCTGACAATGGCCAGCAACACGCCGATGCTGATGGAAAGATGAGGCACGAATGCAACTTCGTCGGCACGCCGGATGGTGCGCAGCACGATCAGGCAGTACAAAAACGTGGCCACAAACGTGCCCAGTACCACCTGGTTGGCGGTATCGCGCATGAAGTTTCGCAGTAGGCGCGGGCCCAACTGGGACGAGGCAAGCGACAGTGCCACCAATGTCATCGAGAATACAGTCCCGGCGATGGCGATCATCGACCCCGCCACAGTGCCTAGAAGCAGGCTTGCACCTTCGGCCCCTCCCGAATAACTCAAGCCCAATAGCTGCAGCCAGTCGTTGGTCAGCGTCCTGTCGAGAGCAACAGCGCACAAGGCCAGTGCCACGGCCAGGCTGGTCATGGTCGCTGGCACGAACCATAAACTGGATCTAAGTCGATACCAGTACTTCTGCAGCCATGTTTGCACGACGCCTCACTTCAACTCGTCAGCCTCGGACCCCGCACCCAAACCAGCACTGGATGAGCCTGCTTTGCCGTTTAAGTTTTCGAACCGACGCTGGCTGTTCGTCCTGCTACATCGGTCCAGGTCTTGCGTTCAGGGCGTGGCATCTCAGGTGCGGACCGCCCGCAGCATCGCCGAGAACTCCTGCAGCGTGTCGCTACCGCTTGCCTCGGCTTTCTTTAGCCAAGCCTGCAGGTGAGCTACAAGTTGCTCACCGGTTTCGCCCGATGGCGTCCACAGCGGTCGCAGGAGTTCACGCATCGTGATCAGCTCGGTGAGTACCTGGCTTTGCTGAATCGCGCTTGACACCTGCCGCTGCTGGGCGCTCGGCATGTGGCGCACGTCCCGGTGCAGCCAGCGCCGAGCGTGGCGCAGATTCGCAAGCTCGACTGAGTGCCCTTGGGCACGCAACCGCACCCATTCGATAAGTGCCGCGCGGTGTATACGCCGTGCATAATGCGCCATGAGCTCGTAGCGGTTCGCAATGATCGCGTTCAGCATGTTCGCATCCGCCACGGGCCGCTCTGAGCCTAACCGCAACTGCGGCTGACCGCGGCGCACAGTGGCCAACCCGAGCATTTCGAGGGCGCGGATGTAGGCCCAGCCGAGGTCGAACTCATAGCGGCGTACCGACAGTTTTGCCGAAGTCGGATAGGTGTGATGGTTGTTGTGCAACTCTTCGCCGCCGATCAGGATTCCCCAGGGCACGATATTGCGGCTTGCGTCAGCGAGCTCGAAATTGCGATACCCCCACCAGTGGCCGATGCCATTGACGATGCCGGCGGCGCTGATCGGGATCCAGAGCATCTGCACAGCCCAAACGGTGACGCCTATCGCTCCAAATGCAAGCAGATCGATGATTAACATCAAACCGACGCCGCATAAACTATGGGGCGTATAGAGCTTTCGCTCGATCCAGTCGTTGGGCGTGCCGGCTCCGTACTGGTCGAGCAAATGGGGGGCCTTAGCGGCTGCCGCATACAGCTCGCTACCGCGCAGCAGCACCTCCGAGATCCCGCGAGTCTGAGGGCTGTGCGGATCTTCAGGCGTTTCGCAGGCAGCGTGGTGCTTTCTATGCACCGCCACCCATTCACGTGTGACGATGCCGGTCGTGAGCCAGAGCCAGCACCTGAAAAAATGTGAAACCACAGGTTGCAGTTTGACTGAACGATGGGCCTGGCTGCGGTGCAGAAAGATCGTGACCGCGGCGATCGTGATGTGCGTTGTCACAAGGGTATAGATGACGATCTGCCAGCCGCTGAACCCCCAAAGCCCGTGCGTGAGCCAGTCGAATAGACCGTCGTACAGTGTGGTCAGACGTTCAGTCGTATCCATGGGAGTCCTCCATGTCATCAAGATCGTATGCGGGGCCGTACTACTGGGTCGAGTGCACCGCTTTTTCCACCTCGATGATTTTCCCGTCGTCCGGTTCGCCCTCGACGCGCGCGATGACAGCACCCTTTGCGTCGAGCACGAACACGAATGCCTTGGCGCTGTCGCGCGGGATGTTCAAAGCGACCTCAAGGCTCGACTCGCTCAAGATCCAGGTTTGGTCGTGGTAGCGCACCGGGATTTTTTCCCTGGCCCGGCCGATCGCATCTTCCTCGCTCATAAAGAACGGCAGGTCGATAGCGAGCACGTCCCTGATACGTACCTGAGTCTGGTCGATGTTCTTGCGCAGGGCTTCGGCCCACAAGCGGGTGCTCTTTGCGGCGTCCGTGCTCGGCGTGACGATCAGAATCGTTGGCTGGCCGATCAACTGGGCGGCGCTGACTGTTTCCCCAGTGAGCGCAGTGGCAGTGAAGTCAGGGATAGGGCTATTGGAGAGTTGAGACCAGGCGGTGACGGGCCACAGCAGGGCAAGTGTGAGCGTGATGGATGTTCTCATAGAGCATTCCCTTTTTAAGCGAGCCGTAGATCGTAGCGCCGTATAAAACCGCTGCCTACGCAACAAGGTGCCTGTTTCGATGGAGGCTGTCCCAAGGTAAGCAAATACAAATATATGCGTCTGGCGCCACTGTGTCTGTGCGGTAACGAACAGACGTATCGGCGTCGACCGTCAGCCCAATTGGATCGTCAACTCGTCTGCGAGAGCGTTTTTCGGGCATGCGCAGAGCAGAGCCTGTCATGGTCAACTGATCCGGCCTTCCTGCTGCCACCGGGTGAATGAGGGAGGAGATGAGTTTGAGCCGATCATGTCAAAATCATTGAGAAATAGCCGCCGATCAAGGCGAGGACGGTTGTCAGTGCATAGCTCACGGGATAAGGAATAGCTGCGACCGAACTTTGCGATTCCTCCATGATTGCGTTCAGGCTTGGCGTGCTGTTGCGCGCACCTGTCGAGGCGCCGTCCGAAATGATTGCATTGAGGCCGAATACCTTAATTCCGACATAGAAGGCGACGAGCGGCGGTATAAGAGCTCCCGCGACACCTATCAGCGCAAGCCACAGGAGCGTATCCCCACTCAGGGCGGAAATGACCTTGGGCCCTACGTTTGCGGAAAGGACAGCCACAAAGGCATTCAGGCCGAAGTCCTGCAGAAAACTTCGCGCCCCTTCGTTTACGGGACCGCCGAAATTAGGGTTACGGCTACGGAAATAGCTGACACCCACCCCAGCCATGATGACCCCAGCCGATGTTCCCAGAGAGAAAGGGATCCCCGAGATTGTTACTGTGACGATCCCCACCAAGTAACCTGCCAGCATGGCAAGCGCAAGATACAGGACCTCAGACTTCATCGTCGCTAAGATGGCTTGACCACCCAACTGTTTGGCCATCACCTTAATAGCCGCATCTGGGCCGGTCAGGCGTAAAACGTCGCTAAACTGCACCTCGATTTTGGGTCCAAGTGGTAGTTCGTTGCCGGCACGAAATAGGGCCTGGACGGTGACGCCGCCAGGCATAACCTGACCCAGTTCGGCAAGGCTTTTACCGGCGTGCTTGTGTTTACCGACATGGATGTCGGCAACCACCAACGGGATCCTGCGCGCCAAAGACACGTCGGACTCCGGACCAATTAGCCCCCCATCTGTATGAATCAGGTCATGGACATCACCGCGCACCGTGATGATGTCATCCTTTGTCAGCATAAGATCGCCGATCATGTTTAGGACTGAGATAAATCTACAGGGGAAACTAAGATAATTGCGGGATAAAGCGAGAGATAGTGGTTGCGAGTGGGATGGGTGCTGCAATAACGTTGCGCGGGGTGCAATTCTGGGGAGCCCGACCAGATGCTGCTGGCCGGGGTGCAAATCCTACTGGTCTAGGGCAGCTCTTCCTCCTCTGGCGGCGCGAATAGATCGTGCTGGTCTCTGGCAATAATTGCCAGGCGCATCCGCTTCACTACTGCGTAAACATGCTGGACCGACACACCGTGCTTTGTTGCCACTTCGTGGTGGTTGCGACCAGTCCAGTCATCGAAGATCTTCTGATGCAGCTTAGATGCCTGGATGCAAACGCCTTTGGGGACGTAGACCACCTGGCCGCCCCAGAGGTGAGCGAAGAGCATCGTAATCTCAATGCTCGTTGCTTCTGCCAACTCCGCGTTAACCCCCAGCGTCTGCTGGATTACCTTCGCAATCGGCGCGACTGACTCACTCAAAAGGTCACTAGCTCGGATCGTGCTCATTGCTGGACTCTCCCCATCCACTGTTTCAAGGTTTCAATTACATGGCTCGCCTGCGGGACTGTCAGCCATTGCAGTGCCTGCACCTTGGCCATGGTCATCACATACTTCGCCAATGCGGCTTCAGACGGATCTCGAACAACACCCATCTCGTGTAGCTCCAGCCAAAGCGACCGGATCTTTTGTGCTTGCGGGTCAGCTGCCAAGGTGCGCGCTGGTTTTTTGTTTGGACGAACCTTGAAGCCTTTCAATTTGAGCTGTTCCAAAACCAACCTAAGGTTTGGAACGCTCAGATCGGCCGTGGATGTCGCGCCGCCCAATCCCTTCATGCTTTTGAGCATGAGGCCGTATGTGTCGCGATCCATGCCCAGCTCACGTCGCGCCACGTGGATAAGCTTGATCAGCTTCAAGCGTTCGTCCGTCTTCATGCTTCTGCTCCCAGTAATGCTGCGATGCGGCCCTCACCGTCCTCTTTACTCAGGATCCCCAGCAACACGTCACTGTTGATCCTGCCAATTTGCTCCTGGTGCAGCTGCTGCGCGGTCATGCGTGATCTGACCTTCTTGGGGTCCGACTGATGCACCTTGGCGGCAAGCGCAGGATCATTGGCAATGCCGAACACCACGGCCCGCAAGTAATGGTGATTGTCCAGCGGCAAGCTAAGCCGCTCCCGCTGGGCAAGCATTTGATCAATCCCAGCCGTCCACATAGCCGGACTGGCCGGTTTCGCCTCGGCGGTCCTGGCATCGCGAGTAACCGTCCCAGCGTTGATGGCGGTCATCAGCTCCTCAACCAGCTTGATGGCCCGAGTGGTGCGCAGCCCACGCTTAGCCGGGCTGAACAAACGCAAGTAGCCAAGGATCGCTCGACCCAGGCGCGGCTCGATATCGGCAAACTGAGCAGCCAGACGCTTACCCTCGTCATCGAGAAACCCGGCTTCCAGTGGGAACTGTTCGCCGCAGCAAGGGCATTGAACGCGCATCTCAGACTCCTGCAGTCAGGCGGGCACGAGGCCGGTGATTCACCGCCTGGTGCAACTGGGCAGACTGACCGGCTTGATAGCCAGCATCTGCGGCAACCTCATCGCGTGACTTGAGTTTTCGACGCTTGACTTCGAAGCTCTCCAGCTCTGGGTGGTTTTTCTTCACAAACGCCTCGATTGCCTCCGCGATATTGTCTTCAACACCGGCAAACTCATCGATTTTTATCAGCACCGCATCGATCCAGGCGTTCGCAAATGCATCGCCGCGAGCCACTTTCGTGGATCGCTTGCAGCGCTTCTGAGTATCCAGGTACTCGCGTCGCGCCTTTTGCAGCTGGCGGGCCAGCACTTGATATGCGTAACCGGTCAACTCGGGTGCAGCTGAGCAGCCGATCAGGAGAAAACGTGCGGCTCTGAACCTGCCGGTGGTAACGATCACCTTGGTGCCGAAGGCCAGCGTGGCGACCTGCACCAGTCGAACCCGCCATGCAGGCGGCGGACCTTCAGATCCCGCGAGTATTGAAACCTCGCACGCCATGCTGGCTAGAACATCACCTTGCTCCAGGTTGTATCTCTCCATCAGCAGGCGTGCTTGGCGCAGCGCAGTCTCAGCCTCATGGGGGTTGCTGGTTTTGGACTTGGCCATCGCCAAGCACTTTTTGATCTTGTCGAGAATGCGGTTCTCTTCCATGTCACACCCCCGCAATATCAAGGCTGATGGCACGGTACTGGTCCGAGTCGCCGATCCGCTCGTACACGCGGATATAGGACTTCGAGCCGACCACCTGGCACGCTTCGCCGATCGCCTGCATTGCCCGCTGCCAGCGTTCGTCCTTGATATCCAAGCGGCGCAGCGCAAGCACGCGGGCGGTGCGGATTTCGCCCTGGGAGTCGGTGCGGAATGCGTCGTTGGCGAGTGTGGCCACCTCTGGACGCGCTCCCTGCGTCCAGTCACGCAGGCATTCGTCGATCAAGGCGCGTGCCGCCTGCAGCCTTTCGTCGAAAGCAATCGACTCCTGCACCGAACGCTGGATCTTGAAGCGACCATCGAAGCTATAAAGGGTGACATTGCCCTTCTTTCCACCAAGTGTAATGCCGTACTGTTCAGCGCTAAGCTCGATAAAGGCCTCGATATCTCCGAACGCGGCGGCTTTGAGGTTGGCCAGCTCGCCACTGAGTTTGTTGGCTGAGCCCACCAGCTGGCGAACCAGCCGGTCACGCTCGATATCAATCGGCTTGATCAGGCTTTCTGGAACCATACGGCCTTGGGCGTCTTGCCAGAAGCCAGCCGGTACTGATGTTTGCTGGGAGTTAATCACGGGGTTTAACCTCATACTGATTGCAAATAGCGGTCTTGCCGGTGGCAAAATCGCCCAAGGTGCAGCGGTAAATAACTGACTCAAACGCAGAGTCGGGGTTATTGAATTTCTGCTCGCCGTTTTTGCAGTTGCCGCACTGGGGTCGCTGGGTCGCGGTGAGCCAGCCTTGAGTGAAGCGCTTCTGCTCTGCCATGGTTCCGCACTGATTGGCCTTCATGGGCGGATCCCCGGAGGGCTTGCTAGGTTGGATATCTCGTCCGATAAGGCGTCCTCTGTTGACCAGTTCGGCTCACATCCCCGACCGATCAGTACGCCGTTGTAGAGCCCGGCCAGAACGCGACCATCGCTTTTGGCGCGGTCACGCTGATCTGCGGTAATCCCCTGGATCACGACCATGGCCACAAACGCGGCGAATAAGATCCAATTGGTCTTAGTCATGACTTTTCACCAGTGATGGCTGGGGCAAGCCCCGAATGGTGTTGTTGAGCACATCGACGATGTTGTTGATGCCCAGTGCGTAGCTCTCTGGCTTGTTCGCTGCTGCGGCATCGAGACGCTTGACGGCGTCCGAGAGCCCCTTAGGGCTGTAAAGTTGCTGCCCAAAAGACTCGACGAGGTCGAGCGCGAACTGACGCCCCTGCAGCAGGAGGTATTGGTCGGTGACTTGCCGAGTGCTTATGCCCATTTCATGCGCTCCATCAGCTCAACCGCAGCCTGTTCGGGGTTTTCGATGTCGCCATAGGACAGGCTGCGAATGAAGTCTTCGAGCTCGCCCATGGCGGTCAGTGCGTGCCCATCAGCCCAGGCAACCACCTGGCCACCATGGATCGGGGTTTGCAGTTCGACGGACTTCGGGTTTTTCACCACGAACGTTTGATAATCGGCACTCACCGGTCTTGCTCCTTCACCAGGGAAAACCAAGTGACGTAGATCCCGCGAATCTTCACCGAGTGACGCGTCTCGCCATCCTGCGTCTTGCTGCTCTGGCTGCGAATTTCGTGCGCAAAGCGACGTGCAATGACGTCGATATCGTCAATCGATACCACGATGCGGTTGTCGAGAAAGCGAAGCCCCTGGATCGCGACACCAGCGTTGCGGATGTCGCGGGTCAGGTCATTAAATGTCGAAAGCAGGGGCTGAAACTCGGGAGCCAAGAGGCTCAATCGTGGCTTGGGTCGGGCTGGCACCAAGGAAAGATGTGTCATGTCAGACCCCCTTCACGATGTCGGCGTTAACGACGGGCACACCCAGCTCGGCCGCAAGGTTCATCGCGGCAATCACCAAGTTGCCGATGGCCAGCGGGTGCAGAAGCGAGATCGACTCATCGCGGCCCCCACGTCGCCCGGTCTGTGACAGTCGAGCAGCAACGGCTTGGATGCCGCTTTCGTCGATGATTTCGCGCAGGTCTTTACCTGCGCGTTCAAAACGGAACCGCAGGAACTCGTCGAGACGACCGCCCTCGATCGCGGGCAATGTCACGCGCTCGCAGCGCTGCACGACTTCACGCACGTCAGCGTTGCGCTCGCTCAGTTTTACGCCCAGCTCCGGCTGGCCGATCATGATGATGCTGACCAGTTTGGTAAAACCGATCTCCAGCTCCAGGATGCGCTTGAGATGCTTGAGCGTCGGGATCGGAAGGCTGTGCGCCTCCTCGATGACTAGGCAGTGGCGATAACCAGCGGCGTGGGACTCTTTCAGGACGCGGTGCAACTGGGCGAAGCGCGCCTCCGGGCTGCTTTTCGCTCTTTCCAGTGGCGCTACTGCTGCCATCATTGACTCAGCGATGTGAGTGCTCTTCAGTGATTTACCCTTGGTGTCATTGTCTTCGGACGCGAGCACATAAGGTTCAATGATGATTATCGGGTCGTTGTTTTCCTGAATGCGGTTGATCAGGTCGCGGCGCAATGTGCTTTTCCCCGCACCTGATTCGCCTTCGATGGCCAAGAAGCCGCCATGCCGAGCGACCTGGTACATGGCCTCGCGGACATAGCGAATATCAGGGCTGACCCACATGTCTTTGGCGCTCTGAAGCTCGTCAAAGGGGTCGCGGAACATCCCAAATACCTTGCGGGTCGATGCCTTGAGTGTTTGTTTTGGTAGTAGCATGGGTTCGTCCTCCCCGGACGGCTCTTCATTTAGGGCCGGACCTGCCGTGTTGACGTACGGCGGGTCCACTTTTTCAAATGCGTTGGCGATGTCAGAATCGTTGGCCCCTGACTCGACCAGGAACGCTCGAATGCGCCCTTGCAAGTCCGCACTGTCCAAGCTGCGAGGCCATTGACCGTGGTTGATCAGCTGGGCGATGGTGGCTGCGCTGAGTTTCAGCGACTCAGCCAGAGCCGACTGAGGTCGGCCAAGCCCTTTCAGTACTTGCTTTAGCTTCAACATCACTCGCCTCCAGCAGCAGAGCGCACCAGGCTGAGCGGCTGACGCATCACCTCTGCTGGTCGGTTCAGCTCAGCCTCAATGGCGTCGAGCTGTTCAGGCGGCACGCCTTCAGGGAATCGTTTCTGCAGCCAGGAGAAGGTTTCGCCTGACCACGTAGAACCCAATCGGGCGCGAAGAAGCTTGGCTGCCTCCACATGCGTGAGTGGCGCATGGTCAACGGTGGGCACGTTCACGCTCAACGAAGTGCCACGGCGCGGCATGTAGGCAGGAAGAACGGTGTCGGTGACATGCTTGTGCGGATCGATCATGCCGCCAAACGGTAGGGTCTTGGCCTTGCGTGCAGCCTTCGCGTCCTCCTCGTTGGTTGTGCCGGTGGCGAGTTGTTCAAGCACCTTGCGCGATAGCTGAGCAGGAGTCTGAGCGTGGCTTTTGAAGCTTTCGCCAATCAAAGCGGAAGCCTCGGAAAACCCAAACTGGTCCACGTCGAGACGCTCGATGACGTGATAGCGCTCACGGCCGTCCTCGCCGATCCGCAGTACCAAGGCGGCGTCCTTGTCCCGCCAGCAGTTACGCGTCACCAACACTTTTTCGCCGACCATCACGCCTGGCACGTTGCTGACATCGAACTGAGCGCCACGGAACGAGATGCGCAGCATGGTGGTGACCGTGCGCTCCTCAGGGGTGCTGACCGCCAGTTCGCGGCAGACAGCTACGCTCGGTGCCAGGCGCAACTGGTCAGCCTTGATCAGTTGCCAGACGCCGTATCGAGTACGCTGAGTGCGGGTGTGGATAGCAGTGGCGTTGTAATAACGCATCCACTCACCTGCCCACTCGTTGACCTGCTCCAGGCTGGTGGCCGCCTGGAATTTCAAAGCGCTTTCGAATTCCCGCTCCACCAGGTTGTGAGCCTGCTCAACCTGACCCTTGGCGCGGGCGTTGCCTACCTGATTGATGATCAGCTCGATGGACATGGCGCGGCATAGGTTGCGAAAAATGCCGCTTGTCATCGCTGCGCCTGGGTCGGTCATCAGCATCCAGGGCACACCGTGGAACGGGTCCGACTCATGCCGTTTTTGCATAGCATTGATCAAGACGTTGCACAGGTTTTCCGAAGATTCGGCGCCCAGCACATACTCCAGGTAAAGCGTGCCGCTGGTGTGGTCGGTGATGACATAGCGCCAAAGACGCTGGCGCTCGATCTTCTTCAGGTTGGCGGGCTTGCCGTCATAAAACTCGGCAGGGTTCATTGCCCGTGCGCCATCATCTGCCAAGTAATACTGGGTAGAAATGGATGCATCGACCTGCCAGACGTGGTTGGGATGCTTGCTGGCGAGTGATACCGAGGGTGCGTCGTGCAGCAGCTGTTCCGGATGCAACTTATAAGTGCGCAATGCGCGAGTGATCGCGCCGGTTGAAAGCTCTGTGAATACGCCTGTTTTTTCGTCCAGACGCCCGGCGATGATCATGTTGTTGCTGCGCAGGCGCTCAACTGCGCGCTCGACAGTCGACAATTGTTTGTTGTTGGCCCGGATCGACTCCAGAAGAACCGCCGAGATCAGTTGCGCTTCGTTCAGAGGCAGCGCGCTGCAGCCTGAATCGCTTCGGCGCTTGCGTGGCTTGGTCATGGAGGTGTCCTTCAACTTGCGCTGTAAGGTCTGGATCGATACGCCCAGCTCGACTGCGCCTGCCTTGTAGATCGCAGTGCGCTGGCCATGCGGGGCATTGGCTGCCTGTTGGGCAATTCGAGCCAAGAGCTGGATTTGTACCGGCGTCATGGATTAAGCCTCGGCCGTGTTTAGCCAGACGGGTGTACTAACTAGGGCGTCGGTCAGATAGAACTCGCTGCGGACGGCGGCGAGGGTCAGCTCAAGGTTCTGAAGCAAGCCAGCCTGGAATGTGCGCTGGTCTTCACCGGTTTCTTCGGCATGCTTCGAAAGCTCTGTGAGGGCTTCACGTAGCTCGCCAAGGATGCTGGATTCGACGGCAAAGGCTTGTCTGCCCGCTTCCTGCCGAATCATCTCGGTGACTTCGTTCGGGGCCAGCTTCTGAATGTGGCCCCGGACTTTCTCCAGCTCGATCTTGGTTTTATCCAGTTCCATGGTTTTCGCCGCCATAACTTCGCCCTGGGCGTCGTAGTCCGCGTTCACTTCGTCGAGGCGCAGGGTCAGCGCTTCTTTTTCCTTGGCGTGCTTGGCGATGATCTCCTCGGCCAGATCAATGAACGCCTCCTTGTCGCCGGTTTTCGCAACCTCGATCAGTGCTGCCTGGTGATCTTCCGGCAGGCGGCGATACTGGCGCATTTCGCGGTAGCCGATGCCCATGCGGGACATGGATTCAAGTGCTTCTTCGCCAAGCGATCTAAGGTTGGCAATGTCTTCATCGACCTGCTGGCGGGATCGCCCTAGGAGCGAACAGAACTCGTCCCAAGTCCCCGAAAACTGCTGACCGTCAGCGGTTTTTTTCCCGCTTAGGCCTCGGTAAAGCTTGTTTTCTTTGACGAACGCCAGTTTAGAAGTGCTGACCGTCAGCGAAAATTTGGCGAATGACTCAGCCATTTGTGCCTGGCCGAGCAGTTGATTCACCAGGTCTCGCTCCTCGCTGTGTGAGCCCAGCACCGTCGCCATCAAATTCTGATTTGCAGCAAGCGCTTCGCCGTCCAGTGCGGGAAGTTCTATTTCAGGTGTAACTTCCAGTTTTGTACGCGCCATGGTGTTCCCCTTAGTTCGTCGAGCCAGCAGCAATGCGCTGGTTAATTTCCTGCATCCGGCCTTGCAGTCGCGCCATGTGCTCGGCGTGAGCCTGGGCGATCTGTAGCATTCCAACCGAGTGTGCAAACCGTCCGTTGTCGAGCTTCATCGCGAGCCCTTCTTCAATAAGGGTTTGCATGGCGCGGGTAATATTGCTCGGGCTGTCGCCAGTCAGCTTTGCAAGCTCCGTGTTGCTGAGCCCTGTGACGGTGTGGCCTTTTAAGGCCTTCAGAACCCGTAGAACACGCGCTGACGCTGAGATCGTTGCGCTCATGGTTGCTCTCCAAAGTCGAGCTGTGGGTTGCTGCTCTGGCTTACGTTGCCTCGGTGCCAAGCCAGCGATTCCATTGCTGACTGAATGGCTGAGAGGGTCTCGTCGGCTTCGCTGTTTTTTGCGTAGAACGCCATCAGCTTTCCGGCTGCGGTGTTCAGCAGCTCTTGCAGAGCCTGCATGTCTTCGGCTGCGCATTTGCGGCCCGACGGGATTTCGATAGTGAGGCGACCAGCGCTGGCAGCGATCCAGCGGGTGATGTAGTCGCAGCCGCAAGCCTGTTCGTAGGGGCGGATCATGCAGGCTGGCATGCGCGCCGTTTGCAGCCACTTGTAAACCGTCCAGTGATCAGTGACGCCCATCTCGTCGGAGATACGTTGCATGCCCTTGTTGTGCACTTCCCGTGCGTACTCCTTGCAGAGCTCCATGGCGTTGCGCAAAGAGGTCGGACGAATCAATTTCCAGCGACGTTTGCTCATTGGAACGCCTCCAAAAACAGCTCTTCCAAACAAAGTCCGTGTTTGCGCCTATGCAAAGTGCTTGCACTGGATGCAATGTTTAGGGGTAAATTGACAAACGGAGTCATGACAATGACCACGCAGGAATTTGATGAATTGGCTGGCCGCATTGAGGGCATTGCCCGCAGCGTGATGATTCTGGCCGGAACGCTTCAACGTAACGGCTTGCTTGATGAGCAAAAGCTACAGGCAGATCTTCGGATTGCTGGTGAGCGGCTTCGTCTTGAGGTGCCGAATCGAGCAACGGTTGTGCAGACGCTTGAGGAAGTGGCTGATCAATTGCTTGCTGACTTTCGGTACGTGAAGACGGGAAAACGTAACCGTGACCAGTGACGGACCGGTGCATGTCGAAACCGAACTCGTAGGGTAAGGTGCCGTTCATGCTGCAATTGCCGCGAGTTGTTCGACAGAAAGCTTCATGCCCAGCTTCAAGGCGACTTCGTGACATTTGCCGCGATTGCCTTTGTATTGGCCGCCGATGACGCAGTACACCTGGTGCCGGGTATAGCCGTTTGCCTCGGCCCAGCTTGAAATTGATACGCCCGCAGCATTGAAAAGCTCTCGAACGCGGTCTGCGGTATAGGGTTTGTTTTTTGGTGGCGGATAAGGGACGTTCATGGGTGGGTTCCTATGGGCGCTGTGATTGCTAATCAGTTAGTCGTTGGTGCGGCGCTGATTGGTGTTTAGTCATATTGGGTAGTTTTCTACCCATAGTCAAGGTGGTTTATGGGTTGTTTTATACCCATCGGGGTGCGTCTGCGTGAGCAGCGCGAAGGTTTGGGAATGAATCAAACGGATTTTGCGAGCGCTGCGGGGGTTAGCAGAAAGACGCTTTTCGGCTACGAGACAGGCGAAAGATCTCCTGACGCTGCTGCGTTGGCCGCTTGGGGAAAGCTGGGGCTGGATATTCTTTACGTGGTTACTGGAGAGCCGATCGCATCACCATTAGCTGCTGGTGTGGCGGCGGTTTCAGGGCGGCAGCCGCATATCGACGTGGCAAGGCTTGAGCGGATCTGCGGCATGCTAGAAGAGGTTGCGCTGAAAGCACGGAAGCGCTGGCCCGCACAGAAGCTCGCGACCATATCCGCCGAGGTATACAACGCACTTATCGAGGATCGGGACTTTGATGAGTCACGTGTAGATCGTATTCTTAAATTGGTAGTGAACCGCTGATGTAAAACGGGAGTGTTATGCGGAGTGGGGACGATGAGTTGGTGCAAAAACTCTCAGAGCGAGTAGCGGAAGAAATTGAAAGCCTGCCCCGTGATGGCAAGGATCATGAGATCAGAATAAAAATCAAGGGCAGCCATAACAACGTCAACCTTGGTAGTCAGACCTTTGAAGTAAAGCCGGGCAAAGAACTTCCGCCAGAGGGAAGTAATCGTGAGCGTGTATGCCCGCAGTGTGAAAAACCAACGTGGCGTTTTACGCAGTTATGCATGCACTGTGATTACGACCATCACCGCCACGATCAGATTGAAGCAGAAGAGCAAGATGCGCTTAGGAAAAAGCGAAATGAGCTGCGACTGCTCGTCGTTTGTGTGGCAAGCATAGCAATAGCTTTTGGAGGTTTTTCTTTAAAAATATACTTCCCTGCGGAGTATCAAGGGTGGGTTGCGGGGTTCTCAGCATTGGCAGGCTTCATCGCTTTTATGATATTGCAAGCCGTCCGATGACAAACCGGCCTAGTAGTACAAACCATCATTCATACATCAACCTCACTGCCCCGAACTCATGGGCTAAAAAGGAATTGACATGCGTATTGCAGCAGTGATTTTGGCGTTACTGGGCTGTTTGTTCTTGCTACTGGCATATGTCGGCCTTCTGAGGCCGCAGATATTCAGGAACAAAAAAACTGGTGTAGTTCCTGGACGATGGAAGCTTTTGGGGGGCGGGCATCTCGTCGCGCTCATCGTCTTTGCCGTAGCGATCATCATCATGCCAGCGCGGTCTGAGGTAACGCTCGAAGATCAAGCGCAGCCTGATTTGGTTGACCGCACGATCATCACCGCCGCACAGCAAGAAAAAGTGTCTCAGGCTCCTGTTTCAAAGCCTGAGTCCGCTCATGCAGAGCAGCTCACGAAGGCAAGCCCAGAGTCTCTGGCGCAGGCCAATAAGCAAATGAATGCACTCAACAAAGCGATGAAAGATGGGGTTTCTATACTTCAAAGCGGAGAGCTGGCCGCCATCAGCGCTCACAGCAAATATATTTCGGCACTAGTTAAGGTCGGAGAAAGCAAGTTTGGTAGCTCTATTTTCGAGCCGCTTGGAAGGTGTTTTGCCGCTGGTATTGATTCGCGCAGCTGGTGGAGCAACCAATTGTCTTCGGTTCAAAATGGTGGCGTCGAGAGAATACCGGGGTCAATAAAAAGTGCGTTTGATAGCTATCAGGTGAACCGTGCTGACTGCTTACTAGCGGCTGATCCCGTGGCATCTGCTAAGGCTGAAGCTGCGAGCGATGCAGAGCTTAGGGAAAAGCTAGGGGGCGGCCGAGAATGCTTAACTGTGTTTGACGTGAATCCAGAAACGAAAGAAGTGTTTGCGCTACCGAAACCGTCGCACTGTAAAGCCTGATCTGTTCTCTATTCCATAGAGCAACTGCTCCTGGCAATCTCTTTAAACACGATTAAAAGCTCTCCTGCACCGCGCCGCCGATCATGGCGGCGTGTGTATTTCTGGCATCCGCAATCACGACGGGTGCCCGGCAGGAGACGTGTATGCGACCCCAGAACCCCCGTGGTATCCGCAACTTCAACCCCGGAAATATCCGTCACGCCCAAGGCGTGCGCTGGCAGGGTCAGGCCGAGGTCCAGACTGATTCTGCGTTCGTGCAATTCAATGGCCCGCGCTGGGGTATTCGGGCGCTCGCCCGCGTTCTTATCACGTACCAGGACAAGCGGCGCGCTGGTGACGGCAGTCAGATCGACACTGTTCGCGAGATCATCGAACGCTGGGCTCCGCCTAACGAAAACGATACCAAGGCCTATGTGGCCACCGTTTCCCGCGTGCTGGGGATCGGCCCCGACGATGCCGTCGTCGATGTGTACAACTTCGAAACGATGCGCGACCTGGTTGTGGCGATCATCCGTCATGAAAATGGCCCAGGTCCGTTACCTGAGGGGCTGTGGTATGGCTACCCAATCATCTCCGATGGCCTGCAGCTAGCGGGGATTGTTCGGGGCGCGCAGCACGGTCGGCAGGCGGGTGCTCCAGCATGAAACTCATCCCTGAGTGGAAGCGCTGCTATCGCCTGTACAGCGTCCAGCTGGGGGTGCTGATCGCCTTCTTCGGCTTCTCCCAGGTAACGCTGCTGCCCATGTGGCAGGCCCAGCTTTCGCCCGATGCATACGCGACTGCCAACAGCCTCCTGGCTTTGCTGCTTTTCGTCGTGCGCCTGGTCAAGCAAGGCCCAGATCAGTGGTTCGCTTAATGCGCATACTCTTGATGGGAGTCGCTTTAGGGATGCTGGCGCGGTCGTGTGTCGAGCTGGCACGGTCATGCGTCGCGCTCGTCATTCCTGCCCCTTGCCGAGAGGTCTGCCCGCCTGCCCCTTGCCGAGAGGTCTGCCCGCTTGCCAGTGCCGGAAGGCCATTTGCCTCACCTGGTATTGCCGCGCCGGGGCCATGGGGACACCACTCACCAATCCCTCAATACCGTCTCGCCAAAACCGGGACAGCGGGTGCCAAGCGCCGCGCACGGAAGGCTCGATTCTGGCAGGGAGACAGCCATGGTCGCCCTTGAAGCCGCTTTGAAATGGTTGCTGGAGCGTTGGAAGATTGCCCTGGTCATTGTCGTCGTGGTGCTTGTGAACCTGTACGGCCAATCGAGGTGGACTGACGGCTACAAAAAAGCGGAAGCGGAAGGCGCAGCTAAGTTCAGTCAGCTGGAAACCAAGTACGCGCAGGCCGCCCTGCAGGCTGCAACTCAAACCCAGAGCGATCTGTTGCGCCAGGTCACTCGCGCCCAGGCTGCCGAGGAATCCCTATTCCAACAATTCGGCATGCACGCCGACGACGTGAAGCAGCTGCAGGAGCGAATCCCCCATGTCACCACTCAATACAAAACATCAGTGGAGGCGGCTCCTCAGCCTATCCCTCATTGCGTGTTCACTGCTGGCTGGCTGCGCGACTACAACGCCGCCCTTGGTGTGCCCGCCGCCAGTTCGACTACCGCTACCAGTGCTCCTGCAAAAGCGGCCAGCGCCACCCCCGGCACTGACACCGAATTACTGGAAAGTGGCGTTACCCCCGCAGACATTCTTGCTCATGCCCAGGACTACGGGCGCTGGGCCCGAGACAACCTGGCTCAACTCAACTCGCTGCTCGACCTGCAAAAGGACTGACCCTGCATGGATTTTGTAGAACCTGTCACGGATGACACCGACGAAGCTGAGGCGATACAGCACGTCCGGCGCAATGCGCTGCAGCACCGATCGGGCAGCTCCGGGTATCGTTGCGAGGAATGCGGCGATGCGATCCCGGAGGATCGGCGTCAGGCAGAGCCTGGCACCGAGCATTGCGCTGAATGCGTTTGCACCCTGCAACTGTTGAGTGAGGCATGTGATGAACTTTGACGAAGCCAGCTTCAGCCTCAAGACCGTTCAGTGGGTCGTTATGGCCGTGCTGGGGGTTTACACCTGGTTCACCAACCGCCAGGCCGCCAGTGCTCAGGAAATGATGGTCTTGCGCACCCGCATCATCGCTCTTGAGGAGCACGTTCGGCACTTGCCAGACCATTCGGCAGTGACCGATCTACTCGGCGACATGAAAGCCATGCGATCCGAACTGACGGGGGTCAAGGATGCTCTGGCCCCTTTGTCCCGATCGCTGGACCGGATTAACGATTACCTGCTGCGAGATAAAAAATGACAGCCTATTCCGAGTTTCTTCGCCATGACATCCGTCTGGTAGTACTGCGCCTGCTGGTCGAAATGACGGCCTATCGGGCTAACAGCTCCGTCTTGACCATGGCCCTGGACGACTACGGTCACACGCTCAGTCGTGACCAGGTCAAGACCGAGCTGCACTGGTTGGCCGAACAGGGAGCACTGACGCTTTCCGATGTGGGTCCGGTGGTCGTGGCAACCCTGACTGAGCGCGGCCAGGACATTGCTGCAGGGCGTGCCCGCGTTCCAGGCATCAAACGGCCGGGGGCCTGACCCATGGCTGGCAAGTCCTCAATCGATCGCCTGCAGCCAATGGTCAAGAGCTACATCCAGAAGCTGCTGCGCGAAGACCGCCTCACCCTGGATGACATGCTCGATGATATTCGGGCCCGCTTTCCCAATGAAAAAGCCCCGAGCCGGAGCGCCCTGGGACGTTTCAGGCAGGGGTTCGAGGAGCTGACGCAGAAGGCGCGCCAGCAGCGCGAAATGGCGGAGGCGTTCGTGGGCGCCTTTGGTGAGGACGCTTCGGACAAGACCGGCGTGCTGCTGGTCGAGGCGATCTCGACGCTGACCTATCAGGCGGCCATGGGCGCGCATGAGAAGGATGACGTGACCATCGCCGAAGTGACGGCCCTGGCGCGTGCCGCCAAGGCCACCATGGAAGCGCGGACTATGAGCGTCAAGGAGCGCCAGACCATCGAGAAAGCAACTCGTGAGCGGATCCTCCAGGAGCAAGCCGCCGAGCTGGACAACACGGTCAAGGCCAAGGGCATGACCGAAGAGCAGGCACTGTTCTGGCGTCAGAAGTTTCTGGGGGTTCGATGAGCGCCTCAGTAATCAAGCCGTCCTCCAGCACTTTGCGCGTCATCGAATGGGACGAGCTGCCAGAAAGCGTTCGGCTCATTCCCGAAGGGTACGACCCGCTGGGTGACGGTGTTCTGATGGCTCACCAAGCCGAGTGGCTGGGTATCCGGGCGCAGATCAAGCTGTGCGAGAAAGGCCGACGCACCGGCATCACCTTCGCCGAAGCCCTCGACACGGTCATCACCGCCGCATCGCAGAAAAGCGCCGGGGGTATGGATGGCTTTTACATCGGCGACACCAAGGAAAAGGGTCTTGAGTTCATTGGCTATTGCGCCAAGTTCAGCCGGGTGATGGCCGAGGCTCAGGCGTCCGGGGTCAGTGCGATCGAGGAGTTTCTCTTCGAAGATCAGGACATCAGCGGTAGCACGCGCCAGATCAACGCCTACCGGATTCGCTTCGCCTCAGGCTTCAAGATCGTCGCCTTGTCCAGTAACCCAGCCAGCCTGCGCGGCTTGCAGGGCAAGGTCATTATCGATGAAGCGGCCTTTCACCGAGATGTGTCCGCCGTGCTCGACGCCGCGACCGCATTGCTGATCTGGGGCGGCTGTATCGTCATCATCAGCACCCACAACGGCAAGTCCAACGCCTTCAATCAGATGGCCAATGACATCCGTGACAACCGCTACGGCGACACTGCCAAGGTCTATCGGGCGACGTTCGACGATGCCGTTGCCAATGGGCTGTATGAGCGCGTCTGCTTCATGACGGGTGAGGCTCCAACGCCGGAAGGCAAAGAAGCCTGGTACAAGAAAATCCGCAATGCCTACGGGCCGCGCAAGGCGCAAATGCGTGAGGAGCTTGACGCGATCCCGCGTGATGGCAATGGCGTCTGTATCCCTGGTGTCTGGATCGAGGAAGCCATGCGTCCTGACCGCACCGTGCTGCGGCTGGCGCTCGATGACGACTTCACGCTGCAGCCTGTTTATCGTCGCGAAGCCTACGTTGACGACTGGATTGAGCGCTATCTGGCTCCTTTGATCACAACGCTGAATGGCTCGCTGCGCCATTTTCTGGGCATGGACTATGCCCGCCACCGTGACTTTTCGATCATCTGCCCAATGTCGGTAGATCACGCACGCCACCGCGACGTGCCTTTCGTAGTCGAGATGCACAAGGTGCCGACCCGCCAGCAGCAGCAGATCCTGTTCTACATTTTGCGGCGTCTTCCCCAGTTCGTGGGTGCCGCACTGGATGCCACCGGCAGTGGCGAAACCCTCGCCGAAGATACCGCTGATGAATTTGGCCGTAACCGAATTCACCAGGTGAAGATCAGTCGGGCCTGGTACGGCGCATGGATGCCGAAATTCGTGCAGCTGTTCGAAGACGCCACGATAACGATGCCCAAGGACGACTCACTGCACCAGGACATACGCTCCATCGAAACCGTGGACGGCATTCCTATGATCGTCAAAGCCCGCTCGCAAGACCTTAAAGACCCTGACTTGTACCGCCACGGCGACTTTGCAGGTGCTGGTTCGCTCGCCAACTTCGCCACGCTTGAAGTGACCTCCGGGCCGGTGAGCGTCAAATCTCGCAGCCCCCGTCAGGGCCGGAAAATTACCCAGGGGTACGCATGAAAAACCAAGGTGTGTGGGTCAGCCCCACCGAGTTTGTACGCTTCTCCGAAGCGAAGCGGTCGTCCAGTCTCACCAATCACATCGCCACACGCGGTCGCATCGATGCGGGCAGCATGGGCGGCGTCAACCTGCCGAACCCTGACCCGATCCTCAAGGCCCAGGGCAAAGACATCACCGTGTATCGCGACCTGCGTAGCGCCGCCCTGGTCGGCGGTAACGTCCGTCGACGTAAGTCTGCTGTGCTGGCCTTGGAGCGCGACCTGAAACGTGCCAATGCGCCGACCAAGGTCGACCGTTTCATCCGTGACTGGCTCACCGACCTGGATCTGGACCGGATCATTCGCGAGCTGCTCGATGCGCCGCTGTTCGGGTACCAGCCTGTCGAGTTGATGTGGCAGCCAGTCGGTTTGTTCACCGTGCCAGAGGATGTGCTGGGCAAACCGGCCGAGTGGTTTTTCTACGATCAGGACAACGCGCTGCGCTTTCGCTCCAAAGAGGCTGGCCAGGACGGCGAGCTGTGCGACCCGATGCGCTTCGTCGTGGCCCGCCAGGATGCGACTTACGCGAACCCTTACGGCTTCCCCGACCTGTCCATGTGCTTTTGGCCTGCCGTGTTCATGAAGGGCGGCTTGAAGTTCTGGGTGCAGTTCACCGAGAAATACGGCAGCCCATGGGTGATCGGTAAACATCCACGTGGCGCGACCAATGAGGAAACCGATCTGCTGCTCGACAGCCTAGAGGCCATGGTC
>NZ_UYXQ01000070.1 GCF_900624995.1 Pseudomonas antarctica
CCCTTACGGCCGCTGTCACCTGGTCAGTCACCCAGCTCAAATGGCCGTCATTGCTCAATGCCGATGCGTTTCCCAACCTGCAACGTCACACCCGGTTGCTCGAGCAGCATCCGGCCTTTCGTAAATACCCGATCGAATAAGCCCGCTACACCCAACCGCCAGCCACAATAAAGTTCTGCGCCGAACACATCGCCGACGCATCGGAGGCAAGAAACAGCGCCATATTGGCGATGTGTTCCGGCAGCACACTGCCAGGCAAACACTGGCTGCGGCTGATCAGTTCCCTGGCCGCATCGTCGACCCACATCGACAGTTGTTTTTCGGTCATGACCCAGCCTGGCACCAAGGTGTTGACACGGATACGGCTGGGGCCCAGCTCCCGCGCCAGCGCGCGGGTCATGCCATGGGCCGCTGCCTTGCTGGCGGCGTACACCGGGTAGCCCGCGGAGGCCATCATCCAGCCGACCGAGCCCAGGTTGATGATCGCCCCGCCACCGGCGGCCTTCATCATCGGCACCAGCGCCTTGGCGGCAAAAAAGGCGTGCTTGAGGTTGACCGCGATCAGCCTGTCGAACATCTGCGAATCGACTTCGTCCAGGCTGTGACGCACATCGTTGGCCGCGTTGTTGACCAGCACGGTGATCGGCCCCAGCGACTGTTCAAACCGCGCTATTGCCGCTTTGTAGGCGATCTCATCGGTGATGTCGCAACACACGAACGCCACGGTATGCCCCTGGGCACTCAACAGCGCCGCCAGCCGCTCGCCCTGGCTTTGCGCGCGGTCCACGAAGGCCACCTTGGCGCCCTGCGCGGCGAAAGCACGCACCATGAATTCGCCAATGCCCGAGGCCCCTCCAGAAATCAATACGGCCTTACCCTTGAGGTCGGGATAAACCGCCTGTTCAGTACTCATATAACGACTGCCTCGATCAATTAGTCTTATTTTATTTTGCGTAATCGCTGTTAAAGGCTATAAATTTGCTGTCATCTCGACGAAATATCGCACATTAGTAGAACTATTCCACTCAAAACAACAAAAGGAAGTTCGACCATGAAGCACCCTCGACACCTACTTTCGGGCCTCGCCCTGTCCATGCTGATTGCCAGCGGCGGCGCCCAGGCCGCAGGGCTTACCAGCGAGCACAAGCCTTTCGGCAAAACCAACGACGGCACCGCCGTCGAGCAGTACATTTTGCGCAACAGCCATGGCATGCAAGCCACGGTAATCACCTACGGCGGCGTTTTGCAGTCGCTGAAAGTGCCGGATAAAAACGGCAAGGTCGATGACGTGGTGCTCGGTTTCGACGACGTTCAGGGCTACCAGAGTGGCACGGCGTTTTTCGGGGCGACCATCGGGCGCTTCGGCAACCGCCTCGCCGGCGGAGCCTTCGAACTTGACGGCAAACGCTATCAGGTGCCGCTCAACGATGGCCCCAACTCGCTGCATGGCGGCGCGCAGGGGTTCGACAAACACGTGTGGCACGCCGAGCCGATCAAGGGCAAGGATTCGGTCGGCGTGAAGCTGAGCTACCTGTCCAAGGACGGTGAAATGGGCTTCCCCGGCAATCTGAAGACCGAGGTCACCTACAGCCTCAACGATAAAAACGAACTGCACATCGACTACACGGCCACCACCGATAAACCCACGGTGCTAAACCTCACCAACCACAGCTACTTTAACCTTGCCGGCGCGGGCAATGGCGACATCCTCAAGCAAGTCGCGACCTTGCACGCCAGCCACTACACGCCGGTGAATGCCACCTTGATTCCCACCGGCGAATTAGCTCCAGTCAAAGGCACTCCGATGGATTTCCTCAACCCTACGCCTATCGGCCAGCACATTAAGGACGACCACCCGCAGCTCAAGTTCGCCGAGCCAAAGCAAGGCGGGTTTGACTTCAACTGGGCACTCGACACTCAGGGCGATATCAAGCAGCTTGCCGCCGATATACACGACCCAGCATCCGGCCGACGTTTGCAGCTCTACACCACCGAGCCTGGCGTGCAGTTCTATACCAGCAACTTCCTGGATGGCACGGTCAAGGGCAAGGCTGGCAAGACCTATGCGCACTGGAGCGCGTTCACCCTAGAGACCCAGCACTTCCCGGACGCGCCAAACCAGCCCACCTTTGCCTCGACCCGCTTGAACCCAGGGCAAACTTACACCCAGAACACCGTGTTCAAATTCTCCGCCGATTAATGGCTGGGGGGCTTGCTCCCAATGGCAGTGTCGCAGTCAAAGCCTAGGTCGACTGACACCCCACCCTCGAGAGCAAGCCCCCCTCCCACCGTTGATCCTCTCAGTTCCAGAGGCCGATTTTTTCCAGCTCCTGCTTGAAATTTTCGCGGGTGATCAGCGTCACTTCATCCATGGCGGTGTACTTCGGTGGTTCCTTGCCGGTGGTGACCCAGTCGAACATCATCTTCGCGGTGTTGTAGCCTTCGATGTGCGGGCTGGGCAGCATCGAGCCGAAGAAGCCGCTGTTGGCTTTCTTCAGTTCGCCGATGGCGTCGGTGCCATTAATGCCGATGCCGATCACATTGGCGGCGGCAAAACCGGCCGTTTCGGTAGCGCGCACGCCGCCGAGCACGGTGTTGTCGTTCATGCCGCCGATAATCAGGTTCTTGGCGCCGCTGGGCAGTTTAACCAAGGCCGAGTTGGTGGCGTCCATGCTGCCGGGTACATCGAGGGTCTTGGCGGCGGTGAACAGGATGTGATCCTTGGGGAAGCCCGCGTCTTCGAGGGATTTGACCGAACCGTCGGTGCGCTTTTTACCGGTGTCGAGTTCGTTGAAGGTGTTGATCACCGCATAGGTGTCCTTCCAGTCCCAGCCGCGTTTTTTCGCTTCAGCCGCCATCGCGGCGCCCTGCTTCTGGCCGACTTCAAACGCCGCCATGCCCAGGTACGGGACGTCCTCCATGAAGTTGCCCTTGGCATCGACGAAGCGATCATCCACTGCAATCACTTTCAGGCCGTTCGCCTTGGCCTTGGCAACGATGGCTGGCCCGAGGGACACGTCCGGCGGACAGATCACAAACCCCTTGGCGCCGTTGGCGGCGAGGCTGTCGATGGCCGACAGGGTTTTCTCGCCATCCGGCACGGCGATCTTGATCACCTTAAAGCCATGCTCCTTGCCGGCTTTTTCGGCAAAGGCCCATTCGGTCTGGAACCACGGTTCTTCAGCCTGCTTGACCAGAAAACCGATCTTCACTTCTTCAGCGGCCAGCAACAGGCCGCTCAAGCTCAGGGCCGACACCGCTACAGCGGCGCAGCACAGGGAACGTAAACCACGACGACGATTCATACAGGTGACTCCTTGTTGTTGTTTTTGAATGTCAGGATTTAACCGGCAAAGCGGTGACAGGGTTTGCCTGGCACATCGACCTCGATGGCCAATACCGCGCCATCCAGCGGGTGGTCCAAGGGGCTGGCGGCGCTGGTGATGTACAGCGTGGTGAGATTCGGGCCACCGAAGACACAACTGGTGGGACGGCTGACGGGCAGTTCAATGACGCGCTCCACTGCACCGTCCGGCGTCAGGCGCAGCAGGCAACTGCCGTCCCAGCGCGCGTTCCAGACATAGCCTTGGCTGTCCATCGCCGAGCCGTCCGGCCCACCGCGCGCATGCGGGCCAAACCAGACTTGCGCCGGGTCGAGCTGGCCGCCCTCCTGGATCACGTGCCGATAAAGCGTGCCGTCCATGCTGTCGCCGAAATGCACCTGGGTGCCGTCCTCGCTCCACAGCAAGGTGTTGGGAATGCCCAAACCCTGCAGCAACGGCGTGACCTGCGCATCGGCATCAATGCGAAACAGGCCACCGGAACGTCGCGTAATCGGCAGGTCTTCACCCTGCTCGCCAATGTTGTTCTGCATGGTGCCCAGCCACAGGCGGCCCCGGGCATCGCAGCGCGCTTCATTGCCACGGTTGCCGGGTTGCGGGTCGGCCACGCACAGCAGGGTCAGGGCTTCGGTTTCCAGGTCCAGCCGATACACGCCGCTGCTCAGCGTGACCAACGCACCGCCACTTTCACAGGGGATGAAGGCCGAGACGTGCTCGGGCAACTGCCAGATCTGCAAGTGCCCGCCCATCAGGCGCAGCGCCTGCTTGCCGGCGATATTGACCCAATAGAGCGCCTGGGTCGGCACGTCCCAGAACGGGCCTTCGCCCAACTGCGCACGGTGCGCAGTGACTGCGGTACACGACATAAAACCTCCTGGTTTTTACAGCGGCTCGCGCGATGGCGTGCCATCCACCAGCCGCTGGATACGCAATGGGTTAGCGTTTTTCAACGCGTCGGGCAGCAGGCTATCAGGGTAATTCTGGAAGCACACGGGGCGCAGAAAACGGTCGATGGCCAGGGTGCCAACCGAGGTGCCACGCGCATCCGAAGTGGCGGGGTATGGCCCGCCGTGAACCATCGAGTCGCACACTTCAACGCCGGTTGGGTAGCCGTTGAGCAGGATGCGGCCGACTTTTTGTTCCAGCAACGGCGTCAATTCGGTGAACCGCTCAAAATCGGCCGGCTCGCCAATAATGGTTGCCGTCAGTTGGCCGTGCAAGCCGTGCAGGGCGCTGCTGAGTTGAGCCTGATCGGCCACTTCGACGAATACCGTGGTTGGGCCAAATACTTCTTCCTGCAGCACTTCATCGCCGTCGATCAGCAGGCTGGCGTCGGCCTTGAACAGCTGCGGCTGCGCCTGATTTCCCGCTGGGGCGCTGCCGGCCAGATGCTCGATGCCTGGGTGCGCGAGCAGCTTTTCCAGGCCTTTGCCATAGCTGCTCAGGGTGCCGGCGTTGAGCATGGTTTGCGCCGGTTGATCGCCGACCAATCGGGCCACCTGCTGGGTGAATGCAGTGAACTGCGGCGAAGCGATACCGATCACCAATCCGGGGTTGGTGCAAAACTGGCCACAGCCCTGCACCACTGAGGCGGTCAGGTCGCGGGCGATCGTTTCGGTTCGCGCATGTAACGCCTGGGGCAATACGATCACCGGGTTAATGCTCGACATTTCGGCAAACACCGGGATCGGCTGCGCACGTGCCGCCGCCATGTCGCACAAGGCGCGGCCACCCTTGAGCGAGCCGGTAAAGCCAACGGCCTGGATCGCCGGGTGCTTGACCAGCGCCTCACCGACGCCGCCACCGAAGATCATATTGAACACGCCCGCCGGCATCTCGGTGGCCTCGGCCGCACGAATGATTGCATCAGCGACCTGCTCAGCCGTGGCCATATGCCCGCTGTGGGCCTTGAACACCACCGGGCAACCTGCCGCGAGCGCCGCTGCGGTGTCGCCGCCGGCCGTGGAAAATGCCAGGGGAAAGTTGCTCGCGCCAAACACGGCCACCGGGCCGAGGCCTATGCGGTATTGGCGCAGGTCCGGGCGTGGCAACGGCTGGCGCTCGGGCAACGCGTTGTCGATGCGCGCGCCGTAGAAATCACCGCGCCGCAGCACCGTTGCGAACAGGCGCATCTGGCCGCTGGTACGTGCGCGCTCGCCTTTGATACGCGCGGCGGGCAGCGCGGTTTCGCGGCAAACCAGCGCGACGAAATCATCACCCAGCGCGTCCAGTTCATCGGCCACCGCATCCAGGAACTGCGCGCGACGTGAAGCACTCAGCGTGCGATAAGCCGGGTACGCCGCAGCGGCGGCCTTGGCGGCGGTATCGACTTCCTCGGGCGTGGCCTGATAGAAGTTCTGGGGCAACGCTTCGCCAGTATTGGCGTCAACACTTTTGAGCGTGACGCTGCCCTTGGCACTGCGCTGGCCAGCGATGTAGTTGTGGCCGAGAAACGAGGTCATGTTGATCTCCTTAAAGAGTGATGACATTGCCGGGCTCGAATACCGCCTCAGCACTGCCGACAGCGTTGATCAGCGGCGCACCGAATTCGGCCTGGCTGATCTCGAACACGTCACCGGGCTGGGTACGTATACCGTCGGCGAATGACAGCGTGGCGGTGCCGAAGAAATGGATGTGCACATCCCCCGGCGTGAGGAATTGCCTGTATTTAAAGTGGTGATACTCAAGGTTTTCCAGGCTGTGGCACATGTTGGCCTCGCCACTGAGGAATTCGTTCTGCCAGATCACTACGCCGTCACGCAGGATGCGGCTGGTGCCCGCCAAGTGCTGGGGCAACTCGCCCACGCGCAGTTCCGGGCCATAACTGCAACTGCGCAATTTGGAGTGCGCCAGGTAGAGGTAGTTCTTGCGTTCCATCACATGGTCGGAGAACTCGTTACCCACGGCGAAGCCCAGGCGATAGGGCTTGCGGTCGTGGCCGATCACGTAGAGACCGCCGATTTCCGGCTCTTCACCGGCGTCTTCAGCAAACGGCGGTACCGGGAACGCCTGGCCCGGGCGCACGACAATGCTGCCGTCGCCCTTGTAGAACCACTCCGGTTGCACACCGACTTGGCCAGCCGCAGGCTTGCCGCCCTCAACGCCCCATTTGAAGATGCGCATGGTGTCGGTCAGGGCTATGTCGTCACCGGCCTGCTGGTGCATCTTGTCCCGCGCCGAGGCACTGCCCAAGTGGGTCAGGCCGGTGCCGCTGATCAGCATATGAGCCGGGTCCGGGTGATCGAGTGGCGGCAGGATTTTCAGCTCAGCCAGCAATGCCGCGTAGTCGTAGCTGTCGCCCAGGCCCAGGCGCTTGACCTGTTGCGCCAAGCCCACGCCCGCGTCGATGGCGGCCAGCGCCAACTCACGCACGCTGGCCGCTGTGCGCACTTCTCTTAGTTTGCTGCCTTCCACCACGCCGACGCGGCGCTCGCCGTTACGTAACTCGAACTGAACTAAACGCATGCAGCTTCTCCTGGATCAGGTACGTGTAGCGCCACGCGCACTGGCGGCGAATTGGTCAGTGGGCAGCACATGCTTGCGTTCCAGCACGCGGTAGACCACGCCGGTCAGCAGCAACCCGAACACCATCACACCCGACAGGAAGTACAAACCCGAAGCCAGGTTGCCGGTGTACTCCTTGAGCGCGCCGATCACGAACGGGCCGATATAGCCACCGAGGTTGCCCACCGAGTTGATCAGCGCAATACCCGCCGCCGCACTCGCGCCGGCGAAAAAGCGCCCGGGCAAGGTCCAGAACACCGCCGTGCAGGAAAACAGCGCGAACGCCGCCAGGCTCAACGCGGCCATTTGCAGCACCGGCACACTCAACCAGGCACTCAAGAACAGGCCGATGGCGCCCAGCACATAGAGCACGGCGAGGTGGCCGTAGCGGTCATTTAAACGGTCGGAACTGCGCGGAATGATCAGCAACCCGATGATGCCGAAGATATACGGCACCGCCGAGACGAAACCGGTGACCAAGTCACTGCCGCCAAATTGCTTGATCAGCGTCGGCAGCCACAAGCCGAGCCCATAAATGCTCAAAGTCACCGGCAGGTAGAACAGCGCCAGCAGCAACACGCGCTTGTCCTTGAGGGCATGCAGCGGGTTGCCGTGGCGGGTCTGGCCGTAGGCTTGCAGGTCTTTGCTCAGCTCAGCGGTGAGCCAGTTTTTTTCATCCTCGCTCATCCATTTGACCTGCTTGGGGCCGTCCGGCAGGAAGCGCAGCACCGGCCAGGTCAGCAGCAGCGCCGGCGTGCCGATGACGATGAACAGCCACTGCCAGCCGTGCAGGCCGAGGATCCCGTCCATACCCAACAAGCCGCCGGAGACGGGGCCGGTGATCATCATCGCAATGGGTTGGGAGAGGATGAACAGCCCGAGGATCTTGCCGCGATGGCGCACCGGGTACCACTGGGTGATGTAGTACAGCACGCCCGGAAAGAACCCCGCCTCCGCCGCGCCAAGCAAAAAGCGCATCACGTAAAAACTCTGCGGCCCTTGCACGAAGGCCATGCCGATGGTGATGGCGCCCCAGGTCAGCATGATGCGCGCAAACCAACGCCGCGCGCCGAAGCGGTCGAGCATCAGGTTGCTGGGAATCTCGAACAGAAAGTAGCCAATGAAGAACAGCCCTGCGCCCAAACCATACGCCGCGTCGCCGATGCCGACATCGGCGCCCATGTGCAGCTTGGCGAAACCCACGGCCGAACGGTCCACGTAGGCGATCAGGTACAGCAGGATCAGGAAGGGAATCAGTTTCAGCGTGATGCGCCGTATAAGCCGCAGTTCCTGGCTCATGGGTCGATCTCCGATTGTTGTTTTTATAGAAGCTCGGGGGCCGCCTCTGGCGAAATTACACCAGGGCCATGCCTCAGTTGAAGCCGACTATATAGTATGACTATTTACAAAACAACACTTCCAAAGCCTCGATTTTGCGCTTATGTTTAGCCAAATATGGAACATATAGTCATACAATAAGAGAAACCATCATGTCTGATAAAAAGCCCACCCTCCGCTCCGCCCAGTGGTTTGGCACCGCCGACAAGAACGGCTTCATGTACCGCAGCTGGATGAAGAACCAGGGCATTGCTGACCATCAGTTTCATGGCAAACCGATCATCGGTATCTGCAACACGTGGTCGGAGCTGACGCCATGCAACGCGCACTTCCGCCAGATCGCCGAGCATGTCAAACGTGGCGTGATCGAGGCCGGTGGCTTCCCGGTGGAATTCCCGGTGTTCTCCAATGGCGAATCCAACCTGCGCCCCACCGCAATGCTCACGCGCAATCTGGCAAGCATGGACGTGGAAGAAGCGATTCGCGGCAACCCCATCGACGGCGTGGTGCTGCTCACCGGCTGCGACAAAACCACGCCGGCGCTGCTGATGGGCGCGGCCAGTTGCGACGTGCCCACCCTCGTGGTCACGGGTGGGCCAATGCTCAACGGCAAGCACAAAGGCCAGGACATCGGCTCAGGCACGGTGGTGTGGCAGCTCAGCGAACAGGTCAAGGCCGGCACCATCACCCTGGACGATTTCCTCGCGGCCGAAGGCGGCATGTCGCGCTCGGCCGGCACCTGCAACACCATGGGCACCGCGTCGACAATGGCCTGCATGGCCGAAGCACTGGGCACGTCCCTGCCCCACAACGCGGCGATCCCGGCGGTGGATGCGCGGCGGTATGTGCTGGCGCATATGTCCGGCATGCGCGCGGTGGAAATGGTGCGCGAAGACTTGAAGCTGTCGAAGATCCTGACCAAAGAGGCGTTTGAAAACGCGATCCGGGTGAACGCGGCCATCGGCGGCTCGACCAACGCGGTGATCCACTTGAAAGCCATCGCCGGGCGTATCGGCGTCGACCTCGACCTGGATGACTGGACGCGTATGGGGCGTGGCGTGCCGACCATTGTCGACCTGCAGCCGTCAGGGCGCTTCCTGATGGAAGAGTTCTACTATGCCGGTGGCTTACCCGCCGTGCTGCGCCGCCTCGGCGAGGCTAACCTGATCCCGCACCCAAATGCCCTGACCGTCAACGGCAAGTCCCTGGGCGAAAACACCAAGGACTCGCCGATCTACGGTCAGGACGAAGTGATCCGCACGCTCGACAACCCGATCCGCGCCGATGGCGGCATTTGCGTGCTGCGCGGTAACCTCGCGCCACTGGGCGCCGTACTCAAGCCGTCGGCGGCCAGCGCAGCGCTGATGCAGCACCGTGGCCGTGCGGTGGTGTTCGAGAATTTCGATATGTACAAGGCGCGCATCAATGACCCCGAATTGGACGTGGATGCCAACTCGATTCTGGTCATGAAGAACTGTGGCCCCAAGGGTTACCCAGGCATGGCCGAAGTCGGCAACATGGGCTTGCCGGCCAAGCTGCTGGCCCAGGGCGTGACCGACATGGTGCGCATTTCCGATGCGCGCATGAGCGGCACCGCCTACGGCACGGTGGTGCTGCATGTGGCGCCAGAAGCCGCTGCCGGCGGGCCGCTGGCCACGGTGCAGGAAGGCGACTGGATCGAACTCGACTGCGCCAATGGCCGCCTGCACCTGGACATTCCCGACGCAGAGCTGGCCGCGCGCATGGCGGACCTGGCGCCGCCGCAGAAGCTGATCGTTGGCGGCTATCGCCAGCTGTACATCGACCATGTGCTGCAGGCCGACCAAGGCTGTGACTTTGACTTCCTGGTAGGCTGCCGTGGGGCTGAAGTCCCCCGTCATTCCCACTAATTGGGATGCTATGATGCCGCCTATTTAGCCAGAGCCTCGCGTTCGTTATGGATCACCAGCCGCCCAAGCCGCGCAAGAGCATGCATGCCCAGATCGTTCAGGACTTGGGCATGCACATCGTTTCCGGTCGCTTCAAACCCGAAGAACGCCTGCCCATGGAAGCCACGCTGTGTGAGGAGTACAAGGTCAGCCGCTCGGTGTTGCGCGAGGCCACGCGCGTGCTCAGCGCCAAAGGCCTGGTGTACTCCAAGCCACGGGTGGGCGCCGTGGTGCGGCCACGCTTGAAATGGCACTTGCTCGACCCGGACGTGTTGTCCTGGCTGATGCAGACCACGCCCCACAGCGAATTTTTCAATACCCTGGCGGGCGTGCGGCGCATCCTCGAACCGGAAATCGCCGCCATGGCCGCGACCACCGCCACCGCTGAAGACATCGCCACCATCGAACAAGCTTACCTGGGCATGGAAACCGCCAAGACCCACGACGCGCTGCTGCAGGCCGACCTGGACTTCCACCGCGCCATCGCCGACGCCACCCGCAACGACCTGCTCGCCTACATGTGCAATATGCTGTCGCTGCCGTTGCGCGAGTCGATCAACATCACCAACCGCCGCCCAGACATCCAGGGCCTGAGCCTGCCGCGCCACAAGGCGATCCTTACCGCGATCCAAAACCGCGACGCCCTCGGCGCCCGGCACGCCTCGCTGGTGCAACTGGATGACACGCGCGTGGCGCTGGACACAGTGATGAATGTGCTGACGCCGCTGTAAATCCAGCGTCTACGCTCAGGGGGCAGTTCGAGGAACCGGCCATGTGCGCACGACGCTCGCAGTACTGCGGTGCTCATGGCTTCATGGTGCCCTCCACGCCTGTCGCCCTGCTGCCGCTTGAACATGACCTGGTGCACGCCGACCGCGCCTCTGTCTTGCTGAATCATGTCGATAAAAAACCCGGACCATGTCCGGGTTTTTTTTACCCTAGGGTGTTATCAACCGCCCAACTGGCCACGGGTGTCCGCGTCGAAGCGCTGACGGGCCTGATCAGCCGCCGGTTTGAGCAACGCCAGCAGCGCCGCCTCACTGTACAGCTGAGTAACCGCCAGTTCCTTGGGGGTCGGCTCAATCGGGATCAGCACCTCTTCGCCGTCGGCGTGCAGCCAGATCGCCACAACGTGCAGTGCCGAGATGAATAACACGCGCAGCTCCACGGTTTTACCCTGCAATTGCGCCGACTGTTCCGCCAGTTTAAGCGCATCCACCGTCGCCGCTGCCAACGTCCCGTGGTTGAGCGATGCGAACTCGACATGCCCGCGTACGTCGGCCAGTTGCGCGTCCGCAATCGTCGCGCCATCGGCAAAGACCAAGTAATGCCAATCGCCGACCTCAGCGTCTTTCAGGCCTTTACCGAGGCTCAGGTCCTCCAGGCTGAGCGAGTAGCCACGATAGCCTTCGCTCAGCCTGATTTGGCCCGGCGTCGCGGCCGCGAATTGGCGATTGATGCCAAAGCCCTGGGTTTGCAGCGCGGGTTGCAGCGCAGGACGCAGTACCTGTACGCCGTTGGAGGGCGCCTTTGGATAAGTCAGTTGCATGATGCAGCCCTCCTCAGTTTTTTACAGTGAAGTAAGTGTTGGTCCAATTGCCGCCGCCGTTATACGAACCAGGGAACGAGTTCAGCGCGCGGGTCGAATAGCCGTAGATCGAATCTGCGATCAACAGGTAGTTGCCGTTGGTGCCATAGATCACCAGAAAGTGCGCACCGCCACCGTACCAGGCGCAACGCAAACCGATGGGGCGGCCCCTGTTGAGCTGGTTCTGGATGGCCGACATCTGCAACGAGCCTTGACTCATGCCGTTGTAGCTGCGCGTGATGCGCAAAGCGGAGTCCAGATAGCCGTAGACGTTGCAGGGTCCAGGCTGGTTGCAGCAGTTGCGGTCCAGCGCGTTGCTGGCGACACCGCACTGGGTCCAGGACCCGGTGCCGTAATAGTTACCGACCGACGCGGAAACCGCCGCCCAACACCAATTGGTCTGGGTTTGTTTCTGCATACTGAAATTCAGGCTGGCGGCCGCCATTGCTTTAGGCTGATGAGCCGCTTGGACGTCCACCAATTGTGGGTCGAGCAAATGGCCGACCAGGCAGTTGGGCTGTGCATCGCCGGTGAACCGGGTTGTTTCAGGGGTTAACATTTTTCAATCCTCCATGAATGAAAACACGCGTCCAGCGTGTAAAGGTGCAGCGGTGTTGCTGAGCTATCGACGTTCCGCGAGGCCCGTATTCGAGGGCGCGTTCCGATCTGGCTCGACGTAACCATAGGCGCGAATATGCATTAACGCAAACAACAAAATGCATATACGCATATTTTGTATGCCGTCAAAGGTGACAGGTTCTAAAAAGCGGCGGATTACCTGAAGGCTTGATCTATCCAAATCGCCGATTTTTTTGCAGTGTTCGCTTCGCAACTTCCTGGCTAGCCGCCCCGCCTAGAAGTGCACAGTTGAAACAGAGTCCTATGCCACTTAAACGATTCAGGCCCAACGCGAACCTTCCCCCCAAACCGGCGTCCGAGCTAAGGCATTGTTGTTTACCGCTCGCCGCGAGGTCCTCGTTTGAAAGCCGCCATCATCAAAAAATACCGCCTGATCATCAAGACCATGGGCTATGTGGGCTGGGCTTTGTTCTGGCTGTTGTTGTGGGATGTCGCCGTCACGGTAGATTTCATGCTGTTTCTCACCACCAAGATTAATTTGCCGCTGATGCCGTTGACGCTGCTCGGTTCGGCGTTGGTGGTGCTGATCAGTTTTCGCAACAGCAGCGCCTATAACCGCTGGTGGGAGGCCCGTACATTGTGGGGTGCGATGGTGAACAACTCGCGCAGCTTTGCCCGCCAGGTGCTGACCTTGCTGGATGATGCGGACGGCGAAGTAAACCCGATCAAAGCCACCCTGCTGCGCCGGCATGTGGCGTACGTCAATTGCCTGGCAGCGCACCTCAGGGGCAAACCTTGCCCGGACGAAGTGCGCGCTTTTATCCCTGCCGAAGAATTCGCGCGCAACGGCGCCACCAACAACTTTGCCAATGACATCCTCACCGGCTCGGCGACGCTGCTGGCCAAGGAGTACAAGGGCGGCCACCTGGACAGCATTCGCCTGGCGCGACTGGAATCGACCCTGGTGGACCTGTCCAACGCCCAAGGCGGCATGGAGCGCATCGCCAACACACCGCTGCCCTACCCTTACGTGTATTTCCCACGGCTGTTCATTTCGCTGTTCTGCCTGATCGTACCGGTCGGCCTGGTGGAATCCCTGGGCTGGTTCACCCCGCTGGCCTCGACGGTGGTGGGCTTTATGCTGCTGGCCATCGAGCGCATCGGCACCGACCTGCAAAGCCCGTTTCACTCCAGTGAACACCAGATCCAGATGGAAACCATCTGCGAAACCATCGAAAAAAACCTGCAGTCGATGCAGCGCGATGCGCTGGGTGGCGAGCGCATCAGCTAACCCCCATCGGCCCATCATCGGCGGCCTCAAGTGCCCGCTGCCCCGGCCGATACATGGGGTAAGCATGGGCCGCTACACTCCTGAAAACACATGCGACGCTCACCGCTACCGTTTCCCCTTGCCAAAACTATAAATACCCGCGGGAGAAGTCATGAATATCAAGCAAAAGCTGACCTGGGCGTTTGCGGCTATCGCGTGCGTGCCGGTTATCCTGGTGGCCGTGCTCGTTGTATTGAACCTGCGCGAGGGCGCCCTGGCGAATTTCCTCGACAGCAGTGGCCGTGAGATTCGTCAGATCGACAATGGCATGAAGCAGTTCTTCGACGGCATCAGCCAGAACGTCGAGTACGTGGCCAAAGACCCGCGCGTTGTCGCGGCCAAAGACCTCAAGAGCTACGCCGGCGCCGATGCCGCGCAAATCCCGCTGACCCCAACGAACACCGAGCTGCTGGCGATTTTCGACCAGTTCGCCAAGAGCCATCCGAGCACCGCTTACCTGTCCCTGGGCTTGAAGGACGGCGGCTACGCCAGCTGGCCTGATGACACCAAACTGAACAACTACGACCCGCGCGTACGCCCCTGGTACCAGGCTGCTATCGCCGCACCGGGCAAAACCGTGCGCACCGGCGCTTATTATTGGGCCCCGGACGATGTGTTGCTGATCGGTACCGTGCACACCGTCGCCGACGCCAACGGCAACGTGCTGGGCGTGGTCGGCCTGGACGTGTCGCTCAAGCAACTCACGGAGCTGGTGAGAAATATCAAGCTTGGCGACAGCGGCTACCTGATGCTGGTGGAAGCCAATGGCAACGTGTTGGTGGACCCCAGCGATGCCAAACATAACTTCAAGCCAATGGCCGACCTGGGTGCCAACTACGCCGAACTGGCCAAGCGCGGCGATGGCGTCACCCAGATCGACATCAATGGCGTGACCTACATGGCCAACGTGGTCAGTTCCAAGGATTTGGGCTGGCGCTTTATTGGCTTGATCAAACGCGATGAAGTGATGGCGCAGGCCTCCAGCCTTACTTGGCTGATCGCGGCGATCGCGGCAGTACTGGCGGTGGTGTTCGCGACAGTGGGCGCCAGCTTCGCCCGGGTCATCGTGCGCCCGATTCGTGGGGTCGCCGATGGCCTGCAAGAGATTGCCGAAGGTGAAGGCGACCTGACGCGCCAACTCAAGGTCGAGGGCAAGGATGAAACCGCCAGCCTGGCGGGTTGGTTCAACCAGTTCCTGAGCATGATCGCGCAGCTCGTGCAGCGCATCGGCAGTGCTTCCACCGACCTGCAAGCGGCCGCCGCCGACACCAGTGAAGTGGCGCACAACATGAACCAGGCCGCTGGCCGCCAGCGCGAAGCGGTGGAACTGGTGAGCACCGCCTTCAACGAAATGGTGGCCACCGCCAACGAAGTCGCGCGCTCGTGCAGTGCTGCCGCGTCGAGTGCCGACGAAGGCTACCGCGACGTACACGACGGCCAGCAGCATATCGGCGAAGCCACCGGCAGCGTGCTCAAACTGAGCGAAGACCTGCAAAAGTCGACCCAGACCATGCAGTTGCTCGAGCAGGACAGCAAGAACATCAACACCATCCTCGACACCATTCGCTCCATCGCCGAACAAACCAACCTGCTGGCGCTCAACGCGGCCATTGAGGCTGCGCGCGCGGGCGATCAGGGCCGTGGTTTTGCCGTGGTCGCCGACGAGGTACGCGCCCTGGCCCGGCGCACCGCCGACTCCACCGGCGAGATCGACAGCCTGCTGGGCAACCTCGCCCGCCGCACCCAGGAAGTCACCCAGCAAATGCAAGGCAGCCTGCTGGTGTCGCACACCAGCGTGGAACGCATCCAACAGGCCCGCGACAGCTTCGACAAGATCCGTGGCTCGGTGGACTCGATTCGCGACCAGAACACCCAGATCGCCACTGCCGCCGAGGAGCAGCACCAAGTGGCCGAAGAGATCAACCGGCACATCGCGCAGATCCACGCCGATGCGCAGTTGGTGGAAGGCTTTGCCCACTCGGCGCAGACCGGTTCGGGCCGCTTGACCGATATTTCCGGTCAGCTCAAAGGATTGGTGGGGCGTTTCAAGTTCTAGCGCGGTAACGAGGCGCTGAGCCACTCACCGCCTGCGCGGCTCAGCCCAACTGCGCAGCCACCTTCAGCTCGGTCGAGTGCCCGCGAGCCTTGAAGTAGACAGTACCACCAAGCCCAGTGCCAACCAGCAGGTCGAAGCCGTGGCACGTGGTTTTGCACTACCGCCTGGTAGAAGTCTGAGAACCTATCATTTCTACCAGTGCACCTGACCTGCCGTTTTGGTTAGCCTGTACCGCCTTGATCACCCAGAGGTACAGAGCATGCAGGTACGCGAAGGTTATGCCGATTTCCGTGGCTATCGAACGTGGTTCCGGGTCACCGGTGACTTGAGTTCAGGGCGCCTGCCCTTGATCGTTGCCCACGGCGGCCCGGGCTGCACCCATGATTACGTCGACAGTTTCAAAGACCTGGCCGCGACCGGTCGCGCGGTGGTGCACTACGACCAAGTCGGCAATGGCCGCTCGACGCACTTGCCCGGCGCCTCCGCCGACTTCTGGAGCGTGGAATTGTTCCTCGCGGAGCTGGACAACTTGGTCGAGCACCTTGAGATCAGCGACTACGCGCTGCTGGGCCAGTCCTGGGGCGGCATGCTCGGCGCCGAGCACGCGGTGCGCCAGCCGGTCGGCCTGAAGGCGCTGATTATTGCCAACTCGCCAGCGTCGATGGATTTGTGGTGCGCGGCCGCCAATGAACTGCGCCTGGCATTGCCGCCCGAGGTGCAGGCGACGTTGCTACGCCATGAAGCTGCGGGCACCACCGACAGCCCCGAATACCACGCCGCCGCAGACGTGTTTTACGCGCGGCATGTGTGCCGTATCCAGCCAGAGCCCGCCGACGTAGCGCGCACCAATGCCGCCATCAAGGAAGACCCCACCGTCTACCACGCGATGAATGGCCCTACCGAATTCCACGTGATCGGCAGCCTGCGCAACTGGACGATCATTGATCGCCTGTCGCAGATCCTGGTGCCGACGCTGCTGATTTCCGGGCGTTTCGATGAGGCGACACCGGCCACCGTGCAGCCGTTTGCCGACGGCATCAGCGACGTGCGCTGGCAGATTTTCGAGCAGTCCAGCCACATGCCGCATGTTGAGGAACGTGAAGCGTGCATGGCGTGCGTAGGCACGTTTCTCGCCCCCTTGGGGTGAAAATGGAACGCTCTGTGGCGAGCAGGCTCGCCACAATGTCATCCCGTCATCCCAAAGCGTGCAAAAGACTATTACCGAGCAGAATGTACTAACCAGTTACTTATCTTGCTAACATTCGACCTTTAGTCACTCACCTTCGAGTCCTGTCGACATGAAACGAGCATCCCGCGCCGTTGGCGCCTCACGATATCTACTGCTGGGTCTGGGCATTGTCATTGCCCTGCTCGGCGTGGCCCTGGCCGTTGGCGGCGCCAAACTGGTCAGCCTGGGCGGTTCCTGGTACTTCCTGATCGGTGGCGTAGCCATGGCCGTTTCCGGCTTGCTGATCGCACGTCGCCAACCGGCAGGCGCATGGCTATTCGCCGCCTTCCTGGTCGGCACAGCCGTGTGGGCGGTGGCGGATGTAGGCCTGGTGTACTGGCCGTTGTTCTCGCGATTGTTCATGTTTGCAGTGATTGGCGTGGTGGTGGCGCTGGTCTATCCGCTGCTCGCCGGCCGGCCTGCACGCGGCGCGTATGGCACTGCAGCCGTGCTGGCAGTGGGCGTGGCCGTAGCGGCAGGCAATATGTTCGTCGCGCACCCAAGCGTGGCGCCAACGGGTAAAGGCCCTGGCATCACCCCGGTGGCCGCAGCCGACGCGCAGAAAGACTGGGCGCATTACGGCAACACCGAGGGCGGCAGCCGTTTTGCCGCGCTGGACCAGATCAACCGCGACACCGTGAACACACTCAAAGTAGCGTGGACCTACCACACCGGTGACGTGGCCCTCAGCGACGGCAACGGCGCCGAAGACCAACTGACGCCCCTGCAGATCGGCAACAAGGTGTTCATCTGCACGCCGCACAACAACCTGATCGCGCTGGATGCCGACACCGGCAAAGAGCTGTGGAAGAACGAAGTCCACGCCAAGTCGGCGGTATGGCAGCGTTGCCGCGGCATGGCGTACTTCGATGCCACCGCGCCGATCGCCCAACCGACCCAACCGAACAGCTCGCCGATCATGGCCGCGAGCGTGCCTGCCGGTGCGCAATGCCAACGTCGCCTGCTGACCAACACCATTGATGCACGCCTGATCGCGGTGGATGCCGACACCGGCAAATTCTGCGAAGACTTCGGCACCCACGGCCAAGTGGACTTGAAAGCCGGCCTGGGTGATGTACCGGACAGCTACTACCAACTGTCGTCGGCACCTTTGATGGCTGGCACCACCGTGGTGGTTGGCGGGCGTGTCGCCGATAACGTACAAACCGATATGCCGGGTGGCGTGATCCGTGGTTTCGACGTGATCACCGGCCAAATGCGCTGGGCCTTCGACCCGGGCAACCCCGACGACAAACACGCCCCCGCCGCCGGCAGCACCTATGTGCGCAGTACGCCGAACAGCTGGGCGCCGATGTCGTATGACCCGTTGATGAACACGGTCTTCCTGCCGATGGGCAGCTCGTCCACCGACATCTACGGCGTGGAACGTACCCAACTCAACCACAAATACGGTGCGTCGGTACTGGCGCTGGACGCCTCGACCGGCGCAGAAAAGTGGGTGTACCAGACCGTCCACAACGACTTGTGGGACTTCGACCTGCCGATGCAGCCGAGCCTGATCGACTTCACCCCACCGGGCAGCGACAAAGCGGTACCGGCGGTGGTGATCGGCACCAAGGCCGGGCAGATCTATGTGCTCGACCGCGCCACCGGCAAGCCGCTGACCGACGTCAAGGAAGTCCCGGTCAAGGCCGCGAACATCCCTAACGAACCTTACTCGCTGACTCAACCAAAATCGCTCGGCATGCCGCAGATCGGCGCGCAAACCCTGAGCGAATCGGACATGTGGGGCGCCACCCCGTATGACCAGTTGCTGTGCCGCATCGACTTTAAGGGCATGCGCTACGACGGCCTGTACACCGCGCCGGGGACCGACAAATCGCTGAGTTTCCCAGGCTCACTGGGCGGCATGAACTGGGGCAGCATTTCCACCGACCCGGTGCACGGCTTTATCTTCGTCAACGACATGCGCCTGGGCCTGTGGATCCAGATGGTGCCGTCGCAGAACAAGGCCCAGGCCTCGTCCGGTGGCGAAGCGCTGAACACCGGCATGGGCGCCGTGCCGCTCAAAGGCACGCCATATGCGGTGAACAAAAACCGCTTCCTCTCGGTGGCCGGTATCCCGTGCCAGGCGCCGCCATTCGGCACCCTGACCGCCATCGACATGAAGACCCAGCAGATCGCCTGGCAAGTGCCGGTCGGCACCGTGGAAGACACCGGCCCCTTGGGCATTCGCATGCACCTGCCGATCAAGGTCGGCCTGCCGACCCTGGGCGGCACCCTGTCGACCCAGGGCGGCCTGATCTTTATCGCCGGCACCCAGGACTTCTACCTGCGCGCCTTCAACAGCGGCAACGGTGATGAAATCTGGAAAGCCCGCCTGCCGGTAGGCAGCCAAGGCGGCCCGATGACGTATGTGTCGCCGAAAACCGGCAAGCAGTACATCGTCATCACCGCTGGCGGCGCGCGCCAGTCCACCGACCGCGGCGACTACGTGATCGCCTACGCCTTGCCAGAATAACCCTGTGTCCGCGCGGTGCCCCCGCACCGCGCTTGTGTTTGGAACCCACGCATGAATCCCATTTCTCATTTGCCCTTTGGCGGCCTGGTGCTGGGCCTGGCCTTTGCGGCCGCCCTGCCCGTTCAAGCCGACGACACCACCCTGACCGGCGACTGGGGCGGCCTGCGCCGTGAACTCGACGAGCAAGGCATCCGCTTCACCGGCGACTACAGCGGCGAGACCGCCTACAACGCCGACGGCGGCCAGCACCGCGCGGCGCGCTACTCGCAAAACCTCAAGCTTGGCGTGCAGTTCGACTTGGGCAAGCTCTACGGCCTGAACAATGGCGACCGCATCCAGCTGACCATCAACGACCGGCGTGGCAACAGTGCCTCCGAAGACTTGGTGGGCAACCGCCTGCCGATCCAGGAAAACTACGGCGGCCTCTACACACGGCTCACCGAGCTGAGCTACGAGCGCACGCTGTTCACGCCCGCGCTGAACCTCAAGCTCGGCTACATGGCCATGGGCAATGACCTCGGTGGCCTCGACAGCGGCATCCTGTGCAACTTCATGAACGCCGGTTTCTGCGGCCACCCGCTGAACATGTCCGGCGGCAGCGGCTGGGCCAACTACCCGAACGCACACCTCGGTGCGCGGGTGAAATACGACTTTTCGCCAAACTGGCAACTGCGCGTGGCGGCGTTCAATGTCGACCCGTCGAGCAACGGCAACGCCAGCCGCGCCTGGCACCTGGGGCCCAAACACACCACCGGCACCGTGGTGCCCATCGAGCTGGTGTACAAGCACGCGGGCACGCTGCCGGGTGAATACAAGCTGGGGTATTACTACGACAGCTCCGACGTGAAACGCATCGGCAGCAACAAGGAGGTCAGCGGCCGGGGCGGTCACTACCTGCTGATTGATCAGGCGGTGTGGGCGTCCAGTTCGTCTGCCGGGCGCGTGCTGCATGCTTTCGGCCAATACTCGGCCGCCAGTGAAGCCGCCTCGCCGTTCAGCAAGTGGTATGGCGCAGGCGTGGTGCTGTACAAGCCGTTTGCAGGCCGCCCGCGCGATACCGTCGCCTTGGGTTATGGCCGCGCGGTGCCGAACCCGCGCAGTCGCGACGTGCAGGAGTTGGCCGCGTTCAACGCGGGCACGGAGTACCCGAACCTGAACAATGCCGAGCAGTTGATTGAGCTGAGTTACGGCTACCAGGCCACACCGTGGCTGACGGTGCGCCCGGATGTGCAATACATCATTGAGCCGGGGGCGTTTTCCGGGGTGGATATCGATAATGCATGGGTATTGGGCTTACAAGTGAAAGCCGTTTTCTGACGGGATGACGGCCTAGGTGCGAGCGACAGCAGCTTCTCGCGCCTAGGTCACCGTGGTTTTGTCACCATTCACCGAATCAAATGCTATGCCGACTACCCCAGCTCTTTCGAAGCGACGTTTTACTTCTTCACTGACGATGATTGCGCCTAGATAGTGCTTAAGCCTGAAAATATCTCGGCGAGCTACTTTTACCGGGTCAATAACGAGCCTGGTAAAGCCGCGAT
>NZ_UYXQ01000071.1 GCF_900624995.1 Pseudomonas antarctica
CGAGTAATGTGACTGGAGTTCAGCCTTGTCCGCGTCCGATCTGCCAGCGCCCGCAGCAAAGCAGAGCACTGCGGTGCTGGCAGCTAAACTCGGTCAAAATTGTGGCTTGCCTGCGATGGCATCAACTCGGTGGACTTGATGGGCCGAGGTGTCTGCATCGCAGCGGTGCGGCGATCCGACAAGCCAGCTCCCACATTGGGATCTGATTACATCAGCTAGATAGGGTGGTGCTCTGCTTCTGCTCTGCTTCTGCTCTGCTTCTGCCCTGCTTTTGCTTCAACCACTCAGGTCGGCTACTAGGCCGCCGTGCTCTTGCTTTTGATCTTGCTTTTGATCTTGATCTTAGGCGCCCCGTTAAACCACGCTGGCCGAACGCAGGCTTGAATCCGTGGGTAACCCGGCAGGACGCCGGGTTAGCCGCGATGGGCCAAGGATGGCCCATGGCGGCGGCCCACGGATTCAAGCCTGCGTGAGGGCATGCCGAGCCTAGGCGAGGCACCGAGTGGTGGGGCAAGAGCCCTTTTGGTTACTTTTGGGGCTCTTTTCCAAAAGTGACCCGCTGTAAGAGCGGAACCCTACGAAGCCGTTACCGCAGCAACGGATATGTACCCATATCTACCTAACCCCGAGTTGCGTAGATACCTATGCTGCGACGGAGTCACCTCGGTCTCAAGCGGTAGCCGCAACCGCCGGCACCTCCACCGACCCCAACCCATCCTTCATCCGCTTGGCATCACGCACAAAACTGCGCGACGCCTGGAACAGAAACAGCATGGTCAGGAACAGCGCCACGGGAATCAGGTACATCGCGTCATGCAAGCCGACCGCCTTATACGCCTCAGTCATCTGCGCAGCGCCATCGGCATACATCGCCAAATGAGCAAAGTGATCAGACAGCCCGCCCACCACAATCGGCCCCATGCCACCGCCGAGCAAGTACAGCCCGGCAAAGAACAGCGCCATCGCGGTGGCCCGCAGACGCGGCTCAACCACGTCCTGAATCGCCGTGTACACGCAGGTATAGAAGTTATAGGCAAACAGCCAGCCCACACTGAACAACGCCACGAACACACCAATCTCGATGCGCCCGGCATGCAAGGCCCAGGCGGTGGTGACGGTGGAGATGATCAGGCTGGACGCCGCGAACAGCAGCCGACCATTGGCGACTCGCTGGTGAATCTTGTCGGCAATCCAGCCACCCAACGTCAGGCCCACCAGGCCGGTCAAGCCAACGATCACCCCGGTAGCCACCGCCGCGTCCTGCAGCGGCATCAGGAAATAGCGCTGCAACATCGGCACCAAAAACGAGTTGCACGCATAGGTGGCGAAGTTGAAGCACAGCCCGGCCAGCACCAGCCACAAGAATGTCGGCACCGCCAGCACACGGCGGATCGGGCGGTCGACGCGTTCCTGCGAGACTTGCACGGTTTCCGCCGCGCCGCGCGCGGGCTCTTTGATATAGAACATGAACACCGCCAGGATCATCCCCGGCACAGCGGCTATAAAGAACGGAGCGCGCCAGCTGTCGAACGCCTTGACCATTGCGCCGATGGTGAAGAACGCCAGTAGCAGGCCCAACGGCAGGCCCAGCATAAAGATGCCCATGGCCCGTGCGCGCCGGTGGGCGGGAAACAGGTCGCCAATCAGCGAGTTGGCCGCCGGCGCATAGCTGGCTTCGCCGATGCCGATGCCCATGCGCACCAGCAGGAAAGTCCAGAAACTGCCGACCATGCCGTTGATCGCCGTCAGCCCGCTCCAGGCAAACAGGCCCCAGCCCATCAGTTTGCTGCGTGAGCCGGTATCGGCCATGCGCCCCAGCGGCAGGCCGGCAATGGCGTATACGAGGGTGAAAGCGGTGCCGATGATGCCGAGCTGAAAGTCGCTCAGGTGCCATTCCATGCGAATGGGCTCGATGATGATCGCGGGGATGGTGCGGTCGAAAAAATTGAACAGGTTGGCGAGGAACAGCAGGAACAGAATGCGCCAGGCATTCGCCGCTTGGGTCGAGTTCTGCATGGGTCCGTCTCTTTTATTGTTATGAGCGCTACGATGCCCGATGCATCCTGCCCGGTATCTGCAACATAGTCAGGCAGGGGCCGGTTGTCTGTAATGATTCGTAAAGCTGATAGGGCGTAATTTCACCCGGACCTTTACCCGTAATCACGGGGGTTTTCCTACGAAAATATAAGTGTTCGCCCCCCTTCCCAACGGCCATGGCAGGATTAGAATGGCGAGCCTTCCGTAACACCCCCAATCCTACTTTTCTTATCGATGACGCCCATGTCCGAAGCCAGTCCGTGTCTGAGTTGCGGTGCCTGCTGTTCACACTTTCGTGTGTCTTTCTTCTGGGGTGAGTGCGCCTCATCGGGGGGCACAGTGCCCGATGATCTGGTGGTGCAGATCAACCCCACGCGGGTAGCGATGATCGGCACCGACCAGAAACCCGCGCGCTGCTGCAGCCTTGAAGGTGACGTCGGCAAAGAAACCCGCTGCACAATCTATGAGCAACGCTCGAGCCCGTGTCGCGAGTTCGACGCGTCTTGGAGCCAGGGCGAGCACAACGTCGATTGCGATACCGCACGCGCTGCCTTTGGCTTGCCGCCACTGCAAGCGCCTTTCGAACTGGACCTGCCGATCAGCGCTTAGCATCAAACGCTATGGCTGGCATGCCAAAATTATTCAGAGCGAAGTGCCATTATTCCTGGCAAATCCTGCGAGACTTCTATACTCGACGCCATAGGCCATTGCTTAAGGCAATGACGTACTGACTTTGACGGGACATGCTATGGAATGGCGAGGTATGCATTTTTTTACCGAGCTTCCAGATCACGGGCATTTATTACTCAATTGCAGTCATAACCCTTTTCTGGTGTTGCTGGCCTACCTGGTCGCGTGTGCGGCTGGGTTCGGTACGTTGGACATGGCCGAACGCGTCGGCCATGTCGAAGACCCTACCGCCCGGCGCCATTGGCGCTGGCTAGGCGCCGGGTGTTTGGCAGGCGGGATCTGGTCGACTCATTTCATCAGCATGCTGGCCTTCCAGGCACCTATTGCCATCCATTACGAATTGCTCATGACGTTCGCTTCGCTGGTGATCGCCCTGATTGCCTCGCTGTTTGCCATGCAAACCCTCAGTCATGCGCAGTTACGATTCCATCAGTACCTGCTGGCCTCGGTGTGGATGGGGCTCGGCATCGCCTTGATGCACTACGTTGGCATGTCGGCGATGCGCTCCCAGGCCCAGGTGTATTTCGATTCTGGGCTGTTCATGGCCTCGGTCGGCATTGCCATTGGCGCCAGCCTGGCGGCGTTGCTGCTGTCGTGCTACCTGCGTAACGGCGCAGGCGTGTTCCATCAACTGCTCAAATACGCCGCCAGCCTGGTGCTGGGCGCCGGGATCCTGAGCATGCACTTCACCGGCATGGCCGCCATGCAGATGCTGGTGCCCAGCGGGGCTGACCTCACGTTACCGCTGGACAACAACCCCATTCAGCTCGGCCTGTCCGTGGCCGTAATCACCCTGTTGGTGATCGGCAGCAGCGTCAGCGCTGCCCTGGCGGACAAAAAGCTGCAGCACAAGGAACGCGACCTGCGCCGGGTCAACGCACTGCTCAGCGAACTCGATCAGGCCCGCGCGTCACTGCAACAGGTGGCCCACTACGACGCACTGACCAGCCTGCTTAACCGCCGGGGTTTTAATCAGATATTTGCGGAAAAAGTCGCTGAAAAAACCAAATATAACGGTATGCTGGCGGTTATCTTCCTCGATATAGACCACTTCAAGCGCATCAATGACAGCCTCGGACATGACGCTGGCGACCTATTGCTCACCGTGCTGGCCGGGCATATCAAGAGCTCGGTGCGCAGCCATGACGACGTGGTCGCGCGCTTTGGCGGTGATGAATTCTGCATCCTGATCAACATTCACCATCGCGACGAAGCGCGCCACATGGCGCAGCGCATCATGCAGAAAATGAAAGAACCGATCGAATTGGCCGGCCGGCGCATGGTCATGACCACCAGCATCGGTATCAGCCTGTTTCCCGAGGATGGCCTGACCTGCGAGGAGCTGCTGAAAACTGCCGACCTGGCGCTCTACCAGTCCAAAGACGCCGGGCGCAACAGCCTGAACTTCTTCAGCTCCAACCTTAAAACCCGTGCGTTCCTCGAATTGCAACTGGAGGAGCAATTGCGTGCAGCCCTGCGTGGCCGTAATGAACTGGTGTTGTTTTATCAACCGATCTTCGACATGAAGCTCGGCAAAGTCACTCGCTTGGAGGCCTTGGTACGCTGGCAACATCCGCAACACGGGTTGTTGGCTCCTGACCGGTTTATCGGTATTGCCGAAAGTAACGGGCTGATTGCCGAGCTGGACCATTGGGTGTTGCGCCAGGCCTGCCACGATTTGAGCCTGCTGTCCGACCGGGGCTACACCGAGCTGACCATGGCGGTGAACTGCTCTGCCCTGAACCTGGCCCGTGACGAGCTGGCGGACGAAATCGAAGCCGCTCTGCGCTTCGCCGGGATTGGCGCCAACCGCCTGGAGCTGGAGGTAACCGAAAATGCACTGATGGGCAATATCAGCAGCACTCTGGCGCTGCTGCGGCAAATTCGCGCCTTGGGCGTCTCGCTGGCGATTGATGATTTCGGCACGGGTTACTCCTCACTGGCTTACCTCAAGCGCCTGCCGCTCAACACCTTGAAGATCGACCGTTCATTTATCCAGGACATCCCCAAGTCAATCGCCGATATCGAGATCGTCCAGGCGATTATCGGCATGGCCCACACCCTGCATCTGCAGGTCGTCACCGAAGGCGTGGAAACCCAGGCGCAGTTTGAACTGCTGCTCAAACATGGCTGTGATTTCATTCAGGGCTATCTGCTGAGCCCCGCAGTGCCTTTCAGTGAAGTCGTCGGCGTGATCCAGGGCATCCACATGCGCACTCCGCTCTACTCGTTCAACGTGGAGGGCAACAAAGAGTCCCCGACGCCGAAAGACTCCAACCCCGGCCGTATCGGCCCCCCGTCGACCGTCAGGCCAATTCGCTGACGCCGAATCTTTGGCATTTCGCCATCATTTGCCTAAAGAACGCCGACGAACGGCCGATTCATCAGAGTCCGGCCAGGATTCCCCTTGAGAAATTGGGGTTAAACCCAACCCTCCCGGACTCAGACGCACTGTAAAGTCGCGAACTCTCATTCAGTGATGGCTCCGTGATTTTTCCGGCCATCCGTCCAGGTACATGGCGCCCAATGACTTCCAAAAATAACTCTGTCACCGTGGTATCCGACGTGTTGCCCACTGTTCCTGCGGAAAAACCCTCAGGTTCCAAGTCATTGAGCAGTGCCCGCCCGCTGGCCACCCAGCAGTACTTGTACTTCACCGAAACCAATACCGACCGCATCCTCGATAACCTCGACGGTCTGCGTGACATGGTGTTCCCCAGCCTGCCCCAGCCCGAAGGCGACGGCGATGCGCGCAGTGAGCAAGAATTCCCATCGGTGTGCCTGATTGGCCTGGGCCGCTGCGGATCCAACATTGCCTTGGACGTGGCGGAGCTGGTGTACAACGCGCGCAAGTTTTACCTGAATGAATTCAGTACCGAGGATAAGTCGACGGATAAGGGTTACAGCCCGGCTCAATGGATTCGTAACAACCTGCGCCTGGGCGGCGGCAAGCCCACCAAGCCGGTGTTTCTGGTCGAACCGCTGGTGATGTTGGGCGACCTGGACAAGGACATCGCCGGGCGCATCCGCTTCTCGCGCAAGGGCGAAAAAAGCGGTTTCTTGCGCGACTACAGCAAGATGAAAATCATGGACCTGTCGGAGGTGCACGCCGGCGGCGCCGGTAACGCGCCGATCCTCGGCCAGTACCTGGCCAAAATCATCCTCAACAAAGACACCCAGCGTTTTTCCAGCCCCGACTGGAAGATGATCCACTCGTACTTGATCGACTCCTGCGGCATCAAGGCCAACCAGTCGCGCCTCTACTTCTCGATCTTCAGCGCCGGCGGCGGTACGGGCTCGGGCATGGCCTCGGAGTTCGGCCTCGCCCAGCAGCACTCGTACATGAACAAGACGTTCGACACCAAGCCGGCTGACGAGCATGACAGCAAGAGCGGCCACGCCTTCGTGTTCGAGCCGATCTTCACCAGCGGCATTTGTGTGCTGCCGAATATCTCTGATCACCGTAGCGAAATGTCCGAGGCACTGCACATCAACGCCGGGCGGCTGTTGTGCAAATACCTGTCGGAAGAATGGGATTTTTCATACAACTTCGACAATGAAGACAGCAGCGAAGCCAGCGTGAAAGGCCGCATCCGCCCGTGGAACGCCATGATGCTGATCTCCAACGACATCATGCGTTACGCCGAAGAGAGCGATGACGGCAATATCCAGAACATTGACGTCAATGCCATGGAAAAACACGCCAACCAATACATCTCGCAGCAAATCTTCAACATCCTCACGGCCCAGGCGGTGACCACCGACTACGACCAGAACTACTTCCGTCGCGCCGGCATCGACATTGGCGAAACCATCCGCCTGGACGCCAATGACCTGTTTATGAGCCTGGCCGGGCCGGTGGCGATTGCCTACGCCGAATCGGTAGTGCCGGAAACCCCGGCGCCATCGAATGACAAGTTCAAAGTGTTCGATAAAGAGCCGCAGCGGCTGAACATCGATGACCTGTTTTTCCGCTCAATTGATTTGCCGCACTTCAACAAAGTGACCCAGGCGATTGAGGGCATCAGCCTGTTGCCGATTGAGTCCAAGCGCTACAAGGCGTCCCTGGAGCAATACAAGAACTCCGGGTACGACGCGGCAGCGCTACATGACCTGCACTTCTTCAAGAACTGCTCGTCGGTGGTGTCGATTGTGTCCTTGCCCAAGGATTACAAACTGTCTTACATGGACCTGAACCGGCTCAAGACTCACCTCAACAGCCTGTTCCCCAACACCACGCTCAAGCGTTACGCCTTGGTGATCGGGGCGTCGGCCAACTTGTCGCTGACCACGTTGATCGCCAAGAGCCCGTGCCTGTCGGATGATTTCCTGACCTTGATCGTGGCGTTTATCAAACGCTGCTTTGCGCGCAACCCGTACCGGTTTGATGACACGCTGGATAACTCGATCCTGGATTTCATCATCCACGAAGACTTCGATGAAGACCGGATCGACGAGCTGCTCAATGAATTTGAGAACCCGGCGAAGATCCTCGACACCAACTGGTACGCGATCAAGCCGATGTATGAGAAGAAGTACCGCGAGTTGATCAACGACAAAGAGAAGTTTGTGTCGATCAACGATATTCGCTTGTCGCGGGATTGTGTGAAGAAGGCGATCAAGTACCTGCGCGAGATTTACCGTCATCGGATTGGGAAGACCAAGGTTATTTCGTTGAATAACCATACCGGTAAGACTGCATAGACTGCGGCGCGGCCATTGCCGGCAAGCCAACGCCCACACGTGGAATGCATTTCACCTGTGGGCGCTGGCTTGCCGGCGATAACGGCCTGCCAGACAAGGAAAATCCAGATCCCTGCCACACTCAGAAACAATTCCCCGAGCCTTCGGCCCCACGCAAAACTGTTCCCGTGACGTGCACGTCACCCTCACCTGTGACCTTTCTCTACGGCAAGATGCCATCACGGCGCCAGCGGTTACTCAGCTACACACTCGCAACGGCAAAAAACACGCACCTTTTCCGTGCGCACGTTTCTTACACTGCCCTTTCCTGGATCAAAATCCACGGCGAAACCACCACGGCCCACAAGCTCGGATCACGCTCAACCAGGTCCAACGCCCGCGTCGCAGACACCTCACCAAGGCTCCCCGCAGCCAGCCACGCAGCCACTTTGTCAGGGTTATCCTCGGCCATTCCCTCGGCGGCTTCGATCAAATCCAGGCCAGCGTCGACCCACAATAGGGCACCCTTGGCAAAGAACGGTTCAAGCTCCTTCCAGGAAATTTCGGCAGTTTCACCGAGCAGCTTGGCATAGAGGGTGCTAGGTTCTTGCGTCATGGGAGTTCACCTTGGGAAAAATCGGCGCAATCATACCGTCGAGGCCCTTACAGAAAAACCCAGTTGCAAATGAGGCATCGAACGAAAGTGTCAGAAAAGCCAAGGATTGCCCGAAACTCTGGCATCAGCCCGCCGCAATTCTGTCTTTTTCTTTCATTAAAGCGACACCCCAGGGTTTTGCCCCCAGCAGCCAGCTTTTCAAGCGATCAACCGGCGCTCTACACTGTACCGGTACAGTTGCCAGGGCACTGCCGGGGGGGATATCCGAGATATCTGATCCGGTTCTGCAGCTCACAAGGCCGCTAGAACTATAAAAAATACAACAGTAAGAGTGGAGCACTATGAATAAGGCTACTAAGCAGATTTCCAAACTGTTTGCCGCTATGGTCCTGGCTGGGGTTGCCGGCCATTCGTTCGCAGCCGACACCATCAAGATCGGTATCGCAGGTCCCAAGACCGGTCCTGTGACGCAATACGGCGACATGCAATTCATGGGTGCCAAGCAGGCAATCGCCGACATCAACGCCAAGGGCGGCGTCGATGGCAAGATGCTTGAAGCCAAGGAATACGATGACGCTTGCGACCCTAAACAAGCCGTGGCCGTTGCCAACAAAGTGGTCAACGACGGCGTCAAGTTCGTGGTCGGTCACCTCTGCTCCAGCTCCACTCAGCCTGCAACCGATATCTACGAAGACGAAGGCGTGATCATGATCACGCCGGCGGCTACCAGCCCGGAAATCACCGCCCGTGGCTACAAGCTGATCTTCCGTACCATCGGTCTGGACAGCGCCCAGGGCCCGGCGGCCGGCAACTACATCGCCGACTTCGTGAAGCCTAAGGTTGTTGCCGTTCTGCACGACAAACAACAATACGGTGAAGGCATCGCCACTGCCGTTAAACAGACCCTTGAGAAGAAAGGCGTGAAAGTCGCTGTCTTCGAAGGCCTGAACGCTGGCGATAAAGACTTCTCCTCGATCATCCAGAAACTCAAGCAAGCCAACGTCGACTTTGTCTACTACGGCGGCTACCACCCAGAGCTGGGTCTGATCCTGCGTCAGTCCAAAGAAAAAGGCCTGAACGCCAAGTTTATGGGCCCGGAAGGCGTCGGCAACGACTCCATCTCGCAAATCGCCCAGGACGCTTCCGAAGGCCTGCTGGTAACCCTGCCGAAATCCTTCGATGCCGACCCTGCCAACAAAGCCATTGTTGAAGAGTTCGCCAAGAACAAGCAGGACCCAACCGGTCCGTTCGTGTTCCCGGCTTATTCAGCGGTTGAAGTCATCGCCGGCGGTATCGCTGCCGCGAAGAGCGAAGACACCGCCAAGGTGGCAGCCGCCATCCATGCAGGCACTTTCAAGACCCCTACCGGCGAGCTGAGCTTTGACGCCAAGGGCGACCTGAAAGACTTCAAGTTCGTGGTCTACGAATGGCACTTCGGTAAACCAAAAACCGAAGTTTCCCCTCAGTAAGCCAGGCGTTACTGGTCAACAAGCCCACTGTGAGAGCAGTGGGCTTTGTTTTACGAGGTTTATGGGCCTGTCACCCGCGATCCGGGCGCTGGCTCACCTGAAAATCTTAAAACCGTCACCAGCGGTTCGCTGGCAAACGCTTTGTGCAAATGTGCTCACAGAACACAGCGCAGGGCCGGAACATGACTCCACCAGTGAAATGCGTATCGGGTTTTTAGGAGCGCTGTAATGCCTGAGCTCTATCATTTTTTCCAACAGCTGGTTAATGGCCTGACCATTGGCAGCACCTATGCCTTGATAGCCATTGGCTACACAATGGTTTACGGCATCATTGGAATGATCAACTTCGCCCATGGCGAGGTCTACATGATTGGTTCCTACGTGGCCTTCATCGCCCTTGCCGGGCTGGCCATGATGGGTATTCACTCCCTGCCGCTGTTGATGACCGCTGCGTTCCTTGCATCGATCGTCGTGACCAGTGCCTATGGCTACAGTATCGAGCGGGTTGCCTACCGTCCCCTGCGTGGCAGCAACCGTTTGATCCCGCTGATTTCCGCTATCGGCATGTCGATTTTCCTACAGAACACTGTATTGCTGTCCCAGGACTCCAAGGATAAGTCCATTCCCAACCTGATCCCGGGGAGCTTCTCCTTCGGCCCAGGTGGCGCACAAGAAGTGCTGATTTCGTACATGCAGATCCTCGTATTCGTCGTCACTCTGGTGGCGATGCTGGGCCTGACGCTGTTCATCTCCCGCTCCCGTCTGGGGCGCGCCTGCCGGGCCTGCGCCGAAGACATCAAGATGGCCAACCTGCTGGGCATCAACACCAACAACATCATTGCCCTGACCTTTGTCATCGGTGCTGCGCTGGCGGCCGTCGCGGCGGTGCTGCTGAGCATGCAGTACGGCGTGATCAACCCCAACGCCGGTTTCCTGGTAGGCCTCAAGGCCTTTACCGCGGCGGTCTTGGGCGGCATCGGCAGTATTCCGGGCGCCATGCTCGGCGGGCTGGTGCTGGGCGTGGCTGAAGCTTTTGGTGCCGATATCTTCGGCGACCAATACAAGGATGTGGTGGCGTTCGGCCTGTTGGTTCTGGTGCTGTTGTTCCGTCCGACCGGCATTCTGGGCCGTCCGGAGGTTGAGAAAGTATGAGCAGATATCTTAAATCGGCGTTTTTCAGCGCCTTGCTGGTTTGGGCCGTGGCCTTTCCGGTACTCGGCCTCAAGCTGAGCATTGTCGGGATCAACCTGGAAGTGCATGGCACCGGTCCCGTGACCCTGAGCATCATCGCCCTGTGCTCGGTGCTGATGTTCCTGCGTGTGCTATTCACCCAGCAGGTCGGCACCTTGTTCAAGGCTAACCGCGGCCCACTGGTGTCGCCCAAGGTCAGCCAATTCCTGACCCTGCCACGTACCCAGCGCTACATCATCATCGGCCTGATCGTGGCCGCGCTGATCTGGCCATTCTTTGGCTCGCGCGGTGCAGTCGACATTGCCACGCTGATCCTGATCTACGTGTTGCTGGGCCTGGGCCTGAACATCGTGGTGGGCCTTGCCGGCCTGCTTGACCTGGGTTATGTGGGTTTCTATGCCGTGGGTGCCTACACCTACGCGCTGCTCTCGCATTACCTGGGCTGGGGTTTCTGGATCTGCCTGCCCCTGGCGGGCATGGCGGCGGCTACGTTTGGCTTCCTGCTGGGCTTCCCGGTGCTGCGCCTGCGCGGTGACTATTTGGCCATCGTGACCCTGGGCTTCGGTGAAATCATCCGGCTATTCCTGCGCAACCTTACCGACATCACCGGTGGCCCCAACGGCATCAGCAGCATCCCCAAGCCGACGTTCTTCGGGCTGTCGTTCGACCGCACCGCAGCCGAAGGCATGCAGACCTTCCACGAGTACTTCGGGATCGACTACAACCCGGTGAGCAAAGTGGTGTTCCTGTACCTGGTGGCCTTGTTGCTGGCACTGGCCGCGCTGTTCGTGATCAACCGCCTGCTGCGCATGCCGATCGGCCGTGCGTGGGAAGCGTTGCGCGAAGATGAGATCGCCTGCCGTGCGTTAGGCATGAACCCGACAGTCATCAAACTCTCGGCATTCACCCTCGGCGCAACATTCGCCGGTTTTGCCGGCAGCTTCTTCGCCGCTCGACAAGGCTTGGTGACCCCGGAGTCGTTTACCTTTATCGAGTCGGCGATCATCCTCGCCATCGTCGTACTGGGTGGCATGGGCTCGCAACTGGGCGTGATCCTGGCAGCGATCGTGATGATCCTGTTGCCGGAAATGATGCGTGAGTTCAGCGAATACCGCATGTTGATGTTCGGCGCCATGATGGTGCTGATGATGATCTGGCGCCCTCAAGGCCTGCTGCCGATGCAACGCCCACACATGGAGCTGCGCAAATGAGCCGCGAGATCCTGAAAGTCGAAAACTTGAGCATGCGCTTCGGAGGCTTGCTCGCGGTCAACGGCGTGGCCCTGACCGTGAAAGAGAAACAGGTTGTGGCGCTGATCGGCCCCAACGGCGCCGGCAAGACCACGGTGTTCAACTGCCTGACCGGCTTCTACAAGCCGAGCGGCGGCAGCATCCTGCTGGACGGCCAGCCGATCCAGGGCCTGGCCGGTCACGAAATCGCTCGCAAGGGCGTGGTACGGACCTTCCAGAACGTGCGGTTGTTCAAGGACATGACGGCGGTCGAGAACTTGTTGATTGCCCAGCACCGTCACCTGAACACCAACTTCTTTGCAGGCCTGTTCAAGACCCCAGCGTTCCGCAAAAGCGAGCACGAGGCCATGGAGTACGCCGAGTACTGGCTGGACAAGGTCAACCTCACCGAGTTTGCCAACCGTCCTGCCGGCACCCTGGCCTATGGTCAGCAACGCCGCCTGGAAATCGCCCGCTGCATGATGACCCGCCCGCGGATCCTCATGCTCGACGAGCCAGCCGCCGGCCTGAACCCCAAGGAAACCGAAGACCTCAAGGCGCTGATCACGGTGCTGCGTGAGGAAAACAACGCCACGGTGCTGTTGATCGAACACGACATGAAACTGGTCATGAGTATTTCCGACCACATCGTGGTGATCAACCAGGGCACGCCGCTGGCCAACGGCACGCCTGAACAGATCCGCGACAATCCTGAAGTGATCAAAGCCTATTTGGGGGAAGCGTAAAATGCTGCAATTCGAAAACGTTTCCACTTTCTACGGCAAGATCCAGGCCCTGCACAGCGTCAATGTGGAAGTACGCCAAGGTGAAATCGTCACACTGATCGGTGCCAACGGTGCCGGCAAGTCGACCTTGCTGATGACCCTGTGCGGTTCACCGCAAGCCCACAGCGGCAGCATCCGCTATATGGGTGAAGAACTGGTGGGCCAGCAGTCCTCACAGATCATGCGCAAGAGCATTGCCGTGGTGCCCGAAGGCCGTCGCGTATTCTCGCGCCTGACCGTTGAAGAGAACCTGTCCATGGGCGGGTTCTTCACCGACAAGGGCGACTACCAGGAGCAGATGGACAAGGTGTTGCACCTGTTCCCCAGGCTCAAGGAGCGCTTCAGCCAGCGCGGCGGCACCATGTCCGGCGGCGAGCAGCAAATGCTCGCCATCGGCCGTGCGCTGATGAGCAAGCCCAAGCTGCTGCTGTTGGACGAACCGTCCCTGGGCCTGGCACCGATCATCATCCAGCAGATCTTCGACATCATCGAACAGCTGCGCAAGGACGGTGTAACGGTGTTCCTGGTGGAGCAGAACGCCAACCAGGCGCTGAAAATCGCCGACCGCGCCTACGTGCTGGAAAACGGCCGGGTGGTGATGCAGGGCACGGGTGAGCAATTGCTGACGGACCCGAAAGTGCGCGAGGCGTACCTGGGCGGTTAACAACGGTTGTGGGATGAACCGTCTCTAAATGTGGGAGGGGGCTTGCTCCCGATAGCAGTGTGTCAGTCAGCTCGTCTGTAGCTGATACACCGCTTTCGGGAGCAAGCCCCCTCCCACATTTTTTTTGCGTTGTTTGAAATTATTTTCGTCTGACGTGTAACGAAATTCGACCCGCTGCCTCTAGTGGAGTAAGCAGGCAAACACGCTCGCTACCTCAACCCACTTCTGGAGATTCACCATGACGACTAAACTGTCCGCCGCTACCCTGATCCTGGCCCTCGGTTCGGCCCTGAGCCTGTCCGCAATGTCGAACATGGCCCACGCCGACGACGCCAAAATGGACAAATGCTTCGGCATCGCTGAAGCCGGCAAGAACGATTGCGCCGCAGGCGCCGGCACTTCCTGCGCCGGCACCTCCAAAGTCAAAGACCAGGCGAACGCCTGGAAACTGGTCCCAGCCGGCACCTGCGCTAAAACCCCAAGCTCCACCTCGCCAACCGGTTTCGGCCAGGAAGCGGCATTCACCGCCAAATCCTGAAAACAGCCCGCAGCCTGAGTACTGATGATGACGCTTTTTCCCCAGCACACGGTCTCACCGGCTCAGGTGCCCGGCCTCCCTCACAGGGCCGGGCTGGGGCTGAAGAACGAGCACTTCATCGAAGTGCTCGAGACCTTGCCCGACATCGGTTTTTTTGAAGTGCACGCCGAAAACTACATGGTCGACGGCGGCCCGTTCCACCACTACCTGGGTTTGATCCGCGAGCAGTACCCGCTATCGCTGCACGGCGTGGGCCTGTCCATCGGCGGCGAAGGCCCGTTAAACCGTGAGCACCTGGCACGGTTGGCCACGCTGATCGAACGCTATCAACCCCAGTCTTTTTCCGAACACCTGGCCTGGTCCAGCCACGGCCCGGTGTTTCTCAATGACTTGCTGCCCCTGGCTTACGATGCCGCCACCCTGGACCGGGTGTGCGCTCACATCGACCAAGTGCAAAGCACGCTCAAACGTCCGATGCTGCTGGAGAATCCGTCGACTTACCTGCAATTCCAACACTCCACTTTGGACGAGACGGATTTCATCAGTGCAATCATCCGGCGTACCGGCTGTGGCCTGCTGCTGGACGTCAACAACGTCTATGTGTCGTGCATCAATCACCAGCGCGATCCACTTTCCTACATCGATGCGCTGCCATTGAGCGCCGTGGGAGAGATTCATCTCGCCGGCTTTGCCGAAGACACTGACAGCCTCGGCGACCGCCTGCTGATCGATGACCATGGCGCGCCGATCGATAACGCCGTATGGCAGCTGTACGAACAGGTCCTCACGCGCACCGGGCCGGTGGCCACGCTGATCGAGCGGGATAACCAGGTGCCGGCTTTCCGTGTGCTGCACGCCGAAGCCCAACAGGCCGACGGGTACTTGTCACAGGTGAACGTATGAGCCATCACGCTGCGTTTACCAATGCGTTGCTCGCGCCCGACCAGCCCTGCCCCGGCGTCCTGTTCAGCAGCAACGGCGCCGACCCTGCCAGCCGTTTTGCGGTGTACCGCAACAATGTCCACAGTTCGTTGATTAGCGCGCTGTCGACGGCTTATCCCGTGACCTTGCAGTTAGTCGGCGATGAGTTTTTTCGCGCCATGGCTGGCCTGTTTGTACAGACGTGCCCGCCTACCAGCCCGCTGATCAACGAGTACGGCAGTGCGTTCGCAGCCTTCATTCAGGACTTTGAGCCGGCCGCCAGCGTGCCCTACCTGGCTGATGTCGCACGGTTCGAGCGCTTGCGGGTGCGCGCCTATCACGCGGCGGATAGCCAACCGCTGGACCAGCAAGCCATTCTTCAAGCGCTGCAAGGCCAAACAGACTTGGGGAAACTGAGCCTGCGCCTGCATCCCTCCCTGGCCACCTTGAATTCCAGCTACGCGGTGGTGGCCGTTTGGGCTGCGCACCAGACAGAAGGCGCAGTGGCTACCTTGAATCCCAGGCACGCCCAAAGCGCGCTGGTGTTGCGCCAAGGCTTGGCGGTCAAGGTGTTCGCCATCGACAGGGGCTCAGTCGCGTTTATCGACAGCCTGAACCAAGGCATACAGCTGGAAATGGCGGTGGAAAAGGCCCTGCAAGCCTCAGCCGAATTCGACCTGCACCAATGCCTGACCCTGCTGATCGGCCACGACGCCATTACTCATTTGCACTCAGAACAAAAGGTATTGCCATGAACACCTCCCCTTCTTGCCTGGTTACACGGGCTATCGCACTGCTCGAAAAAATCCCCTACAGCCTGATCGCATTTCTCGCACGTTTTTCCATTGCAGCCGTGTTCTGGAAGTCCGGGCAGACCAAGGTGGAAGGCTTTGCCATCGACTTGATCAGCGGCACCTTCCAACTCGGCGAACCGCGACTGGCTGCGTCAACCTTGCCGCTGTTTCGCAGTGAATATCACGTGCCCTTACTGTCACCGGAAGTGGCCGCGCACATGGCCGCCTTTGCCGAGCACTTTTTCCCGGTGCTGATCCTGGTGGGCTTTGCCACACGCTTCTCGGCGCTGGCCCTGATCGGTATGACCCTGACCATTCAACTCTTCGTTTACCCGGACGCCTACCCAACCCACGGCACCTGGATCGCCGTGTTGCTGCTGTTGGTGGCCAAAGGCCCGGGCCGCGTGTCCATCGACCACCTGATCTCACGCCGCTACCGCTGAAGCCGATCCAGGGCTTCGCCGCTGCGCTTGAACCAATCCACCAGGTAATCGGCCAGTACCTGGGTGCGGCGCGGCAAGCCACCCTGATAAGGGTGAACCAGGTACATCGGCATGCTCCGCGTCTGATAATCACGCAGGAGCCAGCGCAATCGACCGTCAGCCAGTTCGGCAGGTAATACGTAGGACGGCAGGCGGGCGATACCGGCACCGACCAGCGCTGCTTTTTTCAACAGGTTGTAGTGGTTGGAGGCAAATGTGCCGGTGACCCGTACGCGCAGCAGTTCATGTTGCTGGTGATACAGCCATTCTTCACGCCCGCTGTAGTGGCTGTTGAGCAAGCAGGCATGGTTGGCCAGATCCGCCGGGGTCAGCGGCTCGCCATGTTGCTCCAGGTAGGCCGGGCTGGCGCAGGTCATCTCGTGCCAGGCCAGCAGAGGCTTGGCCACCAGCCGCTCGTTTTCGATAGCCCCCACACGTACACCTAAGTCAAAGCCGTCGCGTGCCAGGTCTCGGTAGCTGTTGTTCAATTCCAGCTCGATCTGCACCTGCGGGTACTGCTTGGAAAACTCCAGCAGCAAGCCATCAAAGAAGGTTTCCCCTAACGAAACTGGAACCGTCATACGCACCGGCCCGGCCAAATCGTCCTTCAGCCGCGCCAATGCCTGACGGGCGCGTTCCACTTGTACCCCCAGCGCCTGGGCCTGGGGCAACAATGCCGCACCGGCTGCGGTCAGGCTGAGCTTGCGGGTGGTGCGGTGCAGCAACACCACGGAAAACTGTGCTTCCAGCTGACTGATGCGCTTGGACAACTGGCCCTTGCTGCACCCCAGTTGCTCGGCCGCAACAGTGAAACTGCCGGCTTCGATCAGTACGGCAAAGGCCGCCAAGTCATCCATCTCGCTCATGGATTGTTTCCAATTGAAAACCAAAGGTTGCCTATTAGCGCGTTTATCCCCCTGAAAAGCCACACTAGACTGAACCTTCACTTACCCTTGGAGGACCCGCACGATGAAAATCCTATTGATTGGTGCCAGCGGCACAGTCGGCTCGGCAATCAAGGCGGAACTGGCTCAGCGTCACGAAGTGATCAGCATCGGTCGCACCAGCGGTGACTTCCAGGTGGATATCAGCGACAGCGCCTCGATCCGTAAGCTGTTCGAACAAACCGGCACGTTTGATGCTCTGGTGTGCGCGGCGGGCAGCGTGAATTTTGTAGCGCTGGGTGACATGAGCGAAAGCGATTTTGAACGGGGTCTGCGCGACAAACTGATGGGCCAGGTCAACCTGCTGTTGATCGGCCGTGAATACGCCAACGACGGTGCCTCGTTCACGTTCACCAGCGGTATTCTCAACCGTGACCCGATCCGCACCGGTGCCTCGGCCGCGCTGGTCAATGGCGCGATTGATGCTTTCGTCAAAGCGGCGGCGATCGAATTGCCACGCGGCCTGCGCGTGAATTCCGTTAGCCCGACCGTGCTGCTGGAAGCCATGGGCAGCTACGCCCCTTACTTCCGGGGCTACAAACCAGCTCCCGGTGCCGATGTGGCATTGGCTTACGCGAAAAGTGTTGAGGGCCTGCAGACCGGCCAGACCTTTATCGTAGGCTGAACGCCCTTTCCGTAAGAAACACCTGAAGCTGGCCAGCGGGCTTGTGATGCAGCGTCAGCCTGCGTAACGTGGCGGCACTTGTTTGGAGACCCGATAAATGCGCGCCGCCCGTACCCTTGCTCTGTTTGCCCTGCTGCCTCTGTTCAGCGCCTGCCAGATGTTCGAAAGCGAGCCGGCCAAACCCTCTACCGCCGGGCTGACCCGCATGCAGGGTGAGCTGACCGCAGTCGGCGGCAAGCTGTTGTTCCAGCCTTGCGGCGACAAACGCAACTACGTGGTCAACGACACGGGCGGCACCAGCATCCTGCAGGAAGCCGCCTCCCTGGCCGGTCAGCAAGGTGCGCTGTTTGCCGACTTGCGCGGCAAGTTCTCCGGCGTCGCCAGCGGCACCCAGGGCTCGGTGGACCTGCAACAGCTCTATCGCATGGAGCGTTCGACCTCAGCGTGCAACGACCCGGACTTCAAGCGCATGGTCCTGCGCGCCAACGGTCATAAACCCGCCTGGGCGATGAACGTCACTGCCAAGGGCATGGTGCTGGAACGCGAAGGCCAGCCGCCACTCGCAGTCCCCTTTGTAGAAGAGCAACTGGGCGACGGCCGTTTCAACCTGATGACCGAAGCCAATAACCAGCACATCGAGCTGTGGGTCGCCCCACAGCGCTGCATCGACAGCGTCAGCGACAGCCTGCAACACATGACTGCCGAGTTGCGGGTCAACGGCCAGGTCCAGCGTGGTTGCGCAGCATTTGGCGGTTCACGCGACGACTGATTGCGCACTGCACTGTTTTAACCTGACGGAAAACCGCCATTGGGGCTTATAATCGCCGGTTTGCAAAACAGCCGGCCTTTTTGTCCGCCGCCTACCGGATCCCGTCATGTTACGAATCACCGAACTCAAGCTGCCTATCGACCATCCCGAAGAAGACCTGCGCCCTGCCATCGCGCAGCGCCTGGGCATCGCCAGTGATGACCTGCTCGATTTCACCCTGTTCAAGCGCAGCTACGATGCCCGCAAAAAGTCGTCGGAGCTGTGCTTCATCTACACCGTCGACCTGAACGTGAAGGGCGAAGCCGCCCTGCTGCTCAAGTTCGCCGATGATCGCAACATCAATCCGGCGCCGGACGTCAGCTATAAAGTGGTGGGCCAGGCGCCACACGACCTTGTCGAACGCCCGATCGTGGTGGGTTTTGGCCCGTGCGGGATCTTCGCCGGGCTGCTGCTTGCGCAGATGGGCTTCAAGCCGATCATCCTCGAACGCGGCAAGGAAGTGCGCCAGCGCACCAAAGACACGTGGGGCCTGTGGCGCAAAAACGTACTCAACCCCGAGTCCAACGTGCAGTTCGGCGAAGGCGGCGCCGGGACCTTCTCCGACGGCAAACTCTACAGCCAGATCAAGGACCCGAAATTCCACGGTCGCAAAGTGCTGCACGAGTTCGTCAAGGCCGGCGCGCCAGAAGAAATCCTCTACGTCAGCAAGCCACACATTGGCACCTTCCGCCTGACCGGCGTGGTAGAAAACATGCGCCAGCAAATCATCGCCCTGGGCGGTGAAGTGCGTTTCGAACAGCGCGTGACCGACGTGCTGATCGAAGACGGCCAGTTGAATGGCGTGGTGATCGACGGCGGCGAGCAGATCCTGTCCAAGCACGTGATCCTCGCCTTGGGCCACAGCGCCCGCGACACGTTCCGCATGCTGCACGGCCGTGGCGTGTACATGGAGGCCAAGCCGTTCTCGGTGGGCTTTCGCATTGAACACCCGCAGTCGCTGATCGACGCCGCGCGACTGGGCAAATACGCCGGGCACCCGAAACTCGGTGCGGCCGACTACAAACTGGTGCACCACGCCAAGAACGGCCGCTCGGTCTACAGCTTCTGCATGTGCCCCGGCGGCACGGTGGTGGCGGCTACCTCCGAGCCGAACCGCGTCGTGACTAACGGCATGAGCCAATACTCGCGTAACGAACGCAATGCCAACTCCGGCATCGTGGTCGGCATCACGCCTGAAGTGGACTACCCGGGGGGCCCGCTGGCCGGCATCGAGTTACAGGAGCGCCTGGAATCCCACGCGTATATCCTCGGTGGCAGCAACTACGAGGCGCCCGCACAACTGGTGGGCGATTTCATCGCCGGCACGCCGTCCACGGCCATTGGCAGTGTGGAACCGTCCTACAAGCCAGGGGTGTCGATGGGTGACTTGGCCCTGGCGCTGCCGGACTTTGCCATCGAAGCCATTCGTGAAGCGCTGCCAGCGTTCGAGAAGCAGATCAAGGGCTACTCGCTGCATGACGCGGTGCTGACCGGTATCGAAACGCGCACGTCGTCGCCGCTGCGGATTACCCGCAACGAATCGATGCAGAGCTTGAACGTCAAAGGCCTGTTCCCAGCGGGTGAAGGAGCCGGTTATGCCGGTGGGATTCTGTCGGCGGGCGTTGACGGGATTCGGATTGCCGAGGCGTTGGCTCGGGATATGCTGGGCATCGAAGCCTGACGCAAAAGCTGAAAATGCCGCAGTTCCAATGTGTGGGCTTGCTCGCGCCCCCATTGGAACTGCGGTGTTTCAGATGTTGGCGCGTAAAACGCTTTCCGGCAGTGGCTCGCCCTGTTCAACACTGGCCGCAACGGCTGCAATCAACCCACCCAGCTCATACCCTTGCTCTGTGAGCCATGCCTGATCGTAGTAAGTGGTGGCATACCGTTCACCACCATCACACAAGATCGCCACGATCGACCCCGACTCCCCCGCCGCTTTCATCTGCTGTGCAGCCGCCAGGGCGCCGATCAAGTTAGTCCCACTCGAACCACCCACCCGTCGCCCAAGCCGCTCGGCCAGGTAATGCATAGCCGCCAGTGACAAGGCGTCCGGCACCTTGACCATCGCATCAATCACCTTAGGCAAAAAACTTGCCTCGACCCGTGGCCGGCCGATCCCCTCGATGCGCGAGCCACACTCCAGACGCAGGCTGGCGTCGCCGCTCTGGTAGAAGTCAAAGAACACCGAACGCTC
>NZ_UYXQ01000072.1 GCF_900624995.1 Pseudomonas antarctica
CGCTGGGTTGCCTGTGATAGCGGTCTGTCAGTTACAGCTTTGCGGTCTGACCCACCGCTCGGCACCTCGCTCACGCTTCGGTGTGCCCTCACGCAGGCTTTGGACCGTGGGCCGCCGCCATGGGCCATCCTTGGCCCATCGCGGCTAAACCGAGGTGCTTGCATCGCAGGCAAGCCCGCTCCCACAGTTGGATCTCGGTACATCAGACGGAGAGTGTGCTGCCGTGCTTTTGCTGTGCTTTTGCCCTGCTTTTGCTTCTACCACTCAGGTCGGCTACTAGGCCGCCGTGCTCTTGCTTTTGATCTTGATCTTGATCTGAGGCGCCCCGTTAACCACGATGGCCGAACGCAGGCTTGAATCCGTGGGCAACCCGGCAGGACGCCGGGTTAGCCGCGATGGGCCAAGGATGGCCCATGGCGGCGGCCCACGGATTCAAGCCGGAGAGAGGGCATGCCGAGCCTAGGCGAGGCAACGAGTGGTGGGGCAAGAGCCCTTTTGGTTACTTTTGGCTGGGCCGGCATTCCGGGCTCTTTTCCAAAAGTGACCCGCCGTAAGGGCGGAACCAATAGCCACCGTTACCGCAGCAACGGATATGTACGCATATCTACCTAAAAACCCCGTCAAAAGCTAAGCGCAACACAAAAAGTTGCGCAGATACCCATGGCTATCGCAGGCAAGCCAGCGCCCACATTCTTAATGGAGGCTAGGCTCTAGTTCATCCAGTTGCCGCCATCAACGTTGTAGGTCTGGGCAACCACGTAGTCGGCGTCTTTCGACGCAAGAAAGATAGCCATCCCAGTCAAATCCTCCGCCGTGCCCATGCGCCCAAACGGCACCTGCGCCCCAACCCGCTTCTTCTTCTCGCCCGGCGGCAACCCCTCATGCTTGGCAAACAGCGAGTCCACGCCATCCCAGTGCTCGCCGTCCACCACGCCGGGGGCGATGGCATTGACGTTGATGCCCTGCTTGATCAGGTTCAACCCCGCCGACTGCGTGAGGCTGATCACCGCCGCCTTGGTCGCGCAATAGATCGCCACCAACGGCTCGCCCCGCCGCCCGGCCTGGCTGGCCATGTTGATGATCTTGCCACCGTGGCCCTGGCTGATCATCTGCCGGGCGGCAGCCTGCAGGGTAAACAGCGTGCCGGCGACGTTGATCGAGAACAGCCGGTCAAAGCTGTCGCGGGTGATGTCGACGATGGGCGCCAAGTCGAACAGTGCGGCGTTGTTGATCAGGATATCGAGCTTGCCAGCATGGGCCACCACGGCGGCAATCGCGGCGTCGATGGAACCTTGGTCAGTGACGTCCATTGCTACCGCATAAGCCTGTGGGCCCAGCTCAGCCGCCGTGGCCTGGGCGCGTTGCAAGTTGATATCGGCGATGGCAACGGTTGCGCCTTCAGCGATGTAGGCCTGGGCAAAGGCGCGGCCGATGCCGCGCGCCGATCCGGTGATCAGCGCGCTCTTACCTTCGAGTCGTTTCATGGTGGTGTCCTGTAAAAATCACTTCGGGTAGCCGGCGCGTTTCATTTCGCGCTCGGTAGTGGACTGTGCTTGGAGCAGCGCCTGATCCACCGTCATGCCACCGGTGAGCGCCGCCGAGAACAGCTTGCCGACGGAGGTGCCGATGGCCTGGAATTCCGGGATGGTCACGTACTGGATGCCGACGTACGGCACTGGCTTGGCCGACGGGTGCGCAGGGTCGGCGTGCTTCATCATCTCCAGTGTCACCTGGGCAAACGGCGCGGCTTTCAAGTAAGCCTCGTTGTAGGTGGACTGGCGGGTGCCTGGCGGTACGTTGGTGATGCCTTCTTTGTCGGCGACCAACTGGATGTAGTCCTTGGAAGTGGCCCAGGCGATGAACGCCTTGGCGGCGTCTTTGTGCTTGGAGGTGGCGGGAATCGCCAGGGACCAGGCGTAGAGCCACGAAGAGCCTTTGTCGGTGACTTCGGTCGGGGCGGCGGCAAAGCCTACGTCGTCGGCGACTTTGCTTTGGCTCTTGTCGGTGGTGAAGGAGCCGGCAACGCTGGCATCCACCCAGATCGCGCATTTGCCACTGTTGAACAGCGCCAGGGTCTCGTTGAACCCATTACTGGAAACGCCCGGTGGGCCGTAGTTTTTCAAGGTATTGACGTAATAGTTGGCCGCCGCCGTCCACTCGGGGCTGGTCAATTCAGGCTTCCACTGTTCGTCGAACCAGCGCGCGCCGAAGGCGTTGGCCATGGTGCTCAACAAGGCGATGTTCTCGCCCCAGCCGGCCTTGCCGCGCAGGCACATGCCGTATTGGCCCTTGTCCTTTGCCGTGAGCTTGGCGGCGAACTCGCCGAGCTGGGTCCAGGTCGGGTGCGCCGGCATGCTCAGCCCGGCTTGTTTGAACAAGTCGGTGCGGTAGTAGGTGACCGTGCTTTCGCCGTAGAACGGCAAGGCATACAGGGTGTTATTGACCGACAGGCCCTGGCGCACCGACGGGAAGATATCGTCGGCGTCGTAGTCGGCCGGCAGTTGCGTCAGCGGCTCCAACCAGTGCTTGGCGCCCCACAAGGGGGTTTCGTAGGTGCCGATGGTCAGCACATCGAACTGCCCGCCCTGGGTGGCGATGTCGGTGGTGAGGCGCTGGCGCAGCACGTTTTCTTCGAGCACCACCCAGTTGAGCTTGATGTCCGGGTGTTGCTGTTCGAATACTTTGGACAGGCGCTGCATGCGGATCATGTCGCTGTTATTGACCGTGGCGATGGTCACGGTGTCGGCGGCGTAGCTGGGCATGGCCACGGCCAGACCAGACAGCAAGAACACTGCGTGTGGGAGCTTGAACATGGCGGTTTCCACCTGTTGTTTTTGTTGTTGAGCGCCGATTACAGCAGCTTGGCCAAGCCCTCACAAACGCATGACGAATGCACGGCTGATACTTTTTTAACCGAAGGCCACGGATCAAAAAAGTACCAGTGCCGGGCGAAACCAGGCGTAGCGCACCGGTGGCCAACCCGCGTATTTTGAGCACATTCCACAAATAAAAGAGGCATTACCATGCCCATCAGCCGCGCCAAACTGTTCGAACACCGCCCTGCCGAACTCGAAGTCATCCTGCCCGAGCCGGACCACTGTTTCCGCTGGTTCGAACATGACTACCCGTACGACCTGGCGCGCTGGAACCACCACCCCGAGTTCGAAATCCACCTGATCCGCCAAGGCAGCGGCAAGCTGGTGGCGGGTGACTACATCGGCGCGTTCAGTGCAGGGCACGTCGCGCTGATCGGCCCGGACCTGCCCCACGACTGGATCGGCGACCTGGCCCCCGGCGAATACCTGACCGGGCGCGACGTAGTGCTGCAATTCGACGGCGCCGCCCTCCTCGCCCTGCGCAAAACCCTGCCGGAACTCGGCGACTTGCAGCCGCTGTTCGAACACGCCCGTCGCGGCTTGGCATTCAGCGGCGACACCGCCGTGCAGGCCGCGCGCCTGATGGAAGGCATCGGCAAGGCCCACGGTCTGCAACGGCTGATCCTGTTCCTGCAACTGCTCGACACGCTAAAAAGCGCCCCCGCACCGCACGTGCAGGCACTGGCCAGCCCCTGCTACGCCCCGACACTGGACGCGCGCAGCGCCGAGCGCATCAACAAAGCCTTTGATTACCTGATGCGCGAGCTGACCGGCGACTTACGCTTGTCGGTCATCGCGCAACAGCTGGAGATGAGTGAACCGGGCTTCTCACGCTTCTTCAAGCGCAACACCGGTCACGGTTTTATCGACCTGATGCGCAAGTTTCGCGTGCAGCGCGCCTGCCGGTTGTTGCTGCAAAGCGACATGTCGGTGGCAGATATCTGCTTTGAAGTGGGCTACGCCAACCTGTCCAACTTCAACCGGCATTTTCGCATCGAGATGAACCAGACGCCGAGCGAGTATCGGCGCGAAACGGCGATGCATTTGTTTAATCGCATCGCTGAGCAGCCATCGCCCTATACCGTCGGCCATTGAGCCAACGCGCGTTGCGCCAGGCGGGCGACTTCAAGGCCAATGGCTGCGCGCTGGCGTTCTCCCTCTTCAAGGAACCACGCTGCGCACAGACCTGCATGGGCCAACACCCATTGCAGCAGGCGCGGGCGCGCGAGGTTGGCAGCCTGGGCAATCACCTCGACCTGCCGGTTGAAACGCAGCGGGTCGCAGCAGGTGGGCAAATCCGGGTTGCAGATCAGGTTGGCATAGTCGTAGCCGCGTTCGCCGATAACGCGCTTTGGATCAATCGCCAGCCAGCGGCGAGCACCGAAGTCGAGAATATTGTTGTGATGGATATCACCGTGCAGCACCACGATATCCTGTGGCGCCGCCAGCAGTGACCGCGCCATCGCCGCGCAGTCGCGCAACAGCCCGCCGTTGTCATCAGCGGCCTTCCACAAGGACTGGAACCAAGTTTCCAGGGGCACTAAACCTTGCGGCGGCGATGGGCGTGGCGCATGCAGCCGGGCAACTGTTGCGCAGGCAATTCGGCTGGCCTGGTCATCCTGCCCATTGAGGGCCATGCGCATCAGGGAACCTGGACCGATGGCCCGCTCCATCAACAACGCCGTGTCGTCATGGGCATACACCTGCGCGGCACCCTCGCCCGCCCACCAGCTCATCAGCCGGCCACCGAGCTGCTCTTCAGCGGTGTGCGCCATTTTCAACATCGCCGGCCGGCCTTGCCAACGCACAGGCAACAAATGGCTGCCGGGCGTCACCACAGGATCGCCATCAACGGTCAGGTTCCAGGAGTGCAGGTAGCGTTCGAACATTCTCGTAACTCCTCGGTTATGCCTACAAAAATGACACCCAGTCATTTTTGATCAAAAGGTCGACTAATTGCGCCTTTTTCCATGCCATTCAAGCCATTGAGCAAAGTTGGTACAGCCTGTGCAAACGTTTGCGGAACGAACTTGGTAGGCAAGTTCTCCGTTACCCGAGGAATCGGGTGAAACCGCGTATGAATAGGGATTTTCCATGCACTCCACCTTAAGGCATCCTGCTTCCTTTGGTGTTTCCTTGCTACTGGCCGCCGTTACGGGAGTACTCAGCGCACCCATTTTGGCGCAGGAAAAACCTGCCGATGACTCAGCACAGGGCGAAACCCTCGCCCCCGAAGCCAGCCCAACGAAAAAAGGCGCGTACCTGTCGGAATGGTTCAACCAGGACCTGACGCTGATCGGCAGCAAAGACATCAGCTTCGGCCCTAAACCGCAGGATGACGTTTACCTGGAATACGAATACTTCGGCCGTAAAGGCCCGTTCGAGTTGTACGGCTATATCGACGTGCCGAAGATTCTCGGCATCGGTAACAGCAATGACAAAGGCGCGTGGGACCATGGCTCGCCGGTGTTCATGGAGCACGAGCCGCGTATCTCCATCGACTACCTGGCCGGTCGCAGCCTGGCCATCGGGCCGTTCAAGGAATGGTACGTGGCGTTTGACTGGATCTACGACCACGGCAGCAACAAGTCGAACCGCGCCAACACCCTGTACAGCGGCCTAGGCACCGACATCGACACCCACTCGCGGGTCAACCTGTCGGCCAACTTCTATGGGCGCTACCAGTGGGAAAACTATGGCGCGAGCAATGAATACCAGTGGGACGGCTATCGCGCACAAATGAAGTACATCGTGCCCATCGGCAAGTTCGACAACGGTGCGTCGCTGACCTACATCGGCTTCACCAACTACGATTTCGGCTCGGACCTGCACAAGGACAACCCGGCACGCACCGCCAATTCGGTGGTGGCCACCAACGTGCTGCTGTACTCGTTCACCCACCTGCGCTTCACCCTGGTCGGTCGTTACTTTCATAACGGCGGCAACTGGGAAGATGGCAGCGAGCTCAATTTTGGCGAAGGCAACTTCCGCGCCCGCTCGGATGGCTGGGGCTATTACGCCGGTGTCGGCTACCAATTCTGATCAAGGAGTCTTAGATGAACCTGTTTACTCGTCTCTCGCTGGCCGCAGGCCTGGCCCTGCTGCCCCACGTGGTGTTGGCGGACACCGCACCGATCAAGCCCAAAGTGATGCTGATCACCATGTTCGCCCCCGAGGCGCAAACCTGGATCGATCGCCTGGAACTCAAGCAGGAGGTACGCGTGCCCGGCCTCTCCGCCGAATACCCAGTGATACGCTGCAACACCCAGGACGTGTGCCTGCTGGTCACCGGTATGGGCCAGACCAACGCCGCCGCCTCCACGCTGGCCTTGGCGTTGTCGCCCAAGTTTGATTTGCGCCAGAGCTACTTTTTGATCGCCGGGATCGCTGGCATCAGCCCAAAACACGGCACCGTCGGCACCACCGCCTGGGCGCATTACCTGGTGGAATTCGGCACCCAGTGGGAAATCGATTCGCGCGATGCGCCTAAAGATTGGCCGACCGGTTACATCGGCATCAACACCAAAGGCCCCAACGAAAAACCGCCGCTGGACTACAAGACCGAAGTATTCGAGCTCAACCCCAAGCTGCAAGCCAAGGCGTTTGCCCTGTCGCACAAGGTTGAGCTGAGCGAAAGCAAGGCATCCAGCGCCTGGCGCAAACACTACCCGGCCGCCCCGGCCAACCAGCCACCGCAAGTCACCCGCTGCGACACCCTGGCGGGCAACACCTGGTTCTCCGGCACGCGCCTGAGCGAACGCGCCGAAGTCTGGACCAAGCTACTCACCGACAACAAAGGCGAGTACTGCACCACCCAGCAGGAAGATAACTCCACCTATGAAGCCCTGCTGCGCGCCAGCCGCGAAGGCCTGGTGGATATCCAGCGCCTGGCGGTGGTGCGCGCAGGTTCGGACTTCGACCGGCCGTACCCCGGCTACAGCGAAGTGGATAATTTGCTGAAATACGCCGATCAGGGCGGGTTTGTGCCGGCGTTGGAGAACCTGTATCGCACCGGTAATCCTTTGGTTCAAGCGATTCTGAAGAACTGGTCCGCCTGGGAAAAAGGCGTTCCCGAAGCCTGATAAAAATCAAACTGTGGGAGCGGGCTTGCTCGCGAATGCGGTATTTCAGTCAACCTTTCTGTGACTGACCCACCGCTTTCGCGAGCAAGCCCGCTCCCACACTTTTGACCGTGTTAAAAATCCTTATGCCGCCGGATGGGCCACGTTCAGTGCCTTATCCACCAACAGTTGCACCCCTTCCAGCATCCGGCAGATGCCCAGCGCGACATTACGTTGCGACCCCTCGATTTCAAACGCCATATGGTTGGCAATCTCGCTGATGGACGCCAAATCCTGGGACGCATTTACCAGCAAGGTTTCCGTGCCCAGATCGGCGCGCACGGTGAAGAGCCCGTCGGTGGGTTCGGGGATTGGTTTTCCGGGGTTGAGGTAGTGGTTGATCGCGCGATAGGCCACTTCGTGCAGGGTGCTGGTATCGAAGTCTGGTTGGCCGGGGGGATTTGGGCTGTCTTTGATCATGGTGGAACTCCGTCGACAAGTGGAGCTGCCAACGCCCGCGGTCAAGCGAGTTAAGGTGGCAGCTGTACGCGGGTTGACCGACCGGTTGTCAACGAACCCGGCATACCCGAAGGTATCCCGCGCACAACTGCCGCGACACAATACCTCAGGCATAAAAAAAACGCCTGAAGTTGGTACAGGGCGTAGCGATTCGTTAACAAGGTCGGACGGTCAAATCCGGTCGCTGAATTGGCAGCGACGGCAGTGAGGTTAGTCAGCCGCCTTCCGAGCGACAACCTGAAACCCTTGTAGGAAACCTCTGATCGAGAACGCCTCCTGAAACCCCGTGAAGATCAAACTGTGGGAGCGGGCTTGCTCGCGAAAGCGGTGGGTCAGCCATAGCAATGTTGACTGGAACACCGCATTCGCGAGCAAGCCCGCTCCCACAGTTTTTGACTGTGTTAAGGCTCGCGATCGTTAACTCGTGGGATGGGCCACGTTCAGTGCCTTATCCACCAACAGTTGCACCCCTTCCAGCATCCGGCAGATGCCCAGCGCGACATTACGTTGCGACCCCTCGATTTCAAACGCCATATGATTGGCAATCTCGCTGATGGACGCCAAATCCTGGGACGCATTGACCAGCAAGGTTTCCGTGCCCAGATCGGCGCGCACGGTGAAGAGCCCGTCGGTGGGTTCGGGGATTGGTTTTCCGGGGTTGAGGTAGTGGTTGATCGCGCGGTAGGCCACTTCGTGCAGGGTGCTGGTATCGAAGTCTGGTTGGCCGGGGGGATTTGGGCTGTCTTTGATCATGGTGAGGGTCCTAAGATTTGGTGAAGCTGCCAACATTCGCGGTCAAGCGAAGAGGGAGGCAGCTGTACGCGGGTTGACCGACCGGCAATCAAAGGAAATCCGGCATACCCGAAGGTATCCCGCGTACAGCCACCGCAACACGATACCTCAGGCGTAAAAAAAACACCTGAAATAGGTTTTTGCCGTAGCAGTACTTCAATTAATCGGACGGTCAAATCCGGTCGCTGAACGGTCAGCGACGGCAGTGAGGTTAGTCAGCCGCCTTCCGAGCGACAACCTGAAACCCTTGTAGGAAACCTCTGATCGAGAACGCCTCCTGAAACCCAGTGAAAATCAAACTGTGGGAGCGGGCTTGCTCGCGAAAGCGGTGGGTCAGCCATAGCAATGTTGACTGGAACACCGCATTCGCGAGCAAGCCCGCTCCCACATTTTTTAGTGACTTAAGGCAGGAAGATGATCTTGTCTGCACTGCCTTTGTTCACTTCCTCATAACACTGCACGCCATCCGCCAACGCCACTTCGCGCAGCCCCGTTGGCAGCGGCAACGAACCCTCGTCAAAGAAGCGCCCGAACTGCTCCAGCATCACCGCGCACTGCTCGCCGTTGTAGAGCAACGAGTTGATCCCCACCACTGAACCGCCTTTGCGATACAACGCCAGGGCTGGCAGTTGCACATGCCCATCCACCGGCGCGGCGATGATTGCGATGCGGCCGAACGGGGCCAAACCGGCGACAGCCGCTGGCAGCCAGAAACCGGTGGTGTCGAAAATCACATCCGCGCCGCCCTTGAATACGCCATTCACCTGCGCACCCAATTCTTCTGGCTGGCCCAAGGCAATCGCGTCAAACCCTTGAGCCTGCAGCCCTTCAACCTGATCGGCCTTGCGCACCGCTGCCAGCACCTGTGCACCGCGGATCTTCGCCAACGCTAACGCCGCGCTGCCCACGGCGCCATTCGCACCGATCACCAGCAACCGCCTGCCTTTAGCGACACCGCTGCGCTCCAGGGCGTCCCAAGCGGTGGTGTAGGGCACGCCAAGACTGGCAGCCTGAGCAAAACTCAGGTGGGTGGGCTTATGCGCCACGCCTTTGGCCGACACGGTGAGGTATTGCGCATGGGAGCCGTCGGCGAAAAAACCCAGGTCACGACCGGTGCCCCAAACCGCTTGGCCTACCAGGTCTTGCGGCCCCTCTACCACGACCCCGGCGAAGTCCCGCCCGGGAATTCGCGGCAATGTGGTGTAGGGAAAACGTCCGAGCACATTTTTTACGTCGCTGGGGTTCAGACCGGCGGCCTTGATCTGGACCAATACTTCACCGGCGGCGGGCACCGGGGTCGCGACATCAACAAAACTCAAGGCGCCGAGATCGCCGGTGGCGGAAAATTGCAGTGCGTTCATGGCCAATATCCATCGAAGGGAAAAAGGAAATCAGGACAACCAACCGCCGACCAACTGGCGGCCCATGGGCCACAGTTGCTCGCCGAACAACATGCCCATCAGGCCCACCAGGGCAATGGCGGGCGGCGCGGGCGAGCGCAAGTCCAAGGCACCGTAGATCACGCCGACAAACAGGCCGATGGCGAGGGAAATCAGGTAGTTCATGGGGGCGGCGCCTTGTAGGTTGATGCGCTCAGTGTAGTGAGCGCACTCCTGAAGCATCGGCCAAGTGCTTCAGGATTTCGGCCAACCCCTCAACCGAGGTAGTTGGACGGTGCCACGCCAAGTTCGCGACGGAACATGTCGCTGAAGCTGCTCGGCGAATAGCCCAAAGACCGCGCAATGCCGCTGACCGACTGGCCCTGGATCAGCTCCGCCACCGCCGTGGCCAGTTGCACCTGACGGCGCCATTCGGCAAAGCCCATGCCCAGGTTGCTCTGGAACAGCCGCGCCAAGGTGCGCACGCTGGCACCGGCGGCCTCGGCGTGTTGCTCGAACGGGATTTCCAGCGACGGCGCCGCCATCACCGACTGGCATGCGTTGATCAACCGACGGTCGGCGTCGACCGGCATGGCGATGCGGATCTGCGAACGGCGCGCCCGGTGCAATTCCAACAGCGCCAGGCCGACCACGGCGTCGTAGTAAGCCGTGTCGCCGTTATCGCCCTGATCGACCAGGGTAACGATCAGCTCGCGCAACAGGCCACCCACTTCAATCACCTGCACCTGGCTGTCCAACGTCGCCGCCAAGGCCGGGCGCAGGTAGATATTGCGCATTTGCAAGTCGCAGACCACGCGAATGCCGTGCTCCACGCCCGGTGGCAGCCACACCGCGCGTTGCGGCGGTACAACCAAGGCTTCGCGAGGTGTTTCGACCCACATCACGCCGCTCATGGCGTAGAGCAATTGGCCCCAGTCGTGGCTATGCGGTTCAACATACAACCCACGCGGGTAGGTGCGCGCCAGGGGTTGCACAGGCACGGCGTGATCACTGAGGTCGGGGGGCGCGGCCAGGGCCATGAGCAGCACATCAATCAAGGGTGAGCGGCCATGGTAATGACCGCCACCCGATAATCCGAGAGGATTTTTAGCCTTTGGCGGACTTGGCGCACTCACAGCCCGTTGGTGCCGCACACGGCTCACCATGAGCGTGGTGCTCGGCACAGCCCTGGCAGCAATAGCCTTCACCGTCCTTCATTACCGCATCGGCGCCCAGTACACATTTGCAGTGTGGGCAGGCACAGGTTTTATCTGGCATGGTCAGACTCCTTTTCATGGTCGTCCAGGTGTTGCGAACGCAACACCTTAAGCAATGACTCCCGCCAAGGCGCCAAGGTTCAGCGCCGTTAATCGGCCTGGCGGGTATTGCTGCGATACATGAACACCAGCGCCAGTGCCAGGCAGAGCATCGCCACGATACGGCTACCCGACAGTTCGATGGCCGGATTACCGAGCCAGCCGAAGTTGTCGATCAGCATGCCCATGCCCAACTGCCCGACGATCACCGCCACGGTCGCCACCGCCGTACCGACGATGGGCACCGCGCCGACCATCACCATCATGTACACCACACCGAACAGCGCGCCGGTCAGTTGCCATTTGGGCACGTCCAGCAGGCTCACGGCCTGAGCCGGCTCGAAGAAAAAAATCAACAACGCGGTAGTGATCGCGCCCACCGCAAAGGTCAGCAAGCTACTGCGCAACACGCCTACCGCCTGGCCCAAGCGGCCGTTGATGGCGGCCTGCACACTCAGCACCGCACCGGCGGCAACCACCAGCACCAATAACAGAATCAGATTCATCGCCTTACCCTCGTGCAATCAGAACAAGTGCCGCCACAATCAACACCAAGGCGATCCAGCGCTCGCCATTGACCCGCTTGCGTGCCGTGCCGAACCAACCGAAATGGTCGATCAACACGCTCTTGCCGACCTGGCCCGACAGAATCGCGATCATGGTCATGGCAATGCCGATGTGGGGCGTGGCCAAGGTCAGCACCACCACGTACATCGGCCCCAGGAACCCGCCGATCAGTTGCCAGCGCGGCAGGTCGGTCAGTGCCGGGCCCTTTTGCGGGCCGCTGAACAGCAGCAGCAAAAACAGGATCGCCGTGCCCACGCCAAAGATGCTCAAGGTCGCCCACAAATGCCCCACCTGCACACCCAGCGGCCCGAGCAAACCGGCCTCCATCGACAGGCCCATGCCCGCCAGAATCACCAGCGGCAACAACAGTAGCCGTAGAAGGTTTTTTTTCGGCGTGGCCTGCGCCACGCCTTCGATTGAACTTGCCTGCATACATCACCTGCGCTTCAAGAACTGAACATGGCGCGCATTATCCGGTGGCCGTGCTGTGCGATAAATGGGAGCATGCGGATAACACCTTTGCGCATTACGCACAGCTTGGAGGCCATGATGCAGGGTTTGAATGAATTGAGTTTCAAGGCATTGCGCCTGTTTGTCGCCGTGCTGGATCACGGCAGTTTTTCCGAAGTCGCACGCCGCGAAAGCCTGGCGCCCTCCTCCATTTCTCGGCAGATCCAGCTGATGGAGCAGGCACTCGGCCAACAGTTGCTGTACCGCCACACCCGCGCCGTCAGCCCCACTGAGGCCGGGCGCCTGCTCGGGCATCACGCACGCTTGATGCTGGAGCAACTGGAAACAGCCGGCCAGGCGTTGCAGGAACAGGAAAGCGAACCCAGCGGCCTGGTGCGCATCAATGCGCCGATGGTGTTCGGCCAGCGCCACCTTTCACCGTGGCTGGGCGAGTTGTGTCGGCGCTACCCCAAGTTGCAACTGGATATCCAGCAAACCGACACCTACGTCGACCCGCTGCAAGACGGCACCGACCTGCTGTTTCGCATCGGCGTGCTCAACGATTCGGGCATGCAGGCACGCATCTTCGCGCCCCAGCGCTTTCGCCTCGCCGCCAGCCCCGCCTACCTGGCCCGCCATGGCACACCGCGCCACCCCGATGAACTGGCCAACCACCAGTGCCTGGCCTACAAAGGCATCACCGGCCAGCAACGCTGGTTCTTCCGCCGCGACCAGGGCGACTGGACGTCCTACAGCGTCAAAGGCCCGATCACCGGCAACCATGCCGACACCCTCACCCACGCCGCCGAGCAAGGCCTGGGGCTGGTGGTGTTTCCCTCCTGGCTGATCGGCGAAGGCTTGCGCGCAGGCACCTTGCAGGCGGTGCTGACCGAGTACGACGTAGCGACGACGCTGGAGCCGCAGCAGATTGCCGCGTTATGGCCGGGCAGCCGGCGCCTGTCGCTGAAGGTGCGCACGGTGATTGATTACTTTGTGGAGTGTTTTGGGACAGTGCCTTATTGGGACAGATGAGCGGTCTCGATCACTCTGAACAGCGGGCGTCAGGTAAAAAAGCTTACTGGGAAAAGTAGGCTTATTCTGATTTCCCAGGCCACCATTCCCGGGCACGGCGCCCTGCGCCAAACTCAGGCGACTTCCGCAAAGGAGAGACGCCATGAGCGCATCGTGCACTGCAATTACCGTTTCGTCAGGCCAGGCAAAGGCCAGGCAAAGGCCAGCGTTTCACAGCTGGCTCATCAGTCCAGTACCGGCCAAACCATTCTTATCACCAAGAACGGGTGGGCGCTTGCCCAGCGGGTGCGGGCCGGGAAACCTCACAGACGTCGAATCGGCCTTATGAGAGGGAAACTGCTGGTCCCGGACGACTTTAGCTCGCCACTACCGGACGACCCGCTGGATGCGTTTGAGGGCGCCTTTTGACCTGAACATCCGATCAGAACAACCACTGCCCAATCAACCACGCATTCGCCCCACTGATCACTGCAAACAGAAACCACGCCAAAATCCGCGTGGGCAGGCGGTTAACAAACGGCCCCATCAGTTGCTTGTCATCGGTCATGCGAATCAGCGGGTACAGCGCGAACGGCAACTGCAGGCTGAGGACCACCTGGCTGAGAATCAGCAACTTGCCGATAGCATCATCGCCCATCAGCCACACCCCGACAAAAGCCGGGATCAGTGCCAGGCCACGGGTGATCAGGCGTCGTTGCCAGCAAGGGATACGCAGGTTGAGATAACCCTCCATGATCACTTGCCCCGCGATAGTGCCGGTAAACGTCGAGCTTTGCCCGGAGGCCAGCAACGCGACGCCGAACAGGATACTGGCGAACGCCCCGCCCACCAGTGGGTCGAGCAGGTGGTAAGCATCCTGGATCTCGACCACGTCGGTGTGGCCGGTCTTGTAGAAAGCCGCAGCGGCCAGCACCAGGATTGCAGCGTTGACCAGCAAGGCCAGGGCCAAAGAGCCGAGGGTATCGATACGCGCCAGTTTGACCGCGTCCTGTTTGCTGGCGAGGTCCTTGCCGATCAGCCGGGTCTGCACAATCGAGGTGTGCAGGTAAAGGTTATGCGGCATTACCGTGGCGCCGAGTATGCCGATGGCCAGGTACAACGGCGCTGCGTCGCTGATGGCCGCCAACGACGGGGTGAAACCACTGAGCACATCCGGCCAGTAAGGTTTGATCAGCACCAGTTCGATAAAGAAGCACACGCCGATGGTTGCGACCAGCGCCAGCATGATCGCCTCCAGACGCCGGAAGCCGCGGTTTTGCAGGGCCAGGATCAATAGCGTGTCGAACGCGGTAATGACAATGCCGGTGGTCAGCGACACGCCCAGCAATAGGTGAAACGCCAGGGCGCAACCGAGCACTTCGGCAAGGTCGGTGGCGATGATCGAGATCTCGGCCAGCAGCCACTGCGTGCGCGCCGAGCGTTTGCTGTAGCGCTCGCGGCACAGTTGCGCCAAGTCTTTGCCGGTGGCGATGCCCAGCCGTGAGCACAGGCATTGCACCGCCATGCCTGCCAGGCTGGCCAGCAGTACCACGAACAACAGGCTGTAGCCGTAGCGTGAACCGGCCTCAATGGCTGTCGCCCAGTTGCCCGGGTCCATGTAGCCGATGGATATCAGCAGGCCGGGACCAGCGAACATCAGGGCTCGTTTGAAAAACGAAGCCTTGGGGTCGACGATAACGGAGCCGGCCACTTCCGGCGGGCAGAACGGGGCGGTAGCGATTTTCGGCAGGCTGAATTTCACGCGGTATCCCAGGCAAACACACAAGTCAGAACGCAGCTTATCAGTCCGACACGACCGTGCGCATCACCGTCTCCCGGGGCAGGTCAAACGTGTCCACGACCTGCACCACCAGGTCCAACTCCTGGTTCAGCGCCTCGCGCTCCATGCGCTGGCGAATCATGCCGATCATCAACACCGATAAGGTCGTAATCGAATAGGCCGGGCCCGAAAACGCCCGCACGCCGGTGACCAGCAGCATCGCCGCGGCCAGCGCCTGGCCCACCACTGGAATCGCCGTGGCGGCGCCGCGCCGCACGATAAACCCGGTCAACCCTGCCAACGCCGTGCCGCTCAAGGCGGTGGTGGCCGAGCGGCCAATGTCGATGCGGTTGAACAAACCCTGCTCTTTTTGCGCGGCGGCCTTGAGTTCGGCGTCGAAGGCCTGACGGTCGGCGCGACTGAGTTTGTCCTTGTATTGCTCGATCAATTTTTCTGCGACCTGGGCCTCGATCTCCGCCAGCGCCACGGTTTGCACCGGCTCATCGAACTTGATGCCCAGCCGCTGCGCCACGTCTTCGGCGATTTGGCGATAACTCACGCCGTGGCCACGGGCAAGGTTCATGATGCTGTCACCGCCCATGCGCTGCAGCTCGATGGCCAGTTTCAGCGGTTCGCGTACCGTGGCTTCAATCGAAGCACTGCGCTTTTGCGCCATCAACTCGGCCAGGAACTTCAGCTCCTCCGGTCGCGCCTGCACCAGCGCCGCAAACAGCTCCACGTCCTCTTCGGCAAAGCGTACTTCACTGCTACGCTGATCGGCGCGAATCATGCCGCGCCGTTCCTGCAACAGATCGGTGTACTGCACCACCGTTTTCAACTGCGGCCAGTAAGCCGCGTGGTCGAACGTGGCCAGGTGCACATTGGTGATCTTGGCCTTGAGTGCCGGGGTGACCTCAATCGCATAGCGGCCGATACACCGCTCGGTGTCCGGTTTCATCGCCAGCGCCCAGTCCTTGCTGGAATGGCAGTTGATCACCCGCCCCTTGAGCGGCGCCGACACTTCATCCCACGGGCTGGACGTACAGATCGCCCCGCCCATCAGCAACACGTTGTTCAACGGCAGTTCGCGCGCCACCTCGGGGCTGGCCAGCACACTCTTGACCAGGATGCGTGCGCCGAGGGAATGGCCGATCAGGTTGATGCGTTGCACCTTCAGCGACTCGGCGTGCAGGTAGCTGGCCAGCTCAGGCAATAACGTTTTCGCGACTTCATCGACCCGCGCCTCGACACTTTTGTAATGGTCAAGGAAATACGCAATCGCCTTGCCCACGCCCACCGTCGCCGCGCCCAGGCCGCCACCCCCGAGCATCGAGGTGATGACGTCTTTGAACGGCGCAAACAGGTTTTCCAGAAAGTGCCCCGCCGGCCAGAACAGCATCAGGTTGGTCGCGCCTTTGATGCTCGCCAACTGCTGCTTGAAATTGCCCAGTTGCTGGCGATTGAAGAAGGCCGAGTAACCGTGAACGTAGAGATTGAGCACATCCCCTTGGGGCTCGCCGCACAATACAAACGTGGGCTTGCGGGTGCGGTGCATTTCATCCCACTGGTGTTGCATGGGCCGGTGACTCCTGGTGACGATGGACGGCGATAGTAACAAAGCATGGCCTTGGTAAAGGTGAATCCTGACCGACGTGTGCAGTGTTCAGAACACTGATGCCGCCTTGGATTTGGCCAGGTAGCGCGCCGGCGAGTCCCCCAGGTTGCGGCGGAACACCGAGGTGAAGGCGCTGGAGCTGCTGAAACCCAGCTCAAACGCCACCTGGGTGATGGAGGCGCCGTGGCTGAGCCGGGCGGTGGCTTCGAGCAGGCAGACCTGCTGGCGCCAGGCTACGAACGTCATGCCGGTGCCGTCGTGGAAATGGCGAGTGAAGGTGCGGCGGCTCATGTTCGACCAATCGGCCATTTCGTCAAGGGAGACGGTTTGCGCAGGCGCGTCCATGAAGCGCTGGCAAGCCTGGGCCAGACGCGGTTCGGCGGGCAATGGCGCACTGAGGGGCAATTCGGGCATGGTGCTTATTTCATCGATCAACAGCGTCAATATGCAGTGCTGCCGGACAGCGGAGGCTGGCGAGGGTCCGATAGCCAGTGCCGCTTCCAGCAGATGCCTGAGCAGCGGCGACACGTCGAATACCTGGCAACGCCCCAGCAGCCCTGCCCGCTCGGCAGCTCTGTCGTCGAGGTAGGTATTGAGCATCACCACATCGCCACGCATGTGCATTTCATGGGGCACACCGCCCGGCACCCAGATCGCCCGCTGCGGCGGCACCACCCAATTGCCGAGATCGGTAAACATCCTCAAGGCGCCGGTTGAGGCATAGGCGAACTGCCCGCGTGGGTGCGTGTGCCGTGGAAATACGGTGCCGGACGCATAGTCGCGCAGCGTGACGACGGCTTCAGGGGCACTGGTTTCAAATATCGGGATCATGGCCCGATCTTGTCAAAATATGACCCGGTATAGCAAGCGGGCCATTTCCACGCACCCTAGCATTCACGCCTTTGATCAACCTTGTTCAAAGGAACACCCATGCATAAGAAACATCTGGCCCTCGCCCTGTTGGTCACGCTGGTCTGGGGCTTGAACTTCCCCATCACCAAGCTGGGCCTGCGCTCAATCGACCCCTTTGTGCTAACCGGCATGCGCTTTGCGCTCGCCGCCGTGCCATTGGTATTTTTTATCAAGCGCCCCGCCGTGAGGTTCGGCTATGTGGCCGGCTATGGCGTTATCTTCGGGTTGGGCATGTGGGGCGTCATCAACTATGGCATCCAGGTCGGCGTCAGCCCGGGGATCGCTTCGCTGATCATTCAACTCAGTGTGTTTTTTACCCTCGGCTGGGGCTGCCTGTTGTTCAAGGAACACATCCGCCGTGCGCAGTGGGTCGGCGCGTTACTCGCCTTGATGGGCCTGGCGGGCATCATCTGCACCCAGGACGGCGAGCATGCGGTATTCGGTGTGCTGTTGATCGTGCTCAGTGCGTTGGCGTGGAGCATCGGCAACGTCATCATCAAGGCGTCAGGGGTGAACGAAATTTTCTCGTTCATGGTGTGGGCCAGCCTGTTTCCACCGATTCCGTTGTGCCTGATGGCCTGGTGGATGCACGGCAGCACCGCATTCGAGAACGTACCCGCCAGCCTCGACCTCACCGCCGTGACGTCGATCCTGTTCCAGGTTTACCTGGCGACGCACTTTGCCTACTGGGGCTGGAACTCGCTGCTCAAGGCCTATCCCGTTTCGACCGTGGCGCCGCTGTCGCTGTTGATCCCGGTATTCGGGATCGGCAGTTCGATGCTGATACTGGGCGAGCGCATTTCCACACCCCACCTGATCTTCATCACGGTCATCATCAGCGGCTTGGCCGTGGGACTTTACCGCAAGCCGATTGTGCAGGCTGATAGATAGTCATGGCAAAAAACCGGGATTTTGTTCGCGCATTCGTTCCACTAGCATTCGCCAAGTCTTGTACTGAACCGAGGAAACACCATGAGCACCCCCGAGTTTTTTGTCACCCCAGGTTATGGCGATTACATGCGCGAACACTTGCACTACACCCAGGCGGTGAAAGTCGGTAATCGCGTGGAAACCTCAGGACAGGGGGGCTGGGACGATGACTTCCAAATCCCCGCCGACCTCGACGAAGAAATTGCCCAAGCCTTTCGTAACCTGGAGCGTACCCTGGCCACCGCCGGCGCGGGTTGGGAGCATGTGATTCACGTCAATTCCTACCACGTTGGCGGCTTCCCGCCGCAGGTCAACGAGGCGATGGTCAAGCACTACCGCCGCTACATGCCCGACCATGCGCCGATCTGGACGCAAGTCGGTGTCCAGGCCCTGGGTTTGCCGACCATGCGCGTAGAGATTCGCGTAACCGCGATTATTCCCTGACACCAAAGGTGCGGATGACCCACTCGGTAAACACCTTGAGCCGCGCGCTCTGATGGCGATTGGGTGGGTAAAGGATATGCAGCGGCGTGGCTGGGCGTGACCAATACGGCAACACGTGGACCAGTTGGCCGGTGTCAAGGTAGTGCTGCACGATGGAGGCGAAGTGCTGCCCTACGCCAAGGCCTGCGAGCAGCATTTCCTTGAGGCCATTGCCTTCATTGGTCGAGAAGGCACAGGCGTTGACTTCGATACGCTGCCCAGCCGTCTCGAAAATCAGCGGTTCCGGCTTGCCCGAGCCGGTAAAGAAATAGCCGACTTTGAGGTGGTTGTTCTGCAGGTCCTCCGGCGACTGCGGCACACCCCTGCGGTCCAAGTAACTGGGCGCTGCGCAAGTCAGGTATTCAAGGTCGGCCACCTTACGCCCGATCATCGCCATGTCGTCCAGTTTGCCGGCTCGAATCACACAATCAACGCCCTCCCCGACGATGTTGACCGCACGGTCGCTGATGCCTAAGGCGATGGTGATATCGGGATACTCGCGATGAAAATCCACCAGCGCCGGTATCAACAGGCAATTGGCAAACGAGGCCGGCGCATCCACCCGCAAATGCCCACCGGGCTTGAGGACTTGCCCGCGTGCGGCGCTGTCCACTTCATCCAGCTCAGCCACCAGCCGCCGCGCATGGCGGTAATACTCCAGCCCCTCAAGCGTTGGCGCCAAGGCGCGGGTGGTGCGGTGCATCAGCTGGATGCCCAGGTGCTTTTCAAGGTCGGTGATCAGCTTGCTGACCGTGGAACGCGGCAGCGCCAACTGGTCGGACGCACGGCTGAACGAACCGGTATCGACAACACGGACAAAGGCGCGCATAGCGAGGAGTTGGTTCATATGAGAGGCCCAATGCACCTTAGTAAGCGAAGTTATCGATCTTGACCTGGCCACCCGCAAATGTCGCGATGATTTCCAGTTCGCCGCCCATGGCACGGATGTCGTCGCGCAATGTGCTGATGTACATGTCTGAGCGGCGCTCCATCTTGGAAACCGCCGCCTGGTTGATATTCAATGCCTTGGCCAGGCGCTCCTGGCTCAATTGTTGAGCCTTGCGCAGTTCGTGCAGCGGCATTGCTTTAAGAGGTTGGCGGAACAGTTGCTCGGCCGCAGCACGCGCTTCGAGCGTCATGCGCGGTTGAAATTCAGCGCATTTTTTAGCCATGGTGACGGCCCTGAATTTAGTTTGCCGGAAACACGAATATTCCTTTAAAGGAATTATTTCAATAATCTTTTATTCCCTCATTTTCCAGATTGGAATGCCATCCGTGGCGAGCGAGCTTGCCCCCTCGCCACAAAGGGCGCGGCGCTTTCATATCCTTAAGTCGCAGCATTGCGGCCCAGTAACAAGCACTACCAGAATGGGATTTAAGCCAACATCCATTGACTGTCGCGGCAAAAATACACGTTTCAAAATGTGAAAAAGCGCTCTAATAGCGCCCTGTCGATTCGTTTTAAAGCGCCTGGAGTTCTCAATGCCCCATGAAGGCAACCTGTTACAAGCAGCCGTGGTGTTCCTGCTCGCCGCCGTGCTGACCGTGCCGTTGGCCAAGCGTCTGCAACTGGGCGCGGTGCTGGGTTATCTGTTCGCCGGTGTGATCATCGGCCCCTCGGTATTGGGCCTGATCGGCAACCCGCAAAGCGTCGCGCAATTTTCGGAATTGGGGGTGGTGTTGCTGTTGTTCATCATCGGCCTGGAGCTGTCGCCGAAGCGCTTATGGGTGATGCGCAAAGCGGTGTTCGGCGTCGGCCTGGCCCAGGTGTTGCTCACGGGTTTGGTGATGGGTGTCGTCGCGCTGTGGCTGTTTGGCCAAACGTGGAACAGCGCGATTGTGCTGGGCCTGGGCCTGGCGCTGTCCTCCACCGCGTTCGGCCTGCAAAGCCTGGCCGAGCGCAAGGAACTGAACCAGCCCCACGGGCGCCTGGCGTTTGCGATTCTGCTC
>NZ_UYXQ01000073.1 GCF_900624995.1 Pseudomonas antarctica
GCGACCACTTCAAAGCCGATCACCAGAATGCGCAGGTCGAGGCCTTCGTGAAAGCTTTCGAGCAGCACGCGGCTGTCGAACTGACGCGCCGCTTGGATAGCGTTCTGCACGTCTTCGATGGTCTGTAAGTCCACCGCCACGCCCTGGCCCTGCTCGCCGTCCAGCGGCTTGACCACGATGCGCTGGTGTTCGTCGAGAAACTCCAGGTTGTCGTCGGCACTGCCCGCCAATTGTTGTTGCGGCAGGCTCAAGCCTGCGGCCTTGAGCACCTTGTGGGTCAGACTTTTGTCCTGGCACAGGGTCATGCTGATGGCGCTGGTCAGGTCGCTCAGGGATTCACGGCAACGCACACGGCGCCCGCCATGACTGAGGGTGAACAGGCCCGCATCCGCGTCGTCGACCTGCACATCGATGCCGCGCCGATGGGCTTCTTCGACAATGATCCGCGCGTAGGGGTTGAACCCCGCCTGCGGCCCAGGGCCGAGAAACAGCGGCTGGTTGATGCCGTTTTTGCGCTTGATCGCAAAGGTGGTCAGCGCGCGAAATCCCAACTTGGCATACAGGCTTTTGGCTTGGCGGTTATCGTGCAACACCGACAGGTCGAGGTAGCTCAGGCCACGGCTCATAAAGTGCTCTACCAGGTGGCGCACCAGCACTTCACCCACGCCGGGGCGCGTGCACTGCGGGTCGACAGCCAGGCACCAGAGGCTGCAACCGTTTTCCGGGTCCTGGAAGGCTTTTTGATGATTAAGGCCCATCACACTGCCGATCACCGCGCCGCTGTCTTCGTCTTCGGCCAGCCAATACACCGGGCCACCTTGATGGCGTGGGGTCAGGCGTCGCGCGTCGACCGGCAACATGCCGCGCCCTTGATAGAGCAGATTGACCGCCGCCCAGTCGGCCTCGGTTTGCACGCGACGGATACGAAAGCCGCGAAATACGCGGGCGGCTGGGCGGTAGTCGCTGAACCACAGGCGCAGCGTGTCCGACGGGTCCAGGAACAACTGTTGAGGATCGATCCCCAGGATTTGCTGGGGCGCCGCCACATACAACGCGATATCGCGCTCGCCAGGTTGCTCATTGAGCAGTTCCAGGGCCAGGCTCGCCGGGTCCGGGAAGGTATGGCCGATCAATAACCGGCCCCACCCGCAATGGACGGCAATCGGCTCGGCGCCCAGTGGGCTGCCATCTTCGGCCAGGCGCGCTTGCAGACGCTCATAGGTCGGCGCCTGGCCCTTCAGCAAGCGTTGGCTGTAAGCCGCTGCGAGAGGTTTCATCAATCAGATTCCTTGTTCGCTGAGCCACAGGTTCAGCGCCGCCAGTTGCCACAGCTTGGAGCCACGCAGCGGGGTCAGCTGGCCCTGCGGGTCGGTCAACAGGCGATCAAGCATGGCCGGATTGAACAGGCCGCGATCCTGGCTCGGGTCCAGCAGCAGCTCTCGCACCCAGTTCAAGGTGTCGCCCTGCAAATGCTTGAGACCCGGCACCGGGAAGTAGCCTTTCTTGCGGTCGATGACTTCGCTTGGGATGACCCGGCGCGCCGCTTCTTTCAATACCTGTTTGCCGCCGTCGGGCAATTTGAATTTGCCGGGTACACGGGCCGACAGTTCGACCAGGCGGTAGTCCAGAAACGGCGTACGCGCCTCCAGTCCCCAGGCCATGGTCATGTTGTCGACGCGTTTGACCGGGTCGTCCACCAGCATCACCGTGCTGTCCAGGCGCAAGGCCTTGTCCACGGCGGCGTCGGCGCCCGGCATCGCAAAGTGCTCACGCACAAAGTCACCGGCAGCGTCATTGGCGGTCAGCCACTTCGGTGCGACGGTCGCCGCGTAGTCGTTGTAGCTGCGGTCGAAAAACGCATCGCGGTAAGCGGCGTAAGGGTCGCTGGCGCCGTCGACTTGCGGGTACCAGTGGTAACCGGCGAACAGCTCGTCGGCACCCTGGCCGCTTTGCACCACCTTGCAATGCTTGGCGACTTCCCGCGACAGCAGATAGAAGGCGATGCAGTCATGGCTGACCATCGGCTCGCTCATCGCGCGAAACGCAGCCGGCAGTTGCTCGATGATCTCGCTTTCGGCGATGCGCAGTTGGTGGTGACGGGTGCCGTAATGCTTGGCGATCAGGTCCGAATATTGGAACTCGTCGCCGCGCTCGCCACCGGCGTCTTCAAAACCGATGGAGAAGGTCGACAGGTCCTGTACGCCAACGTCGCGCAGCAGGCCGACGAGCATGCTCGAATCGACACCGCCGGAGAGCAGCACGCCGACATCCACGGCGGCACGTTGACGGATCGCCACGGCTTCGCGAGTGCTGTCGAGTACGCGATCGGTCCAGTCTTCCAGGGTCAGATTCTTTTCATCCTCGTGTGGGCCGTAAGGCAGGGTCCACCAGGTTTTCTGCTCGGTCTTGCCGTTAGCATCGATGCGCATCCAACTCGCCGGCGGCAGTTTTTCAATGCCTGCCAGCAAGGTGCGCGGGGCGGGTACCACGGCGTGGAAATTCAGGTAGTGATTGAGCGCCACCGGGTCGAGGATCGGATTGATATCGCCGCCCTTGAGCAGTGCCGGCAAGGCCGATGCAAAACGCAGGCGCTGGCCGGTACGCGACAGGTACAAAGGCTTGACCCCAAGACGGTCACGGGCGATGAACAGTCGCTGGGCATCGCGCTCCCAGATGGCAAAGGCAAACATGCCGTTGAGTTTTGGCAACAGTGCTTCGCCCCAGGCGTGGTAGCCCTTGAGCAGCACTTCGGTGTCACCGCCGGAATAGAAGGCGTAGCCCAAGGCTTCCAGCTCTTGGCGCAATTCCGGGAAGTTATAGATGGCGCCGTTGAACGCCAGCGACAGCCCAAGCTGGGCGTCGACCATCGGCTGGGCCGAGCCGTCCGAGAGGTCCATGATTTTCAGGCGCCGGTGGCCCAAGGCAATCGGCCCTTGGGCGTGGAAGCCCCAGGCGTCGGGGCCGCGAGGGGCCAGGTGATGGGTGATGCGCTCAATCGCTGCCAGGTCGGCAGGTTGGGCATCGAAACGTAGTTCTCCAGCTAATCCGCACATAAATTCCTTACCGGTTTTTCCGTTGGGGAGGGTCAATACTCAATACGCCCAAAGGGCGCGTACCCAGAAACTGACCCAGTGCTATCCGTGGAGTTTTAGACCGATAAGTTATAAGGCCAATAACCGTGATGTCTTCAATGCCCTCCCAAGCTTGCTGCGCGCTTGCCTTTAACCACGGCGCGCAGGGTGAACCGATTCGGGTGGCAGGCCTCGGCCACGCTGGCCGGAACTGGCAACGGCTCATCATTGAGCCAGGCGGCAATCAGCTCGCCGCACAGGGGCGCTGTGATCAGCCCGCGTGAGCCGTGGCCGCTGTTGATGTACAAACCCGGCAGCCAGGGGCAGGGCGTATCCGGCACTTGCCGGGCGTCTTTGCCGAGCACTGCATACGCCTGTTGGAACGCTGCGGGGTCGGCCAACGGCCCGACGATCGGCAGGTAGTCAGGGCTGGTGCAACGAAACGCGGCACGCCCCTCCAGCTGTTCGGGCGCTAGAGGGGCGGCGCCCAGGCGTTGCAATAAGTCTTCGGAAATCTCACGCAGCATCGCAAGGTTGCCGACATGTTCGGCGACGGTGGGCGTGAGGTCTTCATTGGTGAAATCAAAACTCGCGCCCAGGGTGTGTTCTCCCAGTCGGGCGGGCGCCACATAACCCTCGGCGCAGACCACCGTGGCCAGTGCCTCACTCGCCGACGTTTGCGCCAGCCGGGTGATTTGCCCGCGAATACGTTTGAGCGGCAACTCGGCGCTGGGCGCGAAGCGCTTGATCTCGGCGGCACCCGCGAGCACCACCACGCTGGCGCTCGCCAGCACGCGCTCGCCGTCGTGGGCTTGCCACTGGTCGTCGACCCGGTGCAGCTCAAGGGCGTGGTGATGGGTGAGCACTTCGATCAACGGATGTGCTGCTTGCCATTGGCACAGCGCCGGTGGATGCACCCAGCCACCTTCCGGGAAAAACAGGCCGCCATGGGCCAGGTTGATGCCGGCGCGGTGTTGCGCCTGATCGCGGTCCAGCACGTGCAGCAAGTGCGGCGCGAACGCCTCGGCCAGTTGCGCCTGGCGCTGAGCCTCCTTGGCGTCGAACGCCAATTGCAGCACCCCACAGCCATCCCAATCGACGCCGCGATGCAAGTGCTCCAGCAGGCGCCGCGTGTGGCCGAAACCGCTGAGTATTAGTTGCGATAACGCCGTGCCATGCGCCGAAAGCTTGAGGTAGAGCACGCCCTGCGGGTTGCCTGACGCTTCCTGGGCCAGCGCGGCGTGGCGCTCCAGCAGGCTCACACGCCAACCCCGGGCGGCGAGGCTGGCAGCGGTGGCGCAACCGGCCAGGCCGCCACCGATGACCAGTGCGTGGCGCTCACCGTCGACAGGTGCCGGGCGGGCGAACCAGGGTTTGGCTTTGGTGGGCGGCGGCGCGTCTTCGGGCCAGCCGAGGAACTCGCCGCGCAGGATTTCCCATTTATGCCCGATGCCGGGCGTGCGCTTCATCTTGAAGCCGGCCGCGTTGATCAATCGCCGCACCCAGCCGGTGCTGGTGAAGGTACTGATGGTCGAGCCCGGTGCCGCCAGGCGCGCCAGTTCGGCAAACAGCTCGGCGGTCCACATGTCCGGGTTTTTCGCTGGGGCAAAACCGTCGAGAAACCACGCATCGACCTGCGCATCCAGTTGCGGCAACTGCTCGAGGGCGTCGCCGATCAACAGCGTCAGGGTCACGCGGCCGTTGTCCAGCACCAGGCGTTGGAAGCCTTGGTGGATGGCGATGTACTGCGCCAACAATTGCTCGGCGAAGGGCGCAAGTTCCGGCCAAAGGGCGAGGGCGCGTTGCAGGTCGGCGTGGCTCAGCGGGTACTTTTCTATGCTGACAAAATGCAGGCGCGCACCGGCCACTGCGTGTTGCTCGAACAGCTGCCAGGCGCAGAGAAAATTCAACCCGGTGCCGAAACCGGTCTCGCCAATCACCAACCGCCCACCTGCTGGCAAGGCCGTAAAGCGCGCCTGCAAACGGTTCTGTTCGAGGAACACATAGCGGGTTTCTTCAAGGCCCGACTTGTCGGAGAAATACACATCGTCGAACGCCCGCGAGTGCGGGCGACCTTGGTCATCCCAGTCGAGCTGGGCGTGGGTGATGGGGTTCATGGGCGGCTCGGTAAAGACAAGGCGGGCATTCTAGCTGATCACGGGCGGGGGAGCTGATCCCAGGTGGTATCTCGGTATTTTTCGCATGCAAAAAACTGCTTCGCGCAGCGTTCAATTGATCAACAATCAGCGCTAATCCGGTGCAGGTCGCTGCGGTATCGTAATGCCTTGATTTATAGGCAATAAAGGATATTGCTGATGCGAACACAGGATGATTTGAACAGCAAGTTGAGCCAGTTGACTCAGAGGCAGCTGCAAGCCGCCTTGCTGGAAATGACGGGCGACCTGGACAAAGCCCAGGTGCTGCAAAAGAAGCTGCCGGGCTGGATGATCAGCGCGCCGCCTGGGGTGCTGGAGGCTTTGACGAGAGATGCCGTGCAGGTTGCAGATGCCCAGGCAGCGGTTGCCGAGCGATTGAAACCCTTGCAGGCGCTGGATGAGTTTTGCAGTGAGCGCCTCAAGGATTACTGCGGGACACGATGGCAAGTGGCTGTGGAGCCCCGAAAGGATCTTTTGATTCGTGCTGTAGACGAATACGAGAAAGAACTTTTGCCATTGACGTATGTGAAAACGGTGAGGCTGGTGCAGGACAGCCTGCTGCATGTGGCGATGCAGAATTTTTCCGAGGATGAAGTTCGGGCGCAACACTTTCCGGCCGGTTCGCTGTTGCAGTCGGGGTCCGTCGCTCGTGAAGTCATTGGTATTACTCCCCTCGAGTTTGCCCAGGGGTGTCGTAGCCTGGACCTTGGCCGCTTGTATCAGCAGCACATCAGTGAAGTGCTTGAACTGGACAGTGACGGAACGGGTGATGGGGCCTACGTCAATGATGCCGCGACCGATATCGGCCGGATGAAAACCCTGGATATGAAAATCGATGCCCACATTGCCCTGATGCGAGGGGATCTTTCACCGGGCAGCTATGGGATGTTGTGCACGCTGCTGGAGCGTCAACAGACATCTGCCCAGGCTCAGGCCGCAGGTGTGTTGTTTCAAGGGCGGCCGGTCACTTGGCAAGGCCTGAATACACAAGGCGCTTGCCTGTGGAGCATTCTGGTGTTCTCCGGCCGGTCGATTGCGCAATACCCACAAGAGCCCTGCGTGGTGTATATGCCCAATGAGCCGGAGCGGGCATTTTTTGAGTATGCCTCGCTGGATGACTTCCAGGTCTACCTCAAGCAAAAGCTTGAAGTGGCCGCGTACCGTGCTTTCTTTAACCGGTATTTGAGCCAGGGCGACCGAGTCGGTTTTTTCAACCGTTTCGATCAAGCCCGTACCCTGGGAGCGCTGGAGGCGAACCCTATTACGGTCAGCCTGGCGAGGCATTTTTTTGAGACTTACACCGCGAAGCTGCAAGCCGACGCGCGGGCTCTGGCGGTACCGGTGGCGGAGGTGGATGAGCAGGTCCGTGAGCAGCGCTTGCAGGCGTATCTGGATGCCGGGTTGACGGTGCTCAACCTTGCCGGGTTTGTGGTCCCCGAGCTGGGGTTGCTGATGACGGCAGTGGCGGTCGGCCAGATACTGGGCGAGCTTTATGAAGGCATTGAAGACTGGCGCCGTGGTGATAAGGGCGAGGCGTTCAAGCAACTGGCACAGGTCGCGGAAAATATCACCTCGATGGTGGTGTTCGCGGCAGGGATGAAGGTTGTCGGTTCGGCAATGAAACGCACCGGTCTTAACCTGGACAGTTTTTTTCGCCAGTTTGAGGTGGTACGCCCCACTGATGGCAATCTGCGGCTGTGGCGCCCGGATATTTCTCAGTACGCCCACGATCAGCGCGTTGTCGACGACGAGGTTGCGCACGCTTCGGGGGTCTACAAGGTGGGGGGGCATTCATACGTCAAGGTCAATGATTATGTGCATCGGGTTTCATTCGACGCCAAACTGGATCAATGGCGGGCCAGCCACCGGGTCCGGCAGACGGCTTATCGTCCGCAATTGCTGCATAACGGTGAAGGACGATGGCGTTTTGCGTTCGAACAACCTGACGATTGGGAGGATCAGGAGTATCTCTTTTCACGGTTGAAGCCGACAGGGCCTGGTTCCTCGCTGCATCCCCGCAAACTTGTACAGATCAAGGCCATCATGGATAAGCCCTCTGATTGGGGCGTCTACCAGGCCCAGGAGTGCTTGCCCTTTCCCGCACGCTTTCGCGATCTGTACGAGCGTTTCAGGCTGGATCAATCCATTCGCGATTTGATCTGGCAGTCGGAGAACGGCGCGTCCCCCAACGTCGAAAACTCAATCGTGCAGATGCATGCCTTGCCCTTGTTACAAGGCTGGCCTCAAGGACGCTACTTTGAGGTGTTGGATGCACAGCGCAGCGTCAAAGCCCGTTATCCCGTCGGCGCAACGTTTAATGATATCGGCCTGCGTGTGCTGGTCACCGACCAGATGCTCAGCGATGGGAAAGTGTTTGATGCGCTGTTATCCGAGCTGGATGCAAGCCAAAAGGCCGGCCTGCTCGGAGAGGGCGTTGCCGCTGATCAGGAGCATGCCGTACTGGCGCGTCAGTTGCTCACGCAGCTCAGGGCTGATCGCAAGCCCTTGTTTGAGCAGTTGTATCAGGCTTATGACGGACCCGTACCGGCCGAATGGGCATTGCTCAGGCGCACCTATCCGCAATTGTCCCGTGCGCTGATGCGCGAATTAATGGCCGAGACCTCCACCGTGCAGCGTGGGTCCCTGCGTGATAATCAGCGTATTCCCATGGCATTGGCCGAGAACGTGCAACGTGCCCTTGAGGAACAACGCCTGGACCGCGCGTTGATGGGGCTTGAGCAGCCGGAGTTGGCCGGCCTGGATACCGCGCTGGTCGCGATTCGGTCATTGCCGCACGTGGCGGGATGGGGCAGGGCGTTGCGGCTTGAGTTGCGCGAGGATTCGCCACAGGGAGACTTACTGGCTCTGGGCGCACTGAACGGGGCTGACGTGCGGCGAGTCGTGGTCAGGTCGAACGCAGGGTTTGAAGCGTTTGATGAACACGGCGTCAGTAGCGGTGGGCCTTATGCCGGGCCGGACGGCCTGTTCGAGGCAATCGATTCGGTGCTGACAAATACCCAGCGAGTAGCATTGGAATTACCGCTGAAGGAGCCCAGTAACATTTGGCGCCTGCGATACATGAGCGCTTCGCAGGCCAAGGGGGAACGGGAACTGGCAGCGCAGGCCTTTTCCCACAAGGTCAGCGAGCCAGTCGAGGAGGCGGTTCCCTGTGAAATGGCCGATTTGCCGACGGGGCCGTTGGCTCATCCGCGTGCGCTGGTGCGTAAGGTGAAGCGGTTATACCCCTTGTTCAGTGACGCACAAGTGTCTTCGCTGCTGATGGCGTTGGGCGCTGACCCTCTTTCTCGGGCCAAGGCGGTAAAGCGTTTGGAGGCAGAGCTCGGTCATTTGCGGGCGCTGCTCAAGCACTGGAAGAGCGATACCCAAGGCATGGAGAAACAGCCGGGCCTGAGTGATATTCGCGATAGCCGTCAGCAGGTGGCAGAACGCATTGAAGCCTGTTGGCGGCGTCAAAGCGTTGTCCTGAATGAGCACCAAGTGTCCGTTACCAGTTTGAACCTGGACGGGATGCGCGTGGGGTCGTTGCCGACGCTGCCTGCAGAAGTCCGCTTCGATCATGTCCAGCAGTTGTCACTCAAGAACATGCAGTTGGGTGACGACGTCGCTTATTTTCTGAAGTGTTTCAAGGGGCTCAAGCGTCTGGAGCTGGACCGAAACCGCCTGACCCGGTTACCGGAAGTACTTTCACGAATGTTTGAACTCGATCATTTGTCGATGCCTCGCAACCGGTTGGCGCTGACCGAATACACACGGGTGAAGTTGGCTGATTTGAGCGCATTGCGCTTGCTGGACCTGAGCCACAATCCGCTTGAGAAGCTGGTGGATATCAGCAAGATGCGTGACTTGCATACCCTGTTATTACAAGACACAAAAATCACTGATCTGCCCCTGGGGCTTGAGCGGCCAGCTCACCTGGAGCAAATGGACCTGCGCGGCAACTCGATCACGGTGTTGCCCGAGTGGTTGTTCACAACGCCGCGTAGTTTCAGCCAGTCGATAAATCTGGGCGGTAATCCGTTATCCAGGTCGACGGTAAACGCGCTCGTTCGTTATCGCGACGACGTCGGTATCGGCATGGGGTATGTAGAGGACGATCAACCCCGCATGACCGAGTTGAAGGCCCGGGCATTATGGTTGCCGGATGAAGTGGCTAACCGAGACCTGCACAAGCGGACCGTCTGGGCCAACCTTCGAGACGATCCGGAATCGACACCGTTGTTCCAATTGCTGGCTCAACTGTCCGGTACTGCGGACAGTCGTTACGTGCACGAAGACTTGACCCGGCGCGTCTGGGAGGTATTGCAGGCGACCCATGACAGCGTGGAATTGCGCGAGCGGGTCTTTCAACTGGCGGCTCATCCGGCGAACTGTTCAGACGGTACAGCTGAGATGTTCAGTCAGATCGAAGTCTTGAAGGAGATCGAAAAGGCCATGCTTCAGGCGGGTCGCACGCAGGGCAATTCCGGGGCGCTGCTGACCTTAAGCCGAGGTTTGTTTCGCCTCAGTGAACTGGAAAAAATTGCGGCTACCTATGCCGTCGAAAACTTCTGCGCGGACCCCCTGGAAGTCAGCCTGGCATTCCGGGTCGGGTTGGCCCAGGTCCTGCAACTGCCCGGGCAGCCCAAGCACATGAATTTTGCACTATTTGCCGATGTGACCAGCGACGGTCTGGAGGTGGCGCACTCTCAAGTGCGCACGGCAGAGCTGTCCCCTGCATTCTTGCGTTTTATTACACAGTTGGCGTTCTGGAGAACCCACCTCAAACAGCAGTTTCCCGGAGCATTTCAGTCGGCAACCGTGCCCTTTGATACGCAGCAGCAAAGGTTGTTTGAGAACAGCCAAAACCTCACTGATGGGGAGTATCTCGAGCAAATGGAGGCACTGCGTTCGCCTCGCCGTCAGGCAATTACCGAAGTAGTGGAGCGCCTGACGCAGCAGATGTTGAAGCACCAGGACTTGGGCATTTGTCATGTTCCCGGCAATTAACCATCGGGTCCGCTGATTGATCCACGGCAAGCCTGTTGGAATTCCTTGACTGGCGTGGTGCCCAATCCGCTAGTCTGGAACCCTATTGGGAAGGAGCCGTTCATGTTCGAATCCGCCGAAATCGGTCACGCCATCGACAAAGACACTTACGACGCCGAGGTGCCGGCCCTGCGTGAAGCCTTACTGGAGGTGCAGTACGAGCTGCAACAGCAGAAGCGCTTCCCGGTGATCATTTTGATCAACGGCATCGAAGGCGCGGGCAAGGGTGAGACCGTCAAGCTACTCAATGAATGGATGGACCCGCGCCTGATCGAAGTACGTACCTTCGATCAGCAGACCGACGAAGAACTGGCGCGCCCACCCGCGTGGCGCTACTGGCGGCAACTGCCAGCCAAAGGGCGCATGGGCATCTTTTTTGGCAACTGGTACAGCCAGATGTTGCAAAACCGGGTGCACGGCGAGATCAAGGACGCACGCCTGGACCAAGCCATCGCCGGTGCCGAACGCCTGGAAAAGATGCTGTGTGATGAAGGCGCGCTGATTTTCAAGTTTTGGTTCCACCTGTCCAAAAAACAGATGAAGGCACGTCTCAAGGCCCTGGCCGATGACCCGCTGCACAGCTGGCGCATCAGCCCGTTGGACTGGCAGCAGTCCGAGACCTACGACAAGTTTGTGCATTTCGGCGAGCGCATCCTGCGCCGTACCAGCCGCGACTACGCGCCGTGGTATGTGATCGAAGGCGTCGACGCGCATTACCGCAGCCTCACCGTGGGCAAGATCCTGCTTGAGAGCCTGCAAAATGCCTTGAAACTGCCCAAGGGCAAGGCCAGCGGCATGAACCCGGCGCCGTTGCTGGCGTCGGTGGATCAGAAGAGCCTGCTCGACAGCCTCGACATGACCTTGCGTCTGGACAAGGATGATTACGAGGAACAGCTGATCACCGAACAGGCGCGTTTCTCCGGGCTGATGCGCGACAAACGCATGCGCAAGCATGCCTTAGTGACGGTTTTTGAAGGTAACGACGCGGCAGGCAAGGGCGGTGCGATCCGCCGTGTGGCGGCGGCACTCGACCCGCGCCAGTACCACATCGTGCCGATTGCCGCGCCGAGTGAAGACGAACGTGCCCAGCCTTACCTGTGGCGGTTCTGGCAGAAGATCCCGGCGCGCGGCATCTTCACGGTGTTCGACCGCTCATGGTACGGGCGCGTATTGGTGGAGCGCATCGAAGGCTTTTGCACCCCGGCGGACTGGATGCGCGCCTATGGCGAGATCAATGATTTTGAGGAGCAGTTGCGCGATGCAGGTGTGATCGTGGTCAAGTTCTGGCTCGCCATCGACAAGCAGACCCAACTGGAGCGCTTCCAGGCTCGCGAGGAAATTCCGTTCAAGCGCTTCAAGATCACCGAAGACGACTGGCGCAACCGCGACAAGTGGGACGACTACCGTGCTGCCGTAGGCGATATGGTCGACCGCACCAGTACCGAAATTGCGCCATGGACCTTGGTGGAGGCTAACGACAAACGCTGGGCGCGGGTCAAGGTGCTGCGCACCATCAACCGCGCGCTGGAAGAGGCCTTCGACAAGTCCGACAAGCACGACAAGCACCACAAGAAGAAAAAGAAATAGCGTTGGCTGGCGCTAATCTGTGGCGAGGGCGCCTGCTCGCCACAGCAAGCCGGCTCACCGCCATGCTTTTGTATATGCCGGGTGAATGATCGTCGCGGTTGGAAAGGCCTGGATCTATCCTCGATGCATCTCCCAACAACGACAAGATCGAGGTAGCCCATGCGTGAAGTAGTGATCGTCGACAGCGTGCGAACCGGCCTGGCCAAGTCCTTTCGTGGCAAATTCAACCAGACCCGTCCGGATGACATGGCGGCCCATTGCGTCAATGCGCTGCTTTCGCGCAATGGCATCGACCCGGCGACTGTCGAAGACTGCATCGTCGGCGCCGGCTCCAATGAGGGCGCGCAGGGCTACAACATTGGGCGCAACGTCGCGGTACTCTCGCAACTGGGTACTGGCACGGCTGGGATGACCCTCAACCGTTTCTGCTCCTCAGGCTTGCAGGCGATCGCCATTGCAGCCAACCAGATTGCCTCGGGGTGCAGCGACATCATCGTCGCCGGTGGCGTCGAGTCGATCAGCCTGACCATGAAAAGCGTCAACACTGATAACCTGATCAACCCGCTGCTTAAAGAGCAGGTGCCGGGCATCTACTTTCCCATGGGCCAGACCGCCGAAGTTGTCGCGCGTCGCTATAACGTCAGCCGCGAAGAGCAGGACCTGTATGCCCTGCAAAGCCAGCAGCGTACCGCTAAGGCCCAGGCCGACGGCTTGTTCGACGATGAAATCGTGCCGATGACGATCAAGTACAAGGTCGAGGACAAGAATACCGGCGCGGTGCAGATCCTTGACGGTGTGGTTGATCGCGACGACTGCAACCGCCCGGACACCACGCTCGCCAGCTTGCAGGGCCTGAAGCCGGTGTTTGCCGAAGACGGCTCGGTGACGGCGGGCAATTCGTCGCAGCTTTCCGATGGTGCCTCGATGACATTGGTGATGAGCCTGGAAAAGGCCTTGGCATTGGGGCTCAAGCCCAAGGCCTTTTTCCGTGGGTTTACCGTGGCCGGATGCGAACCGGACGAGATGGGCATCGGCCCGGTGTTCTCGGTGCCCAAGTTGCTCAAGGCCAGGGGCTTGCAAGTGGCGGATATCGACCTCTGGGAACTCAACGAAGCGTTTGCCTCACAGTGCCTGTATGCGCGTAACCGTTTGGAAATCGACAACGCCAAATACAACGTCAACGGCGGCTCGATTTCCATCGGGCACCCGTTCGGCATGACCGGTTCGCGACAAGTCGGGCATTTGGTGCGGGAGCTGCAGCGGCGCAACCTGCGTTACGGCATCGTCACGATGTGCGTGGGCGGCGGTATGGGCGCTACGGGATTATTCGAAGCCGTGCGCTAGGTTTTTATTGGGAGCACTGGATCAAAGTGGGCGCCGGCTTGTGTGTGCTGGAAAATATCGCTCGCCAAGGCACCCCTTGGTCCCCCTAGAATGGCTGTTCCACTTCCTCAGGCATTCGGGGCACTCATGCACATCTCTTCCGGCCGCTGGGTCTATGGCTTTGGCTTGACCCTGCTGACCGCGTTTCTCTGGGGCATTCTGCCGATCAAACTCAAGCAGGTGCTGCAGGTGATGGACCCGATCACCGTCACCTGGTTTCGCCTGACCGTTGCTGGCGGTTGCCTGTTCCTCTACCTCGCCGCGACCAAGCGCCTGCCCCGTCGCAAAGTACTCGGCCCCAAGGGTGGCTGGCTGGTAGCCATGGCTGTGTGTGGCCTGGTGGGCAACTATGTGCTGTACCTGGTCGGCCTGAAAATGCTCAGCCCCGGCACCGCACAATTGGTGGTGCAGATGGGCCCGATCTTTCTGATGGTCGCCAGTGTATTTGTGTTCAAGGAGCGCTTCAGCCTGGGGCAGGGCATGGGCCTGGTGGTGTTGATCATCGGCTTCGGGTTGTTCTTCAATCAACGCCTGGTGGAAATGCTGACATCGCTGGGTACTTACACCGCCGGTGTGCTGACGATCCTGCTCGCCACCACCATCTGGGTATTTTATGCCCTGGGCCAGAAGCAATTGCTGACGGTGTGGAATTCGCTGCAAGTGATGATGGTGATCTACCTGTCGTGCGCCGTGTTGCTCACACCGTGGGCGCATCCGCTGGAGGCGCTGCAACTGAGCCCGCTGCAAGGCTGGCTGTTGCTGGCGTGCTGCATGAATACGCTGGTGGCTTACGGTGCGTTTGCCGAAGCGCTGGCGCATTGGGAGGCCTCGCGGGTCAGTGCAACCCTGGCGCTGACGCCGTTGGTGACCTTTGTGGCCGTGGCGTTGGCGGCGTGGCTATGGCCGGACTTCGTGCAGGCCGAAGAGATCAACGCCATAGGTTATGCCGGGGCGCTGGTGGTGGTGTTGGGCTCGGCGACCGTCGCGCTCGCGCCATCGTTGCTCGCCGGGCTCAAGGCCCGGCGTTTACGCCTGGCGCCTTAATGCCCGGCCTCGAGCATGTTTTCCGGGCGAACCCACTGATCGAACTCCGCATCGGTCAGGTAGCCCAGGTCCAGCGCGGCTTCCCTTAACGTCAGGCCTTCGGCGTAAGCCTTCTTGGCGATCTGCGCCGACTTGTCGTAGCCGATATGTGGGTTGAGCGCGGTCACCAGCATCAGCCCGCGCTCAAGGTGCTCGGCCATTTGCTCGGCGTCGGGCTCAAGGCCCGCGATGCAGTGTTCCTGGAAGTTGTTGCAGCCATCGGCCAGCAGGCGGATCGATTCCAGCAGGTTGTGGATGATCACCGGCTTGTACACGTTCAGCTGCAGATGCCCTTGGCTGGCGGCGATGCCGATGGTGACGTCATTGCCCAGCACCTGGCAGGCGAGCATTGACAGCGCTTCGCACTGGGTCGGGTTGACCTTGCCCGGCATGATCGAGCTGCCCGGCTCGTTGGCCGGCAACCTGACCTCGGCCAGCCCGGCACGGGGGCCGGAGCCGAGCAGGCGCAGGTCGTTGGCGACTTTCATCAGGGCCACGGCCAGGGTTTTCAGCGCGCCGTGCAGGGTCACCAGTGGCTCATGGCCGGAGAGGGCGGCGAACTTGTTCGGTGCGGTCACGAACGCAAACCCCGACAACGCGGCCAACTCGGCGGCAATCGCCTCGCCAAAGCCATGAGGCGAGTTGAGCCCGGTGCCGACGGCAGTGCCGCCCTGGGCCAGTTCGCAGACGGCGGGCAGGGCACTGCGGATCGCGCGTTCAGCGTAATCGAGCTGGGCGATAAACGCCGAGACTTCCTGGCCAAAGGTGATGGGTGTGGCGTCCATCATGTGGGTACGCCCGGTCTTTACCAGCTTCATGTGCCGCGCCGACAGTTCCGCCAGCCCACCCGACAGGTGGGTGATCGCTGGCAGCAGCTGTTTGTTTACCGCCTGCACCGTCGCGATGCTCATGGCGGTGGGGAAGCAGTCGTTGGAGCTCTGGGAGCGGTTCACATGATCGTTAGGGTGCACCGGGCTCTTGCCGCCGCGGGTCTTGCCCGACAGCTCGTTGGCACGGCCGGCGATCACCTCATTGGCGTTCATGTTGCTTTGGGTGCCGCTGCCGGTTTGCCACACTACCAGCGGGAACTGGTCGTCATGTTGACCGTCGAGCACCTCATCGGCGGCCTGTTCGATCAGGCGGGCGATATCGGCGGGCAAGTCGCCGTTGCGGTCGTTGACCCGCGCCGCAGCCTTCTTGATCAGGGCCAAGGCGTGCAGCACCGCCAGTGGCATGCGTTGCTCGCCGATGGCGAAATTGACCAGCGAACGTTGGGTCTGCGCGCCCCAGTAAGCGTCATCCGGGACGTGGACGTCTCCCAGGCTGTCGGTTTCGATACGGCTCATCGGGCACACTCCTTCAGGTTCGTTTGCGCAGTTTAGGCCGTGATGGGCCAGTGGGGTTCCATAAAAGAATTTTCATCGGGTTCAAGTCCCGCAAAACCAGGCCCGATAAGGGGTGGGGTTGAGACATCTCGTTTATTAGGCGCAGAATAGTCGCCCTTGGGGTAATACCTCGCCTGCTAGAAAGGAAACTCGATGACTCGTCTTCGTGCCATCTGTACCGCGGTTGCTCTGGTTTGCGCCAGCGGCCAAGTCTTTGCCGATACCGCCAGCCATAACGCCAGTGCCGAAGCCTTCCTTACCCTGGCCCACGCCGACAAGCTGGGTACCCCGGTGTACATGCAAGTGCAGCAAATGTTCGCCCAGCGTTTCGAACAGATCAAGGCGCCTGCCGCCAAGCAGTCCGTACTGGACAGCTACCAGGCCAAGGCTAATGCCGCCCTGGACCAGGCTATCGGCTGGCCGAAGCTGAAACCAGACATGGTCAAGCTCTACACCACCAACTTCAGCGAATCCGAACTCAAGGACCTGGTTGCCTTCTACCAGTCGCCTCTGGGCAAAAAAGTCCTGGAAAAAATGCCGCAGTTGACTCAACAATCGGCCCAGATGACCCAAGCCAAGCTGGAAAGCGCCGTGCCGGTGGTGAATAAGCTGTTGGAAGACATGACCAACCAGCTCGCGCCTAAAGCCGCCGCACCGGCCAAGAAGAAGTAAGCAGCAATGACCATGCAACAGCGTATCGAAACGGCGCTTGCCACCCTGAGCCCGCAACATATGAGCGTGCTGGATGAAAGCCATATGCACAGCCGTGGGTTGCAGACCCACTTCAAGGCCGTGCTGGTCAGCGAGCAGTTCGAGGGGCTTAACCGCGTCAAGCGCCACCAGAAGGTCTACGCCACCCTGGGTGACCTGATGAGCGAATTTCATGCGCTGGCGCTGCATACCTATACGCCTGAGGAATGGGCGAAAACCGACGCAGCCCCGGCCTCGCCGACCTGCGCCGGCGGGCATTGAGCGCAGCCTCGACCCGCGCGAGCGGGTCGAGGCGATGCCAGCGTCCGGATACATAAAATATCTTCCAGCACCACCTTGCCCCCTCCACTCTCCCTAGGCTTTCAAGACTACTTATTCACAAGTGAGGTCTTGAGGTCATGTCTAATTCCGTCCACCGAAATACGCCGTCCCTGGCCGCTATCGACCCGCGTGGATTGATTGTCCGTCACATTGACTATCACCGCTCAACGGCACAGGTTGAACCGCAAGTGCGCATTCATCGTCAGGTGTTCGGCCGTTCTGGCTTGATGATCGAGCAGTGGGATCCGCGCCTGTGGCAATTGTCGCGCTCACAGGCTGGCACTCAAGCCAATCAACGCACGGTCTACAGCCTTGGCGGGCATGCGTTGCGCGTCGACAGCGTGGATGCCGGTTGGCGGCTCACGTTGCCGGGTGAGGCCGGGCAGTTACTGGACGAGTGGGACGGGCGGGGCGCCCATCAGGCGCATCACTACGACCAATACGTGCGGCCCGCCGCCGTCTTCGAGCAAGCAGCGAATGACGAGCAACCGCTGTGTGTCGAGCGTATTGCCTATGCCCCACACTCGGGCGACGAGGCCGCACGCAATCGCTGTGGCCGGGTGATTCGCCATGATGATGGCGGGGGTTCGTTGTTCCACGATTTTTATGCGCTGCACGGAGAAGTTGTCCAGCAGACTCGATGCTTCCGGCAGGCAACTGCTGCGCTGGATTGGCCGCTGCCCGATGCGCAACGCGACGTGCGCCTGGACCCCGAGCGTTTCCAGACATCAACGGGTTTCAATGCACTGGGTGAGCGCTTGCATCACACGGATGCCAAGGGCAATCGCCTTGAGTATGGCTATGGTATTGACGGCCTGCCGGCGAGCATCGCTGTGTTGCCTACGGGCGGTGTGCGCACGCCGTTGATGGGCCAGCGTCGCTACAATGCGGCGGGCCAAGTGATCAGCGAACGCGCCGGGAATGGCGTTGTGCGTACCTTGCTCTACGGTGACGCCGATGGTCGCTTGCGGCAGATGAGTGCCCATGTGCAAGGGCCGACGGGCACCGCACTGCAAGATCTGACCTACGATTATGATTGCGTCGGCAACGTTGTGCGGGTAGACGATCTTGCCCAGCCAACACAATGGTCGAGTAACACCCGGATCAGTTCGGCCAGCGTTTATGAGTACGACACGTTATCGCAATTGACCAAGGCCACCGGGCGTGAAACCGCGGGTAACAAGGGCGGCCCCGCGTTACCGGCGAGGGTGGCGTTCGGCTCGACTGACGACAGCGTCTGGCGTCGCTACACCCAGCAGTTCCGCTATGACGCGGCCGGCAACTTGCTTGAGTTGCAGCACGTGCCCAGCAGCGGCACGGGGTTCACGCGCCAGATGAGCGTGGCCGCGCGCAGCAATCATTTCGTGCCGCAGGCCGATGGCAGGGCTGTGCCGGGGTTGGGGCAGGGCTTTGACCGCAACGGCAATCTGCAAGCACTGGAGGGCGATCAAAACATGGGCTGGGATGTGCGCAATCAACTGGTGCGCATCACCCAGGTGCTGCGCGAGGGCGGAAGCGACGATGAGGAACGCTACGCATACGATGCGACCGGACGACGCCTCCTCAAGCGCCGGGTCACCCAAGCCAAAGGTGTGTCGCATACGGCGCAGGTGCGCTACTTGCCAGGGTTGGAGATTCGCCATGACAGTGCAACGGGTGAGCAACTGAATGTACTCAGCCTCGATGTCGGTACCCTCACCATCCGGGTATTGTCCTGGGACCGTCACCCCTCGGGCGACAGCCAAGATGCGCAGATCCGTTACGGTTTGTCGGACCACTTAGGCAGCAGCACGCTCGAGTTGGGCGAGCAGGCGCAACTGCTCAGCCAGGAAAGCTATTATCCCTACGGCGGTACCGCCTGGTGGGCGGCGAAAAGCGCCAGCGAGGCGAGCTATAAATTCATCCGTTATTCGGGCAAGGAGCGCGATGCCAGTGGGTTGTCCTACTACGGCTTCAGGTATTACGCGCCGTGGTTGTGTCGCTGGATCAGCCCGGACCCGACCGGCGATGCGGATGGCTTGAATGTTTACGCCATGGTGGGTGGTAACCCTGTCACTAAGGTTGATGCGCAGGGTCTGGCGGCGACGCCGGCTTTAGAGCAGCCCCGCCAGATGCAACTGCGCAGGCTTTCCATCAGCCGCAGGCTTGCGCAGATGCAGCGTATTTTTCGACCCAGGATGCAAGCGGCTGCATCGGCCGCGATTCGCGATGGTTTATCCACCTATATCGGCAACGCCCTTTCGACGGGCGTCGATCTGGCGCTCTTCAGCACCCTCGAGCCCACGGCGCAACGCAACCAAATCTTGCGCATTACCGTCGCGGTGCTGGATGCCGTTTCCACGGCACATATGAGCACCGGTATCGCCGGTAACTGGACGCAATTTGCGCCACAGATCGGTGCTCTTTTTGCAGGTGCCGCGGGTATGGGGTTTGCCGTTTATGGCGGCTCGACAGGTGCTCAAACCGAGGACAGCTGGGACCCGGTGGCGGTCCAACGGTTGGGCGGGCATGTGCGCGCGCTCTCCAGGGAACTCGCGCAGCAGGTCCTTCGTGGGCACGGTTCCGGCGTCTCCTGGGGCAGCACGCCCCTGCGCGGCAGGGTCACGCGCACCGCCGGAGCGACGGCGGCCTATGCCCTTGCAACCGTGGCCAACGCGGTATACGGCGGGGAAGTGCCTGCGCTGATGCAACCCAATGTGTCACCTGCAATAGAAGCCTACGATGGCGCGATGGGAACGATGCTTCGTGGCGGTCACCCGACGGCCGCCCACGATCCCCATGGCCAAACCCTGCAGGTGCCGGACCCTGTCGCGACGATGCACGGTGGGCTAAGCAGAATGTTCAATCAGGTGTGGACGTACTGGGCCGCGTCCGGTGTCGAGGCATTGGCCGTTGCGCTCACGGGCTTGCCCGTGGCCGCCCAGGGCCGGATGACTCGCAACATTGTGATGGCGGCCCGCGGCGTGATTTCCGCGCTGACCGAATGGCGTGGCTTTTTCGTTCAGTTGGCCAGGGGCGGGTATTCGGCCTTGTCGGCGGGCTGGCGCCGAGGCCCGCGGCCTCACTAAGTAGAAGGATGGATGGGCCGCCGCAGCGGCTCCTTCATACATCGACACACTCCATTGCGCTCAGTACCGCGTGTGCCTGTGAGCGATCTCTAGGCTTGGCTGATCTTTTACTATTCAGGTCATTACGCCATGTCTTATCTCCTGCACCAACATACGCCCACACTATCGGCCATTGACCCTCGTGGCTTGGCGGTCCGCAGCGTGGCCTACCAGCGTGGCACCTACCAGGATCTGCCCCGCGCACGTATCGGCCGCCGGGTGTTTGGCAGCCAAGGGTCGCAGCTGGAACAGTGGGACCCTCGGCTGCACGCGCTGAGTGAGTCGGCACCGGCCAGCGTCAGCCCCAACCAGCGCCAGTATTACAGCCTCTCGGGGCAGTTGTTGCGTACCGAGAGTGTGGACGCCGGCTGGCAGATGTCACGCTTGGGCGTGGGCGGTCCACAACTGGAGCGCTTGGCCGCCCGAGGCCCTCACCATAGTTATGCGTACGAATCCCAACTT
>NZ_UYXQ01000074.1 GCF_900624995.1 Pseudomonas antarctica
GGAGGTGAGTGACAGACGGGCAGCGGGTGCCCAGTCGCCGATGGATAGACCGTTGGCTTCAACCAAACCTGTTGGGACGCGGTCGTGGTTGTCCTTTTCGGGGGACGGTGGGCGAGTTCCAAATACCATCACGCCGTCATAGGCGATGCGGTTTGCAAGCGCATACATCGGCCGGTCGCAACGGCGATGAACCACGAGGGGCAAGCCCACCCAGCGTTTGTCGGACGCAGGGCCCATCATTCGGCCCCAAGGCGTCGCTTCATCGGCCAGGGTTTGAGCTGACTGGTGGGTTGGCAGCCAGTGTTCATTGACCCCGTAGCGTGTGCGCATATGTTCCAGTACGGCGTCCGACACGGTGACGATGGGTTTGAGTTGCAAAGGGTCGCCAACCAGTACCGCACGCCGGGCACGCCACAGTGCGCCCACTGCGGCCTGCGGTGTTGCCTGACCTGCCTCATCGACCAACAGCCAACCAATTTCGCCGACACCCAGCGAGCCGAAGGAGCGGGCGAACGACGCAAAGGTACTGCTCAACACAGGCACCAGCATGAACAATGTCGCCCAGCTGGAGCGGATGGCATCGCGGGAGAGGCCATGAAAGCGGCCACCTTGCAGCACGCTGTTAATGAAAAACAGGTTGGTGCGAACACGCCTGGCTTCCAGCTCGAAGAAGCATTGATGCAACTTGAGCGCCTGGATAAAGACCGCCGCACGTGCCTGTCGCCATCCAGGGATGGCCCATGGCTCAAGTAACTCAATCGCTTCGCCGCGCCCGATGATCCCGTGCTTGAGCCAGGCCAGCAGGTGGTCGGCCTTGCAGGCCTGGGCAAGCGCGGTGAGGTGGGCAGCCTGTTGGCCCTGACGTGAGCGCAGGTCTGCCAACGAGGCGCTGGCCTCGTTGGCCGCGTCCTCGAGCGATTTGCGTTCGGTGGTTTGGCCAAGGATGCTGCGCTGGACACGCTCAACCTCTTGCTCAGCGACGGTGCGCCTGGCGCTGATTAGGCTTTCCACACCGCCCCAACGACGCTGGGCTGCCCAGAGGCTTAACAGGTTGCTCAAGAAGCTGGGCATGTCCCGTTGGTGAGATTGCAGTTCGCGCAGGCACTGTCCAAGCGTGTCTTGCGCGGGTTTAAGTTCGGCCTCATCAAGTTTGGCAAGGCGCCTATCGGCGTCTTTGAGGTTGTCAGTCAGCCGCTTGAGCGTGTTTGCTTGCTCAGCAATTTGGAGACGAAGGTCATTCAGGCTCTTGAGGTGATCGTTAATACGCAGGGTATCCGCGCTCAGTTGTTCGACCTTGGATTTTGCGGCGTTATAGGCTGCCACCGCGTGTTTCCAAGTTTGCAGACGCTGCGGACTGGTGCGCTCCACATCGATTTGAGTTTTGAGCCAGCCCAGGAAACCGCGAGGCGCCTTTTCATCCTCGTCATCCGCCAGCTCGCCGGCGTCCGACTCATTGGGCTCCAGCTCATCTTCGAGTGCTTCTGCGTCTAGGGCCGTCATCCAGTCATTTTGCGCATCTACCGCACTGCCGCTCTTGGGTTGGCCGGGCGGGGTGCCGTAGAAATATCGGCTGATGAACGTATTGCGCCGGGCCTTGCTGCCCAGTGCCGCCGAAATCAGCGCCCAGGCAGGTTTGCCACTGACCAGTTCCCCAAGATCGCTGAAGTAGTCGGCCTCCGGCAGCCAGCTGGGGTCGATCTTGTCGCGTTGGGGCAGCTCAAGGGTGACGTTTTCAACGGCGCCGTTATTCGACGAGGCAATGACTATTTCATGGCTAAACAACGTAGGATTGAGCTTATGGACGGTCTGGGTCTCGGCACCGACGCTGATTTTTTCCGGCACGTCGATAAACGCATCAGAGGCACGCGTCAGGCTGGCCAGCGCATCGGCACGCTGGGTCACCACGGCGGCGATCAGGTCGCGTAGCAGGGTGGTTTTGCCGGTGCCGGGAGGGCCGTTGATGCCGAGTACGCCTTCTCCCTGCGCGAGCGTGCTCATGAGGGTGTTGACGGCCAATTGTTGCGAGTGCACCAGCCCCAGATGCTGTTCCGCAGGCCAGCATCCGGTGGCGTAATGCGTGGGCGTCAACCGCTCGATGACGGACACACTGGCGTCGTCGTCATCAACGTGCAGGCGGTTCTCAGGCGTGTGTCGAGAGAGGTACTGAGTCAGTGCTGTGCTCGACACACCTTTTTGCAGGCTGTCTGACACGTCAGCGAGATCGGCGAGCAGAAAGCTGTTTAGAGGGTCGTCTTCCTGCTCTGGTTTTTTTACCTTGATGGGCGTGGCGCGCCACCGGTGGCAAAGCACCCCCGGGTCCGGGAAAAACTCATGCAGGCCAAGGAGGCGGCGAATTTTCTCGGTCAATTGAGACAAGGCTGCGGCGTCGACCTGGCCGCCCATGAGTGCCTTGATGTCTTCTCGTAGGTGTTTCTGGTCTTCGTCAAACCCTCTTGTCCAATCCTTTCCAGCCAGCGCCCGGCCAAGAAACCAGGCTTCGCTGGAAAGCACCAGGCTGTCCTGGACCATCAGCCCCTGCGCCGTGAACTTCAAGGCAAAGAGTGCGGATTCGCGGCTTTTTGGTTGTTCCTTGTAGCCTTGGTCGACGCCATAGAGCTGCTTGAGCTTTTCGGCCACTGTTTGGCTGTCATACAGATTGGCGAAGAGGGTGTGGCTCCAGATTCTTTTAGCAGGAACTTGCTGGTTTGCCACAGGGCTTGCGTCAGACCAGGGCATGACCGGCCGAGCAGCGTTGACGTCGTGGAAAAACGAGGAAAACAAACTGTCTCGTGTTTGGATTTTTGGCGCCGCCTGGGGCTGCAACAACTCAACAGCATGCCAGTAGCGGGTGATGCTTTCTTGGCTCATCAACTTCATTCCTTCGTGATTCACGCCGAATCATCCCTGTTCGGCGGCCAGTCTACTCAGCAAACGTGCGCTTTGTCAGGCCGCCGACTGCGCCAGCAACTGAAATTCGCCGTCCACATCCTTGACCAACCCACTGGCCAGAAACAGCGGCGCCAGGCGCTTGTGCAACGGCGGCTCGACGAACTCCTTCACCGTGTCCAGCACCAATACGCCACTGAGCGGCAGCTCGGCCTTGGTGTACGACAGCCATGCCTGCTTGAGCTTCATCAACACATCGCTGCCCGCCGTGGAGGCGAAGCGGCGGTGGGTGGGTTGGCCGTCGACGTTGAAGGTGTGCTGGAACGCGTAGCCGGTTTCATCGCCATTGCTGGCGGCGCAGCGCACGCAGGTGCAGGGGCCGTCGCCGAACGCGCTGCGCAGGTAGGTGTTGAAGTCCACCACGGGCTTGAGTGACAGGCGCTTATCCACCTCGAACAGGTCCCCGGTCATTTTATCGTCAGTGTTCAACGTCCATTTCCTCGCAGGTCGGCAGGTGCATTTCAAAGCGCGGCACAATACCAGCCGAGCGGCGCCCATGGGGATTTTTTGCGCGCAGGGTGTTCGCTTCAGTGTCGACGTCCATTCGCCAGTGGCCTTGTTAGCGTTTCCCCCATCAAACCCCACAGCAAACGCATAGGCGCACCCAGACGTGTATCCATAACTGTGGCGTGGCCTGGGAAGCGGGCAACAGCATCAACGGTACGATTCTTATTGCTGGGCAGTTTTCCCACAGGCTTAACGCTGTCCTCAATGCTGCCGCCAATGCTCACCCTGTGGGACCGCACCAAGGGCAAGCAGAACGTCAAGGCCATCGCCTCCCTCGGCTCGATGCCCAATTACCGGCTGACCCACACCCCTAACGTGAAGACGCTCAAGGACTTCACCGATAAAGGCCGCATCGCCGTGCCCACCGCCGGCGTGGGTTTCCATTCGCGCACCTTGTAGATCGAGACCGCCAAGCAGGTCGGCGATGCCAACGTCAAGAAGTTCGACGATATCTCCATCAGCCTGACCCACCCCGACGCCACGGCGTATATCCCTGCGCAGGAATCCAAGCTGCCGTTGGACCTGGTGGAGAACATCGTCCAGGCCCCGGAAATCGACTTCACCATCGTGCCGCAGCGCACCTATATTTATGCCGAAAAGTTGCAGGACCTGGGCGTGTTGAAGAACAAGGCGGCGAGCTGGAAGGATTACTTCTTTGAAGAGGCGCATGGCGGGGATGCTAGCTGATCTCAAATACGCACACACGATGTGGGAGCTTTGTTGTCTGAGCGTCAGCGGAAGAACTCGCCGGGCGTGCTATCAAACTGCTGACGAAACGCATTGATAAACGCCGACGTCGACTCATACCCACACCCCAACGCCACATCCGTGACCCGCTCACCTTGTTCCAGGGCCGGCAGGGCACTCAGCAGCCGCAGCCGCTGGCGCCATGCGCGGAACGTTAGCCCGGTATCACTCAGGAACAACCGGCTGAGCGTCTTCTCACTTACCCCCAGCTTGCCGCTCCAGTCTCCCAAGGTCGTGTGCTGTTCCGGGTGCAGATTCAGGCTGCGATAGATCTGCCGCAACCGCACGTCGTGGGGCAGCGGCAGCATTAAGTCCACCTGGGGCGCAGCCGCAAGTTGGTCCAGCACCACCTGGGCCAGACGCCCATCGGGCCCATCCTCGGTGTATTCCACCGGCAGTTCGCTGAAGCTGCGGATCAATTCGCGCAATAAACTGCTCACCTCCAATACCTGGCAACGCTCGGCCGCCCAGGCGGTAACGCTGCAGTCGAGGTACAGGCTGCGCATTTCCGTGTGCGGTGAACTGAACACCCGGTGTGGCACGCCTGCCGGAATCCACACCGCGCGCTGAGGCGGTGCGACGAAACGGCCGACGCTGGTCTGGATCTCCAGCACCCCGGAAATCGCGTAGGACAGTTGCACCCACGGGTGGCTGTGTCGCCGGGTCAGCGCGCGATTGGGCAGTGATTCAGTGCGGCCATACACCGGTCGTGGCAGGCTGGAAAGCCCGGGTACACTGCGGCGGACCGTCTTTTCATGTCCTTTAGGCGGCATTTACTGGCTCATTGGCGTTAGTCGGTAATAAGCCGTTACGTTAGAGTCGCAACGATGCGCTTGGCAACTCCTGGAAGATTTGTTTATGACCCGCCCACGTTTTCTGCCCGACAACTTCACCCTGACCCTGATCGCCACGGTGATCCTCGCTTCATTGCTGCCCGCCAGCGGCCAGACTGCCGTGGCCTTCGGCTGGGTGACTAACCTGGCCATCGCGCTGCTGTTTTTCCTGCACGGCGCCAAGCTGTCGCGCCAGGCCATCGTCGCCGGTGCCGGCCACTGGCGCCTGCACCTGCTGGTGTTCAGCCTGACCTTCGTGCTGTTCCCGTTGCTGGGTCTGGCGCTCAAGCCGGTACTGTCGCCGCTGATCGGCAAAGACCTGTACATGGGCATGCTTTACCTGTGTGCGCTGCCGGCCACCGTGCAATCGGCGATTGCCTTCACCTCCTTGGCGCGTGGCAACATCCCGGCTGCGATTTGCAGCGCGGCGGCTTCCAGCCTGTTCGGTATTTTTCTTACGCCATTGCTGGTGACGCTGTTGCTCAATGTGCACGGCGATGCGGGCTCCACCGTCGACGCGATCCTGAAAATCAGCGTGCAGTTGCTGCTGCCGTTTGTTGCCGGGCAGATCGCCCGCCGCTGGATCGGCGAGTGGGTGGGCCGTAACAAATCCTGGCTCAAATTCGTCGACCAGGGCTCGATCCTGCTGGTGGTGTTCGGCGCGTTCAGCGAAGCGGTCAACGAAGGCATCTGGCACCAGATCCCGCTGTGGGAGTTGGGCGGGCTGGTGGTGGCCTGCTGCGTGCTGCTGGCCTTGGTGCTGGTGGCGTCCGCTGTGTTGGGCAAGGCCTTCGGCTTTAACCAGGAAGACCGCATTACCATCCTGTTTTGCGGCTCGAAGAAAAGCCTCGCCACCGGCGTGCCGATGGCCCAGGTGCTGTTTGCCGGCGCGACCATGGGCGTGTTGATTCTGCCGCTGATGCTGTTTCACCAGATCCAGCTGATGGTGTGTGCGGCGTTGGCACAGCGCTATGCCAGGCGGCCGCAAAGCATTCCAGAGATGATGGGGCAGGTGGATCCGTGACCTAGATCACACCCTTGGCCGAATCCCCTCAAGTTAACGCCCGTCCAGACGACTACCCTTATTGAGAGCCCAATAAGGAGTGTCGGCATGAGCGTTAAAGGTATTTCGGTAGTGACCGGCCTGTTTTTCCTCTGGGCAGGTGCCTGTGCGGCGGCACAGACAGCGGGGCAGGGCACCATTTACTTCACCGGCGCTATCGTGGAGCCTGGGTGTGCGACAAATGCGCGCAGCGGCGCGGTGATGGAACTGACGGGGTGCGCCATTTCCAGCCGGGGCAGCCACTTCGATGTGCGCAATATGGCGCCGGTGGCCAGCATCAATGCCGCCCATGTGAAGCTGGTGGCAGACAGCGGCGCCGGTCGCTATTACGACCAGCGTTACCTGCTGGTCGACAACGCCGGTAAGCCGATTCAGTCGGGTAACTACGTGATCACCATGACGTCGCCATAAGCCTGCGGGCGACGATCCGCGTCAACAGCCGGCCGAGAAACCTATAGAATGTTCGGCGGCGGCGCCTGTCCTGCGTGGCCGTTTGATCACCGCCAGAGTACCTCGCCCGTCAATGAGCCTTTCAGCCGCAACGCCCCAAGCCAATTGGCAACCGGTCATCGCCCTCGCGTTGGCCGCCTTTGTATTTAATACCACCGAATTCGTGCCCGTTGGCCTGCTCAGCGCCATCGGCGCCAGCTTCGACATGCCCATCGCCAGCGTCGGCCTGATGCTCACCATTTATGCCTGGATCGTGTCGCTGACCTCGCTGCCGGTGATGCTGCTGACGCGTAACGTTGAGCGGCGCAAACTGCTGATTGTGTTGTTCGGCTTGTTTATCGCCAGCCATATCCTCTCCAGTGTCGCTACCAGCTTTGGCTTGTTGATGGTCAGCCGCATCGGCATTGCCTTGTCCCATGCGTTGTTCTGGTCGATCACCGCCTCCCTGGCCGTGCGCCTGGCGCCGGAAGGTAAACAGGTGCAAGCCCTTGGCCTGCTGGCCACCGGCACCTCACTGGCGATGGTCTTGGGTATTCCGCTGGGCCGCCTGCTCGGCGAAGCCATGGGCTGGCGCACCACGTTCCTGGTGATTGCCGCATTCGCCGCCGCCCTGGTGTTCTGGCTGGCGCGCACCTTGCCGCCGCTGCCGAGTCAGAACTCCGGCTCCCTGCGCAGCCTGCCGCTGCTGTTCAAGCGCCCGGCGCTGGTGGCGCTCTACGTGCTGACCGCGATGGTGGTGACCGCGCAATTCACCGCTTACAGCTACATCGAGCCCTTTGTCGAAGGCGTTGCCGGCCTGAGCGGCAATGTGGTAACCCTGTTCCTGCTGGTGTTCGGCGGCGCGGGTATCGTCGGCTCGCTGCTGTTCAGCCTGGTGCACCGCTTCAACCCGCACCTGTTCGTGGTCAGCGCGGTGTTCCTGCTCGCCGCGTGCCTGGCGCTGATGCTGCCGTTGAGCGGTGCCGAGTCGTACCTGGTCGGCCTGAGCGTGTTCTGGGGCATGGCAATCATGGGCTTTGGCCTGGCCATGCAATCCAAAGTGCTGGTGCTGGCACCCGACGCCACCGACGTCGCCATGGCGATGTTCTCCGGTATCTACAACATCGGTATCGGCGGCGGCGCTCTGATGGGCAGTTGGGTCGGCAGCCACTTCGGCTTCGCCTGGATCGGCGCGGCGGGCGGCTTACTGGCTGCGGTGGCGTTGATGGGTTACTGCCTGGCGATTCACCGGTATGGGCAGGGTGTGGCGCGCAACTGATGCGCAAAACGCCGCATATTGAGTAAAAACAGAAAAATCTTACAGGGCGTTTTGATGCCCATTGCTACCGTCGCGCCGGGCCTGCCACATCCCGTGGCGACGGCGATTGCCACGACCTTGAACCAGGGCCGTGGCACTGGGAAAGCAATGGAGTCGATTGTGCAAAAGCGTTTAACCGCAGAGTTTCTAGGTACCTTCTGGCTGACGTTCGGCGGCTGTGGCAGCGCCATTCTGGCGGCGGCATTCCCGGAGCTGGGTATTGGGTTTGTCGGCGTTTCCCTGGCGTTTGGTCTCACCGTGTTAACCATGGCTTATGCGGTAGGCGGCATTTCCGGTGGGCATTTCAACCCGGCGGTGACCATTGGCCTATGGGCGGGGCGCCGCGTTCGCAGCGTTGATGTGCTGCCCTACATCGCGGCGCAGGTGATCGGCGCGATTGTCGCCGCGGCGGCACTGTACCAGATCGCCAACGGGCAGCCGGATTTCGCGGTGGGCGGTTTTGCCGCCAACGGTTACGGCCCGCTCAGCCCAGGCAAGTTCGACATGCTGGCCGCGTTGCTGGCCGAAGTGATCGCCACGTTCTTTTTTGTGCTGATCATCATGCGGGTCACTGCGCCAGGGGCGGTTGCCGGCTTTGCGCCGATCGCCATCGGCCTGGCGCTGACCTTGATTCACCTGGTGTTGATCCCCGTCACCAACACCTCGGTCAACCCGGCTCGCAGTACTGGCCCGGCGTTGTTTGCTGGCGGTGAGTACCTGTCGCAACTCTGGCTGTTCTGGCTGGCGCCGATCGTCGGCGGCATACTCGGTGCGCTGGCCGCCCGTGGGTTGGGCGAGCGCGACTAAACGCGCGAGGCATTTGCGAGAACTTTTTCGGCGGCGGCGGGCCTACCTATAACGCCGCCCATTTGTCTCGGAGCCGACTCTCGATGCCACGTTCATTGATCAAACCTGCACTCTTCACCGGTATTTGCACATTGATACTCAGCCTTTCAAGCCAAGCCGCCAGTTTTGAGTGCGCCAAGGCCAAGGCCGCTGACGAAGTGGCCATCTGCGCCAACCGCAGTCTCAATGACCAGGACGTAACGATGGCGTTGCTCTACGATCTGAGCAAACACTTCATGGCCATGGGCGGGCGCGGCTCATTGATGGACGGGCAGGCTGCCTGGCTCAAGCTGCGGCGAACGTGCGGCGCACGGGTGAGTTGCTTGAGTGATGCTTACACGCAGCGGATTGGAATGCTGCGAGGGTTTATTGATGAGCGGGTGATGACGAAGGGGCCGTTCTAATCCCTTTCGTCATGCAACACTCAGTGCTTATAAAGCGGCCAATACCGCCTCCAACTTCTCCTGATCCCGCGCAAACTGGCGGATACCCTCCGCGAGCTTTTCGGTCGCCATTGCATCGTCATTCGAGGCCCAGCGGAACTGCGCTTCGGTCAATGGCTGACGCGCTTCGCCTGCAGCACCCGGCACCAGTTTGCGTGCCAGCGTGCCCCGGTCTTCATCGAGTTTTTGCAGCAGGTCGGGGCTGATGGTCAGGCGATCGCAACCCGCCAGCTGTTCGATCTGGCTGAGGGTGCGGAAGCTGGCGCCCATGACCACGGTCTGCAGGGCGTTGGCCTTGTAGTAGTTGTAGATGCGCGTCACCGACTGCACGCCTGGGTCTTCAGCGCCGGTGTAGTCCAGACCGGTGTTTTTGCGATACCAGTCGTAGATACGGCCTACGAACGGCGAAATCAAAAACACCCCCGCATCGGCGCAGGCCACGGCCTGGGCGAAGGAGAACAGCAACGTGAGGTTGGTTTGGATGCCGGCCTTTTCCAGGCGTTCGGCGGTGCGGATACCTTCCCAGGTGGAGGCCAGCTTGATCAGCACGCGGTCGCGGCCGATTCCGGCCTGGTCGTACAGCGCGATCAACTGGTTGGCCTTGGCCCACAGTGCGTCTTCGTCGAAGGACAAACGCGCGTCGACTTCAGTGGAGATGCGCCCAGGGATCACCTTGAGAATGCCGGCACCGACCGACACAGCAAAGTGATCGCAGGCCAGGCCTACGTCGCCTTTGGACAGGGTCACGGCATTGCGCAGCAGTTCGGCGTATTCGGGGATGGCGGCGGCCTTGAGCAGCAGCGACGGGTTGGTGGTGGCGTCGACCGGGCGCAGGCGGCTGATGGCTTCCAGGTCGCCGGTGTCGCAGACCACGGTAGTGAATTGCTTGAGTTGTTCGAGCTTGGACGTCATGAGCGGCGGCCTCCAGGAAGGGTGGGCAAGGGCACCTGTTGTACCACTTCCTGGACGGCTTGTTTACCCGCTCGCTAATCCATCAAGCCCCTGGAAAACCGACTTTCTGTGGTCAGCGGTGCTGCAACAGCTGCGCATCCACGCGGCGAGACGCTCGGTGACGTCGGCAATAGAGCGCGCGTTGAGGGCGAAAATCATGCTCGGTGACCTGATCGGAAGGGGAGAAAGCCCTTTTATGCGGCAACCCGTTGGGGTTGCCAGATGAATCTTTTCCCCTTCCATGATCATTCGCGACGCATTTAGCACACTCGTTTATTAAAAGGCCCCATGGTTGTAAGAGGGAGGTGAGATTTCCTTATCAATGTAACTCTTCGCGGCAGCTAACGTAGATTGGGTCATACTCCTGACTCCCTTCGGACTAATAACGCTGTAGGCCTTGACCTGATCAACCAGGTTGTCATTGCTGTCGTAACGGCCTCCTGTTAGCCCCTCTTCAATTTGATATCCCTTGTAGGTTTCGACGATTGCCATGGTGATGCTCCTTGCGTGGTGGGTTTACCGCTACAGACTAAAAAGCATTGCAGGGGCCGTCTACTGTGACAATTGACAGGTATTTTGCAGTGAGCATCTGGGGCTGGCTGATCTTCACAATTGAGTGTGGCGACGGTTTTGGTAGAAGTGGGGGGGGCAGGAGAGGTGGGAAATTTCTGAAAGAAAAACCATGAGTTTCAGCTAGCGGCCGTGGGCGTTGGCAGTGGCCTCAGTAGGACATATCTAGACAATGGTCTCTGCTGGTTTTCTCGAGTGTGGATAGAGATTCTCTGTCGTATGAATTTTTAGCATGGAGGCGCGAATTCAGCCTCCAACAGCGATTTTTCATTTCTCGGTAATAAATCAATGATTTCTACGACGACTCGCACTGCCCATACTCACCCCCTGTCGCACACGATTCGCGCTGTAACACCTGAAACGGTGGATAAACTACCGCTTCAATCGGCTGATGTCAGCAAGCCCTTGCCAGAGGGTGGAGCCGAGGGTGGTGCTGAGGTTCCATCGCAAACTTCGACGCCAACTGAGCAGAAAACACCCGGTGCGAAGGGTAAACCGGCGCTTCCCGAGGGAGACGCTCGCGAGAAAACAATTCTGCGCTCCAAGCGTTCTTTTGCCGACACGGACCAGACCCTGGTCCTGCCGGGTGCCGACTCGATCCGTGCGCCGGCTCAGGCGCAGGTCAAAGGTGACAGTGCTCTTGCGCTGCGCTTAAGCTCAATACTGACTCAAGCGGCAAACTCACCGACACCGTCTCTGACTGCCCCTGTTTCGTTGCCAAAAGACGCTACGTTCACAGCCTGGTGGGAACACTTTTTCAGCACGTTCCAAAGCCCGGATTACCTGGACTGGGTGGGGCGTATTGGGCTTGATATGTCCACTGTGGTCTATTCGCCCAAGGACGGCAGCCTCAGCGGGCAGGTTAATGGCAAGCACACGCTTTTCCAGCTGGGTGATGACTCTGGCTGGACGCAAGTGAGCACGCCCATACGGGCTGCCGGCAAAATCGTTGCGCCTGGTGCCACGGCCCTGCCTGTAGACGCCTCGTTTAAAAGCAATGCAGCCCCCGCCGCTGTCATTTGCGATTTTTATGGTCCGCCACTCCCCTCCGTTATCACGCAGAACGTCGTTCGGGAGCGGGCCGATGAGTTGTCCAAAAATAACGCATTTTCTGCGCTCGCCCTCAATGACTTGTCCCGGCAACCCGGCGATCGCTCCTCACAAGAGCTCAAGCGTTATCAAGAAGCACTGAGCACACATCAGGTCAGGTATGCCGATCAAAAAAGAGCTGATAATCAGCTTGTCGTGCTATTTACGCTGACGATTCTGCAGAACAACCCAAGCCTTGGTTGGAAGCAAACTACGGTCGAAAACATTCCGCCCAAGTCAAGCTTTGGTCAGTGGTGGCGGCACTTCAACAACGCACTGCAGAGTCCGGAGTTGTCGGGCTGGAAATCACGCAATGGGATTGACCCTGGCACCCAGATGAGGTTGGCGAGCGACGGAACTCTGCTAGCGAAAGTCAACGGCGTATTGACGCGTTTCAGCCCATCGGATAACACGGGTTGGGGGGATGTATCACAGCAGATCGTTGCGGCCGGCAAGCATGTGTTTCATGGGTTTCCCCACGTCGATATCCCACCGTCATGGAGCAATGACGCAGCCCCTTCTAAGTACGTGGCCGCTTTTTATGGCGAGGACTACAGCTTCAAAACGGAGCAAGCTGTAAGAGTACGCATGTTAGCGTTGAGGCGTAACCCAACGTTTTCGGCGAGCGCAGGGCCTGAACATACCTGGGAGGCGCTCGAGGTTCAGCAGAATGCACTCCATACCCGTGAGCAGCGATACACTCAATACGTGGCGATGGAAGCCGCCGATAAAGAACTGACGGACGCCTACCGTTTGGCATTACTGGAAGCGCGGGGCGGGGAGCAGCGTAACAGTAGCGTGATATCGGGGATTCCCAGTGAATCCAATTTCGGCCAATGGTGGCGGCACTTTTACGACACGCTCCAGAGCCCCGACTATCTCGAGTGGGCGAACAAGACCGGTATTGACACCTCTACGGTGACCCTTTTCGCAGATGGCTGCCTCTCTGCCATGGTCAATGGCCAACGCAAAACGTTTACCCAGCATGACAATTCCGGCTGGGCTCAATTATCCGAGCCTATAGTGAACGCTGCGAAAGCGGTGGCGCCTCAAACAGACAGTTTGAGCACTCAACCTCCCTTCAATGCCAGTACCGCGCCCTTTGAGGTCATCGCCGACTTCTATGGCGAACAACACGATATCACCCCGGATCAGGCCGTAGCCCGGGCCGCACAACTTGAAGCAACCTCGGCATTTGTCCCTCTGGATGCCAATGATCCACTGAGGACGCCCGCCTCGCGCAACCACGAGGTGCTTGAGCAGCGTAAACAGGAACTCCTCAATCAACGTGAACGCTACGCAGTGCAGGCCGCAGCGGATAGTGACTTGGCGGTTCTCTATGGTGAAATGCTGAGCTATGCACGGGGAGGGCAAACGCCTCGTGAAGCCCACATTGCGCAGATTCCTCCCGATTCGCTGTTTGGCCGCTGGTGGCAACAGCTGCGTACTGCATTCCAGAGCCCGATCTATGTGGATTGGGCACAGAGAAACGGTATCGACATGGCCACGGTGAGTTTCTCTCCTCAGGACGGAACGCTCTCGGCCAACGTCAATGGGCAACTCAAAACATTCACTCAAGCGCAAAACTTCGAATGGGCCTACGTCTCGCAGTCTATATGGGCTGCCGCAAAGGTCGCCGCGCCCAAAGCATCAACGATCCACACGGACGCAGCGTTTAGCCGAGGCAGTGTGCCGTTTGAACGGGTGGGCGAGTTTTATGGCGAAACGCCTGAACTCAGCCCAGACGCCGCCAACCGGCGCGCCGCAACGCTCGCCGTCAGCAAAACCTTTGTTGACTCGGACCGCGACAATCCGTTGAGGAAGCCGGTAGACCGCACGCTAACCGCTCTGCAAACCCAACAACTGCAGACGCAGGGGCGCAACGACACCAATGCGACAGATAGCGCGAGCGAAGCCGAGTTGGTCGCTCGGTATGCCTCGGGGCTGCTCACCGCACGAGCAGGAACAACGCCGCAGAGTGCGCGCATAGATATTCCTGCCGGTTCCTTATTCGGGCAATGGTGGCGCCTCTACAATGACGCGCTGAAAAACCCGGATTTTCTAGCGTGGGTCAACGAACAGAAACTGGACACCAACGCCATACTCCGCCTTTATCCGAGTGGAGGAACGCTAAGAGCTATTGTTGCCGGCCAAATTAAAACCTTCACTCTGGATGACGATTCGGGCTGGGCTCAGGTTTCTGGGCCATTACTCCACGCCGCTCGATTGCTGGTTCCCGCTTACGCCGATGACAAAATACTACTGGCTAACGTCAAGAGTGAAACTGCGCCTGCCGAGTCCGTTGCCACCTTTTACGGGGAGCCGTTCCGTGTGTCGCCTGAGGCGGCCCGGCAGCGTGCTGAAGCGCTGACCGCAGGCAAAACGTTTGACCTGATGACACCGTCTGCCGCCCGTTCGCGGCAAGCGTTGCAAGCCCAACGACAAACCCTGGTAGACAGAGGTAATCAGCAACAGGTCCTGGACGGTCTTAAACAACTGTTGGCCGAGGTCGAGACTTCTCCTGCCGTTAGCATCGTTGCAAGTTTAGAGCTTCACCACGTCAGGCTTCGCACTGGCTCTTCCCACAGCACCCACCTCTCGCAGCCCGCGGAGCGGTGGGTTAGCACGAAACAGTTCCTCACCGACAGAGGGATCAACGTACCGCAAAGTCAGGCGCAGCTTCGCAACCTGATCCAGGTGATGAGCAATCCTCTGCCGGTGCCTGCGGTAAATGACACGCTTGCGGCACTCGACAGTCATCAGCGCACTACCTTGCGCCTACTTCGTGAGAGCGCCGACAAAAACCCTGAAAAAGTTGCAGGCTATGAGCTAAGACAATTTGCCAATTGGGGCGCGACACCTGCAACCATTGTCCAAGGGCTGACGGACCATCTGAGGACAGCGCACAACGTTGATGCCTCTTTTGCTGCGGTGGCGGCACGTCTGTTGTTGGCTACCGCAGCCCCCGAGTTCCTGGTCAAAGGCCTGCCTTTCGACATCGTCTACGGGTCACGTGAGTGGACTGTGCTGAGTGCGGCCGTCAATCGAATAGAGAAAATGCAACCCGGCGCCAGTGCGGTGATGACTTTCAACGCGATCATGGCATTTGCTGATACTGATGCGGTGACGCCGACCGACAGTATCGAACAGGAAAAAGCCCAGGACCGCGCGCTCACGCATTGGGCGCTGGTCAGAGGTTTGCTCCAGCACCGTCGCGACGGTATTTATTACCCGGCAGAGATTCAGGCGGCGAAAGACAGCTATCGGGAAGGCGGGGGCGATATAGGCAATACGCAGGGGCAGCGCGCAAGCCAGCCGCTTAATGATTGGAAGTTTTGGCGCAAAACCGCCACTCAAACAGAACAACAAAGAGCGGCACAGAGAGCGCAAGAAAGGGCGGTACGGGAAGGTCAAGAACGTCTTTTCGAAGTAAAGATGGAGATGGCAAAAAATGACGATCGTGTCGCTTATAACAGGGGCTTTGAAACGGGACCCTCCACAGTACAGGGTTACGCCTCTGATCTAACGGTTAATCAAATCGTCGACCAGGTCGTGGCCGGCAACCCGACACCAGAGGAAGTAGGCAGGGCAGTCAAGCGCATTGAATATTTACAAACGGGTTGGGTCACGGAGGGGGTTGTCAAATATCGAGACATGATGAAAGGGGCTGGGGCTGAAGTCATGCCTCACACCCAATCTCACTATCTCAGTCGGGCCGATTTATTTAGCCAAGGTAATTGTGCCGGTCTCTCGTATGTGATGGCGTTTGCGGCGCTCGATAATAAACAGAAAGCGTTTGTTGAAAACCTTCATTTTGCTGCGGCTAACCCAGAACATCCTGAAGCTCGATTGATGATTAAGCAAATTCTCGACCTGCACCAAGTGGTTAAACGTGGGAGTCCTTATCATAACCCCATGGGCGGAGCGACCGTCGTAGAGCAACGTTCATACACCGTCATTGCACCACGACTGGAGGCGGCCACTCAAACAACCAGTTTTATGTTGGAGATAGAGGGGCATGCGATGACGGCCGGGGTCAATATCAGCCCCACAGGTGATCGTTCATATTATTTCTATGACCCTAACTTTGGCTACGCAACCTTCACGTCGTCGGCCGACATGGCGAAGGGAATGAAGGTCTTCTTTACCGTGCTTAAACCGCCTAGTTATCGTTTTTTTGGCGAAAACCGCGCCGATCCAGAAGTTAAACTCAGTGAGTTCTCCGGAATATTGCCAGCCGCGCACCGTATTGACCGCAAGCGTATTGAAGCCATGTATTCAGTGGCCCTTAAAGATTTAGATACGGGCAAACTGATTGATACGGCTGATGTCCCCACTGGCGCAGCGCTCACCCATGATTCCAACCTTGCAAAAAACGGAGGCCGCCAATTTGATGACTTTAATAATATACTCAGCCGTTTGAGCAAACTTCACTCCACCCAGGGCGTTCAGCAGTACGATTATGGGTTGCAGACTCTACTTTCGATTAAGCATTATCGTGCCGACTACGCCAATTCCATTCACGACGCTGAAATGAATACGCTGTATTCAAAGTTAAGCGCCGCTGTGAGTGCGGCACTGCCGCCGCCGGGTGGATACGCGCATATTTTCGAATGGATGGAGAAAGCTCGTCTGGCACAAAGCGTCGACAAAATCGGCGGAATGGGTGGATTAAAGTTTTTACCTTCCACCACAATCGACGGCGTAGAAGTCACGCTCAAGGAGCTTTACTCTCAGCCTCGTCCCGACAGGCAGAAGAAGGTGGCCGACGCACTCAACAGTGCCTTGGCGACGCTTGTTACTGCCCAGCCAGCGCTGGCCAAGCACATCAGTAAACTTGAGGTGATTATCAGCCCGGCGAACACCGAGAGTCGCTCTAAACTGTATTTAGGCTCTCCACCTACCCTTGTAATAGGTGAAGATTTTTTTGATGCAAAAATGGCCTCAAAAGGTCAGCAAAGCGTTGCTGATCGGGTCGCCGAGCAGCGTGCCAAAAAAGGTAACGACTTTACCCAGGCAAAACAAGAAGCGCTGTTGGTCAACCAATTGGCCGCTGTCCTTAACTACGAAAGCAACACAGTCGCTTACCTCAATGCCGCCCATTCCCCACCCAGTATTGATGCCGCAGCGAGTGCGAAACTCAGCGACATGGCAAGCAACAGTGCGAAGGACTTTATGGCGGAATCGTTAACCGCCTTGATCTACGACGGCAAACTCGATCCCACAGTGACTGCAGCACTGTCGAAGCTGGCAGTGACCCACGTCGTTCCTTTTGAGGGGCCGTTGGATAACGCTATCGATACAGGCCATACACCCCATCGTCCACAGCCTGCTCCCTTTACCTCCTCCGAAGTTCAGCGGCTACAAGCACTCGACGCCACGTTGCCCGCCTTACGCATCGGCACTGCCGAGATTACCCGCGTGGAAGCTTATCAGATGGGCTTGCGCATCAATGGCAAGGCTATTGAAGCAGCGCTCCTCAATGACCCGGATGGCAAGAAGCTAATCAATGCTGCCCAACTGAATGTCGTCGAGTATTCAAGCCGCATCAAGGCCGTTCAGGGGCAGGCCAAAGAGCGCCTGATTGCTGCATACGTCGAGCTTGGAACGCATCGCGATCCCACTGGCCCCGCATTGATATACTTGCCCGCCGATGCGTCTCTTGAGGTGATTCAGTTAAATTCGCTGCTGGAGCCTCTTATTAAAAAACTGCCTGCTGATTTTAAGCGCTTGCAAGCGCCTTCGACCTTTTCGAAGACCGGAGCATCCGGGGCCGCGATGCAGATGTTTGGCACCTATCAAAGTATTAGAAGCGTCTTCGATAACTTCAAGAACGGGAATACGACGGACGCCCTTTTTGATACCGGGGCGCTGACAACTGATTATGGGAGCATGGCCGCTGAGGTTGCGCTGAATAAGCTATCGACCAAAATGGCTGAAAAAGCCGGGCAATCAGCCGCGGCATTCACCGCTACCAGCATTGGCAAAGGCCTAAAGGTAGGGGGTGCGGGAGTAGGCTTAGCCAGCGTTGTATTTGACGTCAGGAGTGCTGTTAACTCGTTTAACGCCGCCGCCGCCGCTACAGAACCAAAAGTCAAACAGGATCACTATGTTGCGGGCGCACTCTCGATTGCTAGTACGCTGTCATCTATTGCCTTGACCGTCGCCATGTATAAAGGTTCTCCGCTTGCTGGGGCTGTCGGTATTGGGGTCGCTGCGGCATTGATGCTTGGGCAGGCGATTTACACCGCCGCGCGCGCGGTTGACGATATTGACGACGTTATAGATTTGACACCCGGGCAACGGTTGAACGCCGGTTGGAACTCGTTCTGGGGAGTGCCTATAGACTACGCTATTATGAAACCGTACTTTGATAAACTCCACAAGGATCGCTACATAGAAAGCAGTCGTGTTGAGTTGACAAAATTACTCAATGGCGATTTGAAAAAAACCTATCAAACTGCTTATTTTGGCAATGTGGACGTGGTGGTTTCCCCGCCGGTTAGAGAATCAACTTCTTTTTTTGATGACCTTAGCGCCGTCTTGATCGGTCCTACCCGAGCCGTCAACTCCTTTACGCCCTCCAAGCCGTCAGTGGTCACCGCGCTGAATGATAGCGACGACTCCCTTACCCTAACGGATGAAGCTGTTTCTCTGGTGCCCGTATCGCGCAATGGCAATGAGTTCAACCGCGTTGATGGCACCGCGGGGCCTGGCAAGGGCCTGATCTGGAGCCTCGGTGGAGGCAATGACAGCGTGGAGGGCGTAAAAAGTAGACCTAACTTGTTTTTACTGGGCGGGGGCAAAAAGACTATCAAGGGCGGAGATAAAGATGATGTCTTTATGATGAGCCCCAATGATCTAATGACCCGATTCATAAGCCAATACAAAAGAGTGCTTGAAGAGGGAGGTGTTCACAGTGTTTTAAATGCCCCCCGCTTTATGCCTGACTTGGACGCTGGCAATGGAAGCAATACCTTGATCATGACCGAAGTCGATCCAGGCGCCATCCGGGGCATTTCCGATCTGAGAGAAGAACGCCTTGAGCTGACGATTGACCTCGCCGAATCGTTAATCTCGGTGGGTATACGTCAGCCGGCCCGACACCCCTATCAACGCTCAGGGAATATCAAGTCATTTTCCAATGTGGCCACAATGAAGGGGGGGCAAAGTCGCGTTATAGGCAGCGACCGAGATAATCAAATAACCCTTAACGGACAGAACGATTACGTCACTACTGGCAGGGGTAAGAATACGATAGTCATTAATGGCGGAGGGGTCGTCCGGGGTGCCTACACTGCTGTGATCGACACGGCGCAAAACTGGACAGGCGGGAACAATACCTACGCCGTCATGAAGGGCAGCGCGGACGTTATTATCTATGATGCCAACAAGAGCTTAGTCACCCTTGATTACACTGACGCTGAGATCGTCTTAACGTCTACGAATGCTTCCGGCGATGTAACGCTCGTTCTGAGTGAGACGGCTGACAATAACAGAAGGACCGTGGTGTTCAAGGCGGCACTCAAGGTGCCCTTGTCTGAGTCTGCAGCAGAAGGAAGCAATATTGCATTGCCAATGTTCCTCACCAAGGATGGCAAAGTGATTACCTTCAGGGGTGTTCCCAACAATTATCACTGGTCGCTGGGCCCTACGCTCCAGGTTGTCCGCGAGGACATGCTGGCTCCGCTGATCAATACACCCGTCGCGTGAAATAACACGTTCTCCTGCTCAAGCGATGTACCTTGCTGAAACGCAATGTACTTGATCTATAACCCTGGTATCGCAACAGGGCGCCATTGCGCGCCTTGTTGTGTGTGCCGATCACCTTTCTCCTGACCGTCCAAGCGCTGAGTGGGTAGCCGGATGGTTTTATCCGGCCATACCCCAGGGTTTATGGGCCGCATAAGATTCAGCGGCGTAACTGATTTGTAAGCGTCCAGCCAACACACCTTCCGAACTCCAGCATTAAGGGCGATGGTGTCCGCGTATTTTTAGTAACCGTCCGCCCAGTACCCACTCCTGACTGCCACCAAAATTAGCCAAGATAGTGTCCACCATTTTTTAGTGGACACTATCTTGGATACAACTGCCCCCGCCCGTCGAACCGGCCGCCGTCCTAACTTCCCGTCGGAGTTCAAACGCCAAGTCGTCGAGGCCACCCTCCAGACTGGCGCCTCCGTGTCGCTGATCGCTCGCGAGCATGACCTCAATGCCAACCTGGTCTTTCGTTGGCGGCATCAGTATAAGGAAGGGTTATTCGGCCCCGTCAGCCAGAGCGCAACGTTTTTGCCTGTCCAGGTGATCGAGACG
>NZ_UYXQ01000075.1 GCF_900624995.1 Pseudomonas antarctica
TTGCCACGCGTTTGCCTGCATGATCAACGGTCAAGGCTTGGGCGTCGCCGGTGCGGGTGACCAGCACCGGTTGATCATTGGCGTAGGAGCGAGACAGGACCAACTGCGGGTCGCCCGCCCTAAAACCGTTGGCTGTTCCGAGCAAGTCAATGGCGCCGTGCTTGAGCGCCTCGATCAACTCATCGCGGGTATCGTAGCGCCGAACTTCCACGCTGACGTTCAGCGCCTGGGCGAGCAGCCGTGCGTAGTCGGCCGTTATGCCTTCAAGCTCGTCATTATTATTTGTCAGTTCGAAGGGACCGTAATCGGGGGCGGACACCCCCAGCAACAAGGTACGACGCTCGCGCAACCAGTGCCAGTCCGCCTCTCCCAGCGCCAGGGACGGACCATTGCCCTCCAGATTGGCGCGCCCCAACAAACGCAGGACGTGAGGCTCATCCAGGGCAGTCGCCAGCATCGGGAGCATGCCCACCAGCAAACCAAAGATGAACCGTCGAATGGGGGAAGGGTTCATTGCGAATCAGATCAGACCATTGCGGCTAGCGAACTTGGCCATGTGTACAACCGACGACATCCGCAGCTTCTCTTTGAGCCGAGTCTTATACGTACTGATGGTCTTGTGACTCAAGAGCATTTGCTCGGCAATCTGGTTATTGCCCAGGCCCAGCGCCAGCATTCGCAAGACTTCCACCTCGCGGTCCGACAGCGACTCCACCAGTTGCAGCTCGGTGGTCTGTAAATCGTCACGGCGTACCGAACTGCTCGGCAAGCTGGGGAAACAACTGTAGTTGGACATCACGGCCTTGATCGCCTTTTGCAGCTCGTCCAGTTCCCCGGTCTTGGCGACATACCCCATGGCACCGGCGCGCATACAGCGAGAGGAAAAAAATTCGGGAATGGACGCCGTCAGTACCAGCATCTTGCACGGCACGCCCAGCGCCTTGACTCGGCTGATCACTTCCAGGCCACCCAGTTTCGGGATGGCCAAGTCGAGAATAATCAGGTCCGGGCGCCCTTCCCTGGCCTTCTGCACGGCATCCGCGCCATTGCCTGCCTCATCGATGTCAGTGAAGCCTTCCTGCTTGAGCAGGAACCGAACGGTTTGGCGGATAAATGGATGGTCATCAACTATTAACGCTTTGCTCATAAGACTCCCCTGAGAGGTAAGTACCCTCACACATCACACGGGACACAGGTACCTGTGAGAAATGACAGTGCCGACCAACGGCACTGTCCCCACTCAGGACGATAGCCAGTCTACGCCTGGTCCCTTCGATTGAAAAAACTGAACTCGTACAGCTAAACCGGTGCCTCCGGCTAGCTGCAAGTGCGCAACCTTAACAACGAAATAACGCTTCATCCGAAGGGGTAATCCCAAGCAAATGTAGGAACTCTCCTAGCCAAGCGCAGCCAATGAGCATGTGGCGACGCGCTCGGCGAGCAGCCTAGTCGGTGGTACTCGGGCTCCAGAAGGCCTGCACCACCAAGGTCGAGGTAGAAATACGCGCCACCAGCGCATCCAGTTCGTCGCCATCTACCGAGGTCGCGACCAACGTGGCCTCGATCTCCACTTCTTCGCTGCCGAACGGCCGAACATCGACGTCGCTGGCCGGGTAGTTGCACCGCGCCAGCTCGGCTTCCAGAAAGACCATCACCGCCTGTTGCTGGCTACGCCGCGCGATGACATAGAGGATATTGGTGACCTCGGCCGACACCACGTCCAACGGCTGGCGGTTGATGTTGTTGACGATCGGGCGCAACAAGGTGTTGGCAGCCAGTACAAACAGCGTGCCCAGCAGCGCCTCCAGAATCAGGTCGGCCCCTGCACACGCGCCGACCGCCGCCGATGCCCAAAGCGTGGCGGCGGTGTTGAGCCCGCGCACGTTGCCTTCCTCGCGCATGATCACGCCGGCACCTAGAAAGCCAATGCCCGAGACCACATACGCGACCACCCGCACCGCCCCTTCCGCGCCGCCCAGGCGGTTGGCCATATCGACAAAAATCGCCGCGCCCACGGCCACCAGTACGTTGGTGCGCAAGCCCGCCGTGCGCTGGCGGTACTGGCGTTCGAAACCGATCAAGCCACCGAGGATAAACGCCGCGGTGAGGCTGACGACGGTATCAACCAAGGAATTGAGGTTGATGTTGTTGAGTGCTTGCATAAGAAATCTCCCTGAACGCAGCAGCCTATTTAAGCCACCGCCGACCCGGAAACCTTCGTGCAGGTACAACCGTCTGCACCGCACCAGTGTTAAAGGCGCAGTCAGCTTGGCCCGCCTGCCGTAAAAGGCAGGCGCGTCCGTAGCAGCCTGAATGATTTCAGGTGCTGGTCAGCGTCGATGAGAGGGATTCGGGCAGGCGCCAGAACAAGCGCTGCCGGGATGCCGCTTCTCGCTTTTTGAGGCGAGACAACGGCATATAAACAATGCGCGTTACCTTGCCAAGTAGGTGCCGGTTACCGAAACCGGCCGACAACTGTCACTCGAACAAGTACCCACTGAGGGTCTCCGCTATTGATGAAAACGCGCGGAGTTTACGCCGCGATTACAAGGGAGTAAACCGTAGGAAAATTTACCGATGAAGATTAGGCAGATTCTTCAGGGCATGTTCAGGAACTGTTTTCTGCCGCACCGAGGCGTCTGCATCGCAGGCCAGCCAGCGCCCACAACAAGCGGTGTACATACGCGATTACGGCGTACCCGGTCGATCCCGCTCGACGCTTTCCAGGTATTCATCAATCCGCCCGCCCGCCAACGCCTTGACCTGAATCGACACCGTATTGACCTGCCGCCCCATCGTAATCCCCTCCCGCGTACGCACCTGCACGTACCCAAGCTTGGGCCAGAAACGCTGCGCCTTGGCATTGCCGACCACCACCGTCAGCCGCAACCACTCGGCGCCTTTGCCCACGGCCCACGCCTCAAGCTCGGCATGCAGACGCCGCGCCAGCCCACTGCCATGCAAGCGCGCATGCACCAGCAACAGCCCGATATGCCACACCCCGGCTGCAAGCAAGTCGGCGGCGATATTTACCACGGCGACCAATTGACCAGCAGCATCGCGGTAACCCAGCCAGTACAGGCGACTGCAGCTCCAGCCTGGGGGCAAATCACCCTGCAACTCTTCGCGCGCGTCAGTCGGCGTCGCGGGTTCGCCGTTGACCGCGATGAAGTAGTCGGGGGCCTGCTCGAAGAAGTGCTGCAACTCGGCCTCATCAGCCAGGGTGAGCGGCGCAACCCGGATACCCGGCGCGGCGCTTAGAGGAAATTCAGGGTCACAAACCACATCCATGAGGCGACGTCCTTTCGAATGACTAGTCAACAATCCTGAGCTTCACGTGCGCGCCGTCAGGCAAATCTTTGATCTCGAGTGCCAGGTCACCGCAAAACCGAATCTGCTCGACATGATCCAGTTGACGCACATTGTCGATGGCGTACTCGCCGCCCAATACCGGCGAAATAACGAAGTGGTAAACCTGGCCAGGCGCCAACGGCCCGAGCACTTCCTCCGCCTGCGCCACCATCGGCTGCAAATACCAGTCGTGCAGAAAAGTCTGATCCTTGGAGACCTCATCCAAGGCCGCACGCGTCTGCGCGATCACCTCGCAATAAAGCCCTTCTGGGCACAGCCGCCAATAGCGGCCCTGCGTATCCTTGAGCATCACATTGCCAAAGGCTGTGGTGCCCACCACCTCGACGGGGTCGATACCCACCCAGCGCCAGCTGTCGCGTATCGCTTGAATCATATCCATACAGCCTCCTTGCGTCGAAGCACGTCAATCGTCCCGCGTCAGCACTTCCAACAACTCAATCTCAAAGCGCAAATTGCTGTTGGGCTTGATATGCGCGCCCATCGAGCGCTCACCATAGGCCAGGTGCGCGGGCACAAACAGCGTGCGTACGCCGCCGACCTGCATGCCCATCAGCCCCTGGTCCCAACCCTTGATCACCCGCCCAGTGCCGATCACACACTGGAACGGCTTGCCGCGCTCCCAGGACGAATCGAACACCGTGCCATCTTCCAAAGTGCCGGTGTATTGGGTGGTGATCAGCGCGCCTTTGACCACGGTTTTCCCGCTGCCCTGGCGCAGGTCGGTGACCTGCAGTTCGTCGTTGTTCATGGGGGTCTCGCTGAATGCGTAAAGGCTGGGGTTTTCCCAGAATTGAGTGGGTTTGGCAAGTGTAGGAACAGCCACCGCCCCACGCCTCTTCACTCCACCTACGAACGAACGCGACATTCCCTCGCCAAAAATCACACACTGCTTATTCTTACTCCGCCGTGCCTGCATTCATTCTATGAAAAGACAATTGAGTCTAAATAGGGACTATCAGAATGACCATCGGTACCGGCTTTAATTATCCATCGGACATCGCCCAGCGGCATCATCGTGAAAAGCGCTCTGCCCGTGACAAATGGAGAGCTAGATTCCCTAACCCGCCAGACTTGTGCTTTGACTATCGTGCCTTGGTGGAACAAGAAAATGGCGTTGCGCAAGCCACTCAAACCCAGCATAAAATCTGCATTATTGGCGCGGGCATTACAGGCTTAACCACCGCGCGGGAGTTACATAGATGCGGTTTCAAAAATATCACCGTCATTGAAAAGTCCAGGCGTATTGGCGGCAGGCATCTCACCGCACTCGGCAGACATAATACCCATTCGATTGGCAGACCACCGTTTGAGATGGGCGCAATGAGAATGCCCTTCTTCAATAAATCAAATGAGCAACCCACCGACGGCCGCTCACTCATGGCCTATTACGCTAAGGAATTCGAATTAGTCCACTCTGACTTTCCAAACCCCGGCAGCCCAGCGGTCCGATCAACAGGCATCTACCTGCGAGAAGGAAGCATCGATGGAGACGGCGAGCCCACCCTGCTCATCTGGAAAAACACCGACGGAAAAACACCTCCCCCAGGCCAAACATTAGGTACCGTCTTTACAAAATGGAAAAGATTTGCCGACCGCATGACCCTGCATGTCGCCGAGCATTATGGCTCCGAGCACTGGGAATCCATGTGGGCTTCTATAGTCAGTCAATACGAGCACCTTTCATTTCGTGACTTGGTGAAAATGCCAGCCATCGATATTTGGCGCCAAGGAGACCCAGGTAATTTTGGCGGGATGGGTATGACAGCGCAAGAATCCGCTGTTTTCTACTCTATCGGAATTGGCGACGGCAGCTGGGGGGCCTTCTATGATGTTTGCGCGCTCTATCCTTTACGCACAGCAATATTCGGGTTCAGTAGTCACCTGCAGTTGATCCATGGTCGGGTAAACTCGGATGGCACGCCCATGGACTCACCTTATTTGAACGCCCAATCGACCGTCGACTCAAAAGGGCTTATCTTCAACAAACCAAATTACATTGGACTCGGCGCGCTGGCGGAGTCTTTACTCTTCATAAAAGCGGACGAAACTCGCGAGTCGCTCTATGAACATTTGCTTAACAGTCAATCCGGGCTGCTGACCAGCAGCACAGTGACCAAGCTACAAAAACTGACCAATGGGAAAATACGCGTCCATTATGATTGGAACACCCTACAGGCGGGAAGATTAGAAAAACACTTCTACGACTTCGACTCCGTTGTTATCACGCTGCCCTCCTGGCTCATAGAGACACAAATTCTGCTCGAAAATTTCAACCAGGAAATGCTGCCATTCGACATAGTAACCGCGTATAAAACCGCGCATTGGGAAACCAGCTGCAAGGTATACGCCCCCCTTAAAAAATCGTTTCTTTCTCACAACAACAACATTCCTCAAACCATCGTGACTGATAGCTTCATACACGACATCTACACCTACCGCTACAACGACAATCACGCCTACGACTGCATTCTACTCAGCTACACCTGGGAAGATGACGCGACAAAGCTTTCCTGCTTCAGTGATGACGAGCTGGTTGACAAGTGCATAGAAGAACTTGATCGAATCCTTTTAAAATCAACCAATATAAAACAAAAAATATCACCTTACATAGGCCATGAAGGCGCCGTCGTACAACGTTGGATGAACGATAAAAATGCGCTTGGGTGTGCAAAGCTCTACCGTGCAGGCACTTATCACGACGCTGTCAGCTTGATGAAATACAATCGAGACTTCTCTCACACTTCGGGACTTTATCTATGCGGCGAGTCTTTCTCCGTTGACGCTGGCTGGACCGAACCTTGTTTTAGGGGCGCCATTGATACCGTGATAAACATTTGCAACAAAACCAATGCCGATTTCAATGGTGGCTTTACGATGCAAGACTACCCCGAATACAAAGTCGATAATCAGAAATAAAAGAATCAGACTACAGCGCAAGAAGAATCGCCCGACTTTCATACAAACACCTTGTTGACTCTTATAAACACTCAGCCAAATCCGGCTGCATAACAATAAGAGGTCACGTCGATGAGCGAACCAACCAGCCCGGCCCGTATAGCGGTTATACAACTTGATCCTCAGGTCGGCATGGCCAACCGAGCTGACAACCTGCGCCAAAGCCTGGCACTGGCAACCGAAGCGGCCAATGGCGGAGCCAATCTGATCGTGCTACCTGAGCTTTCCAATTGCGGGTACTTTTTCAGCAGCCGTCAGGACGCGTTCGATCACGCAGAAGCCGTTCCCGACGGCGTCAGCGTGCGCGCGTGGATTGATTTCGCCTGCAGGCATCAGGTGTATCTGGTAGCTGGCCTGAATGAGATAGACGGCATGCAACTGTTCAATACTGCCGTGCTGCTAGGCCCCGACGGATATATCGGAAAGTACCGTAAAGCTCACTTATGGAACCTGGAAAAGCTGTGGTTTACCCCCGGTAATACAGGCTTTCCGGTGTTTGAAACGCCGATTGGGCGTATCGGCTTGCTGATTTGCTGGGATATCTGGTTCCCGGAAGTCACGCGCATTCTCAGCCAGCAAGGCGCGGACATCATTTGTAGTCTGAACAATTGGGTGTGGACACCACCGCCGCTATTCGATGACGCGGGCAAATGCATGGCGTCCTACCTGACGATGACTGCCGCCCATGTGAATAATGTGTTTATCGCAGCGGCCAGCCGCATTGGTGAAGAGCGTGATGCCCGTTATCTGGGGTGTTCGTTGATTGCCGGAACCAATGGCTGGCCAATCGGTGCGGTGGCGTCGGCCGATCGTCAGGAAATTCTGTTTGCCGATGTCGATATCACCAGCGCCCGCAGCGCGCCGATCTGGAACAGCTTGAATGATCTGCAACGCGACCGACGCAATGATCTCTACGATCAAATGCTCGGGTATTCCCAACACCCTGCTCTACCGCGTTGAGGAGGGGGGAAAACATGCAAACGCTCTTTACCCCTAAAACGCGCCACCCTTCACGCGCGGACATCACGGTCCTTCTCTTGGGGCTGATCAGTGCATTTCTGGCGCTCTGGGTGATCCTCAGTCATGGAGGTTCATGGCCAGGCTATGGCGAGATGGTCGCGAGCCTGCCCCATCCCGTTGCCTGGCTGCGATGGATACTTGGAGATATCAGCGAGGTTGCCTTCTACAAACATGAACTCGCCTCACTCGGATTACTGAGCGGCGCATACCTGGCCTGGTGGGCGAGCAAGCGCGGAAAAGCCTGGCAAGGCTTTTCCATTTCCTACGGAACAGGCCTGTGGCCATGGCTGGTGACCAGCTCATTGTTGGGTCTACTGCTGAGCAACATGCTGTGGGGCTGGAGCGTTACCGCCGAGACGTGGCAACCTACGTTTGCGGCATTCGTTTCATTACCAGCGGCAATGGTGCTGATGTTTGGTGGTGGCTGGAAGATCACGCTCAACGGCGCACTATTGGGGGCGTTGCTGGTGACGCCGATGTGCTTGTTGATCGTGAACTTCGTGTGCGTACCCTTGGGCCTGCCCGTGGTGATCGGCAATGTAATGGGCATGGCCGTCGGCAGTGTCATAGCGTTTGTATTGTGTCGCCGCGTGCCCTCCCTGGTGCGCTCGGACTACATCGCCCCCGCCAGATCAGTACCGCCCAAGCCGCCCACCTACGGTGTGGTATGGAGCCTGCGGCGGGTTTTGGCAGACTTCTCCGAAGCCCCTTTTTTCGGAAATGAGCTGGCGAGCCTCGGGCTGCTGGCAGGCGTGTTGCTGGCATACGCGCTGAACCCCATCGGCCCGGCGTATGGATCAGGCCTGGTCCTGCCCCTACTTGCTGCACAAGCACTGACGTCGGCGTTGGGCGTGTTGATATGGCGGCACCAGTGGATCAAACGGGGATGGTATCCGACTTACGTTCCACTGGTATCGGTAGTCCCTGCTGCGGTGCTGACCCATGGCGGTAGTTGGACGGTGATAGGCTCCAGTGCACTACTGGGCGCGCTGATCGCACCGCCATTAGCCAATGCCATTGCAGGGCGACTGCCTGCTCACTTTCATCCGTATATCGGCAATGTGATTTCAATGGCGTTGAGTACGCTTCTGATCGTGCCCGTGGTGGGCTGGTTACTCCAAATGTAAGCGTCTTTCCCACGCTGCATGCTTCATGCAGCGTGGCGCGGCAAACATTCCGGGTTGCTCACAACCAATGCCAGAACCGGCTCCAGAACCCGCGCCCCAAATCATCCTTGCACCGCGCATATTGCGCTGCATACAGCTGCGACCGCGCCTGCACTTTGCTCGCCACCGGCGCCAGCCAGGCTTTGGCGGCATAGGTGCGCTGGCGGTAGCCACCCCAGCCTTCGTGGTAGTTCAGGTACTGGCCGTAGGCGTCGTATTTGTACACACCGTTAACGCTGTAGGTCTTGTCCATGTACCAGCCCACAAAGTCGATGGCGTCGTCGAAGTCCTGGCGGCTGGCGCCGCTGCGGCCGGTGCTTTTGCGGTAGTCGTTCCACACTTCATCCTTGGCCTGGGCGTAGCCGGCGGCGGTGGAAACGCGGCCCCAAGGGATGATCCATAACAGGTATTTGCGGGGCGCCAAAGCATCCTGACGGAAGCCGGACTCCTGATACATGATGGCGAACGGCACTTGGATGGGCACGCCCCAACGCTTTTGCGTGACCTTGGCGGCGTCGTACCAGTCGTCCTTTTCGCGAAAGATGCCGCAGATGTCATTCGGCGTGCGTGGCGGCGAAGTACCGCACGCCGCCAGCATGGAGGTGAGTAATAACAATCCGACGGCTTTGCCTGCGCTCAAGGGGCACCTTTGCATGATTCGCGTAAAAAACCGGCATTTTACGCATTCATTGAGGCAGGGGGAGAAAGGAAAAGCGGCCTCCTTGCCGCCGCTCCCGATTTATCAAGCCAGATCTATCAGGCCAAAGGCACGCGACGGTTAGTCAGCGCCATACGACCGACAAAGAAGCTCAGCGCTGCACCCAACAACAGCATCGCCAGGGTGCTCCAGGCAGCACGGGACAGTTGCTTGGCCGCCACTTCACCGGCTTCACGGGCCTTTTGTTCAGCCTGTTGTTTCAGCTCAGCCACTTTCTGCATGGCCTGTTCATAAGCCTGGGCATAGTTGTCGACGATCTGAGTGGCCTCCTCCTTGCTCTTGCCGGTGCGGGCGGCAACGATGTTGACCAGTGCGTCTTTGTCAGCGGCATTCAGCGCTGGCTCACCGGACGCTTTGACGCGTTCAAACCATTGCTTCAACGCATCGCCGGCCTGGGCCGGATCGGTCGCCGCAGCAGTAGCCGCTTGCTTGCCCTCGGCGCCCGCCTGGTCAGCTTTCTGTTCAACGTTGGCCGGGTCCAACTCAGGCTTGCCGCTTTGCTTGAGCAGGGTATCCAGTTGACCTTGCAGGCTGTTCCAGTCCAGCTGGATGCCTTGCTCGTTCAACTGTTGTTTGACGCTATTACCAATGCCCGGCGCAGCCGCCGCGATGCCGCTACCGGCAGCAGACAAACCTTTGCCCACCACGTTGCCGGCCGTACCGACCACGCTGGCCGCTAAACCCGCCAGCAGCCAGGTGGTGAGCAAAGTGGTCACGGTCCAGGTCAACACGCCGTGCAGGCCGCCGCGGTCCGGCGCAGTGCGCCCCGCCACGAAGGCCCCCACGCCGATGGCGATCAGTGTCGACACAAACAACCAGATCCCGGCGCCGGTGCCGAAACCGCTCAGCGGGTTACCCGCCTGCATCGGGTCAACGGCACTCGCGCCGATGGCCGTGCCCAGCACACTCAGCACCAGGTAGGTCACCAGGGCAATTGCACTACCGGCCAGTACCGAACTCCAGGACACACGAAACAGCGAACGATGGGTTTCATAGACAGTCGTCATACAGAGGTCCTTCACACGTTATCAGAGCAAGGCAAAATGCCTTGATGGTTGGGAGTGTGGCGAAAGGACATACATTCAGTCGTGGCCCAAATGCACCAGTTCGCCTGGTGCATTCGCACTTCCTTACCTGCACATTCTCTGCACTATCCTCAACCCTGGGTGTCGTACCCCCATGTACCGCCTACCGGGAGAAACCATGAGCCAGGATGTCCTCACCAAAGAAACCAACCGCCGCCAATTGCAGCAGATCATCTCCGGGTTGTCTGACGGCGTGATGCTGGCCGAGGTCGACCAGACCATCCTCTGGGCCAACGACGCCGCATTGACCATGCACGGCGTCAGCGAGGTCGAGGCGCTCGGAGCCAACACCGAGGAGTACGCCCAGCGTTTCGCCCTGCGCTACCGCAACAACCATCCCTTAGCGCTGGAAAACTACCCGCTCAGCCGGGTGGCGGCCGGTGAAGCGTTCAGCGATGTGGTAGTGGAAGTCACCCCCACTGCCGACGAACACCGCAGTTGGGTCCATCGCTTGCGCAGCCTGGTGCTGACCGACGCTCAGGGTGAGCCGGAACTGTTGGTGCTGATCCTCAGCGACGCCACCGAATGGGCCAGCGCCGAGCAACGCTTCGAGAAAACCTTCAACGCCAACCCGGCGCCTGCCGTGATCTGCCGCTTGAGCGACCTGCGCTACATCAAGGTCAACCAGGGCTTTCTGGAGATGACCGGCTACAACCGCGATCAGGTCATCGGCCGCTCGGTGTATGAACTGGATGTACTGGAACAGGCCGAGCGCAAGGACCTGGCCGTCCAGCGCCTGAGCGAGGGCGCGACCATCCCGCAGATGCAGGCCGAGCTGCGCCTGCCCGAGGGCGGCAGCAAACTGGTGATCGTTGCCGGCCAGCCGTTGGACATGAACGAGGAAGACTGCATGCTGTTTTCCTTCACCGACCTGGAGCCACGGCGCAAAGCGGAAATTGCCTTGCGCCAAAGTGAGGAACGCTTCGCCAAATCCTTCCGCCTGACGCCGGTGCCGACCTTGGTGTGCAGCGCCGCCAACCGGCAGGTGGTGGATATCAACGAAGCGTTCATGAACATCACCGGTTTTATCAGCGAAGAGTTGATCGGCAAAGCCATCGAGGACATCAATTTCATCGACAGCGCCCAGGCATGCGCACAGCTGTTCGCCACCCTGGAAAAAGCCGGTAATGTCGACGGCCAGGACCTCAAGGTGCGCAAGAAAGGCAGCGAGGTGATCGACTGCGTAGTCTCCGCCGACACCGTGATCATCCAAGACGTGCCCTGCTACCTGCTGGTGATGATGAACATCACCGAACGCAAACGCTCGGAGCTCGAACTGGTGGCCGCCATCGAGGAAGTGATGCAGGACGCCTCGTGGTTCAGCCAGACCTTGATCGAAAAACTGGCCAACGCCAAGAGCGTCAGCAGCCCTAACCTGCCGAACGTGGCCTTCACCGACCTGACCGCTCGTGAGCGCGATGTGCTGGGTTTGATCTGCGAAGGCCTGGCCGACAAGGAGATCGCCTCGCGCCTGAAACTGGCGCCCAACACCGTGCGTAACCATGTGGCCACGGTGTACTCCAAGCTGGGGGTGCACAGCCGCAGCGCCGCCATCGTTTGGGCCCGTGAACGCGGGCTGTTTGCCGGTGAATTGCGGGTCAAAAGCAAGAAATAAAGTGCAAATGCACTAGTGCAACCGGTGCAAATTCGCCTTATTTGCGCATGACGCGGTGCTTAACCTTGAAGAGTGGGCACAGGGCCTAGGGTCCTGTGCCGTGATGGTTTGATCTCTTGAAGGAATGCACCATGAAAAGCGAACAAGTCAAAGGCGCCGTGGAGAAAGTCGCGGGCAAGGCCCAGGGTTTTCTCGGCGACCTGACCGGTGACGGGCAGTTGCAAGCCGAAGGAGTTGCCCGCCAGGCCGCCGGCCAGTTGCAGCAAACCTACGGCAACGCGCTGGACCCTGTCAGTGATTTTGCCAAGCACAAACCACTGGCGACAGTCGCCGTCGTCGCCGGTATCGGCCTGTTAGTGGGCTTGTTGTTGCGTCGTCGCTGAGGAGGCCAAACACATGTTTACCCTCTCCCAGCTGCGCAACTGCATCGAAGAAGCGCTGTTGCCCCTGACGTGTGAATTCACCCTGTGCCGTGACGCCTCGTTGACCTTGAAGGTGTTCGATGCCGAGAGCGGCCGGGTCGACTTGGTGGTGACGGGCATCAGCGTCAACAAGTTGCAGTCCGCCCACGCAGTGGAAAAGATGGTGGAAGAACTGCGCTATGAACTGCAGAGCAACACTATGGGGCACCTGACCCTGGACGACCTGCCAATGTCGCCTTCGGCGTCATGACCGCGATGGCCGTGGTTTCAACGACGCACCCATGAACTAAAACACCCCGCTCCCGACGATAAACGCCCCAAGCGTGTAAACCATGAAGTGGGCCGGCAGGTGGGCCGGCAGGCTGGCCAGCACCCGCCCACACAACGGCAGGCCCAGCGTGCCCCCAGGTCGGACAGGTTCTGCGCCTCTTAGTACGTGCCCCGTAAGTGGTCCGGGGCGATTCGGTCGATAAACATGAGCAAGCCTGCGATCAGCCACCGATCAGGCGACGGTGCGAGGGTAGTCTTAGTGTGGCAAGCATCCTGTTTTCGCTATGGGAAGGTAACGCGACCTGTGTGGCCCGTTACCTTCATGCAAGAGCCAGGAAAAAGACCGATCACTTCTTCACGGGGGTGATCTCGAGAATGGTGCCGTTGGTGGTTTTGAGCAGCACAAACTTGTCACCCACACGGGCCCATTGGCTGTCTGCTTCAGGCTGCTTCAAACCGCGCTTTTTCCAATCGCTGACCGCCGACTCCTTGCGCATCAACATATCCGGGGCGCGGTCGCCTTCTTTCAAATCACGCGCGTTGATGCTTGAAGGCGGCACGGTTTCTTGCGGGGTATCACCGGCCTGCACGACAACGCTGGCGGTGGACAGCCCAGCGGTGAGCAGCAGGCAAGCGGCTAGGGTTTTAGACTTCATGGGTGCTCCTTCAATGAATGATGCGTACCCAGGTTCCGACCGCAGGCGCACGGAATCATCCCATCTGAATAGAGAGGCTGCACTCCATTACTTTCACTATCGACTTTATGTCGAAGCGCTCTAAAACTGTCAGATCTGACAATTGAAAGGGAAAGGCGCTCAATCAATTATGGACACTCACTGATTCATCCAAGGAAGAAAAATCATGAACATGCCAGTTCGTACGTTCACCGGTTGTGCTGCGACTTGTTTGATGCTGTTTACCGTTGGAGGCTATGCGGCGGATGCAGAGCACCTTTGCAGTCCTCTGAACCCGCAAGGAAGTTCACTCGCCGTGACAGCCAGCTCTACTAAAGACGCGCAAATCATAGCTAACGCTCAATACCCTAACCAAGTATACAGCTGTAAAAAAGCCTAACGTCGGCGCTGTTATTTCCGGGGAAACAGTAGCGCCCTCTGCAACCACATAAACACTGGCACCACTGGGTGCCAGTCAAGGTGGTCCCGATATATCCGGGGGCTGCCCATTGCCTCCATGAAATTAATCCTGTAATTTTTCATGAAATTTTTAGACATAAATTTCATGAATCAACAACAAGAACTTGACGCCCTGGCCGTGCTGATCCACGACCTGCGCAAACACAAGAAACTCACCCTGGCGCAACTGGCGCAGAAAATCGAGCGTTCGGTGGGTTTCCTGTCACAGGTTGAGCGCGGCCTGTCGCGCCCCACCGTGGCCGACTTGACCGCCATCAGCCACGCCCTGGATGTACCCACCACCTACTTCTACAGCCTGCCCAAACCCAAGGCCGTGGACTGGGTCACCCGCCCCAACGAGCGGCGCACGGTGTATTACGCCAATGGCATCACCGACATCCTGGTCTCACCCAGCATGAGCGGCGCCTTTTCGATGCTCGACAGCCTGCTCGCACCCGGTGCCAACAGCGGTGAACACACCATGAGCGACCGCGCCGAACAGGCCGGTTTTGTGCTCGAAGGCGAATTGACGCTGTGGGTGGAAGGCGAACCGGACTCGGTCACCCTCGGCCCTGGCGACAGCTTTCACCTGGCCAGTTTCGCGCATTGCCGCTACGCCAACCTGACGGATCTGCCCGCCCGCGTACTGTGGGTTTACAACTAGGAGCAACACCCGTGAAAAACCAGTCTTCCACGTTGCTGGCCGAAGTACGGACCTTTCGCCAGAACCACCCCGACGTGCGTTACGTCGACCTGATCGCCCTGGACATTCCCGGGCATTTCTACGGCAAGCGCTACCCGGTGGAGATGCTCGAAAAGGTCGCCGCCGGCAGCCCGCTCAAGCTGCCGCAAAACGCCGTGCTGCTCGGGGCACAGGGCGGGCTGTTCAAGATCGGAGACTATTGCTTTCATGACGGCGACCCGGATGCCAACCGTCGCCTGGTGCCAGGCACGCTCAAGCCGGTCAGTTGGGAATCGCAGCCGCTGGGGCAGATGCTGATCACCTCGGACGGCACCGAAGCGCCGATCGAATTCGAACCCCGCGAAGTGCTGGCCAAGGTGTTGGAGCGCTTGCAGCACAAGGGCATTCACCCGGTGGTGGCGTTCGAATTGGAGTTCTATTTGTTCGATAAGAAGCTCGACAACGGCCTGCCGCAATTCGCCCGCGACCCGCTCAGCGATGATGCCGATGACCAACCCAACCTGCACATCGAACGGTTGTCGCGCTTCAGCGAGGTGCTCGACGACATGGCACAAACCGCCAAGGACCAGGGCATCGACATCACGGTGATCACCGCCGAAATCGGCCCAGGCCAGTTCGAAATCAACTTCGGCCACCTCGAAGACGGCCTGCGGGCCGCCGACTGGGCCGCCCTGTTCTGTCGCAGCACCCGTGGCGTAGCACTCAAGCATGGCTATCGCGCCAGTTTCATGGCCAAGCCTTACCTGCAATTTCCCGGCAGCGGCATGCATGTGCATGTCAGCCTCTACGACGCGGCCGGTAATAATTTGCTCGCCGCACACCAGCAGCAACCGCTGCGCCACGCTGTGGCCGGTTGCCTGGAACTGCTGCCACATTGCATGCCGATCTTCTCGCCCAACCACAACGCCTTCCGCCGTCTGGGCGGTACGGTCAACGCGGCAACCCGCGCCAGCTGGGGCTTTGAGGACCGTGATGCGTGCGTGCGCATCCCCGAGTCAGACCCGCGCAACCTGCGTATCGAGCACCGCCTGGCCAGCGCGGATGCCAACCCGTATCTGGTGTTGGCGGCGATTCTGGCAGGGCTTGAGCATGGCCTTGAAGCCAAGCAAGCACCCATCGCGCCCTTGAATGAGGACCGCCTCAGCGGCACCGATTTCCCCGTGGAAATGCTCGAGGCCGTGCGCGCCATGCAACATCAACCGGTGTTGCGCGATAAGCTGGGCGCAGAATTTGTCGACGTGTATTGCGAGAACAAACGCCAAGACCACCTGGCCTTTCAACAAGAGATCAACGCGCGGGAATACCGCTGGTTTCTCTAACCCCTGGAACCACCGATGACCGAGCCCCGTCAATGACCGAGCAGAGCGCCCCAGCCCTCAAGGAAATCTTCAACGTCGAACGCCTGCAACATATCGCCACCGAGATGTCGGCGGTGTACCCGGCGTTCAACGCAAAGGCCTTTCTCAAGCACGCGAAGGTGGGGCTTGCCGAATTGTCGGTGATGCAGCGCATGGCGCGGGTCAGCGAAAGCCTGCACGCAGTGATCGAACTGGATTACGCGCACACCCTCAAGCTGCTTTACGCCCTGGCACCACGCCTGAACAGTGCGTTTGTCAGCCTGTTCCTGCCGCACTACGTGGCGAGTTACGGCCTGGGTGACTTCAAGCGATCCATGGCCGCGCTCAAGTACTTCACCACCTTTGGCTCTTCCGAATTTGCCATTCGCCACTTCTTGCTGCACGACTTCGAGCGCACCTTGGCGGTGATGCAGGAATGGTCGCTGGATGCCAACGATCACGTGCGTCGCCTGGCCAGCGAAGGCTCGCGCCCTCGCCTGCCGTGGTCTTTTCGCCTGGCCCAAGTGCAGGCCAACCCCGCGCTGTGCGCCTCAATCCTGGACAACCTCAAGGCCGACAGCAGCCTGTATGTGCGCAAGTCGGTGGCCAACCACCTCAACGACATCACCAAGGATGACCCGGAGTGGGTGCTTAGCCTGATCGAAGGCTGGAACCTGGATAACCCCCACACCGCGTGGATTGCCCGGCATGCGCTGCGCAGCCTGATCAAGCAAGGCAATACCCGTGCACTGACGCTCATGGGCGCCGGCGCCAAGGCCGAGGTGAAGGTCCACCAGCTGAAAGTCACCCCGACGGTGATCACCCTGGGCGAGCGCATCCGCCTCTCGTTCTGCCTCGAATCCACCGCCACCACCGCGCAAAAACTGGTGGTGGACTACGCCATCGACTACGTAAAAAGCGCCGGTCACAGCGCAGCCAAAGTGTTCAAACTCAAGGCATTTACCCTCGGCGCGGGCGAGCATCAGAGCATTCGCCGCGAACAGCACATTCGTGAACTGACCACACGCAAGCACTACCCCGGCACGCATTGGGTGCATGTGTTGGTCAATGGCGAGCGGCTCGCCAGCGCCGAGTTTGAACTGCGCAAACCATGACAAAAATCAAAGAAAAGGCTCTAGAACGGTGCTTTCAGCCAGATAGATTGTCGAACAATCCTGGCTTTTTTTGTTGCGACCCATTATCATCCGGCGCCTTCTCACTACCTGTCGGGTAGTTGTTTCAATGTGTCACCCGAGGCGCCAATGTCCCGTTTGTACCGATTTTCGTGTCACCGCTCTTTGATTGCTATCAGCCTGGGGCTGGTTACCCATTCCGTCAGCGCCGCACTGCAACCCATGGCCGAAGCCCCGCTGGCCAGCGACACCGAGCTGCATTGCCACTTCAACCGCGACGCCAGCACCGACTGCACCACCACCCAGCACTACACCATCCTCAAGCCCAACGGCCGCGAGATCCTGTCGCGCATCGACTTCGATTACTCCGAAGGCGACACCTTTGAAGTGGTCAGCGCGCAATCCACCCAACCTGGCGCCAAGCCGGTCGCCCTGGATGCCGCGCAAATCGACACGCGCACCGCGCCCAACCCTGACCAGGGCTTCAGCCGCGACAAGCAGACCTCACTGGCTTTCCCGAACCTGCGCGTGGGCACACAGATTCGCTACACCGTGCGCGAACATCGCGCCGCCAAACCGTTGGTGACCCAGTTTCACTATGCCCTTACGTTTGGCCCTAGCGCGTTCCGTCGTGACCACGTCAAGGCGCGCTTTACCGCCGAGCGGCCGATACAGTGGCGCAGCGAACTGTTCGACGGTTTCACCGTGACCCCGTCGGCCAATGGCAAGACGTTGGACGTGCTGCAAAAAGCCCCGACCTATCTCAACTACATCAACGAATCGTCCAGCGCCGCACTGTTACGCATCCCGCGCCTGGAAGTGGGCAGTGCCCTGGACCGCCAGGCGTATTTCGGTGATTTCGCCCAGCGTTACAACCAGATCCTCGCCGCTAACCTGCCTGCACAAGCGGCTGCCGCCGTGGCCGCCGCAAGCCGCTTGGCGCCGGCGGAACGGGTCGCCGCGCTGATGCAGCACATCAATGATCACTACCGCTACTTGGGCGACTGGCGCGCCACGGAGCGCGGTTATGTGCCGTTCAACCTGGCTGAAATCGAGCAGCATGGTTATGGCGATTGCAAAGACCTGGCGACCTTGCTGACCGCAATGCTCAAGGCCAGCGGCCTCAAGGCTGAAACCGCCTGGGTCAGCCGCGGCGACGTGGCGTATGCATTACTGATCCCCGGCACCAATGCGCCGAATCACGCGATCGTGCGCGCCGAAGTGGACGGCCAGGTCTGGTGGCTGGACCCGACCAACCCGGTGTTCGCCCCAGGCCAGACCATGCCCGACATCCAGGACCGCTGGGTACTGGTCAACAATGCTCAGGGTCAAGTACGCGAAGAACAGATCCCGCTGGAACGCCCCGAAACCACCCTGCGCCTGGACAAACAGGTGCACTTCGACAAACAGGGCAACGGCGCCACCCAGGCCACCATCACCTTCAGCCGCCTGCCGCTGATGCAAATGAGCGTGGCCGACCGCCAACAAGGCACCACCGCCACCGACCAGAACCTCTGCGCCCACTTCGGCAACGACATCAGCGACTGCCAGATCATCCGCCCGCTCACCGCCTTTGTGGTGCATGACGGCTACACCGTCAACGCAACCCTGAACGACCAGCGCGCCCTGGAAAAACTGGCGAATGACTACGTCTATACCGATGAGTCGCTCAAAGGCCGCTGGGATGGCTTCATCAACTACCGCCGCCACGATCAACAGGCCGACCTTTACCTGGGCAACCCTGAGACCTACGACTACAGCTTCACGCTGACGGGCGGAAAAATGGAAAAAGCCATTCCCGGCTGCCAGGTGCGCTCGCCGTGGTATGACCTGGACCTGGAAGGGAAACGGTTGGATGACGGGCTGCGCTATCACTATCGCCTAAGCCAGAAGACGCGTTGGCTGACCCATGCTGAGGTTGCCAGTGAGGCGTTTGGCAAGATGATTGAAGAAGCCCGGGCGTGTGCCGAGCAGGTGCATCAGGTGGTGAAGCTTTAAGGTAAGTGAGCCCCCTTGGGCCCTGTAAACGGAGAGTGTCAGATTTTTTGTGTGCGGGCCGGTAACGGCCTGCCGACAGGCAGGCCTTAGTTTTACCAGGTAGGCCTGATAAATCGATCTCCGTACAGAATCGCAAATTGGTTCATCGCACTCTTCCAGTCATGTGCCGGTTTGCCCCAGTTAGCAGTGATATTTCGCAATCCCAACCAGATTAATTTTGTTGCAGCATCGTCCGTTGGGAAGTGCCCTCGGGTC
>NZ_UYXQ01000076.1 GCF_900624995.1 Pseudomonas antarctica
GACCCGAGGGCACTTCCCAACGGACGATGCTGCAACAAAATTAATCTGGTTGGGATTGCGAAATATCACTGCTAACTGGGGCAAACCGGCACATGACTGGAAGAGTGCGATGAACCAATTTGCGATTCTGTACGGAGATCGATTTATCAGGCCTACCTGGTAAAACTAAGGCCTGCCTGTCGGCAGGCCGTTACCGGCCCGCACACAAAAAATCTGACACTCTCGGGGCGCTCATGCCCATGGATTCAAGCCGGGCGCACGTGGCACAGAAAAACCCTTCGTGGCCGGGCACTAATAGGCCTTGGTCAGGTCAATAACCCCCGCAATATCATCCACTTGGCTCCGTTTTTCGGAGCCTGACGCCTTACTCCCTTTCAAAGAAGTCATGCATGCACCTGCGCAAAATTGCACTCGGGCTATCAGCTCTCGTTCTGCTCTCCACCGGGGCAGATGCCCGGGGGTTGCTGGACTTTATCAAGCCCCCCGCACAGGAACACACCTCCCGCTCAAGCTCGATCAGCCAGCGCGCGGCGCTCGGCCTCTATTCCAGCCAACAACAGCAACCCTCGTTTGCCAGCTGCGCCGATCTGTTCCCTGGCGCCAGGCCGATCAACACCGCCACCGTGCCCACTTCGATGAAACCCATGGCGTTGTGTTCGGACAATTTTGCGGTGCTTTACTCGCAGACCAGCAAGACACCACTGGTGGTGGTGGAACGCCTGAATGCCGCCCAACTGAAAAACGCTAAAGGTGAAGAGCGCACCAACCAGTTCTACCCGGACCCGCGCATCCCTAAAGGCGCTCGCGCCGAGTTGAGCGACTACCGCAGCCAACACCCGGCCGTGGACCGTGGCCATCAGTCCCCGGCTGCCGATGCGCCGAGCGCGAATGCCATGGCGCAATCCTTCGCGCTGTCGAACATGGTGCCGCAAGACCCCACCAACAACCGCAAAATCTGGAGCAAGGTCGAGGCGGACGTGCGCAAGTTCGCCGTGCGTGCCGGCGGCAATGTGTTTGTGTTCACCGGCCCCTTGTTTGATGCAGGTTACAGCACCGTCGGTCACAACAAGGTCTGGGTGCCCACGCGTCTGTTCAAGCTGGTGTACGACGCCTCGTCGAAACGCGCCTGGGCTTATGTGCTGCCCAACGCTGAAACCCGCATCCAGAAACCGATGGACTACGACACCTTTGTGAAGAGCACCGGGCTTAAGCTGCTGGGTGATTTGCCGGTCAGCGGCTCGGTGGGGCGCACCTGATGTGCCCTCTAAAGGCTGGCGGCAGCGTCAGCCTTATTTAGCCTTTTTCAACGCCTTTAACCGCAACGTCGCACGCTGCACGGCGGCCATCTTTTCCGGGCGCTTCATGCGTTTCCATTTGCGAATGTCGTCCTTGCACCGCCCGCAACTGACGCATAGATCGCCGCTGAGTTGGCAGGGGGAGATGCACGGGTTTTCGATATCTTTAGCCAAGGTCTCACCTGGGTTTAATCAAGGGCGCGCAGCTAGAGCGCGCGAAATTCAACGGTGAGGTGGCTCACTTCATGAACCGGTTTGAGGCGCTCGCGAATGCGCTCGGCATCTGTGGTCGAGCGGCCCACCACGCTGACGATGGCCGCATGCGCGTCGGGACCCACCCGCCACACGTGCAAGTCGGTAATCGTCGCATCGCCAGGTTGTTCGACGAGTTCGCGGATCTCGGCGGCGACGTGTTCATCGGTTTGGTCCAGCAACACGCCGGCGGTGGTGCGCATCAAGCTCCAGGACCACCGGGCAATCACCACCGCGCCGACAATGCCCATCGCCGGGTCCAGCCACACCCAGCCCAGATACCGCCCCGCCAGCAACGCGGCGATGGCGAGCACAGAGGTCAGCGCATCGGCGAGCACATGCACGTAGGCTGAGCGCATGTTGTTGTCGTGGCCATGAGGGTCGTGATCATGATCGTGCCCATGGCTGTGACCGTGGCCCAGCAACAGCGCGCTGGCGATGTTCACCGCCAACCCCACCACCGCAATCAGCGTGGCGGTACCGAACTGTACTTCGGTAGGCTGCAGCAAGCGCATCACCGACTCGACACCAATGCCTAAGGACACCAGCGCCAGGATAAGCGCCGAGGCGAACCCGCCCAGGTCGCCGACTTTGCCGGTGCCAAAGCTGTAGCGTGAGTTGCTCGCATTGCGTTTGGCGTAGGCGTAGGCCGCAGCGGCAATGCCCAACGCGCCCGCGTGGGTGGCCATGTGAAAGCCGTCCGCCAGCAACGCCATGGAACCGGTCAAGGCCCCGGCGGCAATTTCCGCGACCATCATCACCACCGTCAACATCACGACCCACAGGGTGCGTTTGGCGTTTTCGTCGTGGGCCGAGCCGAGGAACACATGTTCGTGGGTGTGAGCGCTATGGGCGGCGTTCATTTGGAATACCGCCGAATGGCTTCCAGCAGCTCTTCGACGCCACGGGCGCGGGCTTCCTCGCTGAGGGCGGGGTCGGCCACATGGGCTCTGGCGTGGTCTTCGATGATTTCTTCCATCAAACCGTTGATGGCGCCGCGTGTGGCGGCCACCAGGTGCAGGGTTTTGGCGCAGTCGAGGTCCGACTCCAGGGCTTTTTCAACCGCCTGTAGCTGCCCGGCGATGCGTTTGACGCGCTTGATCAGGCTGTCTTTGTTTGCGGCAATGTGGCCCACGATATACCCCCCTACCTATGATGGGGCGCATCATTGCATACCCCACCCCCCTATACAAGGTGGCGTGTGCAGGCGCTATTTGGGCCGGTCCAGCTGACGCTTCAGGGTGTAAAGCGCCACGCCCACCGCCAGGATGCCCGACACCGCGCCAACCACCAGCGCCCAGCGCGGGCCGAGGTGGTCGGCCACCCAGCCGACGATGGGCGCACCAATCGGCGTGCCACCGAGGGCGACGGCGACGCGCAGGGCGATCACGCGTCCACGCATGGCGGGCTCGGTGGTGAGTTGCATCAGGCTGTTGGTGGTGTTGCTGAAGGTCATGGCACCCACGCCGATGATCACCAGCGCAATCGCGAACATCCAGTAGTTCGGTGCCAACGCTGCGAGTATGCAACCAAAGCCAAACACCGCCGCGCCGGTCAGCAGTGACTTGAACTGCGGTCGCTCACTGCCAGCGGCAATCAGCGCGCCGGCGATGGTGCCGATGGCCAGGGTCGAGGTCAGCAGGCCGTAGCCACGCGCATCAGCATGGAATTCGGTGACGGCCATGGTCGAGATGAAAATCGGGAAATTCATGCCGAAGGTGCCGATCAGAAACAGCATCAGCAAGATCGCCTTCAGGTCCGGCCGCGCCCACACATAACGCATGCCCTCGGTGAGGCTGCCTTTGGTCCGCAGCGCGCGTACCTTGGTGTGCTGGCTGGACACGCGCAGCAAAAACAGCGACGCCAGCACCGCAAAAAAGCTCGAGCCATTAAGCAGGAACGCCCAGCCGGTGCCGACTGAGGCGATGGTCACGCCCGCCACGGCCGGGCCGATCATGCGCGCCATGTTGAACGAGGTGGAGTTGAGCGCGATGGCGTTGGACAAATCTTTCTCGCCCACCAGTTCGGCCACGAAAATCTGCCGCACCGGCGCATCGAAGGCCGAGGCGCAGCCGGATAAAAACGCAAACACGTACACGTGCCAGAGTTGCACGAAGCCTGTGAGGGTGAACACCCCCAGCGTCAGTGCCAGCAGGCCCATGACCGCTTGGGTGACGATCAGCAGCTTGCGCTGGTCGTAGTGGTCGGCGGCAAACCCGGTCCACGGCAGCAGCAACAACTGCGGCCCGAACTGCAGCGCCATGACGATCCCCACGGCGGCGGCGTTGTGAGGGGTGAGTTGGGTGAGCACCAGCCAATCCTGGGCGGTGCGTTGCATCCAGGTACCGACGTTGGACACCAGCGCACCGGCGGCCCAGATGCGGTAGTTGGGGCTGCGCAGGGAACGGAACGTGCCGAGGACACTCATGAGGGCGTTAGTTCCTCCGGTTGTCGGGCCACTCGATGATGGCCGGTTCGCTAAAAGATCATTTGATTTCAAACAGCCGCAAAATCGCGGCCTTCGCTTTCTCTCCATCGCTGCCATGGAGTGCGCAAATGGACGCCTGATCGTTGAGTGTGTGCAGTTGGAAATGGTTGTAGAACGCTTGGCCAAGCCGCTGTTGCTCGAACGCTCCCTGGTTCCAGCGGTTTAGAAAGTCGTCGTAAGCGGTACCCTCGATTTCCAGTTTCGGTGTACTGCCCATGTGAACTCGTTCTATTCATTCAGAAAACACGCAAGACTCCCACGCTCGACCTGTTGGCCTAGGCGTCCGGATTCCATGCCATCATACCTACCCCCATTCAAACACACCGAGACTCCCCATGAGCACCTCCCTTTCCCTGACCCCCGCGCGCAAGCCCATCGCGCCGCTGCTGGCGTTTATCATCCTGGTGGTGGGCGCCGTGTTCCTGCAGAACAGCGTCGGCTCGCGCCAGCTGCTGTTGCTGGTGGTCGGCGCGGCGCTGGGCTTGACCCTGTACCACGCCGCTTTCGGCTTCACGTCGGCCTGGCGTGTCTTCATCAATGATCGGCGCGGCGCCGGTTTACGCGCGCAGATGGTGATGCTGGCGGTGGCGGTCGTGCTGTTTTTCCCGGCGCTGGGGGCGGGTACGTTGTTGGGTCAGCCGGTGGTCGGGCTGGTGGCGCCGGCCGGGGTATCGGTGGTGTTTGGTGCGTTTATTTTCGGCATCGGCATGCAGTTGGGCGGCGGTTGCGCCTCGGGCACGTTGTTCACCGTGGGTGGCGGCAATGCGCGCATGTTGGTGACGTTATTCTTCTTTATTTGCGGCTCGTTGATTGCGACCCACCATGTCGATTGGTGGTTTGCATTGCCGTCGTTCCCAGCGGTTTCCATCGTCAAAAGCTTCGGTGTAGTGCCGGCGTTGATCTTGAGCTTGGCCGTGTTCGCGATCATCGCAGCGGTCAGCGCGCGCCTCGAGAAGGGTTGTCATGGCCAGCTTGAAGCGCGCGCCACCAGCGAACACACAGGCTGGCGCCGTTTCCTGCGCGGGCCCTGGCCGTTGGTGTGGGGCGCGATTGGCCTGGCGCTGCTCAACTACGCGACCCTGGCACTGGCCGGGCGGCCGTGGGGCATTACCTCGGCGTTCGCGCTGTGGGGCGCCAAAGTCGCCAGCGGCTTGGGTGTGGACGTGGCCAGCTGGGCGTTCTGGCAAATGCCGGGCAATGCCAAGGCCCTGGCCGCACCGGTGTGGGAAGACATCACCAGCGTCATGGACATCGGCATCGTCCTCGGTGCGCTGTTGGCGGCAGGCCTGGCCGGGCGTTTTGCGCCGAGCCTGAACATCCCGGCGCGTTCGCTGGTGGCGGCGGTGATCGGTGGCTTGTTGCTGGGCTACGGCTCGCGCTTGGCGTACGGTTGCAATATCGGTGCGTACTTCAGTGGCATCGCCTCGGGCAGCCTGCATGGCTGGGTGTGGTTGGTGGCGGCGTTCATCGGTAACGGCGTGGGCGTGCGGCTGCGGCCGTTGTTCTTTACGGGCGAGCGGCCGCAGGTGGCATTGAACGGCTGCTGAGTGAACGGTGAGGTAACCGGCATGATTAGAGAGTTAAGAACCTTCGTGAGCGCCGCACGGCGTGGCACCTTTGCCGCCGCAGGCCAGCAAGTGGGCCTGACGCAATCGGCCGTGAGCGCGCAAATCAAGCACCTTGAAGACGCGCTCGGGGTGAAGCTGTTCGATCGCACCGGCCGCTCCGCCACCCTCAACTCGGCGGGGCAGCGCGCGGTGCCGCTGGCGGAAGAAATTCTCGATATTTTCTCGCGCATGGGCACCCCTGATAGCGCCAATAACTTCCACGGCTCATTGCGGATCGGCGCCATCGGCAGCGTACAAACCGGCCTCCTGCCCCAGGCGCTGGTGGCGCTTAAACGCCGCGCGCCGTTCATCGAGGTCAACTTGGTGCCGGGTGTTTCGCTGAACCTGCTCAGCCAGGTCGATGCCGGTGAGCTGGACCTGGCGATCATGATCCACCCGCCGTTCAATTTGCCCAAAGACCTGAATATCGAGGTCATCGCCCGTGAGCCCTTTGTGCTGATCACCGCCAAGGACGTGCCGGGCGATGACCCGTTGCAGATCCTGCGCGAGCAACCTTTTGTGCGCTATGACCGTGGCTCGTTCGGCGGGCGCCAGGTCACGCAGTTTCTCAAGGAACAGCAGATCCAGACGCAACAGGCGCTTGAGCTTGATGAGTTGGACGCCATCGTCAAAATGGTCCGCAGCGGCCTCGGCGTGTCCCTGGTGCCGATGGCCGGTTTGTGGCTGGAACACGGCAGCGACGTGCGGGTTTTGCGCTTGGATACGCTCACGTTCTATCGCGAAATCGTGTTGCTGACCAAGTACACCCAGCGCCAATTGCCGCTCTTCGCGCTATTCCGGGCGTGCGTCGTAGAAGTGCTGGGTGCGCCGAAGTAGGGCGCGAGCATCAAAAAAATTGAGGCTCAGGGCGAAAGATATGCGCTTTATCGCAGGGGCTTTCTGGTGAAGAATCGCGTTCTGAATAACAGCACCTGCAGGTAGCCACCGTGAGCCTTTCGCCCTTTCATTTAGCTATTCCCGTCTACGACCTCGCTGCCGCTCGCCACTTCTATGGCGACGTGTTTGGGCTCGCCGAAGGCCGCTCCAGCGCGCAATGGGTCGATTTCGATTTCTACGGCCACCAGCTGGTTATTCACGAACACCCCAAGACCCAATCCCAGGCGTCGGTGCACGCCAATCCGGTCGATGGTCACGATGTGCCGGTCCCGCATTTCGGCATCATTTTGCAGTGGGAGCAGTGGGAAGCCTTGGCCGATCGGCTGCGGGCGCGCGAAACCCAATTTGTGATCGAACCCTATATTCGCTTCCAGGGCCAGGTCGGTGAGCAAGCCACGATGTTTCTGTTTGACCCGTGCGGCAACGCGCTGGAGTTCAAAGCGTTCAAGGACATGAGCCAACTGTTTGCCAAGTGATTGCACCCTGCGCGACCGTCGCCACCCGAGCGACGGCGTTAATAAGACGTGAAGCCTTGCTGGGCGGATCTTCATGCCTGCCGCATGAGAGATGACGACATTATGTCTGACGTTAACTGTGATAGTTGGTCCTTGCGTGCTGAACAACGCTGGCAGTTCGAACCGTGTGGCGACAGCTGCATCGTGGTGGAGTTTGCAACGGTGTTCAGTGCGCAGGCCAACCGCCGTGCCGTAGCGTTCAGTGCAACGCTGCACGACCTGTTGGCGCGTGGGCTGCTCAGCGGCGTTACCGATGTGATCCCGGCAATGGTATCCGTGGGCGTGCATTACTCCCCCGATATGTTCGCCGTGCTGTACCCCGAACTGCTACCGTACGACGCCGTGGCCGAGGTGCTGAAAGACGCCCTGACACAGCAGCAGAACCTGCCGCGCATCACCCCCAAACGGTTTGAAATTCCGGTGTGCTACGAGGGTGACTACGCGCCGGACCTGCTGGCTATCGCCAACGCCTGCGACATGACCCCTGGCGAAGTCATTGCCGCGCACAGCGGGCAATGGGTCGATGTGCTGATGGTCGGTTTCGCGCCGGGCCACCCGTATATCGGCATGCACGCGCCTGCGCTGAAACTGGGGCGCCGCGCCGTGCCGCGTACGCTGGTCAAGCGCGGCAGTGTGGGGCTGGCAAATTGTCAGAGCGTGATTTACCCCGCCGATTTGCCGGGCGGCTGGAACATTGTCGGCCGCACACCGTTGCCAATGTTTTCACCGGCCAATCAGCCGCCGTGTCTGTTGAGCAGCGGTGATCAGGTGCGGTTTGTGCCGATAACGGCCGGTGAGTTTGAACAGCTGGCCGTAGAACAGCGATGAGCATCAACGTGATTCGGCCCGGGTTGTTTTCCTTTTTTCAGGACACCGGCCGCGTGGGCTTCCAGCATTGGGGCGTGCCGGTCAACGGCGCGATGGACCAAGACGCGCATGCACTGGCCAACTTGTTAGTGGGCAACCCGACGACTGCCGCGACCTTGGAAATGACGATTCAAGGCCCTGTCCTGTGTTTTCAAGCGAAGGCACTGATCGCCCTGGCAGGCGCCGACCTGGGTGCACGCCTGAACGGTGCGGCACTGAAACCGGGGCAGGCCGTTTGCATAAAACCGGGTGCGGTACTGCGCTTCGAAAAGCGTGAATACGGTGCGCGGGCTTATCTAGCCGTCAGCGGTGGGTATTTGCTCACACCCGTGATGAATAGCAGCAGCACGTATAGCCGGGGAGGGTTTGGCGGGCTGTGCGGGCGGGCGTTGAAGGCCGGAGATGTGATTCCCATTTGTTCTTCATTTGCCAACCCGCCGCGCTTGAATATTCCTTCGGGTCTGCTGGTTGGCGAGCGAACCAGCCCTGTCTTGATACGAGTGCTGCACGGTCGTGAGTGGCCGGATTTTTCTGAGGCGGCGCGGCACGCTTTTCTCACTGAACCCTACGCGATGACAGAGGCGTCGGACCGTATGGGCTATCGGCTTGAAGGCGCCGGCCTGGAACTCACGCAGCCCAAACAACTGCTGTCGCAAAGCGTGGCTTTCGGCACCGTGCAAGTACCCGCCGGCGGGCAGCCGATTGTGCTGATGGCGGACCGTCAAACCACCGGTGGCTACCCTCGCATTGCGCAGGTGGCGAGCGTGGATTTGCCCAGGCTGGCGCAACTGATGCCGGGCGATGAAGTGCGCTTTGTCCTGATTGATTTACCCATGGCGCAGCAACTGCTCGTGACGCGTGCGCGCACGCTGAAACGATTGGAAGCCGCTCACTGAAAAAACCGTCGCTACCGAATAATAAAAATAGGAGCGCTGCATGATGAGTCCCACTTTCAACATTCTTACTGTCGAGCATTAAAACCCCTCGGTTGCCGCTGGGTTTACTTTTGGGTGGAACAGCCCACCTCAATAACTCAAATGACCAACAGTCAGAGTGGAAGGTGTTTATGTCTCAATTGATCGCTACTACGGCCCCATCGACCCCTTTTGGCGGGTGCAATCAAACCGCTGAAAGCAGTGCAAGCCAGGTCGCCAAGCGCGCTGCGATTGCCGCTGCTACGGGCACGGCGGTGGAGTATTACGAGTTCGGCGTGTACGGTTTTATGGCGACGATTATCGCGCCGTTATTCTTCCCCAGTGATAACGCTGCTGCCGCGCTGCTTGCCACGCTGGCGGTGTTCGGCAGTGCGTTCTTGATTCGGCCCTTGGGCGGCATTCTGCTGGGGCGGCTGGCAGACCGTATCGGTCGGCGCAAAGTGCTGCTGAGCACCGTGGTCGGCATGGGCACTGCGACAGCGATTATCGGCTTGCTGCCAACGTCCGCCCAAGTGGGCATTGTCGCGCCGATCCTGCTGGTGCTGATTCGCTTGGTCCAGGGCTTTTTCGCCGGAGGTGAGGTGATCGGGGCGGCAGCCTTCCTGGCCGAGTCCTCGCCCAAGGGGCGGCGCGGTTTTTACGGCGCCTTCACCCCGGTCGGCGTGGCGATTGGCGGGTCTATGGCGGCGATCATCTGCGGCATCACCACCGGGCTGGTCGACGCGCAACAACTGCAAGCGTGGGCGTGGCGTATTCCGTTTTTCCTTGCCATCCCGTTGGTGATTTTCTCGTGCATCATGCGCCACAACGTCGAGGAAACGCCTGAGTTCAAAGCCTTTCTCGCTGTGCAAAAACCACCCGCGGCGCCGGTCAAAGAGGTGCTCACGCAAAACCTGCCAGCGGTGCTGCGGGTGGTGGTGTTCGCCTTCGCGCAGAACGCCGGGTATTACATCGGCCTGGTGTTCATGAACATCTACTTGACCTCCTACCTGCATTTCGAAAAATCAAACATCTATTGGGTCATCGCCGGCGTCAGCCTGTGCATGGCCGCGCTCATGCCGTTCTGGGGCGGGTTGTCTGACCGTATCGGGCGCAAGAAAGCCCTGGCGATCGGTTTTGTTGGCTATGCGGTGTTAGTCATTCCGATGATGGTGCTGATGAACAACAGCAGCCTGTTCATTGCGGTCCTAGCGTTTTTTGTGGCGACGTTGCCGATGCCGGTGATCCAGTCAGTCGGCTATCCCACCTATGCGGAACAGTTTCCGACGCGGGTTCGTTACACCGGCATGGCCATCAGCATTAACTTAGGCGCCATTCTGGGCGGTGGGATCACGCCGTACATTGTCACGTCGTTGATCGGCTCGACGGGCAATTTGCTGGTCCCGGGATTTTTCATGGCGGGGGCTGCGGTCTGTGCGTTGATTGCCTTGACCACCCTGCATGAAACCTCTCAAGGTGATTTGCGCCGCTGACAAATTATGTCCGAATCCGTCCTGAAGTGGTCCGGCATACGCCTGTTACTCACCTGTCGGAATGCCTAGTATGGCTTGCATCATTCACTGATCTGCAAGCCAGAAGGCCCCTTATGACCCGCAAAGCCCTTATCGTTATCGATGCCCAGCATTCGTTCCGCCATTCTACCTACTGGTCCGAAAATGACCTGCCAGCTTACCTGGAAAAACAACAGGCGCTCATCGATGGGTGTGTTCAACACGGCATCCCGGTGATACAAGTCTTGCATGTCGAGGACCAAGGGCATTTTTCCCTGGCCTCGGGCAACGTGCGGGCGTTGAGCGAATTGTCGATCAACCCCGATGTGGTTATTCACAAGCGCTACCACAGCGCTTTCGCCGGCACGCCCCTGGCTGCGCGGCTCACGGAGATGGGCGTGACGACGGTGATCATCAGTGGCATTCGCACCGAACAGTGCTGTGAAACCACCATACGGCAGGCCTCGGACAGCGGCCTCAATGTGGATTTTGTCAGCGAGGCGACCATGACCTTCCCGATGACCCACGAGCGTAGTGGCCGGGTCTACACCGCGGCTGAGATTCGCGAGCGCACGGAGTTGGTGCTGGAAGGGCGTTTCGCGCGCATTGCCAGCGTGGCCCAGGCACTGGAAGGTTGAACCTATGAGCGTGCCGGTGCTGTTCGTGCTGTTGCCCAACGTGCTGATGCTCGACCTGGCCGGCCCCGCCGAAGTGCTGCGCCTGGCGGCTCAAGCCGAAGACCCGGCGGCCATCGACTTTGACTTGCAGTACGTCAGCCCGGTGGAGTCGCTGCAAACCTCGATCGGCTTGCCCCTGAGCGGGTTGGCGCCATTGCCGCCAAGCCTGGCGCCCGGCACGTGGGTGGTGTTGGTGGGCTCCACCTCGAAGGTCACCCGGGCACGTCAGCAGGTGTTCGAGTCGGCCAGCAATAAACTGACCCAGTGGCTGCAAACCGTGTTCGCGCCCTGCGGTGAACGGCTGGTGTGCGTGTGCGCCGGTGCCTTGAGCGCCGCCCGGGCCGGGCTGCTTGACGGGCGCCAGTGCACCACCCACCACGCGCTGTGCTCCATTTTGCAAACCATGGCGCCAAAGGCCCGGGTACTGGAAAACCGCCTGTACGTCACCGATGGCAACATCAGTTGCAGCGCCGGAGTCACGGCGGGTATCGACTTGATGCTGCACGTGGTCGCCGAGCTGGCCGGGCCACGGCTGGCCTGCGCGGTGGCGCGGGACATGGTGGTGTACATGCGCCGCAGCGGCGCCGACCCGCAGCTGTCGCCATGGCTGGCCGGGCGCAACCACCTGCATCCCGCTGTGCATCGGGTGCAGGACGCCATCGCCGCATCCCCGTGTGAGCCGTGGACCGTCACACGTATGGCCGGCCTGGCCTACACCAGCAGCCGCCACCTGGCGCGGTTATTTCGCGAGCACGTCGGCATCAGCCCGCTGGATTACCTGCACCAACTGCGGTTGACCGTGGCGCGTGAGTTACTGGTTGAATCGACCCTGGACATTGAAACCGTCGCCGAGCGCGCCGGCTTTGGTTCGGCGCGGCATCTGCGGCGTATCTGGGGCAAATATGAAGCGCGGACGCCTTCAGCTGGACGTGTCAGCGGCGCTGGTTGAGGCTTGATCGGCCTCAGCTTCGAGTTTGGCGCGGTCGGCTTTGCTAATGTAGATGTCTTTGCTTTTCGGCGCCAATTTGGCACTGGCTTTTTTCGCTTTGGCCCTGAAGAGCTGCTTGAGTTTTTTCTGGCGGTTCATTTCTTTTTGCCTGATCGGTGAAGGTTTGGATGATACCAGTTTAAAAACCTGGGTCGCTTTTTAGCGCCGATCTGTGCATTGAATCGCCGTGCGTTCTGCCAATAATCGGGCCGGGTATTCAGCGCAAACGGAAGACCCTCGATGAGCATCCACACCCGCACTAAACGCATCACTGTGCCGCAACTGGTCGCGATGAAGGGCCAACAGAAAATCGTCGCCCTGACCGCGTATTCCAGCGCCATCGCCAAGCTGATCGACCCGTTGGTCGACTTCATTCTGGTGGGTGACTCCACGGCCATGGTCGGCTATGGCCGCCCCTCGACCTTGAGCATGCAGCTCGAAGAAATCATCGGCCACACCCGTGCGGTGGTCGACAGCACGCGCCTGGCCTGTGTCATTGCTGACATGCCATTCGGCAGTTATCAGGAATCCAACGAGCAAGCGTTTCGCAACTGTGCCCAAGTGTTGGCGCGCACCGGTTGCGATGCCGTCAAGCTGGAGGCCAACCAGGCGTTGGCGGGCACTGTTGAGTTCCTGGTTGCGCGCGGCATTCCGGTGATGGCTCATGTGGGGTTGATGCCGCAGTTCGTCAATGTGATGGGCGGGTTTAAGGCCCAGGGCCTCACGGCTGAAACGGCGGCGGTGATTGCCGCTGATGCCCGCGCCACTCTGCAAGCGGGCGCTTTCAGTCTGTTGCTGGAAGGGGTGGCCGAAGGTGTGGCCCGGCAGATCACCTTGGACTCGAGCAGGCCGACTATCGGCATCGGTGCTTCGCCGGCGTGCGACGGCCAGGTGCTGGTCACCGAAGACGTGTTGGGCTTGGGCGGTGAGCACCTGCCGCGCTTCGTTAAACAGTACGCCGATGTTGGCGCGGTGATTCGCGATGCCTGCGAGCGCTTTGCCGAGGATGTTCGCCACGGCCGTTTCCCCGAAGCGCGGCATTGCTACGGGCTTTGACGCACCGCCTGGGCCAGTTGCTGCACGGCCTGGGCGATATCTTTGCTCCAGTCCAGGGTGTAGCTCAGGCGCAGGTGCTGCTGCCACGCGCCTTGTTGGCTGAACAGCTCGCCGGGGGCGATGACGATGCGCTGGGCGAGCAAGCGCTCGAACACCTGGCGCAGGTCGACTGAGGGCGGGGCCTTAAGCCAGAAACTCGCGCCGCCTCGGGGCACGAGCGCCGGCCAGTGCACCTCGTCCAACAGAGCTTTCATGCCTGTCATCCGCTCCAGCAACAAAGCCCGCAGCGCCTTCAAATGGGGGTCGATACGCTTGGAGGTGAACAGTTTGGCGATCGCCTTCTGGCGGATCGGCGAGAGGCGAAAGCCCCGCTCCAGGAACACTCGCTGCAACTGCGGCCCCTGCCCGCGACACAGCACATACCCATACGGCGCTTCTGAACCGATGACTTTATCGAAGGTCGAGAACACCAGCAGTTTCTGCGGGTCGGCAAAGTCGCGATAGCGCGCCGGCTGCGGCTCAAAATACAACTCGCCATAGGTGTCGTTTTCAAACAGCCAGATATCTCGCTGCGCCAGCCAGCGGCAAATCTGCTGCTTATCCTGCGTCGGCACCACGCCGCCCTGCGGAATATTCACCGTCGAGGACAGCACCGCGAATCGAATCGGCTCCTGCGTCAGCAAGCCTTCCAGCGCAGCCAGGTCGAAACGCCCGTGCGTATCAAGGCGCAACTCGATCACGCGGACCTTCGCCGCCTGCAACTGACGCAAAATCGCCCACGAACACGGCGACTCCACCAACGCCACCGTACCGGCCAGGTCCAGGGCGTTGAGCGCGGCATCCAGCACACTGTGCAGGTCCGAGCCGATAAATACATGGTCGGCCTGCCAGTAATTGTCGGCCGATTGGGTGTAGCGCTCGGCCAGTGCGGCGCGCAACTCGGGCTCGCCGAACGGCAGGTACAGCGGCGTGAGGGCGCGCGGGTGTTGGCGCGTCAGCTCACGTTCGAGCATCAGCAGCGGGTTTTCCAGCGACAGCAGCATCGCCGGTGCATCGCTGCTCAACGCCAGCATTCCCGGCTGGCGGGCATGGGCGAACACTTGGTCGAGCAGGCTGGGCGAGCCTTGCGTCAACAACGGCGCGGGCAGCGACCGGGTGAAGTAGCCGAACTTGGGTTTGGCGTAGATCCGCCCTTCATCTTCGAGCAGCGCGTAGGCGTACTTGGTGGTCGACACCGACACGCCCAGGCGCGCGGCCAGCTGGCGCAGGGACGGCAGTTTGCGCTCGACCTGCGTAGGGCTGGCGTCGATCAACTCGACTAGGTAGCGGTACACCGCCTGATAGGCGAAAGCGCTGTGTTTCGTTTTATCCATGACCACTCGCGCCACTTGACCTTATTACACGGGGAACACCTCGGGGTTGGGGCCGGGCCAGTATTACTCAAGGTACTGTAATACCCAAACCCGCGAAAGACCGCCAGCCCTTGCGACTAGCTGCGCTTGAGCTTCCTGAAGGCCAGTGGTTCCCATACACGCAGTGCCAGCAAGAGCGCCGTTCCGCGTTTCTCAGACAAAGGCGCGGTCAGCGATTCGTTGTGAAGCGCCGCCAGCTTGCTGCGCAGCCTGTGCATTTCGACTTGCAGCTGAGCGTAAGCAGTCTTCGTCAACATGCCATGCGCAAAGTCCAGGGTTTCGTCCGGTGCCTCGAACGGGCTGCGCATAAAGTCGGGTAAACCCTGGCGCAGAAAAAATTGGCGGATAGGACCGTTCGGCAACCAATCAAAGTCGCGCGCGACGAGCAGCCTGATCCGATTGCCCGGTTTCAGGTCCGCCAGGCCCATGCGCTCTAACACCAGCAGGTGCTTGATGCATTCGGCTTTCGACACGCAATAGGCAGACAGTATGTCTTCCAGCGACCAGTGATTCAGTGCACACACGGCCACCAGCAACAACGTTTGGTCTGATACCAGTTGCGCTTCCTGTTCGCGCTCCAGCATCTGCAGGCGCGGTGCCGACGACTCCGCCTCCTGAAGCAATTGCGCCATCGTCAAACCGAGCAAATCACTCAACTGGGCGAGACGCTCCACCGTCAGACGACCACTGGCCAGCAGGCGTTTTACGCTGGGCTCTGAAAGGTCAAGCGCTTGCGCGACGTCGCGATAGGTCATTCCCGCAGACTTCAGGCGCTGCTTGATTGTGGTGATGAGCTGGGTAATCTGCGTCATAAGTATTGGAATTCGATGCTGGGGGTAGCAGTTTACGAAAATAGTTGGGGTAAAGGTGTGAAATATGCATCCTCCTCGCATACTGGCCCCTCAAAAAAGGAGGTCAGCATGCCCGTAGACAATGGAGTGATCACACCGGTCAGAACGCCCGTGGCTAATTTGCAGATTGGGGACCTGGTTTTCATCCGCGTTACCGCCCGACCGTTCCTGGAAGTCGCCAGCGCCACGAACTCGTGGACTAACCACGTGGGCATCGTCGTCGACAACCGTGGCGACGAGCCGTTGATAGCGGAAAGCACGTTTCCCTTCGCGCGAACCACGCCACTGACGCGCTTTCTGCAACGCTCCGAGCACGGCCGTTACGCCGTTGCGAGGTTGACCTCTGCGCTCAGCGACCAGCATCACAGTGCGCTGGTCGAAGCAGCGCTTCGGCGCATGGGCACGTTCTACGACACCGGTTTCAACATCAGTTCGCGACGCCAGTTCTGTTCGCGCTTCGTTCGTGACGTTATTTATGAAGCGACCGACATTCAGGTGGGAGAGGTGGAGACGTTCGCGACGTTACTGCAACAAAATCCCGACCCGAGGCTGGTCTTCTGGCGTTGCTGGTACCTGGGCCGCATTCCGTGGCAGCGGCGTACCGTGACGCCGGCGAGCGTGCTGCGCAGTTCGCAGGTGCACGTCATTGTCGACGCACCCGGGCATGCTCACGCAGCGGAGCAACCGGCGGCGAAGCGGTGGGCCCGGTGAAGTGCACGCGGCGCGAGCTGCTTCACGCTGGCATGGTCGGTATCGCAGCCAGTGCGCTAGCACCTTGGGCGATAGCGGCCACACCTTCAGGTGAGCTGATTAACGATGTGACGCTGCTTAACCCGATATGGGTTAACGGTGTGCTCACCCCGCGTACGACGCAGGAGATTTGCCAGGCGCTTGCCGAAGGGGCAGGGCCCGTCAGTATGGGCGGTGGGCGCTACAGCATGGGCGGACAGATTGCCACCGAGGGCTGCCTGCACCTCGATATGCGAAGGTTCAATCGGGTGGTCCGGTTCTCGCCGCAGAACCAGGTGATACGGGTGCAAGCAGGCATGCGCTGGCGCGATTTACAGTCGGTCATCGACCCACATGACCTCGCGGTAAAAATAATGCAGAGCTACGCCAACTTCACCGTCGGCGGGTCGTTGTCTGTCAATGCGCATGGGCGTTATGTCGGCGCTGGCCCGCTGATCAATTCGGTACGTTGCCTGCAACTGGTGCTGGCGGACAGCTCGGTAATCGAAGCTTCCCGCAGCACCCGCGCCGACGTGTTCTACGCCGCGATCGGTGGCTACGGCGCGTTGGGCGTGATCACCGAAGTCGAATTGGACCTTGTACCCAACGTCGCCATGGAGCGTCAGGTGCGCCGACTGCCCGTTGCCGATTACCCGATGTTTTTCAATGACCACGTCCGTGGTAACGCCCAGGCTATTTTGCACAACGCCGATTTGGCGCCGCCGTTCTTTGACCGGGCCACGTGCGTCACCTGGTGCGCCACCGACAAAGCGCCGACAGTCGCAGACCGGTTAGTCGCGCCGGGGCAATCGTACAAGTTTGATGAGGCCGTGATGTGGAGTGTGACAAAGCTTCCCGGCGGCCCATTGATCCGCAAGGACGTGGTTGATCCGCTGCGCTATCTCAGCCACCCGGTGGTACGGCGCAATTACGAAGCCAGTGCGGACGTCGCCTCACTGGGGCCTATCGCAACCCGCACCAGCACCTATGCGTTGCAGGAGTATTTTGTTCCCGTCGCCCAACTCGATGCGTTCGTACCGTTGATGGCTGGCATCCTGCGGGCGCACGCTGTGAATGCCGTCAATATCTCCATCCGGCACGCGCCGAGTGACACTCAATCGTGCCTGTCTTGGGCACGTGAAGAAGTGTTTTCGTTCGTACTCTATTACTGGCAACGCGTTGGCGTGGCAGATCGCGAGGAAGTCGGCGTGTGGACACGTGAGCTTATCGACGCCGCGCTGTCGCTAGGTGGAACCTACTACCTGCCGTACCAGTTGCATGCGACGCCGGAGCAATTCTCACGCGCCTACCCGAACGCGCGGCGCCTGTTTGCACTTAAGGCGCAATTGGACCCAGGCAAACGATTCCGAAACAAGCTCTGGGACACATATTCCTAGGCTCCCGCCACGTGCTTCGCTACGTCCATAAACGCCCGTGCAGCCGCAGACTGATAAACCCCTTTGCGCTGCATCAACACCGCCGTGCGCTCCAACCGCTGCGGCCCCAGCTCAACGGCCACCAACTCTGGATGCGCCCGCGCAATGGCGGCCGGAAGCAAGGTCGACAGTGTGGTCCTGCGCACCACCTCAATCAACGCACCGATCACATTGGCCTCCATCACCACGCGCGGGCGGATGCCGTGTTGGTTGCAGTAGCGGTCGATTTGCTCGCGGGTGGCGAATTCCTTGCTCAGCAAAATCAGTGATTCGCCATTCAGCGCCTCCAACCCAATGGCCCGCTCCCCCGCCAGCGGGTGCTGTTGACCAACTACCAGCGCAAGGGTTTCGACCAGCAGGGGAAAGGTCTCGATGTCTTGCGCATGCACCTCATCAAACGCAATACCCACGTCCAGCTCGTCGGCCAGCAGTTGGTGCTCCATCTGCTCCTGGGCGACCTCACGCACGTTCAGCGTGATGTTCGGGTAGCGCTGGTGAAAGGCTTCCACCAGCGGCCCAACCAGATAAGTGGTGAAGGTCGGCGTCACGGCAATCCGCAGCGTTCCCCGGCTCAAATCGCCCACGTCATGGATCGCACGTTTGCCTTCCTGCAGTTCCTGCGCCGCCCGCAGTGCATAGCGTAGGTAAACCTCCCCGGCATCGGTCAGGCGCGTCTTGCGTCCCGAGCGATCAAACAACTGTGCGCCGAGGCTCTCTTCCAGCTGCCGCACTTGCTGCGACAGCGCTGGCTGCGAGACATGCAGGGCCGTCGCCGCCTTCGTGAAGCCCTGATGTTCCGCGACCGCAAGGAAGTATTGGATATGTCGTGCCAGCATGGTTGAACCCATAAGATTATCTAATGTGCTTGATCATATATGAGACTTTTACCTTATTGCACCCGCTCCGTAACCTTTGCTTCATCGCATCGCGAATCACTGGAGTCACCCATGCAAGACATCATCGACGGTTTCCTGAAGTTTCAACGCAGCGCCTTCCCCGAGCGTGCCGGCCTGTTTAAAGACCTGGCCAACCAGCAGAGCCCACGGGCGCTGTTCATCTCTTGCTCCGACAGCCGGCTGGTGCCAGAGCTGGTCACGCAGCGTGAGCCGGGCGACCTGTTCGTCATTCGCAACGCCGGCAACATCGTGCCGTCCTACGGCCCTGAGCCGGGCGGCGTGTCGGCCTCGGTGGAATACGCCGTCGCCGCCTTGCAGGTCAGCGACATCGTGATCTGCGGGCATTCCGACTGCGGCGCCATGACCGCCATCGCCACCTGCAAATGCCTGGACCACATGCCCGCCGTGGCCGGCTGGTTGCGCTACGCCGATTCCGGCCGGGTAGTTAATGAGGCCCGCAAGCATGTTGACCAGCCCGCCAAGGTCGCCTCGATGGTGCGCGAAAACGTCATCGCGCAGTTGGCCAATATCCAAACGCACCCCTCAGTGCGCCTTGCACTCGAAGAAAAGCGCGTAACGCTGCATGGCTGGGTCTACGACATCGAGAGCGGCTGCATCCAGGCCTTCGATGGCCGCACCGGCAAGTTCGTGCCGCTGGCCGACAACCCAGCCGTACGCGCCGTTTCCCACTAACACCCTATTTTTACCCACGGAGATACCCCCA
>NZ_UYXQ01000077.1 GCF_900624995.1 Pseudomonas antarctica
CCAGGGATACGCGCCTTGGGCGTGGCGCTGTATTTGTTGAGGGTCAGCAGGAGCTGATTGAGGTTGAGTTCCAGGCGGGTGAACAGCAGTTTGAGCTTCGGGTTCATCAACTGGCCGGGGAACGTCTCGGTGATTTCACCGCAACGACGCAGCCGATCGTTAAGTTCGATCTCGGTGCGCTTCTTTTCCAGCTTGTTGTTTTCCACCACGTGGTTCATGTAGCCAATGGCGATCAGTATTACGATCCCGGCTATTACCAGCAGGGTGATCATGAGTGGTGTCACCGGTGTGACCTCTTTATAGGGTTTGCTGTGGAGTGTAGTGACTGGACCACCCGACGGATAGGATTGTTCGACCAGTTGCCCAGGTAGTTTCTTCTATATAGGTAAGTTTTTCCTGCATAGATGCACATTGCCATCATTTGCTGGGGCGAACTATAGCGCCTTGTCGGACGCCAGAATATAGGCGTCAAAGCCTGGACAGGCTTAATGCTCGCAAAGCCCTGGAAAGCGGGGCGAAGTCATTGATTTAAATAAATTTATCCTTGGGGGTTGACGACCTTTCAATCCATCCATAGAATGCGCGCCACTTACAGCGTAAAGCACACAGCGAAACGCGGTAGGGAGTGAATGTTGTACGTGTGTCCCCTTCGTCTAGTGGCCTAGGACACCGCCCTTTCACGGCGGTAACAGGGGTTCGAGTCCCCTAGGGGACGCCATATGCGGGAATAGCTCAGTTGGTAGAGCACGACCTTGCCAAGGTCGGGGTCGCGAGTTCGAGTCTCGTTTCCCGCTCCAGTTTTTAAGCAGTGTTGCCCTCGGGCGGCATTGAGTGAAACCAGGGCCAAGTCTTCGGATGAGGCCTCTGGGCACTGAAATACACACCATGTGTTTCAGTAGCGTGTCCCCTTCGTCTAGTGGCCTAGGACACCGCCCTTTCACGGCGGTAACAGGGGTTCGAGTCCCCTAGGGGACGCCATTTGCGGGAATAGCTCAGTTGGTAGAGCACGACCTTGCCAAGGTCGGGGTCGCGAGTTCGAGTCTCGTTTCCCGCTCCATATTTAACAAAAACGCCGATCAGTGATGGTCGGCGTTTTTGTTCGTGTTGCTTTTGTATCCTGATAGCCACACCAATCGCGTAGGCTTTGCGGTGAAGCTTGTAGGAAGAGTCTCTAATTACTGGCAGGTGGCTGTGTACCTGTTCCGCAGTCTCTACTCTGGCTAGCCCATTCTCCTTGTTCACCTCAGAGAACTGCTCAGATGCTGCAACTCGATTTCTATTCAACCCTTGTCGCCGCCTCACTGGTGCTGTTGCTGGGGCGTTGGCTGGTGGCTCGCATCGGCTTTTTGCGCACCTACAGTATTCCGGAGCCGGTCGCCGGTGGTTTATTGGTTGCTGCACTGCTGCTGGCGTTGCGTGTATTGACGGATGTCGAGGTTCGATTCGACGCGTCATTGCAAACCCCATTGATGCTGGCGTTTTTCGCCACTATCGGCCTGAATGCGGACTTCGCCAGCTTGAAAAAAGGCGGGCGCGTACTGGGTATTTTCCTGCTGGTCGTGACGGCCCTGCTGGTGGTGCAAAATGCCATGGGCATCGCTTTGGCTAAGGCGCTGGGGCTCGACCCTTTGATGGGCTTGCTGGCCGGCTCCATCACCTTGTCGGGTGGGCACGGTACAGGTGCCGCGTGGGGCGCGGTGTTTAGTGAGAAGTATGGCGTGGCCGCCGCGTCTGAACTGGCCATTGCTTCAGCGACCTTTGGCTTGGTGTTGGGCGGCTTGATTGGCGGGCCGGTTGCGCGCTTGCTCATCAAACGTGCCCAGGTGCCTGGCATTGAACAGCGGCCATCAGGTCAGCCAACAGGCTTTGAGCAGCCCAACCTTGAGCGCACGATCACCTCGTTCTCGTTTATCGAGACACTCGCGCTCCTGGCGATCAGCCTGCAGGTCGGTACGTTCTTGAGTGGTTTTATCCAAGGCACGGCCTACGAGTTGCCGACCTTCGTGGGCGTGCTGTTCGTCGGTGTGGTGTTGCGCAATGGCTTGTCGGCACTTGGCTGGCACCAGGTGTTTGAGCGTGAAGTGTCGCTGCTGGGCAATGTCAGCTTGTCATTGTTCCTGGCCATTGCGCTGATGTCGCTCAAGCTCTGGGACCTGGCGGCGCTGGCGTTACCGATTGTCATTCTGTTGGCAGCACAGGCGTTATTGATGACCTTGTTTGCGATTTTCGTGACGTTTCGGATGATGGGCAGCAACTACGATGCGGCGGTGTTGGCGGCGGGCCATTGCGGTTTTGGCTTGGGCGCCACGCCTACAGCGATTGCCAATATGCAGGCAGTGACGCAACGCTTTGGCCCCTCGCCGATTGCGTTTCTGGTGGTGCCGATGGTGGGGGCGTTTTTCATCGATATCACCAATGCGGTGGTGATCAAGGTGTACTTGGCGCTGCCGTTCCTGGGGGTGGCGGGCTGAGCGTGACTTCGAAGGGGCGCCAAGCGCCTGCGTCTTGACGGATCAGCAGTGCGTCCCGGCTCATATACAGTTCGATTTCCTGCTCTATTTCCACATGGCGAAGCTTGAAGTCGTACGTGGGGGTTGTGATCGCGCCGTGTTTGTACAACCTGTAGTACTGCACCTCGCCCTCCAGCCGTAACCCGGCCTGCAGTTGCGCGGCCTCAAATGCGGTGTCCGGTAATTGCACCCAGAAAAACGACAGCAGAGGCCAGCGCTTGCGCTGTTCTTTGTCTGAGCCGGCGCCGACAGCTTGATAAGCGCGACGCATACCCAGTACGCGTTGGTGATACTGCTCGGTGCTGGTCTGCGCGGTGACGGCCAGCGATAACTGACCGGCCAGCGCGGCCTGCGTATAGTCGCTGTACTCATAGGCCTGGTATTGCACCAGCGTGCGACCCTGCGATTCAATCAAGGTTGGCCCCGTGCGGCCATCCCAGGCAGGGCTGCCTAGCAGACCGATTTCGTGGTCGGTCAGCGGAATAACGGTGACAGAAACATTGCGCGGTTCAAACGTTCGCGTGGAGTCAGGTGCCACCCCCGGCCAGTACGAGCCCAGCGCCGCACAGATGCGCGCATCTTCAGTAAAGGGGCTGGCTAACTGATAACCGCACAGCATATTGGTGAACGGTGCGTCTACCAGGCCCCGGCCAATTTCCCAGCCTGGCCCGAAGACGCCGCTGGCGAAGTCCGGTAGCCACGACTGGCGCCTGGCGTATTCCACCTGCTGGCCAGTACGTGACGTTGCGCTGGCCTGGGGATGGGAGACTATCGCCGTGACGCTGCGGTCTTGCGGGGCGAAATAACCACCCGCAAGCGACTGATTGATGAAAAAGCGCACATCGGACAACGGGTTGACCCGTGTGTGCCATACCTGCGGGCAGGGTGGCGTCGGGCAAGGGAACACCTCAGGGTCACTGGACCATTGCTTGAGTTCCCGCGGGCCGCACAACGGAAAGAAATCCGGCGCGCCGATGATGGAATAGGCGGCGATGCTCGGCAGCGCCAGTGCCGGGCAGTGCGCACGCACCCAGCCATCGGCCATGGCGTCCTGATAGTGCAGGGCGCGGTAGCCGCCGGCCTTGACGATGGCGTCGACGTCTTCGCGTTCGTTAAGGTCTTCTATCGAACCGTCGTCGTGCAGACGATGACGCCCATGCACCAAGCCACCCGTGCCCGCCGGCATCATGAAGGACAGCGGGCGCCCTTGGTAATAGGCCAGTTCGACCAGGGCCTCCTTGGCGTCAGGCACTAGCAGGCCCGGGGCGAACTCATCGATATTCGCCCAATGGCATAACCCCTCAGTGATGACGAAAGGCGCGTTGAGAATGTCAGGCTCTTGCCAGCCGGTATCGCGAAAACGTCTGTGGATCTGTCCGATTTTTTCATTGATCTGGTGGTTCTCCAACTGCACGGTCAGGTCCATGCCGGCCAGGCACTCGTCGCCATTGAAGAGTTTGTGCAGCGGCACCCAGAACTCCAGATCCTCGTCGACAGGTTGAGCATTCATCGGGCCAAACTGCAGCGGCTGTGCGGTTTTCCTGGCAGCGATAAACGCGCCGTAGCGCGCCGGGATAACCCGCATCTGATTGGGCTGGTCCTCGACAAAGGGCAAAAAGCCTCTTCGTTGCGGGTCATACAACGCATCCGCCGTACCGACCCTGGCGACCCCAGTGCGGGAAAAACACAGGTCGGCTTGGCGCCCATGCACTGTTTCAGGTTGGGGCCGGTATTCATAGGCGAACACTGCAATCCCCAGCGGCGCATCACCGGCGAGCAACTGCAAGGCCTCAAGGTGGGGAGGATGGGCACCGTAGACATAATTCAGAAGCTGTTCTATTTCAGCTGCCGTTGGAAAGGCCGTGAGCGCTTTACCCATGACCCCGGTGGTCACATTGGGGGAGGCAAATGCGTGCAGCAGCAGGCTGTCGGCCGGACGCCCGGCTTCGATGCCGCGTACCCCATCGGCGGAGAAATCTTCGAAGCCTGGGTGCGTGCGATCAATCTGCAGGGGTTTGGCGAGTTCTTCGCGCAGGTTGACCGAGGTTATGTCCAGGCCGTGGTACAGCAACAGGTCACGCCAACCGGCGGGGGCTAAGCGTGTGCAAGCGCGTTCGACATCGCTGATCAAAGACATCCCCATTCCTCCGAAACAGATCAGAGGGCAGGGTACGCAAACGGGGGCAGCGCGGTAACTGACCGAAAGGCTAGGTAGCAGGACGGCGGGCTTGTGCGCAGCAACCGGACCGCCGAATTTAGGGTTAGGGATTCGTGGGTGCTAGCTAAGTACTTGTAGGTATTTACTATTCGGCGACGCTGGGTATATTCACCACCCAATGGATCATGGCCATGAAGGCCTTTCGTTTTTGACAAGGATAGTTATATGAGTCAATCACATTTACGAGCCCTTTTTTTAGCCTCGCTGGTTTGTGTCGGTGTCAGCGCACCGGCAGCGGCGGCTGAGTCGCGGGTGAATCTGTACAACTGGTTTGGTTTGATCGCGCCAGAAACGCCAAAGCAATTCGAGCAAAAAACCGGTACCAAGATGCACGTCGATGCCTTCGACAGTGCAGAGATCATGCAGAGTAAAGTCATGGCCGCGCGTACCGGGTATGACGTCGTCGTCGCCACCTCGAATGTCCTGCCGAGCCTGATCCAGGCGGGCGTGCTTGCACCGCTGGACCGCAAGCAACTGAGCAACTTTGCGCATATCGACCCAGAAATGCTGGCCCTGCTCTCGGCTAACGACCCTGGTAATCGCTACGCCATTCCCTATTTGTGGGGCACTACTGGCATTGGCTATGACGTTGATAAAGTCAAAGCCGCATTGGGTGATAACGCCCCGGTGGACAGTTGGGACTTGATCTTCAAAGAAGAAAACATCAGCAAGCTCAAATCTTGTGGCGTGGCGATGCTCGACTCGCCAAGTGAAATCATTTCGATCGCGTTGCATTATCTCGGCCTGCCAAGTAACAGCCAGAACCCTGAGGACTATCAGAAGGCCCAAGCGCTGCTGTTGAAAATCCGCCCTTACGTCCTCTACTTCGATTCATCCAGAACCGACGCCGACTTTGCCGATGGCAATATTTGTGTGGTCGTGGGGTGGGCGAGTGGCGCGCTGACGGCACAGGCCATCAATGAGAAAAACAACACCGGGCGCAAAATTGCCTACAGCCTGCCTCGTGAGGGCGCGCTGGTGTGGTCGGAAAACTTTGTGCTGCTCAAAGACGCTCCGCACGCAAAAGAAGGGTTGGCATTTATCAATTACATGCTCGAACCCGACGTGATTGCCAAGAGTTCCAACCACACGCTTTATCCAAACGCCAACAAAGATGCCACTGAGCTTGTAGAGCGGAAGCTGCGCGACAACCCGTGGATTTACCCTTCCAAGCAGACCATTGCCACACTGGTTCCACTGGAGCCGTTGCCGTTGAAGCTGGAGCGAATTCGTACGCGTGTGTGGACCAAGGTGAAGAGCGGTACGTGATCGGCTGAGCGATCAGGGATGTCTTGCGACTGACCACGGGGTTTTTGCACAAGCCCCAGAGAGGGAGATAAAGCATGGGCCAACGTGATGACCAGTGCGACGTGAAATCGGATGACTACAAGGCGTACAAGGAAATCGAGGAACAGATTGGGCACTGTACGCCTGAACAAGCCTGGGCCATGTATTACGTCTCAACCGGGATGGTGCGTGAACTCGTCACGCGGGCGGTGATGGAGCACATCGGCAGGGGCAACAGGGCCCTGCTGCTGGAATTTCCTGAACTTGCCCGAGTGGAAGAGCAATCTCGTTTAATGCTCCCTCTCTAAGCGCTTAACGCTTTAACCAAAAAACGCCGATCAATGCTGATCGGCGTTTTTGTTGCTGTGTTCAACGCGCGTTCATGGCCCGTGCCAAGCGTAGCGTCGCTTCACGGATCTCGTCCCGATCCAGCGAAGCAAAACCCAGGCGCAGTGCATTTTCCGACAAGTCCATGGGCGAAAACTGACGCGCGCTACGCACCACAACGCCGTGCGCCAGGGCGGTTTCTACCAAGTGATCGACGTCTGTTCCATCCTGGAAACGCACCCACAGCGCCAGGCCGCCTTCCGGCTCGCGCACCTGGATACGTTCTGCGAATGCCTCATGCAGGCAGCCCTGCAGGACCTCTCGACGCGCGGCGTACTCTTTCGAAACGCGGCGCAGGTGTTTCTTCAATTCACCCTGATTGATCAGGTCCGCCAGCATCTTCTGCGCGACCGCGTCGGTGTCTCCCACCACCAGTGCGGCACTCTTGTGCAGCACTTCAATCACGCGGGTAGGGGCCACCACATAACTGCAGCGAAACGTCGACCCCAGCGCCTTGGATAACGAGCCGATGTAGATCACATGGCGTTGCGTGTGATCACTGGCCAGCGGCAGATACGGCCGCCCATTGAAGTGATACTCGTGGTCGTAGTCTTCTTCAATGATGCAAAAGTCATGCACGGCCGCCAAGGCCAGTAGCTGTTGGCGTCGCGCCGCATGCAGGCTCACGGTGGTGGGGAACTGGTGGTGCGGCGTGACGTAGATCATCCGCACGTTATGCGCTTGGCATAACTGCTCGATGTGGTCCGTGCGGCAGCCTTCATCGTCCATATCGACCGTGACCAAGCGTGCGCCGAGCTTGCGGAAAATTTCCCACGCAGGCGGGTAACTCAGACGCTCCACCAACACCACGTCACCGGGTTTGATCAGCAGGCTGGCGGTCAGGTACAGCGACACTTGAGTGCCTGGCGTGAGGCAGATGTGCTCGGCACCGACCGTCAGCCCGCGATTGTTGCGCAGCATCTCGGCCAACGCGCAGCGCAACTCATAACCGGTGCTTTCACTGCCATAGCGCACGGTATTGGACGCAAAGCTGCTGCGCAGGGCATTGCGGTAGTAGCGATGCAACACGGCTTGCGGCAGCAGGCGATGGTCGCAGGCACCGTTATCGAAAAACAGCGCGTCATGCCGATGTTCGAGTGCAATCGACTGGGCGTTCTGGGTGAAGTACGGGACAACGGCTTGCTCCAGGATCGGCGGTGCGAAGGACGGCTGCGCGCGACTGAGCGTCGGTTTGGGCGCCAGCTGTGTATTGACGAACGTACCGCGACGCGGCTCGCTGATCAGCCAGCCTTTGGTCAACGCTTCTTCGTACGCCAAGATCACCGTCTTGCGGTTGACGTCGAGCAGTTGCGCCATCTCCCGCGTGCCCGGCAGCAAGGTGCCGGGCGCCAACCGCCCGTCGAGGATCGCTGCGACGAGGCCTTCGGCAATCTGGCGATAGGACGCTTTGCGTGTGTTCGCATCAAGCTTGAGCAACGGGCGCCATTTACGTAACTGGACCATCTGAAGTATCCAAAACTGGAGGTTCTAATGGGCCTAGTCTAGCGCAACAATCAAGCCTCACTCAGCCCTGAGGTTTTTATGCACACACGTCATGTCATCGAACTGTCTCCCTCGGGGAAAACCTTTGAAACCGGTGACGAACTGTTACTCGACGCGATGCTCGCCAGCGGCCTGTCGGTGCCGTTCTCGTGCCGGCGTGGCGCGTGTGGCTCGTGCAAAGTCGTGGTCAGCCAAGGGCAGTACCGGGCCAAGCAACTGGCGCCCGGCGCACCTGCGCCTTGCTACCCGCTGGCCGCCAATGAACTGCTGTTGTGCCAAAGCCATGCCTTCTCTGACATGCGCCTGGAGATTCCCGGCTGGTCGCTGGACACGCCTGCGCTGGTGGTCGAGGCGACGGTGCTGAGCAAGCGCGCACTCAGCCCCGACATCATTGAGTTGGTTGTGATGCCGGATAGGCCGCTGGCCGTGCGGGCGGGCCAATACCTCAAGTTCCGCCTGGTCGACGGCGACTCACGTTGCTTCTCGATCGCCAACCTGCCAGCCGATGGCGATGGACGCTTGGTGTTTCAGATTCGCCGGGTCAGTGGCGGGCTGTTCTCCGAGGCCCTCCTGGGCAACCTTGAGGCCGGCGATCTGTTGCAACTGGAAGGGCCTTTTGGTGCCTGCACCTGGCAGGACGATGACGCTGCGCCCGTCGTCCTGTTCGCCACGGGCACCGGCTACGCGGGCATCAAGCCGATCCTGCTGACGGCTTTGAAACGTAATGTCGTAGTGACGTTTTACTGGGGCGGCGCGCAGGCCACAGATTTTTACGACCGCGCATTTCTTGACCAATCGGTCATCGACCACGCGCATTTTCACTGGCACCCGGTAGTGGCAACTGAAGGCCGGGTGCAGGACGTTGCGCTGAACCATGGGCACAACTGGGAAGCGGCGCAGGTGTATGCCTGCGGTAACGGCGGCATGATCAGCCAGACGCGTGCGCAGTGCCTGGCAGCGGGCTTGCCGAGCCATCGTTTTGTTGCCGAAGCCTTCGTGCCCAGTGGCCAGTCGAATGCCGATACGCTGCTCGGTTCGCTGGATAACACCTGGGAAAAAGTCGGCCCCCGCTATTCGCTGGACGGCATGCTCGCCGCGCGTGAAAAAACCGTGCGAGCGCTGGCCGCAATCGCCAGCCAGTTGACAGTCGGCATGACCACCGGCGCCGCCCTGGAAATGGCCAGCCAGCAATTGCAGGCCATGGGCGCCTCGCATACCTGGCACCCGACCTACATCCGCTTTGGCGACGACACGGTGCGCCCGTCCCGGGACGGGATTGACCCGCTGCGCAGACTGCGCCCGAGCGACATTGTGGTGGTGGACCTGGGGCCGGTTTGGGACGGCTACGAGGGTGACTACGGCGACACCTTCATCTTCGGCGAGGCGCCGTTGCACCACGATTGCAGGAAGGTGCTGCATGAGGTTTTCGATGAGACCCGCGACGCTTGGCTGCGGGGCATGACCGGCTGTGAACTCTATGACTTCGCCGAAGACCGTGCCGTGGCAAAAGGCTGGCGGCTGTCACGCAATCTGGCAGGTCACCGCCTCGCGGATTTCCCCCATGCGTTATTCGGGGACAAGGCGCTGGCTGACTTGGCGATTACCCCCAGCGAAATGGTGTGGGTACTGGAGATTCAGCTGTGTCATCCGACGTTGCCCATCGGCGGGTTTTTCGAAGATATCCTGATGCGATGAGCCCGCCATTGCGGCGGGCTCAAAGGGCGTCAGAGCTTCGGTAACTGGCCGACGCGGCCCATCATTTCAGTGACGATCTGCAGGTCCAGCAGGAACTGGTCGACGGTCTTGAACTCAGCGTCGGTGTGCCCGGTGTACTTCACTTCCGGGCGCGCCAGGCCGAACTGCACGCCATTGGGCAGTTCATGCACGGAGGTGGCGCCGGCCGACGTACCGAACTTATGTTCCATGCCCAGGTTTTCGCTGGCCACGGCCAGCAAGGCTTTGACCCACTCGCCTTCAGGGTTGCGGTACATCGGCTCGGCCACCGAGTAGGTGAAGCTCACCTTAACCTTCGTTTGTTTATCCCAGGCGCTCAGTTTTTCAGCAATTTCTGCCTTGAGTTTTTCCGGCGATTTGCCCTTCGGCACACGCAGGTTCACCGCCAGTTTGAAGGCTTTGTCATCCTGGCCGACAAAGGTCAGCGACGTGGTCAAAGGCCCCATGAACGCATCAGAGAAGCCCACGCCCAGCTTGCCACCGAGGTAATCCAGGCCCCAGTTGTCGGCGGCATAACGCGCGGCGTCGGTGATGTGGTTGTGCTTGAGGGCGATCTTGCCGTCGATGCTGTGGATCAGCTCCAGCATGCGTGCGACCGGGTTGACGCCCGATTGCGGCTCGGACGAGTGCGCGGACACGCCGGTGACCGTCAGCTTGACCTCTTTGCCGACCACCTTGGCCGTCACTTCGAAGTCACCGCCATTGCGCTTGACGTAGTCTGCACCGGCTTGCTGCAGGCTGGCGGCCAGTTCAGCCGGTTTGTCGCTGACCAGAGTGGCCACTGACACCGAAGGAATCTGGTTGGTGGCCATGCCGCCGGTCATCGAAATGATTTGTGCGCCTTTGCCTTCGCCCTTGCGCACCGGGAAGGTGGCCATCACGGTGCCGTAGCCTTTCTCGGCAATCACCACTGGGTAGCCACCATCCAGTGCCAGGTTGTATTGCGCAACCGGGTTGTGTTCGAAGTAGTAAGGAATCGCGTCGCCCGACGTTTCCTCGGTGGTGTCCACCAGCAGCTTGAAGTTACGCGCCAGTGGCAGCTTCTCTTCCTTGATCACCTTCATGGCGTACAGGGCCACGACGATGCCATTTTTGTCATCTTCAGTGCCACGGCCGTACATGCGGTCGCCGATCAGTGTGACCTTGAACGGGTCGAGCTTGGTGCCGTCTTTGAGCACCCAGTTCTCCGGCGTCACCGGCACCACGTCGGCGTGGGCGTGGATACCGACCACTTCATCGCCGCGGCCTTCCAGGGAAATTTCGTACACGCGGTTGTCGACGTTACGGAAGTTCAGGTTGAAGGCCTTGGCCAGGCTCTGAATCTTATCGGCGATCTTGAGGAATTCCGGGTTCTTGTACTGCGGCAGGCCGTCGACGTTAAATGTCGGGATCTCTACCAGCTCACGCAAGGTTTCGAGGGCGGCTTTGCCATACTTCACCCGCGTGTAAATACCCAGCAGGCGATTGATCTCGTTCTGCTGGTCGGCACTCAGGGTTTTGTTGGCAAGGAAGGCCTCGATGGCCGGGCCGACATCGGCGCTTTTGCCCAGGTCGCCCTTGGCCAGGGTGGCGAGGAAACCATGGAAATCAGTGGCCGGGGTTTCGCTGAAACCCTTGATAATCGTCGCGCTTTGTTCGGCGCTGATGTTGGCGAAGGCAGGCGTGGCGACGGCGCAGAGGGCCGCGGCGAACAGGGTGGCGGCAACCCGTTTTTTGAGTGGGAAGTGCATTGTTGAAGGCATTCCTTTGCAGGTAGTGAGTGGGGCGTTTCTGATCAAACTGTCAGAAACATTTCCACACACTACCATAACGAAGGAGCGGTAGGGGAGATCCTGGCGAAGGAAATATCCTACTCAAATGCCTGAGCTAAGGAGATTCAAATGTGGGGGCGGGCTTGCTCGCGAAGGCGGTGTGTCAGTCGAAGTAGGCGGTGACTGACACACCGCCTTCGCGGGCAAGCCCGCTCCCACAGGGATTTCGGTGAAGTTTGAAATGGGTTATCAAGGCTTACCCGGGTGCGGATCCGGATACTGCGCCATGACCTCCAGCGCCTTGGCATACGGTCCATCCCACAACTGCTCATGCAATTGGCCTATGCGCTTGGCCATTGCCTCGCTGCGCATCACCACCTCCAGGTTGCGCGAGTTATCCAGGTACCCGCCCAGCCAGTTGCTGGTGCCGACCCACGCCACTTGCCCGTCGATCTCCATGGTCTTGCTGTGGATCACCCGCGCGTAAGGGATAAACCCTTGCTTGGCCTCGGGCAATGTGACGATCTTCACCTGCACGTTAGGCAGCACAGCCAGGCTCTTGAGGTAGGGCAGTTCCCGTTTGTCGGTGTTCCAATTGGAGACCATCAGCTTGACCGAGACCCCGCGCGCGGCGGCGGCGCGCACGGCGTTGTCGATCACCGCGTAGTAGGGCCGGGTTTTGTCTGGGCCGTAGGACAGCGGCGCGTAGTCGAGCAGTTGCACACGCACTTCTTTTTTTGCCTCACTCAGCAGACGCGGCAGTTCCAACTGCGAGTCGCCCACGCCCGGTGGGTTGTAGCGTTGCGGGCTGGCCACCAGATAATTGCCGGTGCGTGCGGGCTCCTGGCCCGCCGCCGGCAGCGGCACGGGTTGCTTAGCTGTAAGGGCGGCCTGGGCCTGCCAGTCCTGATTGAAGATCGCCTGCACTTGGCTGACCACCGTGGCATCACTGATACGCAGCCCGGTCTCGTGGATATGTTCCAGCGAGCGCCAGTCGAAATTCTGACTGCCGATAAACGCCTGCTTGCCGTCCACCAGCATGTACTTGGCGTGGATGATCCCGCCGCTCAGTTGCCCATATGACAGTACGCGAAAGGTCAGGTTGGGAATCGCGCGCAGGCGTTCCAGGGTGGAGGCCTCCGACAATTTGATGCCTTTTTCTTCCAGCAAAAAGCGAATTTTCACACCGCGTTTGCCGGCGGCTTCCAGGTGTTCAATCACCGTGTCCATCACCGAGCCGGGATGGTCGGCCGCGTAGAACTGGCCGATATCAATGCTGTTTTTCGCGCCGTCAAACAGTTCGATCCATACCGGCCCCGGCTGGCGCAAATCGGCAGTGCCCAGGGCGGTATCCACCGGCACGGTGTGCACCAGTTCAAAGCCTGGAATAGAAAAGTCCGCCTGGGCCAGCGGACTGAGGAGCAAGCCGGTGAGGCCTGCGATACGTAACTTCATCGAAAGGGCCATAGGCGTCTCATCGGGCAAAAAAAACGGCGGGCACATCATGTGCCCGCCCCGGATGTCACGCGGTGCGGCTGTGCAACGGTGTTGGCACCAGGTGCGGCACTTCACCCTGAACGCGGGCACCGGTGGCGGCGCGGATCAGCAGGATTTTGAGCTGATCGTTGATGCGCTCCAGGCTGTCCTGGAAGAAGTTGTGGAACACCACGCAGAACAGCGCGATGGCGATACCCAAACCCGTGGCGAACAAGGCCGTACCGATGCCACCGGAGATCTGGCCTGGGTCGGACACGCCTGCCGACGCCAGGGCCTTGAAGGTGTCGATGATCCCAAGAATGGTGCCGAGCAAACCCAGGAGCGGCGCGGCAGTGGTGATGGTTTCGATGATCCACAGGCTGCGCGACAGGGGCGCGCGCGTCTTCAAGTATTGGGTTTCGATTTCATCGTCCAGGTCCTTGCGCGAACCGTGGGACGCCTTCTGCGCCAGGATCGGCAGCACCATATTCAGCGGCAGACTATCGCGGCGGGTCAGGCCCTCAGGCAAGTCACGCTCGCTGTGCACGCTGGCACCCAGCACCTCGGTCAAGGCGCGCGCCTGGCGGCGCACATACGCGAAGTAGATGCCGCGTTCGATGCTGATAAAAATCGCAATCGCCATGGCGGCGTACATCACATAAAAGGTGATGTCGTGAAGCAGGTTCATGTCCATGATCTATAGCCTCGCAGTTAGAAATTCGCTTCCAGGGAAACGGTTACGGTGCGGTCCAGGCCAACGATGTAAGCCGGGTCGCCGTCCTTGAAGCCGCTGTAGGTGCCGGCGTTGGTCTTGGTGGTGTACACGCCGTCCAGGTATTTCTTGTCAAACAGGTTGTCGACGTTCAGGCGCAGGGTCGCGTCCTTGACCACTTTTTTGTCCACCGGCAAGTAGATGCCGGCGCCGAGGTTGAACACGGTGCGGCCGGAAATGGCCTCGTCGTTGGTCAGATCGCCGAAGAGCTTGCTGGTGTATTTGCCACCGAAGGTGCCGTAGAAGCGGCCGTCGTCGTAGCCGATGTTGGCCGCCAGCATGTTCTTCGGCACGTTGGCGAATTGCTTGCCACTGGTGGGCAAGACGATGGCTTTGCCCGCGTTGTAAACGGTCAAGTCATCCTGCTGCTCGGCCTTGGTGTAGGTGTAGGAGGTGTAGTAGTTGAAGTGGTTCGGCAACAGGCCGCTCCACTCCAGTTCCAGGCCGCTGTTGTTGACGGAGCCGGCGTTGATGTCGGCGAAGTCACCGTTGATGTCTTTGGACGAGACTTGGCGATCCTTGAACTGCATGTAGAACAAAGTGGCCGCCACGGTCATGTCTTCGTCGGTGAAGCGCCAGCCCAATTCGTGGTTCCAGCTGGTTTCCGGCTTGGCGTTGATCGAGTCCAGGCCCTTGTCGTACAGCACGTAGTTCTGCGGTATGCGCATGTTGCGTGACAGGCTGTAGAACAACTGGTCACGCTCGTCGAGCTGGTACTTGAGGCCGACGTTGGGCAGCAGCTTGTTGTAGCTTTGGTTACGCTTTTCCGGCTGCTCGGTGAGGCTGCCGTTGTTGGTGCCGTCGCGCTTGACGTTCATGTAGGCCAGGCCCGCCACCAAGGTCCAGTCCGGGTTGATGTACCAGGTGTCCTGGGCCCAGACTTTTTGCGCCGGAGTGACGGTGAAACGGTCGCGGCCCTGCACGGTGTTGCCGTTGGCATCGACCACGGCGTTGCCGTCGGGCCAGGTGTCGGTGGGTTTGCCGCTGCTCTTCAGGGCAATGAACGGCTGGGTCTGGCTTTGGCGCGCGCGTTCGTACCAGTAGCCGAATTGCAGGCTGTGATCGCCCAGGTCCCAGTTCAGCTTGGTGGTAATGCCCGGGCGCCAGGTCTGCGTGCGCGAAGGGCGATAGTAGACGCCGGTGGTGGATGAACCGTCAGCGTTGTACTGGGCGGCGCTGGGCAAGTTGCCCAGGTCGAAGATGCCGCCTTGGTTCGAGCCACGGTTCAGCGCATAGCTGGAAGAACCCACGCCGCTGCCGTTGCCCCAGTAGTAATACGGGATCACCGAGAGGGCCAGGTTGTCGGCCAGTTTGAATTGGGTGTTGAGCACGCCGGTAAAGGTCTGGAACGGGTTCTGCGCCAGCGCGTAGTAGCTGTTGAGCTTGCCGTTACTGCCCACCGTCGGGTTGGCGGGGTAGGGGTCGTACTTGCGGCCGTACTGCTGGAACTGGCCCTTGGTCAGCTGGCTGTAGCTGTTGTTGTCCTGCTCGTGGTACTTGAGGATCAGGTTGGCGGTATTGCCGTTGCCGGCGTCGAAGAAGCTGTTCCACTCCACCTTGTCCGCGCGCACGGCGCCTGAACCGCGCCACATCTGGCCTTCGGTGTGGGACACCGACAGCCAGTTGCTCAGGCCATTAACCTCGCCGGTGTTGAGCCGCGCGAAGGTCTTGCGAGTGGCGTTGCTGCCGACGATCTGTTTGACGAAGGCACCGGTTTCTTTGGTTGGGCGAATGGTCACGATACCGATGTTGCCGCCGCTGGAACCGATGTGCGGGCCGTCGGCTTCGGATGAGCCTTGGGTGACGAAGATCTGGTCGATGTTTTCCGGGTCACCCAGCAGGTTGGAGTTTATGTGGAATAGAAAATCAATCGGGAACCGACAATTTAATTCATGTCACTGTTGACCCCACCCTGCGATTGCCAAGCAGAGCATGACAAATGCCCACCGCACCGTGCTCAAAAATAGTAAAAGGTCATATCAGGCGGCTATGACTAACTTTTTTTTGCAGCAGGGGAACGGCACCTGCCTCTCGAAGGGGAGGCCGCAGAAGTCGGAAATAATCGTACACTAAGGCTTCGGGCTCTTGGGCAGGCCAGATGGTGTTAATCAGCGTGCAAAACTTTCCAGATTTCCGGGGTAAACAGCGTCCAATAGTTTCCACCCCGGGGTGTGCAACCATCCGGTCTTTCGGCCGGAGAATCTGGGGTGTTATCGATGGATATAATTGCCGAAATTCGGCGCCGGCATCTGGTTAGCGGCGAGAGCATTAGTGCGATTGCACGCAGTCTGAACTCTCCCGGCCAACGGTGCGCAAGCATCTGCACACGACGGCTGAACCGGTGTATGCGCGTCAGCAACAGCCCTCGCCAAAGCTCGGTGAGTTTCAAGTCACTCTGCAAGCCTGGCTCAATACCGAGCAGCATTTACCTCGCGCCCAGCGGCGTACGGCGCAGAGGCTGTTCGAGGGATTGCAGGTCGAGGGTTATCGCGGCGCTTACGACAGCGTGCAGCGCTTTGTAAAACAGTGGAAATCCGTCAAGAACGGGCCAACAACAACCCAGGCGTTCGTGCCGCTGGTGTTCGCGTCCGGCGATGCTTGTCAGTTCGACTGGAGCCACGAGCACGTCGAGATCGATGGCGTGCCGCAGACCATCAAGGTGGCGCATTTTCGTCTGGCCTACAGCCGGCAGATGTTTGTCGCAGCCTATCCCCGCGAAACCCAGGAGATGGTGTTCGACGCCCATAACCGGGCCTTTGCGTTCTTTGGTGGCGTGCCACAACGGATTATCTACGACAACCTCAAGGCGGTGGTTGAGGCGATTTTGGTCGGCAAGGAGCGGCGCTTTAACCGTCGCTTTATGGCCATGGCTAATCACTACCTGTTCGAGCCGGTAGCCTGCACACCCGCATCAGGCTGGGAAAAGGGTCAGATTGAAAATCAGGTGGGCAATGTGCGCGAGTGGTTGTTCACGCCGATGGCGCGTTTCGCGAGCTTTGCGGCGCTTAATGACTGGCTGGCATTACGTTGCCGCGAACTGAGCCAGCGCGAGCATCCCACCGAACGCACCCAGAGCATTGCCGAGCATTTTGCTCGGGAGCAACCGTTATTACGCGCGTTCAGCGCGACCTTTGACGGCTATCTCGAGCAGATGCTGCGCGCCTCCAGCACCTGCCTGGTGCGGGTTGATCGCAACCGCTACAGCGTACCTGCCGAATAGGCTGGCAAAGCGGTTTCCGTGCGCAGCAGCGCCACCGCAGTCCGGGTCGTTGCCGATGGTGCGCAGATCGCCGAGCACGCCCGCCGCTTTGGCCGCGACCAACTGATTTGCGAGCCCAGGCATTCCTTTCGGTGTTGGAGAAGAAACCCGGTGCCTTGCACAATGGCGCGCCCTTTGTCGAATGGGATTTGCCGGCGGCGATCCAGCGGGTTCGCGAACGTCTGCTCAAACCTCGTGGCGATCGCGCCTTTGTTGAGTTATTGCTGGTCACTCGCGAGGTCGGCCTGGATGCACTGCAAGTGGCTTGCGAGTTATCCTTAGAGTGCGGCGTGGTCAATGGCTCGCTGGTGATGAATGAACTCCGGCGCCTGACCGCTCCAGCCCGGCCAGTGCAATTGGAGTTGCCGGCACAACTGCAACTGCGCGTTGAGCCGCTGGCCGATTGCGGCCGCTATGAGCAGCTCAGGAGCGGCCAGTATGTCCATTGACCGCGCCGCCCGACTGAAGACCTTACAGCTGTACGGCATGGCCACTGCGTGGCGCGAGCTACTGGCCGAAGCACCGCGCCAACCAAGCCCTCCGGAGGTCTGGCTGGATCGCCTGATAGAGGCCGAACAAGCCGATCGGCAAGTGCGCAGCTTGCGCTATCAACTCAAGGCCGCCCGTTTTCCAATCCATCGCGACCTGAGCGCCATCGACTGGGCCGAAATGCCCCTCGATCAAGGGCAGATCCAACAACTGGCCAGCGCCGCCTTTATGGACAGCGCGCACAACTTGATCCTGGTCGGCGGCACGGGCACAGGCAAAACCCACCTGGCCACCGCCTTGGGCGTCGCCGCCATCCATCAAGGCAAACGCCTGCGTTTCTACAACGCCGTCGATCTGGTCAACCAACTGGAGCGCGAAAAGCAGCAAGGCAAAGCCGGCAACCTGGCCAGTCAACTGCTGCATATGGATGCCGTGATTTTGGATGAGCTGGGTTATTTGCCGTTTCCCGACTCGGGCGGCGCATTGCTGTTTCACCTGATCAGCCAGCTCTACGAAAAGACCTCGCTGATCATTACCACCAACCTGTCGTTCGGCGAATGGGTCAGCGTTTTCGGCGATGCCAAGATGACCGCCGCGTTGCTCGACCGCATCACCCACCACTGCGAAATCCTAGAAACCGGCAATGATTCGTTCCGCTTCAAACAGCGCAAGAAACAGATGAAAATCGCGTAGCCAACTGGAAAGTTTTGGACGCTGTTACCTGGAAACTATTGGACGCTGATTGACACTTTAGGAGGGATGGACCTAGCCAGTCCCACAGGCAAGATGACCATGGGAGTGATTTCAGCAGTAGTCGAGTTTGCAAAGGACCTGCTGATCGAGCGCACAAACGCGGGATTGGCCCGCGCTCGGGCTCAAGGGGTCAAGCTTGGAAGGAAGGGGAGTCTGTCTGAAAAAGCAAAACTGAGGTGCTGTCTCTATTGAACTCAGGCACGTCCGTGGCGCGGCTTGCCAGGGATTTTTCAACTACTCGTCAGACAATCATGCGGATTCGTACAGGAGCTGGTGGAAGTGGGCCTCAGGCCTCCTGAAATATTTCAGGAAGGCCTGCACTACTGGTCAGATTTTAGTGCCTAGGGAGACGCTGATTTATTCAAAAAGCCAGTGGTTGGCCCCTGATAAATCAAGGCCTCCAGAGCGCTGCCGGGACGAAAAACCGAATAAATCAGCGCCTCCCTAGGCTTAAGTGCACTTTCTGTTCCATTGCGCCTCACCCCCCGTACAGGCCCTGCGCCCTTCCCGGAGCGGCTGCGGCCTTGGATGACGACCTAGATACCTCCAGTTGCCGTCCTGGGGTTCTACGCCCAAACCCCAGATTTTTTGACGGGGACAGCTTCACCCCATAATCATCGGTACCAATAGGGTGGTTTGGACAGACTGGTCTCATTTGGGTTGTTTTACATTCCATCCAGTACCAGCTATGACCAGTTCGCCAGAGGCGCAC
>NZ_UYXQ01000078.1 GCF_900624995.1 Pseudomonas antarctica
GACCCGAGGGCACTTCCCAACGGACGATGCTGCAACAAAATTAATCTGGTTGGGATTGCGAAATATCACTGCTAACTGGGGCAAACCGGCACATGACTGGAAGAGTGCGATGAACCAATTTGCGATTCTGTACGGAGATCGATTTATCAGGCCTACCTGGTAAAACTAAGGCCTGCCTGTCGGCAGGCCGTTACCGGCCCGCACACAAAAAATCTGACACTCTCCCGGGCGCAGGCCACATTTAAAAGAGTGGCCTGCCTCCCATCTCGCCTAACCCAACCGAATACACGGCAACCGATACCTCACCTCGACCAGCTTCACACCGCCCCGCTCAAGCGTGCGCTCACTCCCCGTATCCTCAACGCAGCCTGCTCTGCGATAAAACCGGATCGCTCGTTTATTGCGCGCCAAGACCCAGAGCGTTAAGTGCTGAAACCCTTGTTCAGTCAAAAACTGTAAGCCTGCGTTCCACAACGCCAGCCCAACGCCGGTTTGCCAATGCTCCGCTTCAACGTAGAGGGCCATGACCTCACCGGTGTTATCCGCAGCAGCGTCTTCATCACGGCTGGCGCCGACGGATATCCAGCCAACCACCTGTTTGTTCACCTGCGCGACCCATACATTGGATTCGCCGGATTCAATTGAGCTAATCCAAAACGACTCCCGCCTGGCCAACGTCGCACCCAATGAGTTCAAGTAGTCGGCGGGCATCAGGTCGCGATAGGCTTGCTGCCAACTGCTGATGTGCACTTGGGCAATGGCCCTGGCGTCTGCGGGTGAGGCGTGGCGAATCATCGAGGCATTCCTTGTCCGGATATCAGGTGGTTAGCGTAAACCGGCCTCGATTACGATTTCGCGATGCACACCTTCTTGTGTCACCCACTCGTATGCGCCCTGCGCCTACAATGGCGACTTTTCTGACGACACGGATGTAGAAAGTAATGATAAAACGCCGATTTTCCCTGGCCCTCAGCCTTCTATGGCGCACGTACGTTGTGTTTTTCATTTACTCCATCGTAATCAGCCTGGCGCTCGGATTCGCGTTTAGCTTGAAGACGCTAGTCAACAGCTCTTTCAGTCTGTACCTGCCAGCCGGGGCACTCTTGGTGTTCGCGCTGCTGCTTGCGGTCTTGGAGGTGGGATGCCGTATCAACTTGCTGCGGGCAATGTTCGGTGGTCGGTTGAAACGCTCGCCGGCGCAATGGCGAACCTGCGTTCTTCAAATGTCTCTGGTGATCACCACCCTGGCCACCTTGAACGCCCTGATTGCCTTTGTTGCGCCGATTGATGTGTGGGTGTACTACAAGGCCTACGTTGCCCAACCGCTGTTTGCCGTCGGTGTCTTTGCTATCGGCTGGGCCCAAGCGACTTCGGGGGCTGAAGAAACGAGCGCTGCACTGGCAGTGAATTGATCAGCAACATGCTTTGTGCGTGATGGGGGCCAAAGCACAATAGGCGGGAAGGTCACATTCAAAACAAGGGTGGTCTGCCCCATAATTATCTCCAGCGGTGCCCGCGAGCGCACAGTGAGGCGTCAGCCCTTTATGAACCATAATCGTGTAAGGCAGTTGATTCATGGGGAGATCAATCGTGACGACCCGGTTGGAAGCCTCATCCATGTGCTGGAAGCCGCTATTGAGCTGATTTCGCTTCCCGACAATGAGTTCTGCTGGTCCAGCTGGGAAGACGAGGACCAGGCAAAGGCCGAGTTGCTGGGTTTGGTCAGCGTGCTCAGATCGGGAAAGCTTCCCAGAAAGTTGGACGTCTCTGTGCTATTCGCAGTAACCGGCCCACTCCAGGAACTCAGTCTCAGCAGTGGTTGGGCGAACACTTTTCTTAAAGTGGCTGACAAATATGACGAAGTCGAAGCATTGCTGTGGTGAGAAAGCAGAGCCCAGTGCCAACAGCCTGGCCTGCTCCGACTGCATCACTACGCCCTCCTGCATTGCCACGGCGCCCCCGGTTATCAAGCTTCGCCTGCGGCCCCGTCAAACATCGGCCCACCGAAGGTGAAGAACCTGAACGTTATCTTCTCGTGCCTGACATCTCTGAGCTCATACCGAATTCGGTCGAGCCCATCATTTATGCGGGTCACATTGAGGCGCATAAATTGGGTGATTCCGCCGCCAAACTCGCTGAGGTTGAGCGCGCTGACATCCTGAAAATGTATCGTCACGGCATTCCAGTCTGTTGTATCGACGGACAGCGTCAACGCCAGGTCGTATTTGAAGTCTTCGAACTGTATGTCGATGGCGATGACACAGTCATGCTCTCGCAGCAGTTCGTTCAAGCGCTCAAGTCTATCCATGTCCGGCCCGCCTTCAGCCAACCTGCTCAAACCGCCGACGCTTCAGGAACAACCCAACCCCGACCGCCACGGCAAAGATCGACAACAATCCTAGATCAAACCCTACCAAGCGCAGCTGGCTCGCAGCAACGCAACCGACCGCACCGCCCAGCACCAGCAAAACCCCCAGCCACTTGCGCAGCGGATACGACTTAAGAAACCGATCCAACAAAAAGAACAGCACCAGGGCAATGACCAACTGGGTAATTTCGGACATGGGTTTTTCCCGTCAGGTCTTGATGATCAGTGTCGAGGCGGTGCGTTGCGGGCCGATACCGCCGTTGACCTGCGCCTCGATGCTGACCAGTACGTCGCCTGCGTGGTAGGTGGGCAGGATTTGATTGGGTACAGGGGCAGTTAGGGGGCTGTGCTGGGCAAGGCAAGGCAAGGTTGAACAATGGCATGAGAGTCACGTTGACTCCAGTCGTAAACTCCCCAGCCAATAAAATAGTCGCGCAGCGCTGCAATGCATTCGACACCACTCCCTGCGCCGGGTCTTATTCAGTCGATCAACCGGCTAAGCATTCGGTGCCCATCATGAGTCACCTCGACCATCGCCGAGAGCATCACGCTATCCTCACCGTCTTGGGTGAGAACGGTCCGCAGTTCCGGCGGTTGGAACTGCACCCCTAAGTCGCCGGACTTCGCCACCACATAGACGTTTAGCACCTGCCCGGCTTTCATCAGGGTTTCATCATCGAGGGTGCTTTTATAACCGAGCACTTGAGGGTTCTGAATCCGCATCTGGCCCATGGAGTATCCCACCAGCTCATGCACGGCGACCACTTGGTTGGCATCGAGCGCTTGTTGAATGGCATTGCCCACATTAGATAGCCGCTCGCCAGCCCGAATCTCTTTGATACCGCTTTGCAGCGCGTGGCGAGCCGTCATCAATAGTTGCCGCTGTTGTTCCGTCGCATTGGGGGTGGCGAATGTCCATGCTTGGGCTACATGGGCCTGGGGCGATGCGGCTATCAATTCCACCTTGACCAGTGCTGCATCCGGAAACGGCATGTCGGTGGGCAGTGCGTTACCCACCTGGTTATTCACCGAAACCGGCACTGCCTCTGGGTAGCCCTTGTAGCCCACGGCCATCGGCCGCCAACCATAGTGCGAAAACTGTTTGAGTAAAAAGTTCTGAATCGCTATACCGCTACCGCCCTGACGGATCATCGGTTTGACCCTAAGCAGAAGGTCACTGGCCAGGGGGGCAAGCCGCGTCTCTTCAGCCAGAATCTTCTCGCTATCGAGTTGAGCAATCTTAGCCCCAAGGGCTCTGTTACCTGCTGCGTAGTCGTCGTACTGCGATTGTGTGGCGAAAACACTCGTACAACATACCAATGAAAGTATTCCGATCTTTTTCAAAACGTCGCTCCTTGGGCGCGAACTAAAGGTAGCAGCGTTCGGATCGCAGGCTCACGTTCAGGCACGCGTCGGTAACTTCCAATTCGGCCGAATGAAGTGGCAGGTATAGCCATTCGGTATCCGCTCCAGGTAATCCTGATGCTCCGGCTCTGCTTCCCAAAACGGCCCCGCCGGCTCTATTTCAGTGACCACCCGGCCCGGCCATAACTTGGAGGCATCCACGTCGGCAGCGGTGTCTTCGGCAATGTCCCGTTGTTGTTCACTCAGGTAATAAATCGCTGAACGGTAGCCTGGCCCCAGGTCATTGCCCTGCCGGTTAGGCGTGCTGGGGTCGTGTATCTGAAAAAAGAACTCAAGAATCTGCCGGTATGTGATCACCGCAGGATCAAAGACAATCTCAATCGCTTCGGCATGGTTGCCATGGTTGCGGTAGGTGGCATTCGGCACATCGCCACCGGTGTAGCCGACTCGCGTGCTCAGCACGCCAGGGTAGCGTCGCAACAGGTCTTGCATGCCCCAGAAGCAGCCGCCGGCGAGGATGGCGGTTTCGGTTAGGTTGGTCATGGTTTGTCCTTGTGCTGAATGGGTACAGGGGTAGTTATGGGGCTGTGTTGGGCAATAGCAAGGTTGAACGTCGGGTTGAAGCTCGTGCTCGCCTCACTCATAAAACTTCCTAGCCAACAAAATGGCTGCACAGCGCTGCCATACGTTCGATACCCCTGCGTGCGCCTAGGCAGGTCGCGTGCTGGCCGCTGCCCAAGAAGCCGCCGCATCGAGAAACGCGTCAACCGATGCGGTTTCCCAGCCTGGCGCACTTGGCCCACAGGGCGATGAAGGCATTACCCAACAAAAAAGCAAAGAGGACGTGTTGGTTTAAGTGATCAGGAAACAAATGGGGATGCCCAGTATGCAGAGTGGTGGTGTGTACGAGCGGACTCATTTGGTTTTTCGCCCTGATCATGACTGAGGTCATAGCCCTGTTTCAGCGTTCTGCTAGGGTCCAAAGCCGCTGAAAATTCCAAGGAAGGTGAGATTTCAGTCTAGTAACACCGGATTAATGATTGGAGCATTCGCGTTGAAAGCCTCGCACTGCATACTCGCCATCTTGCTGATTACGGCAGCACTGCTGCTGATAGACATACCTGTCGATACTTGGCTGACGTCAGCAACCCTTAGTTTGATTCTCGGGACTAGCGCACTGGTTTACATGGCAGCTGCCTGCCTGCTGGCCAGTCGCTGGGGCGTAATTGAGAGTCTGTTTGGCGGCCTGGACCGCGTCTATGAGGCACACAAGTGGCTAGGCATATGGGCGCTGGTGTTTGCCTCATATCACTTTGTGTTCAAGGCGAATCTGGATGTTTGGAACAGCGTGCCTATCCTGGAACTCCCCAAATACTGGACGCGATTGGTGCGCCAGTTGAGCTATGTCGCACTGGGTCTGATCGTGCTGCTGGCGCTGAACCGCAACATTCCTTACCGCCTATGGCGATGGTGGCACAAGCTCTCGGGCCCATTGTTCCTGATCGTAATATTGCATTGGCTCAGTTTCAAATCGCCGATCACCCTGCTCAGCCGCTCGGGTATCTGGTTGACGCTGTTCTGCGCACTGGGCGTGCTCGCCGCCCTCTACAAGCTGGTGCTCTATCCCTTTGTTGCCCGTGCGGGCGAGTACCGGGTGACCGCCGTGAATAGAGTCAATGAAGCACTGCATTTGACACTGGAGCCGATCCATAAAGGGTTTGACTTCAAAGCTGGGCAGTTCGCGTTTCTGGCAATGCAGCAAAAGGGCCTGCGCGAGCCACACCCTTTCACGATAGCCAGCGCCAACGGTGCGAATGGGCAGATTGCGTTCATGATCAGAGGGCTCGGGGATTACACCAAAAAGCTGTGCGCGTGCGCAAAAGTCGGAATGTGCGCGACGCTCTACGCCCCTTACGGACGTTTTAAACGCGCCTCTGAGGCCGAGCGGGAAATCTGGATCGGCGCAGGTGTGGGCATTTCGCCTTTTATTTCTTGGTTGCAAGATCCAGACGCAAAAGACTTCGAAAAAGCGACGCTGGTCTATTGCTTCACGCCCTCGCGCGCCTTCCCAGCGCCCGAGGAGTTGCAAGCCATGACCAAGATGCGCGGGGCACAATTCGTTCGTAATGTCGGTGGCATCGAACCGTTGGCCGAAACCTTGCGCCAAGCGGTGATTCACACCCAACCACACAAGATTCACGTCAGTTTTTGCGGCCCCAAAGGTTTACTGGCCAAGGTGCATGAACTGATGGATATCAACCGGATCCCGAAAGCTAATCTGCACTTCGAACTCTTCGAGTTCCGTTGAGTCTGCGGGGTGCAACCTACTCAATGGCCTCAGGTTGTGTCGCCTCATTTGACCGGCTTGCTTGGCTGGCTTAATCAGTTGTCAATGGCAGCAATGGGTCGTTTTCAGCCTCTCGCGATGGGCAGAAAACGGCCAATTGCTGCCTCTCGCCATCGTCCATTCTGGTTGGCAGTGTATCCTGCTCGTCAGGCCGTGCTTATGTGCGTTCAGCAATCCGGACAGTCAAAGTTTCAAGGTGGAAAAAATGCTCTCACATCGGACGGTAGCCTTCCTTGACGAGCAGGCGGACTCATCGCACCTCGTTTATCCTGAAGGAGGTTTGTTGTTCAGCTACCAATATGCCTACAAGCGAGCGCATTGCTGCCTGAACGGGGACATGCGGAATGCTTTGTATAACGTTGGTCTGAATAAGTATTCCGAAATAACTGAACAGGCAGCGAACGACTTGGCTCGTTTTTTTCAGCGTGCTCTTGGAGTTTACACTAAGGACACACCGACAGACTGCACTGTCTTAGCCGCCTGTAATTTGATCGATTATTTGAAGGAAGACCTACAGCACGACTTGGTTGAGTTTGTTATGGAGGACGGTGACTACGACATGACAGCTACATTCGAGATGGCAAGCAGATCACGAAATGACTATTCAAGGCTGGAGTTGTTCTGGTCTGTCGATTGACCGCATTTGGTCGTCGACCGCTGTTCATGAAAGACAGCCTTCGGCCAAGATCCGCCAGTCGACGTCCCTTAAATAAGCGCTAAGCAAGGTAAATTTCGCGATGAAAAGCTGGATAGCTAATACGAAAATTAATGCACTGTTAGGGGCTAGCTCTCAAAAATTTGATGGCGTGAAGGTTAGGCGGATCCTTATAAAATACTGCGACAGGTATCAAAAGATTTATCCTTTTGAAATTCTGGAAGAGCCACTTGAATTTCTGAAAAACAATGTAGATTCAGATAGTAAATATAGGGAGATGCGAGCGCTGCTTAGGGTTGCCGCTGAAGAATACTGCATTAGTTTAAACGAGATAGCCGATGCCCTTCTTGACCTGATAGACATTCGTGTCCTTACTACGGACCAAGCAAAAAAAATTATCAACCACGTTTTCGAAGCTTTTTCCTGCAATGAAAGTCCCGAAGATTTCATCCCAAGAGAGGATGCCTATTTGTGCAAAAATCTATTTGCGATTACCTCCAGCTAGCAAATGGTTGAAACCTCTAGCCTTGCTCACAATGACGGGCCCGATTGGCGTGACTAGATACTCGCCTCGGGACATTTTTGGGGCTTTGATGACTGGCCGCTTTTGGCTGTTTACTGCCTGTGCTGATCGGCAGCTCTGGGTCGAAAACGCGCAGTCGTATGCAAACGCAGACATGCCCTTTCGAGCAGTCAAATTGAGTTGAACAGACCGAGATATGAAATGGTTGCGGTGCTCTCCGGTAAGCGCACCAGCGGCTCTACATCGGTAGTGGTCGAACGTCGGTCGCCCCAGATGGCATTCGAACCCAGCCTCTTCAAGGGCGGCTTTCGCGAGCCGAGCCGCCGGGGGGTCTCGGCCCTTCGGGCATTCATCCTTCACACCTACGGGCTTCGGCATGCGCGCACCGCTTGCGATGGAACGCGCCAGTCCTCGTTAATCTGTAACCTGCGGGCAAGGGTTAAAAACCTCGGTTACGTCGAGTGTTGTATGCCACGGGATGGCAGTGCCTGACACCATTCCGCCTACGGTTTGCTTTCGACCCGACTTGCGCACATATCCGCCATCCGTCCCAGTGAAGACGTGCTGCCCTGGCTTCGTCAGATAATCAAAGAAACTGACTTTCACAGGCACATTCATTTGCCCACCTGGCGTAATGACGGCGAGCATGATCGCTCGGTCTTTGGTGAATACAACGAACGGTTCGACTCCAGTGCGACCACCAACTGTCTTCACGCACTGCACTTGTTCTGGGAGGATGCGTGCGGTTTCAGTGTAGGTGTGGTTGTTGTAGAGGCTGAGGATCAGGCCTTTGCTGGTCAACACTCCCAGGCCTTGAGTGGCCCTGCAGCTGCCTTCGCTTCCATATGGGAACAAGCACCAGTTAGTTTCCGATACGGCTTGAATATCCGATGGTGCAATTTTCAGATCGCGCTGGATTTGGGCTTTTGATTCCGGCGTGTCGTAAGGGATCATGACGCATCCGCCGACTGTCACTGCTGCGATGAGGCCTATGGCCGCAGCTACGTTTTGAACTGATGATTTGAAGGTGTTCATTGTTCGCTCTCCTTGCTGTATTACCACCACTGGAAGGCTGTGGCGATTTTGGTAGCGAACCTTACGGCATGGGCGAAAAGCAGTCATCCTCGTGCTGATAACTGGATCGGTAGATGACTTGATTGGACGCTTACCTATTTCTGACCGATTGCTGCACCCTGGCAAAATCGTACGCAATACCTTGCTTAAAGAGCCAGCAACTCAACGCTCGAGCCTGTCGTCACTCTCCTCCGACATTTTGGTACTCGCTTTCATCGCAGATAGCGTCGGCTTGGCAGCAGCGATGACAAGGCGCCATTGAGGGAGCGCAATTGCCGCAGCGTCGTTCTCTATGAGTTCAGGTGTTGCTTCGCAAAAATCCTCGATGGCTGCGCTTACATTTACCAAAAAAACGCTCTGCCTTGGAGTGAACCCCTGATCGACGAAGTATCCTTTTGGCGACGGAGTTGGCACCCAATCTTCCCATGAATTGATTAACTCATTCATACCACACCGAGGTGGCTCATTCTCGCACTCAATCAGCCACTCAAGTAGCTCGACAATTCGATTTCGTATTCGTTGGTAGACAAGCTGTCTGGTCATAATTTCACGTCTGGTTGAATCGTCATCCGCCCCTAATGAGGACAATTTTAGCCTTAATCCAGTGCCCGCCCCTGGTCAAAAACGGGCCTAACCTATGAGGCCGTCAGCTCAGTTGAACAGGCCGAGATATGTGATGGTTGCAGTGCTCTCCGGCAAGCGCACCAGCGGCTCTACTTGGGTAGAAGTCGAACGACGGTCACCCCAGATGGCATTCGAACCCACCATTATAAAATGCGTGAACTCTCCTACCCTAGAGCTGACCAACGCTCTCTCGGACTGACTGCGGATTTGCGCTATGACGTCTTGTGGGGTGCCGGCAAGCTCAACGAAATCTGAATCCATAGAGAACCCCAGCTCCTCCGCTAGACGCCATGTTGGATTGCGGTCTTCCCACGAAATGTACTCGGCTTCGCTTACGCTTTCAGGGGGCTCTGGCTCCCACTGCTCAAACACAAATTTCTTCGCCTCGGATTCAGTGGCGAAATTGGCACCGAAGAGATGGAAGGGCCAGCAGCCATCTTGCATGACACGATCTCGATTGTTGATGAGTCGTCAGGATCGTAACTGATTACAATCGGAGGAGCAGCTTGTCAGGGAAGCCCGACGGGAAAAGATGCTCACAATCCGACCTCGTCCTCATCGTTGTACCAAGGTTGAAATCTGCCCGTCCGTCCAGGTGCAATATAGGCTGCCCTTCAAGCGTCCGAGAGTAGCGATCTGACGCGTAGGGTGATATCACTGGAGTATCATCATTCTCTGTGACACCGCCGCACTGCATTGAAGGACTTCGCGATGCATCAAGTTATCAGCGCCGCTTACTACCGACCTGGATTCGCCAGGAGCGCTTGCGCATGGTTAATGATTGACGGCATTGGAATTGAGCAATGGCTGTCCACTCATCTCGAATGGTCAGACGTCGCAAGCCTTGGTCTTTCTCTGATCTGGCTTATCGACGAAGACGAAGACGCTCTTGCGAACCGTCGCATCATCCCGGCGGAGGATGGAAGCTCCACAATCGTGCCGTTGCTGGTCTGTAGCGATGACATGAATTTCGACTGTATCGTCTTGGTCGCTGAGCAGGTAATCGAGGCTGACACCGTACACTGGCGGCGCTTCGGTCGAAGTATTTCGGACAAACTGGAAGTTGGAATCTCGACAAAATGGATCGCCGAGAGCAAGCCGGTAAGCTTCGCATTGGAGGCCTTCCAAAACGCATTGGAGCAGTTCACTCAGTTGTCGAAGACGAAGCCAGACAACCATTGCGATGACCCCTTAAGCCCTCAATAGCCTAGCTTACGTTGCATCATTTTTATCGCTATCAGGCCCACTACCACGTTGAAATGTTGTGACCACGTAGCCCGAATTCACAGTGGCCATACATGCTTCCAGAGGACACGCTGGAGCAGCCATCCTAGTAGAATTCGTCGAGCTGATTACCGCCCACTTTGAGATGTTCTATGAGCTCTGAATTAACTGAAGAAGAAATGCGTCGTGCCCTATTCGGTACGCCTCAGCCCGAAGACCAGGTGTCTGCGCCTCAAGTACAGGAGCCTGAGCCAGAAATGGAACCTACAAAGCCAGCAGAAGCTCACCAAGTGAAGAAGAAAGTGGCGAAAGCATTTACGCCCAGGCTGAGGGTCAGGTTACGTGTTGGAAACGAGTTTGAAGGGAAAATGATCGAATTGATTCACGAGGCTGATACGTTGAGCTCGTTGCTTGCTGAGCAAGAGGCTGTGAAGGCTGCTAGGAAGAAGTACAAGTACGTGGATGTCGTATCGGTTAAATCGATGTAGACGACGCGACTGGGCCGATGAGTCCCCTCTATCTCTAACGAGCGCCCCCCTTGGCTCTGCTCTCTATCTGCATCAACTCGGCGGCGTTGTCGACGAACAGCCCGTCACTTGTGGGTAAGTCTGGCAAACAAGCATAATTTTATTTTTGGGCTCAAAGCCATGATCAATCATGCAGCGTTGCACTTCTGCAGTGCGCCCGATGCTGGCGACGTCCAGATTCGACCCAAGTGGTTTGGCATAGCCGCACGCATACATCACTGGCAGGGCTTCACTATCATTGGCTACCTTGAATGAGAAATGGAGTGATGCTCCCGCTTTACGCCATGAGACCTGCATACGTTCATCCCGACCAGAATTAGGCTTGATTGGGTGAAATGCTTCATCTTCTACAAACGGCAACGCTTCGAGCTGCGACAAACTAAGCGGACGACCCTGCCTTTTTTCGACGCAGGCTGGCATATTCTCCATTATTTCACAGTATTCAAAGCCGTCTTTACGGGTAAAGCCGAGGCGTTGCATACACTGAAAGTGAATTATCTGTTCGTTTATTGGGAAATGGTTTTGTGGCCCTGCCACAGGGTCTCCACATTCTGCCATTGCGGCTCTTACACCATCTACAGAGGTCGAAGTGCGTTGCCATCGGGTGAATTCCGGTGATGGGGGGCAACCGGTGAGTAAAAGTACCGCCGAGATCAGGACTGGGATGGTAATGATCTGAGATTTGCTGAACATATTTTGTCCTTAATTTATGTCATGCCACCCGAATGGTGTCCAACTCTTCGGGGCGAATAATCCCACCATATGACTCCTACAGTACCAGCCGGTATCTGGGCAGTCTCAGGTATGCCGGGTGTCAAAACTGTCTTAGTCAGTCTCGGCGCTTGCATAAATGTCATCGCGTGTACGATTGCTGGAGATTTTAACGCAGGTATTGCCTGATGAAACGCTTCATTCAAGGCGAATATCGCGGTCAAAGCGCCTTGCTCCCCGAGAGCCTCGACGATTACGTCAGCAGTTCATGGGCGACCTCCGAGTGCTGGCGGATAGAACATCTATAACCCGTCAGTTGGAGGTCTAATTTCTGAGACTGCAAAACAGCGATGGCTTAAGCGATGATATCAGTCGTCGCGGCCTGCCCGATCGTACCGACTGCAAAGCTCACCAGGCCACTGCCAGTGAGGTCGATCATCAGACTGCTCTGATTACTCTCTTGGAAGTAGGTCAGGATGGCGTCGCCGGCATGACCTGTGAAGCTGCTCACGAAGTTCAGCGTCGCGCTGGCCGACGAGAACGCGGCAATGCCTGACAGATCTATTTTGTCTTGCCCTGTGGTGAAGTCCATGATCCAGGCCGGCGCTGTCATCGTCGAGTCGCTGGCTTGGCCGAACACAAAAGTGTCTGCCCCGGCACCGCCCCACAAGGAATCCCCACCGCCACCCCCATAGATGATGTCGTTCCCGGCACCGCCTTCAAGAATGTTGGCCGCCAAATTACCCATCAAGAGATCGTTGCCAGCGCCTCCGATCGCGTTTTCCAGCGTCACACCATGAGCAATAGATACGTTACCCACCAGGCCGCCCACATCGGAGAACGAACCTGCATTGAGGTTGATCTTCTGGTTCTGGCTGAAACCGGAAAAGTCCAGGGTGTCGTTACCACCGCCATCCCACACCGAAAACACCAGTTTGTCGCTGGATGCGGTCGCCGTGTAATAGTCGCGCTCGGTGTTCGAGTTGAACCCGTAAACGGTGTGGTCACTGCGGGTATCCAGGTTCGCCCCGTAAAGCTTCTGGATCGCCACGATGTCATCCATTAACGGCGCTGACGAATAAGTACCACTGAAATTCTGCTGGGTATTACTTTCGCTCCAATAACTCATGAGGCTATAGCCACGCGTGTCCTCAGCATAAGTGACATCGTTGTACGTCGGGTTGCCGTTTCCAGCGTTGTAGTTGCCGGGGTGAGACAACCCCAGGGAGTGGCCAATTTCGTGGGTGAGCGTTTGCCGGCCGTAGTTACCGTTGTCCGGCGTGGTGTTGACCTGATACTGATCATTGACCCAATACCAGGACTGACCGTCACGTGAACCACCGGTTGGCAAGTACGCGAAGGCTGCACCGCCGGTATAGTTGCTGTAGTTGCCAAACGTCAGGTGACCATCGGCCCCGTCAGGGGTGTCAGCGAAGGTCACATTGGCAACATCAGACCAAGACTGCAAAGCGTGCACTGTCTGGGCCTTTTGCACGGCATTGAACTCACTGAAATTACCCAGGTTCGGGTTGAAGTCAGCGGGCTTGGAGGTCAGAAATGTGTAACTGAGGCTGATTTTTCCGTCCCCGTTCTGATCGTGCCAGCTTGCGCCTTTACGCAGTAATTCGTCCGCAGCCTGGTCGGCGGTGAACGAAGGCTTACCGTTCACCAGAACAGGCCCGCCACGGTCATACCCATGGTGAAAACTATCGACCTGCTCGTAAGCCTTGCTGGTCTGACTGGTAGTAAATACTTTATTTTCTTTTAGTTTTGACATATACGTCCTTGTTAATCACTGATGAAGACCCCCTGAGTGGAGAAGGCGCTTCTGAAAAATCAAATTTTTACATTGTTGGCGGGGGCGCGATTGATGACTTAGTGTTGAGCTGAGTTATTAATGTTGCCCCGGGCATGCCAAAGCCTTATTTAAAGTGTTTAGTGTGAGTTGATCACCGTTTAATTATTGTTAAGTGGTTGTGGTGTCGTGAGACATAGGCGTTAGCGTTTGAGCACGCGATAAATGCTTTAAAAAGTCATTATCTTTACCCGAAGAGCAAGATAACAGCCACGCGCGAGGCGTGGGTGGCCGTTGTCAATTTCTAACCTGCATTGTCCCGGATATCTGGGGCAAGAGCATCGAACAGACCAAACTCTCGTTACAAAATAATCGGTTTGGTTCAATGATTGGATAGCCGGATTCAGTGCGATAAGTCCGCACGGGCAGCGCTGCTCACCCACTTTTTTATCAACCAGCCTCAGCACAACACTTACATGCTCAAAACGAAACGCCCCCTGCATTAATAGAATAACTGCAACGTTTGAAACGAAAGGTATAGCGCCAGACTGAGCAACGCGCCGTACATGAGGCGAGTCCGCAAGCGTAAGGGCGAGTATCCCTTCGGGACACTCGAACAATGGATAGGCGCCACGCCTTTCCTGACACGAAAGCTGAACGGAGTAAGTGCGCAGATGAGCTTGAACGTACTCGCCTACAACCTGAAGCGGGTCATGAACATTCTCGGCACCCGCGGTTTAATGAAGGCGCTGTGGGCCTGAAGAGGTGTTTATTTTGGCCAACCCGCACGGTAGAAGCGACGCTGAGGGCTCCCAGGCCCGAGGGATGATCCGCAGGACTTTTTGCGAGCAATTACTCAGCTAACAGCCTTCTGCGCTACGCGCCGACAGTGCATCAGCGCGTGTTTACACACGCTGGGCCAACAGTGGACATTACTGACTATTCACAGTCTTGGAATTTCAACAAACAGGTTCTAACTTTATTGTGCTGATTGCTCCCTATTTCTAAGCCTGCCGCAGTCGATGTTAAATCATAACGTTCCCACCTCATTAGCACTGCGCATGAAATCAACAAATGCACGCAGCTTGCCTGGCATGTGTTTACGATGGGGGTAGTAAAGATGAAACGCATCGTCCATGCCGCTGTGCGGCTTCAATATCTGACTAAGCGTACCGTTTTCTAACGCTTGCTTCGCGAAGTCCTCGAAAACGAAGCCAAGGCCTTGGCCTTGTATTGCCGCATCAAGGACGGACCTCATTTCGTCAAAAATAAAACGCCCTTGAACATCGATTTGAACCATTTGCCCGCCATCTTCGAACTTCCATTCAAAGAATCTTCCGCCCACTGAATACCGCTGGCGAATGCAGTTGTGCTCCAGCAGTTGCTCCAGCGTCTGCGGCTCAACCCGCGTGCTGAAGTAATCCGGCGCCGCCACCACAATTCTTTTTTGTGCCGCTCCCAACGGTACCGCGACCATGTCGTTTTGCACTCTTTTCCCCATGCGCATGCCGATATCGAAACCGGCATTAACGATATCGCCAAGGTGGTTATCCAGTGATACCTCGACATTAATCAGCGGGAATTTTTCCATGAAGGCGCTTAGATGCGGTTCGATCAAGATGCGGTATGCAACGTACGAGGAGTTGAGGCGCACTGTGCCAGAGGGTTGATCCGTCGCGAGCAAGACTTGTGACAAGGAGTCTCTGATCAAAGCAAGCGCAGGTGCCAATGCTGCGTTCAATGACGCGCCGGCCTCCGTCAGGCTGACACTGCGTGTTGTTCGATTGAATAGCCGCACATTGAGTTGTGCTTCCATACTTTTGATCGTGCGTGATACCGCGGTTGGCGTGACACCGACTTCTGCCGCGGCGCGAGCGAAGTTCAAATGTCGGGCGGCAGCCTCGAAGGTTAAAAGACCGGGGAAATGCACCGACGGTAAAGGAAGTGAACCCTCTATGCCCTCAGCGCGCGTCGGGCGCTGCATTATGACTTTTTTGATCATACTGTATCCACTCTTATGACTATTTACGTCATTATTATTGACCTCCATAGTTGACACAGCAAGGAATTTCATCCGGCAGAACAGTTATCAGGAGGAGTCACAATGGCACTCAACAGCCCATCAACGGATCTTTTCAGGCCAATGACTTTAGGCGCCTTATCTCTGGCTAACCGTATTGTCATGGCCCCGTTAACGCGCAGCCGCATGGGGCCAGAAGGCGTACCCAACGAAATGCACGCTCGCTACTACGCCCAACGTGCCAGCGCCGGTCTGATCATTAGTGAAGCGACTAACATTTCCGCACAAGCGCGGGGGTATGCATTGACGCCAGGCATCTGGACTGAAGAGCACGTAGCAGGCTGGAAACGGGTAACAAATGCGGTGCATGCCGCTGGTGGACTTATTGTTTGCCAACTGTGGCATGTGGGGCGCTTCTCGCATGTGGACCTGCAGCCCGATGGCACGGCACCGGTAGCGCCCTCGGCGATTAAAGCCGAAGGCCAGACCTTCACTGAAAATGGAATGATGGACGTCTCCATCCCGCGAGCGCTGGAAACATCCGAAATCCCAGGCATTATCGAGCAGTACCGACACGCCGCTGCATGCGCAAAACGCGCCGGCTTTGATGGTGTTGAAGTGCACTCTGCCAATAGCTATTTGCTCGATCAGTTCCTGCGCGACTCTACCAATCAGCGGACCGACCAATATGGTGGTTCGATTGAGAATCGCACACGACTCACGCTGGAAGTAACCGCGGCAGTCGTCGAGATCTGGGGCCATGACCGCGTTGGCATTCGCCTGTCTCCCGTGACGCCAGATGCCGGCAACACGCCCTTGGACAGCCAGGTAATGCAAACCTATGGCTATCTGATTGAGCAACTGAATCGCTTCCAGCTCGCCTATATGCATTTTGTCGAGGGCGCTACCGCTACGTCACGCACTGTTCCCGGGAACGTAGATCTCGACGCGTTACGTGCACGGTTCAAAGGCCCCTACATCGGCAACAACAATTACGACATCGAACTGGCCGTCACCCGCCGTGCCGAAGGCAAGGTCGATGCAGTGGCTTTTGGTCGCCCGTTTATTGCCAATCCGGATTTGGTGCGTCGATTAAAAGAAGGTGCAGAACTCGCTGTTGCGCCACGCGAAACCTATTACGGTAACGGCGCAAAGGGTTACACCGATTGGCCTACGCTCGCGGGATAAGCCAACTGGGCAACACTTCAAAAGTGAGACCTTGAGCCCCAGCGGTGGACGCCGCTGCGCAGGGTCGCAGGGGTTGATCTCAATGCCAGCCAAACGTGGCCGTTTTTTTAACACGACTCGAATTAACAACCAGGAATACAAACATGAACAAACCTACTTATGTGCCGGAATATCAAGCCATCGTCGAGGTACTGAACAAATACAACGAAGGCTGCAAGCAAGCCAAAAGCAGCATCATGAAGCCAGCGTTCAGTGAGCACGCAACGATGTTCAGCGTCGATGGCGACGGTAAGCTGACCGGCGGCCCGATTCAGACATTGTTCGATGGCATTGACAGCGCGTTCCGCCCGTCTCCCGACGCTCAAGGTGTAATCGTCAACATCGACATCGTAGGCACCGCTGCCAGCGCGCGCATCGACACCAATGACGTATCGGGCTTTTGCTTTACAGATTTCTTCAACCTGCTAAAAGTCGATGGCAAGTGGACGGTGGTCAGCAAGATTTACTACACACATCCAAATCATTAAATCCTCAATCAGCGCGCTCAACTCACAAACACATCTAAAAGAACAAATCATAACCAAGAAATTGCGACACACATCGGGGCGGAGTGGTCTACGTTAAATCTGAAATGTATCGGCACGTCAGCAGATGTAGATTTCGCGTAGAAGCGCGATTTTCAGTCCAGTTTTGATTACCTATCGCGCTCAAAAACGTTTTTACACAGCCTCGGCCAGAAGCAGACGCTCAAAAATGGCAGGTATTGCAAAATTGGGGGCCGGCCATAGGGTTGCGAGGGAAATGGCCCCCGATGTTTTTGCAGGACTCGGGCCATTACCTGCGTCCTGCGCCTAACCGGGGGCCATTTCTCGCAGCAACGCGGCTCGCGATGAAACGGCAACAGCCCCTAGAGCTGAAAGCGCGAAATGTTCTCTCGCAATGTCACGCTGGTGCGTGCCAGCCCTTCGCTTTCCTGCTGAGCGCTGCGGAAGGCTGCAGCGGATTGCTCGGCGCTTTCGCTGACGGTCACGATGCCCCGGCTGATCTGCTCGGCAACGGTACTCTGCTGCTCGGCGGCAGCGGCGATTTGGTGGTTCATGCCGTTGATCCGCTCGATCATGGTGACGATCGTGCTTACCGCGTCACCGGCCTCGGAAACGCCGGACACCGACTGCGCACTGGAGCGCTTGCAGCGTTGCATATGCTGCGAGGTCTCGTCGGCAATTTTCTGCAGACTGGCGATCAGTCCCTCAATCTCTGAGGTGGCCTTCTGGGTACGCTTTGCCAGGCTGCGCACCTCGTCGGCTACCACCGCGAAGCCGCGTCCGGCCTCGCCAGCACGGGCAGCTTCGATGGCTGCATTGAGGGCCAGCAGGTTGGTCTGGTCGGCCACCGACTTGATCACTTCAAGTACGCCGCCGATATTACCGGTTTCATCCTTCAACCGGACCATGGCCATGTTGGACTGTTCGATTGTCTCGGCCAGCTCGCCGATCATGTTGACGGCATCTTTGGCCTTCTGCTGGCTGTGCAGGGCCGCGCTATCGGCCTCGCTGGCGGCACTGGCGGCGGATTCGGCATTGCGCGCGACATCCTGCACGGTGGCGGCCATTTGGTGAACGGCGGTGACGATCTGCTCGACCTCGCACTGTGCCATGGCCACGCTTTCGGCGTTTCTCAGGCTCGATTGGCTAAGCTCCTGGCTGGATTCGGCTACGGTCTGTGAGGACAGGTTTATGCCCTTGGTCATGTCCCGCAGGTTCTCCTGCATGCTCAGCAGGGCGGCCATGATGCTGGCTTGTGGTGGCTCAATCGTGCGCTCGCTAGCGCGCAAATCGCCCTTGGCAACCCGTTGGGCAAGCTGGTTGAGTTCACTCGGTTCGGCACCCAGCGCGCGCAGCAGGTTGCGGCTGATGACGTAGCCCAGTACCGCTGCCAGTAAGACGGCCAGCGCAGTAATGGCGAGCAGCAGGTTACGTTGTGACAGATAGTGCGCGTCATTCTCGCTGACCTGCAGGTCTGCCTTCTGGTTGGTGTAGCGCAGGTATTCGCCAATTGCCTGGGTCAGCTCGGCCAGTAATGGTGTGCACTGCTCGCTGACCATGCGCAGGGCCTCGTCGTTTTCACCCTTGAACAGGTGTTCGGCAATGGTGTGCGCTACCGGTTCGTAGCGGCTCTCGACCTACTCGATGGTTGAGAACAGTTCACGTGATTTGGGCGACACATCATCATGGTTATCCATTGCCTGGCGTAGCGCGGCGAGGCTGCTAGCCACCATTTGTTCGTTGACGGCAATCGCGCCCCGTTGCTGGCCTCTCGCGGTGACATTGCTGTTCAAGGCGATGTTACGCAAGGCAATCGCGCGCTGGGCAGCGGCGTCGTTCAGTGTGTTGGCCAGGCGGGTGCGTGCATCAACGCCA
>NZ_UYXQ01000079.1 GCF_900624995.1 Pseudomonas antarctica
GAGTGACCGTCTGGGCTGAGATACCCCCGTCGGCAAGAAACTCCGGCAGCTGGTGCTATGATCTATGCATACCTTTCCCGTGTAACCGGGGTTCTGAAAGATAAGCTAGATCGCTATAAACGCGATGCGGCCTATCCAGTGCCTGCTTTTAGATTGACGGTCGACGGCAACGATATCGCACAGATGGTCAGCCCGCGCCTGATGAGCCTGGAGCTGACTGACAATCGCGGAATCGAAGCAGACCAGCTCAGCATCACCCTCAGCGACCACGACGGACTGATGGCGATTCCACCCAAAGGCGCTGTGTTGCGGTTGTGGTTGGGTTGGAGCGACACCGGACTGGTGGACAAAGGCACATATACCGTCGACGAAACTGAACACAGCGGCGCCCCGGACGTACTGAGCATCCGTGCCCGGTCGGCTGACCTGCGAAAGGGCTTAAAAACCAAGCGTGAACGCAGCTGGAGCAACACCACCCTAGGTGACGTCCTGGGCGATATCGCTATCGGAAACGGCCTTACCGCAACCATCGCCGGTGCGCTCGACGGCTTGCCCATCTTGCAGCTCGACCAGGCCAACGAATCCGACGCCAACCTAATCAGCCGCCTGGGAGAAGATTTTGACGCTGTAGCCAGTGTCAAAGCCGGTTGCCTGCTGTGCATGCCTGCCGGGGGTGGCAAAACCGCCAGCGGGCTGGACCTGCCTCACATCACCCTCACCCGCGCAGACGGAGACCAACACCGCTACCTGCATGCCGATCGCGATAGCTACGACGGTGCGCGAGCCTATTTTTACGACGTGAATAGCGCCAAGAAACAGGAAGCCATTGCTGGCGGTGGAGAAAACCTCAAGGATCTGCGCCATACCTACAGCGACAAACAGTCAGCGCTGCGAGCGGCTCGGGCAGAATTCAACCGCCTGCGCCGTGGCAGCGCCACCCTCAGCTACACCCTCGCGGTAGGCCGCCCCGATCTGATTCCGGAGTTGACCTACACGCTCCAGGGCGTGAAGGACGAAATCGACGAAATCATCTGGTACGGTGGCAACGTACAACACAACCTCAGCCCGGATAACGGCTACACGATGAGCCTGGAGCTGGAAAGCAAACTGCCGGAAGACACCGTCGATGACCTGGCAGAAGCGAACAAGCTGAATTACACAGGGATCATCGCTTACTACCGCGATGACAAAACCGGGAAAGAGAAAAGCATGACCGCAGGTGACCAGGCTAAGCCTCGGCGCCTACTTTGGCTGTACGCCAACAAGAACACGGCAAAGCGGGCGGTTGATCGGGAGTGGAAGCGATTACAGGCGGCGAAGGCCGAAGCGGGAGGCCCTGCCGGCAGCGGGGCCAAGGTGTAGGAAGGCTACTCAGCAAACACAGTAATAGTCGTGCCACCACCGTCGCGGGCAAAGGCTTGGCATTCGATGGCCAGGCCTTTTTGTTCGATCGTGGCAAGCTCGCTTTCGTCTTTCAATGCCTCTTGGCGGCATTGCTTGGAGGCCTTCACGATGTCGGCAGCCGCACGTTTTGACACCAGGCTGCCTGTACGGCCGACCAGGTCATAGAACGCCTGATCCGGAGCTGGGCCATCCCATGTGACAGCAATGTTAGGAGCGCCCACAGCACAGCTGAGAGATAGCACGATGTTCGGGCCATCACGGTATTCGGTGGTTTGTTTGCCTTCGGTTTGTTTGACCTGGGACAGATGGCGTTCCTGCTGGAGGGCAGCAAGAACATTGTCGCAGGGCTCAGCAACGGCATTTGTGGAGAGCGCTAACAGCAGCAGGCTGGCACCGCATCCCATCAATACGTCAGTTTTCATAGCGGTCCCTCTCTGGATCATTCCTTGATACCTTTGCATCTGGTGTGTTGCCAAGGAACATAGGCTATTGGGCAATGACTGTTTCGGCAATAGCTGCATGCCTGACTCACACTGCACCTGTTTCATTTAAAAGCCCGGCGAACCGGGCTTCTCCTCCTACTGAGCGTTTAAGAGCGCATCAATAAATCGCAGCATGTCGTTTCGGTGTTCTTCGCTCAACTGCCGGAACACCTTCACCAGGTGCAGCTCAGCGGGTGTCAATCGCTGGTCCTCACCGCTAGCGGCTTGATTGGTCTCTGCATCGCTGTTCACCAACATGTTCTACTCCCTTTGCAACACGTAACGGGCGCCCGGCACTGTCAGTAGTGCCGTCGAAAACACCCGGCGAACAAGCGATTCTCAGCATGTTTTGGTGTGCCACCACCCCAGCCATGCAATAAAAGGCGACGAACGCTGCGGGCAGAGAAGTAAGTCGATGTAGTCCATAAGAACTAAGGCCGAGTGGTTGCCACCGGCCTAAAACGAGGCAGAAGTTTAAGTAGCTGCGGATATTGCCAAGGCGCTGGTCAGTCGTTGAACCGATGCTTTATCGCCCTCGGAGAGAGAGCGGTAGTTTTCAAGAATTCGAGATTCGGCACTATCGATCCCATCTTTTGACAGCACAGCCTTCACGCCTGTCAGCACGTACTGAACGTCCACACCCGCCCCCTCAAGAGCTGCCAGGTAACGCAAGTCAGGCGAATTAGTGCCCTGTTCGTACGCCTTCTGTGTCCCTCGGCTGACGCTTCCCAGCGCCCCAAAATCGGTCTGATTCAGGCCCAAACGGTCGCGCTCTTCTTTCAGGCGATCGCCCACCCCATCAGAAATGTACATTTTTTTGATCAACCCTTATTGACTTGAACATTTTTCTATTCAAGAATGACCCCACACCAACACGAACGAACACACATGAACACTATGCCCGCCCCCCTTACACCCGAGCAAGCCCGCGCGGCTCTTGACCGCAAGGGCGTCAGCATTGCCGAGTTCTGCCGCAAGTATGAGTTGAACAGAAATCTGGTCAGCGACCTGCTCAACGGCCGCAAGAAAGGTCGTCGTGGTGAAGCACACCGGGCAGCTGTTTTGCTCGGAATCAAAGACGGCGTGATTACAAACTAGGGCCTCTGGCTCCAAGGGGATACCAGAAGATGAAACGCCCAGTTCTAGACAGCAGAAAGAACGTCGTTATGGCCGTCATTGGCGCCTACCCTGGCGGCCGGGAGTACGCCTCGGCAGACCTCGGGATGCCAATCAAAAAGTTCGACAACCAGGCCTACGAGAACGCCGGCAGCCGCCCATTGACCGACGTGCACATTCACCGTCTGGAACAAGTCGCAGGCACCACGTTCCTGGCTGATTACATCGCTTCAATGTACGGCGGCATGTTCGTGCCGTTGAGCCTCCCGGAGAACCTGGACAACGTGGAGTTGTACAGCCGCTCTCTCAAGGCCTCGGCCAAGCGGGGCAAGGTTGATCAGATCATGTCTGCAGCCCTAGATGACGGGGTAATCGAAAAGCGTGAGGCCGACGCAATCATCGCCGCCCTACTCACCTACATGTCAGCCCGTTACTCCGAGGTGTTTGCGACCATCCAGCTGTACAGCCAGAGGACTGTCCAGTGAACTCTTGCCATCAGCCCTTGCCGAGCCTTGCCTTGATCTCTTTCAACGCGGTGGCTACGTCATCGACAGCAAAGCGGATGTCTTCGGCGCTCACTACCAGGCCTGGCGCTTCCCTGTCGGTCAGCATTGTCGCATCGCGACCACGCATCACTTTCGTCAGTGCCTCATGCCGCTCCTGCAAACGTTGCAGCAAGCGCTCGACTTCTCTTTTTGAGTGATTACCCATGACCTACATCCTTGAAGAAGAAAGGAAACATCTAGCGGATCTGCTGGTGATTGCTCAGCAGCGACTGGACACATTAAAAGAAATTGTCGCGACCACCAATCATGACTGTTCCGGCACTGACATCCGCCTGGCCATCGGTGACGCAATCACACCGCTGAACATTGCCTACGAAGCTGCGGAAGCGCTGTAAAGGACGCCGTTTATGAGCACTTACAAACTGGTCTGCCCCTGCTGCAACAGCTCGATGCGCATCCGTACCTCCGAAGGCCAGACGCCTTGCTTTCGCTCTATGTACTCGGAATGCAACAACCTGCTGTGCGGCGCCACGTTCTCCGGCTCTTTGGTTTGGGAATACCAGCTCAGCCCGTCCGGTATCGACCGGCCCCTTACGGTCCTGCCCATGGCTCCCACAAAAGTGCGTTTGCTTGCGCGTCGCAACCTCGCGACAAACACAACACAACCCGACCTGCTGGACCAACTGGAAATGGAGCGTGCGTGATGAACCTTGATCAACAGACTCATGACTACCGCAGTAGCATGCAACACGCTGCTTTCGCCTACCTGCAACGCCATGAGGCAGAACACCTGGTGGATTCCGATCTGTTGTTCGATCGCTGCATCCGCCACTTGACCCTTGCATTGGAAGTGCCGGTTTTCATGGCGCCCAAACTGGTCCACAGCGCGTGGACTGAATTGCAGGTGATCAAAAAGCGCCGTTGGATTGGCATCGACTGGGCCACTGGGTCGGACAGTTCTCACGTCCACCTGGTGGACGTTCTCGCTGATCAACGCTTTTCGGTTTCAGCTCGGTTTCTGCCACAGAAACTGCTCGACCAGCGCAGCACCGTGCACAAGCCACACCCTCAGTAACGCTCCCTTTTAAACCCCCGCCCTACCCCGTTCCCAATGGGTTTGGGTGAGCTTTGCCCGCAATCCGAGGTGGACCATGGAAATCGACATCGCCATCACCGCAAAACTGCCCCGCGACCAGGCTGAGGCGATGCTTGTTGAGCTGCGCGCGCAGTACGCATTGCTGTTCAACGAGCATTGGTATGACGACCGTTTTCGCCTGATCCCCGAAGGTTTGCGGCACGGCTCGTTGCTGGTGGCCTTCCCCGCGATGGCTGCACGAAAAAGCCTGATTGGCGCCCTTAAACACAGTCTCGACGAAGCGAAGTAAGCCACGATGGAAATGAAAGAAAGGCTGCGCGCCGACGTCATCCAACGCATTGAGCGGGATTACCAGCTCAAGCACATGCGCGACACCGACTATATGCGTAAGGGTATTTGCCCGGCCTGCGGCCAGAAGACCCTATACACCTTCTACAACTCGCCCTGGACGCTGATATGTGGACGGCCGGAAAAGTGCGACCACCGTGTCCACGTAAAGGACATCTACGACGACCTGTTCAACGACTGGAGCAAGACCGCACCGTCGACACCGGACAACCCCCTTGCCACAGCACGCGCCTACCTTGAGTTTGCGCGTGGCTTTAAATTTGAGCTGATCGCGGGTTGGTTCTCCCAAGACAACTACTGGGATGGCAGGCTGAATATCGGCAGTGCCACGGTGCGCTTCGCCCTGGAAAAAGGTGGGTACTGGGAACGCCTGATAGATCGACCAGACCGCTTCGGCAAGATGAAAGCGCGCTTTCGACCAACCGGTGAAGGCTTGACTGGTTACAAAGGCGTCTGGTGGTGCCCGCCGAGCGTCGACCTGCTGGAAGTCGAAGAACTATTCATAGTAGAGGGGATTTTCGACGCCATCGCATTGCTGCACAACGAAGTGCCGGCCGTGTCGATGATGTCCAGCGCTCCCTGCCCTATCGACTCACTCAAGGCCCTGGCCAAGCTGCGCCACGACGCCGACAAGCGCCTGCCGGTGCTGGTGTGGGCTTTGGATAACGAGCCAGTCGCCAAGGCAAACATGCGCCGCTGGGCGAAAGAAGCTCGCGATCTGGGCTTCACCTGCAAGGCGGCGGTGATCCCGCAGCCCAACGGCAAAAAGGTTGATTGGAACGACCTGCACCTACGTTGGAAGCCGATCGAGGGCGACGACAAACGCGCAGAGCGGATCGAACAGGATCTGGACGAAGCCCGCCACCACGGCGACTTGCTGCTGGCTGATTCGGCAGAGGAAAAGGGGTTTCTCATCTACCTGCGCGACGAGCGCAAGGAATTCAACTTTTCATTCAGCAAGCGCCTGTACTGGTTTCGGCTGGACCTTGATAAGTACGACCGCGCCATGAGCGATCTGGAGAGTTCGGAAAGCCATAGCGATCAGCAGCTCAACGATGAGCAAAAGCGCTACAAGGCCCTGCGCCAATCCGGCTCAGTGTCCAACATCGCCAACTGCAACTTCCAGGCGTTGTACTACATGCGCAACGACCTGACCGATGAGGCCTGGTACTACTTCCGTATCGAGCGCCCGCAAGGCGCGGCCATCAAAAGCACGTTCACAGCCAAGCAACTCACGTCAGCGCCCGAGTTCGCGAATCGCCTGCTCAACGTCGCCAATGGCGCGTGGTTCGAGGGCAGCGCCCAGCAGTTGAAGCGGATCATGGCGCCTCAGCTCGACTGCCTGAAAGCCGTCAACACCATCGAATGGATCGGCTACAGCCGCGACCATGGTGCTTATGTCTTCAACGACCTGGCCTTTCACGGCGGCAAGATGCAGGTGCGCAACAAAGAAGACTTCTTTGACCTGGGCAAGCTCAGCATCAAGTCGCAAAGCCAGTCGCCCGTGCTGCACATCAACACCGACCTCAATGCCTACAACGAAGGTTGGTTCGACATCTACTGGCGCTGCTTTGGCGTACAGGGGCTGGTGGTGCTGGCCTGGTGGCTGGGCGCGTTGCACGCAGAGCAAATCCGGCAGATCCACAAGTCACTGATGTTCCTAGAGTTGGTGGGTGAAGCCGGTTCGGGCAAGACCACGCTGGTGGAACTGTTGTGGAAGTCGGTCGGACGTACTGATTACGAAGGCTTTGACCCGTCCAAAGCGACCGCCGCAAGCCGCGCGCGCAACTTCTCGCAGGTCAGCAACTTGCCGGTGGTGCTGATCGAGTCCGAGCGTGAACAAAAGGAAGGCCAGCCGGTTAAACACTTCGACTGGGACGAACTGAAAACCGCGTACAACGGCCGCAGCGTTCGCTCCACCGGCGTGAAAAACAACGGCAACGACACCCACGAACCCCCGTTCCGCGCCGCCCTGCTGATCGCGCAGAACAACCCGGTAAACGCATCAGAACCAATCCTGCAGCGTATCTGCCACGTCCACCTGACACGCGAGCACCACACGCCAGAGACAAAGCAGTACGCCGAGCAGCTGGAGCGCATGCCGATGGACAGCATCAGCGGCTTCCTGGTCAAGGCACTGCAATGTGAAACCGAAACCATGCGACTGATGGAGGAAAACACCTCCATCTACGAACAGGAGCTGCTGGCCCAGCCTGGTGTGCGCACGGTACGTATCGCCAAGAACCACGCCCAACTGCGCAGCCTGGTGGACGCACTCGCGGGCGTCGTGCCGCTCGGTGAACACCGCAAGGCCCTCGCTCACGCCGAAATCAGCCGCATGGCCCTGGAGCGGCAGCAGGCAATCAACGCCGACCATCCAACCGTTACCGAGTTTTGGGACCTGTACGACTTCCTCAACGGCATGGACGAGAAAGGCGCGCTGAACCATGCGCGCCGGGATGGCCTGATCGCAGTGAATCTCAACGAATTCGTGGAAATGGCGGCCAACAAACGCCAGCAGGTGCCGCCACTGAGCGACCTGAAACGCCTGCTCAAGACCAGCAAGTCACCCAAATTTCTGGAGTCGAACAAGTCCGTTAACTCGGCGCGACTACTGGACGCTTTCGACAAACCTAAAACCATTCGCTGCTGGGTATTCCAGGGCGTGCAACCACCGCAACAACAGGAGCAGCAACATGCAAAACGAACTTAAATCGACCATTCGCTTCAATGATTTTGTCGCCTTCTTCGGCGCTCGGGGGGTAGTTGCTTTGGCCTGGTGGATGGGGGCCGCGCATGCCGCCCGTATCCGTGAGGACCAGAACAGCTTCCCTTTCCTTCATATCGTCGGCGCGGCCGGCAGCGGTAAGACTTTGCTTCTGGACTACCTCCAAAAATTGAACGGGCAAACGCCTTACTCACATTCGCTGGCTCACGCCACTCCAGCCGGGCGCGCGCGAACATTTGCCAGCGCAGGGCAGCGGGTCGTCATTTGCGAGGACCATGGTGAGTCAACCCCGTCCATTGATTGGGATGAACTGAAGCCACTCTTTAGCTCGGGCAGCGTGACTCTACGATCAGGGGACGGCCAGCGTGAAGAAGTGACGTTCCGTGGCGCTCTGGTGATTACCGCAAACCAGCCACTGGATTGCAGCGATGCGGTCAGCAGCCGAATGGTTGTGGTCGATCTTTCAGCCACCGACGCCCATACGCCAAGAGTCCGACCTGAAGCTATCGGCGACCTCGACGCAGACGAAGCAAGTGCATTCGGTCGCGCGGTGGCTCAGTCCGAAGGATGGATTTGTAGCAACCTCCAGGCTTTTTTACCCGCATACCAGGGGCAGCTAACGCGTAAATACGGGGCAAGCCTGAACGGGCGTACAGCCCTCAACTGCGCACAAGTGATCTGTCTGATCGATCTGCTTTGCAACCTTCTCTCGGTCTCGCAGGAGCTTCAGCTTGAAGCCAGGAAGGTGGTTCACGACATCGCCTTCCTCGACACCATTCCTTATTGATCCGGCCTTCGAAAGGAGAATCCGCATGAATACGCCTGCCCAAAAAACGCAGCCCAACTGGTTCCAGCAACTGCAGAAGTTCGAAGCCAAGCGCCCTGCCATCCGCAAGGCCGGTATTGAAGCGCTGGCCCGGCTGGTCCCTGTCGCCCAGCGCGATACAGGCCAGAGCGCGGTGATCGGTCGCTTCCTGCTCGGGCTCTACAACGGCCGCGACTACCCCTTTGTCCTGACCAGTCTGCGCGGTCTGGACACCGCACTGTTCGACGACTGCCTGGCGGTGCTGCAACTGGACTACTCGCCAGAGCAAGAGGTGCACACGTACGTCCCCGACGGCGATGCCATCTGGGAAGAATTGATCAGGACATGGGCATGAAATGGGCGCCGAAACGCAATAGGGACGGGCAAGTCCAGCAGAACTGCTGGGTTACCGACAGCGGCTACACCGTCGCGTTGTGCCGGTTGCCGGAGTCGCGCTACCCCGTCACTCGCCCAGGAGGCGAACTGCCCTTCGCTTATGCGAAAGACAGAGACGAAGTCGTAACGATCATTGAGCAAGACCAGGCCACACCGGCCTGAAAGATGGTGTCGAGGAGCGCCAACTCCCCGACACCTACCACTACCAAGGAGCAGCACCATGCAAGCACAGAACCCAAGCAGCAGCGCCGTAGAGGCTAGCACCCCACCGAACATCAAGCGATACCTGGTCAAGGAAACGTGGAAGGAATACGAAGTCACTCTTGAGGTTAATCACGATGTATTGACCCAGGAAATCGCCTCCATGATCAATGGCTTCTGGTCGAACGCCTCTGACCGGCTTGCCGCTGAAAACGGTGATGTCATCAGGACCGTGATCCGGCTGTTTGGTCAGACGATGATCTATCGAATGCTGAGCGAAGGCGGAGCAAGCTTCAGCATCACGACCAAAAACCGTATGACGGGTGAACACCCTGGGCCTTTTTGGACCGAAGACATTCACAACGAGGAAGGCTGGGGTGGCACTGAGCCTGGGCCATACGGCGTATGCGGAATTCGCGTAATCGCGGCTGACGTGGACGCACCTGGTTACGACGACGTCGAGCTGGTGGAGGTGTCCAATGCTTAAACGCACCCTCACCCACTTTCACCTTTGCTGCGGTCTCGGCAGCGGCGCTGCCGGTTTCAGCGACTCCAAACCCGTCCTGGGCTCGGTGCAAGCTGAGTGGCGCTGCCTGGGCGGAGTCGACGTCGACCCCGCCGGATTGCGCGACTTCCAAATGATGACCGGTGTACCTGGCACGTTGATGGATCTGTTCACCCGCGAGCAATACACAGCTTTCCACGGCCAGCGGCCACCCGCCGGCTGGATAGAAGCTACCGCCGAGGATCTGCGCCGCGCCGCCGGCAATGAAGACCCGGACGCAGTGTTCATCAGCAGCCCGTGCAAGGGCGCATCCGGTCTGCTTTCCGAGACGATGAGCCAAACACCCAAGTACCGGGCGCTCAACGAGCTGACGTTGCGGTGTGTGTGGCTGATGTGCGAAGCATGGAAGCACCAACCGGTGAAGCTGATCGTGTTCGAAAACGTGCCGCGCCTGGCGACGCGTGGTCGCTACCTGCTGGACCAGATCACCAAGCTGCTCCGCCATTACGGCTACGCCGTAGCGGAAACCACTCACGACTGTGGCGAAATTGGCGGGCTAGCACAGAGTCGCAAGCGTTTCCTGCTGGTGGCCAGGCACGTCGAGCAGGTTCCGGCATTCTTGTATGAACCTGAAAAGCGCAGTCTGCGGGCAGTCGGTGATGTGCTGAGCCGCATGCCCCTGGCCGGTGACATCGATCAGGCAGGGCCGATGCACCGGGTGCCGGCGTTGCAGTGGAAAACTTGGGTACGCCTTGCCCTGGTAGAGGCTGGGAAGGATTGGCGCAGCCTGAGTCGGTTTGCGATTGAGGACGGTCACCTTCGTGACTTTGTGATCGTGCCGGAATATCACAACGGCGTACTAGGGGTTGTCGATTGGGACGATACAGCCGGCGTGGTTGCAGGTGCGAGCCGGCCTATGAACGGCAAGTTTTCCGTGGCGGACCCTCGGCCCACCAGCAAGTTTGAATACACCCAATACGGCGTGCTGCCCTACAACCGCCACTGCGGTGTGGTCACAGGCCAACGCAGCCCAGGGCAAGGGACATTCAGCGTTGCAGACCCGCGCATGAGCGGCGAGCGGCACAACAACGTGTTCCGGGTAGTTCGCAACGACCAAGCCGCCGGAACTGTCACCGCAGGGCATGGCCCCAGCTCCGGCGGGCAGGCGGTGGCCGACCCTCGGCAACCATCCAAGGGCTTCGGCAAGTACCTGGTCACCGACTACAGCAAGCCGGCCGGCACCGTCATCGCCGGCAGCACCACTGGGCAAGGCGCTTTCGCCGTGGCAGATCCGGCTTACAAAAACTGGCACCCGAACGCCAGCACCCAAAAGCTGCGGATCACGCCCTGGTGCGAGAGCGCCAAGACCGTGACCGGTTCGCAGCAGGTTGCCAGCGGGGCTTTATCGATCGCAGATCCGCGCCCAGGCATGTCGCGCACCAAGGGCGACGCCTACTTGACCGGCGGGCATTACGGTGTAGTCGACTACAACACCCCGGCCGGCGCCGTTTCCGCCAGTGCCTGTCACGACAACGGCCGGTGGTCAGTTGCTGATCAGCGCATGCCGGCGCCCAACGACCGGCTGACCTGCATGATCACCAGCCTCGACGGCACCTGGCACCGGCCCTTCACCACCTTGGAGCTGGCCGCGCTGCAATCACTATTTGATCCAGAGGATCACTGGTCAGCAGACCCGCAGACCGCCCATGAGATCGAACGGATGCAGCGCGTTCGCAAGATCGAACAGGCGGGGGTCTTCCAGCTGGACGGTATCAACGACGGCCACCACCGGGAGCGGATCGGCAACGCGGTACCGCGCGCGGCGGCAAGGGCGATGGCCGATGTGTTCGGCATGACGCTGCTGCTTTCCGAGGCTGGGGAGACGTTCATGCTCAGCAACGTGTCGATTTGGGTGCAACCAGTGGCGATTGCACTGAGCGTCGCCCAGCAGGAGGTCGGGGCATGAGCGTCTCCCTTCTGCTTTATCTCTGCGTAGACGCGACACGCACGGATTGCCAGGTGGTGAAAGTTGATAGCTGGAGCGGTGCTGGTGCCTATGAGCAGTGCATTGGCGCCGTGCCGGGCCTCACAGCAGCACTGACTGCGCCCAACCGAAAACGGCATCGTTTCGTTTGTGAAGTCCAAGCCGATGCCGCGCAGCCCGCTGACCATGTGTCACAGCCGGCGCTTGTTCATCAATCATTTCGGATGTGAAAGGGAGAACCTCTATGCACTCAAGTTCTCCCTATAAATTATCCGGGCCGACAGTGGTGAGTTTTTCTGGCGGCCGTACCAGTGCCTACATGCTGCGCCAGGTGCTGGATAGCAACACCGATCTGGACGACATGGTCATAACGTTTGCCAATACCGGCAAGGAACACCCGGCCACATTGGATTTTGTCCGGGAATGTGCCGAGCGCTGGGCGGTGCCGATTGTTTGGCTGGAGTTTCGCGACGATGACACAGGGTTTGCAGTGGTGGATTACGCCACAGCCAGCCGCCAGGGTGAGCCGTTCGAAGCCCTGATACGCAAACGGAAGTACCTGCCCAACCCGGTCACCCGGTTTTGCACCATCGACCTGAAGATCCGCATCATTCACAAGTACCTGCGCAGCCTGGGTCTTTCGACCGAGGAAGCGCCGGTGGACATGATGACTGGCATCCGCGCAGACGAGCCCCGCCGGGTGGTGAAAATTAGGAACCGCAAAAGCACCAGCGAAAGCAAGTGGGCCAAGATGGTCATGCCACTGGCTGACGCGGGTGTTGGCGTGCAGGACGTGACGGACTTTTGGGCAAGCCAGCCGTTCGACCTGATGCTGTCGACCATCAACGGCCGCACCCTTGAAGGCAACTGCGACCTTTGCTTCCTGAAGGGTGCCAAGCAGGTCTATTCAATCATTGCCAGCGACTGTGGGCAGCCGATGCGCAAAGGCGACTGGTGGGCCAGGCAGGAACGGGAAGTCGTATCCACGGGTGAATTCACTGGCGACGGCGCCCGCTTCCGCTTCGACCGCCCCAGCTACCAGCAAATGCTCGACTACGCCGATACCCAATTCGACATGTTTGCCGACCACGACGAGGCTATTGCCTGCTTCTGCGGCGATTGAGGACACCCCATGAACAACGGTAAATCATTCCCCTGGAATCTCGATCTAACCGGCGTCTGCGACCAGTGCGGCAGATCCCGTGCCCACGGCAACCATCAGAAGTGCAGCAAAGCGCGTCAAGCCTTCAACGCCAAGCGTCGGGCCGAAGAAGCCCAAGCCGGGGCCACACCGACATCTAGAAAAAGTGCCGGCTTGTTCTGGTTACTTCGCCAACAGTGATCGGCAACACTAAAACCGCAATACACCAGGCCCGGAGACGGGCCTTTTTTCTGCCAGTTGGCAGAATCTTTCAATACATCGCGTGGGGACGCATATGGCAGATGGCGTAGAGGCCCGTGGCAATTCGGTACGGGTCTATTTTCGTTTCAATGGCGAGCTGTGCAGGGAGTTGGTTCCTGGCGGCAACACACCAGCCAACCGGGATCATGCAAAGCGCCTGGTCACGGTGATCGAGTACGAGATACAGGCCGGCACCTTCGATTACCGCCGGCATTTCCCCGAATCGACCAAGCTGGCCGAGAACAGCTTCGGGCATTACCTGGACCTTTGGCTGACCATCAAGAGCAACAGCGTGGCCGCCACCTCCTTCCGTGGATACAAGAACAAGGCGGAGGTCCACGTACGGCCGCGCTGGGGTGACATTCAGATCGATCAGATTGACCACTTGGACCTGCAAGAGTGGATTCAGGGACCGCTGTCGAAGCGGCTGAAGAACAAGACCATCCGCGACATCATCAGCAATGTGCGCCAGGTGTTTCGGCTATACCGCACCCGGAAGAAAGTTGCGCATGACCCAACCGAGGGACTATTCGTCCGCCTTCCCGATCCCGAGGCACCGGACCCGTTTACCAGGGCGGAGATCAAGCAGATCCTCGAAACGCACACCAGCCGCACCCAGGAGCTGCTAATGGTGCAGTTCATGATTTGGGCAGGCCCACGGGTGTCGGAGACCATTGCCCTGGCCTGGGAGGATGTCGATCTGAAACAAGGGACAGTGACGTTTCGTCGGTCCAAGGTGCGGGGGGCGTATCGAGTGACGAAAACTCGGCGTTCTATGCGCAAGGTGCGTCTGCTGGAGCCGGCGTGGGATGCCCTGCGCAAGCTGGACGCGATCAATCAGCTCAAGACCGTGGACACCGTGGATGTCGTCGAGCGGGACAACAAGACGATTCGCAAGCACAAGCTGCACTTCGTGTTCCTGAACACCAAGAGCGGCCTGCCGCACGTCAGCGACTTTGTCGTGAGGGACAGGTTCTTCAAAGCGCACTTGAAAGCGGCCGGCGTTCGTTATCGCGGTCCTGGCCAGTGCCGACACACCTACGCCAGCCAGTTGCTCACCACCGGCGTGGCTTCGGTTGACTGGATCGCGGAACAGATGGGGCACACCAGCGCAAACATGATCCGGCAGCACTACGGCATGTGGATCAACGAGGACGGCCCGGACGTCATCGGCATGCTTCAGCACGCCCTGGGCATTCAGCGGCCAGGTGCTGACAAGGCCCCATAAACAGGGGTTCGAACGGGGGCAATCCAGCAACCCGTATTCCCATGGATGTTCCCATATGGGCCTTTTTTGACCCTCTGAAAACACAAAACCCCTGAAAACTTCAACGTTTTCAGGGGTTTAGTCGTTTCAAATTTGGCGGTGAAGGAGAGATTCGAACTCTCGATACAATTTCTTGTATACACACTTTCCAGGCGTGCTCCTTAAGCCACTCGGACACTTCACCGTATCTCGTCAAACCAGTTCAGTCTGTCGAGGCGCGCTAATGTAGTCGAAAGCCTTTCTGATGGCAAAGGTTTTTTTCAGAATTTTCATGCGCTTAGACGGTTATGCCATTCCCGCCTGGCAAGGGGCGGTGAATCTGCCATTCTCGGGTATCGGCGGTAAGCGTTTGGGGCGGCAGCTGCGCCTTGCTTCAGGCCGTCTACCCGTGTGGATGCGGCAAAAGCCTGACTGGGTAGTCAGTCACGGCGCTTTACCGGGGCGGGTGTGGTGGGTAACGTCTGCGCCTGCGCTGCTATAAACAGCCTATCTATAACAAGTCCTACAAGGAACCGCGTCATGAGTGAGTTGATTGCCTACCACCTCGAAGACGGTATCGCGACCCTGACCTTGAGCAACGGCAAAGTGAATGCCATTTCTCCGGCGGTGGTCAGTGAGTTTAATGCGGCACTGGATCAGGCCGAGAAGGATCGGGCGGTGGTGATCATCACCGGGACGCCGGGGATTTTTTCCGGTGGTTATGATTTGAAGGTGATGACGGCCGGCCCTAAAGAGGCGATCAGCCTGGTGACGTCGGGCTCGACGTTGGCGCGTCGCTTGTTGTCGCACCCGTTCCCGGTGATTGTGGCGTGCCCTGGGCATGCGGTGGCCAAGGGTGCGTTCCTGCTGTTGTCGGCCGATTATCGGATTGGCGTGGAAGGCCCGTTCAGCATTGGCCTGAATGAAGTGGCGATCGGCATGACCATGCACCACGCCGGTATAGAATTGGCGCGGGATCGGCTGCGTAAGTCGGCGTTTCATCGTTCGGTGATCAATGCCGAGATGTTTGACCCGCAGGGCGCGTTGCAAGCGGGTTTCCTGGATAAGGTGGTCGCCCCGCAAGAGCTGCACGCAGCGGCCCTGGAAGCGGCGCGTCAGTTGAAGAAGATCAACATGAACGCCCACAAGCACACCAAGTTGAAGGTGCGTAAGGCACTGCTGGAAGCCTTGGATGATGCAATCATTCAGGATCAGGGCCACAACCTCAGCTGATGCCTCAATGCTGCTGTGCCGGAGCCCGACCTTGAGTCGGGCTTTTTCTTACCAAAAAATCGGAAACCTCTTAACCGCTCTAGACGGGCTTTGCCGGCATACGTTGAAACATGTGCTTAAACATCGCCTATCTCCTACGTCTGTAGGGGCAATTGCCGAATACAGTGCACATCCGTACACTGCGCCACCTTTTGTCCCGATGGGCCGTGTCGATGCTTTTTCTGTTACGTATGTTGTTGATGGGCCTGCACTTTATGGTCGCGGGAGTGCTAGGTGTATTGCTGGGTATCTGTCGGCCGTTCAACCCGGATAACAGTCGCCTATGTGCTCGACTCTACGGGCTGCCTGCGATGTGGATATTGCGGCTGAACGTGAAGGCGAATGTCGACTCGCTGCGTAACAAGCCGGGCACCTGTGTGATCATTGCTAACCACCAGTCCAACTACGACCTGTTTGTGTTGGGCACTGTGGTGCCGCATCGCACCGTGTGTATCGCCAAGAAAAGCCTGAAATGGGTGCCGCTGTTCGGCCAGTTGTTCTGGCTGGCGGGCAATGTGCTTATCGACCGTGGCAATGCGCACAAGGCGCGCCGCGCGATGCTCACCACCACGCATACCTTGCAGCACGAAGACACCTCGATCTGGGTGTTCCCGGAGGGCACGCGCAACTTGGGCAAAGGGCTGTTGCCGTTCAAGAAAGGCGCGTTTCATATGGCGATTGCGGCCGGTGTGCCGATCGTGCAAGTGTGTGTCAGCAACTATGTCACACATATGCAGCTTAACCGTTGGAACAGTGGTGATGTACTCATACGTTCGTTACCGCCGATTCCTACCGCGGGGCTGACTCCGGATGACATCCCGGCGTTGATGCAGACGTGTCAGGCGCAGATGGATGAATGCATTGCGCAGATGGATCGGCAGCTGCAAACCGCTTGGACACCTGCGCCGTTGTGATTTTTAGGGGCCTTTGTACCCCAGCGCAAGCAGGCTTGCTCGCCACATGAAGCGCGCACCTGCAAGAGCAACAATGGAACGTCATTCGAGCTAAGCTGCCCAACACCTGTCCTCCTAATAAGAAGTGATCAGCACCATGGGTAGAGTTGTTGCGGCAGCCGTTTACAGCGCCGGGAAAAAAGTCACTGATATCACCCTCGACGAAGGCGCCGCCTGGGCCGCCAAACCTGACCACTTTGTGTGGATCGGCCTGGAAGAGCCCAATGCCCAGGAGCTGGCCAACCTGCAACGCCAGTTCAACTTGCATGAACTGGCGATCGAAGACGCCCTGGAGAAACACAGCCGCCCGAAGCTTGAAACGTTCGGCGATGCGCTGTTTATCGTCACCTACTCACCGGTGCGCGAGAACGGCAAGCTGGAGTTTATCGAAACCCATATCTTTGCCGGCAACGGCTACATCATCACTGCACGCAACGGTCATTCGGCGTCCTATGGCTTTGTGCGCCAGCGCTGTGAGGCACGGCCGTTGTTGTTGGAGCATGGGGAAGATTTCGTACTCTATGCGCTGTTGGATTTCGTCACCGAAAACTACCAGCCGGTGAGCGAGGCAATCCACGCCGAGATTGATGAGCTGGAGCGCAACGTACTGTGCAGCTCGCTGAGCGAACGCGATATCCAGAACCTCCACGGCCTGCGCCGTGACGTGTTGCGACTCAAGCGTTACGTGGCGCCGATGGTGGAGATCAGCCAGGAGCTGCAGAAGCTAAGCTTCCCGTTTATCGACAAGAATATGCGCCCGTATTTCCGTGACGTGCAGATTCACGTGACGCGGCAAATGGAAGACCTCACCACCCTGCGCGATATCGCCAGCCAGACGATTGAGATCGGTGTGTTACTGGAGGCGTCGCGCCAGAGCGTGGTGCAGCGCAAGTTCGCCGCGTGGGCGGCGATCCTGGCGTTCCCCACCGCGGTGGCGGGAATTTATGGGATGAACTTCCAGAACATGCCCGAGCTGCAATGGCACTACGGCTATTTTGCGGTGCTGGGGTTTATCGCGGTGGGCTGCAGCAGTTTGTGGGCCAGCTTCAAGCGTTCGGGTTGGCTTTAAGCCGCCGCTTCAGGCTTGTGCGCCACAAAGCGCATCATCCATTCCGCTACGGTGACACCGTGGTGGTCGCGCTCAAGGCTGGCGACGCCATTGGTGTAGACCTTTTCCCCGAGAGTTGTCTGAAGAATTTCCAGCAGCTCGCGGGAATAATCGTGGATAAATTCCGGGTGGCCCTGGAAGCACAACACTTGGTCGCCGATGTGGTACGCAGCGAACGGGCAAAACGCGCTTGAGGCGATGACCGTGGCGTTTTCCGGCAAGGTGGTCACCTGGTCCTGGTGGCTGATCAATAGCGTCAACTCTTCCACTTGCGGGCTCATCCACGGCGCCTTGGCGTCGAGTTTGTAGTCATGAATGCCCATGCCCCAGCCTTGGCCGGCGCGCTCGGTCTTGCCGCCCAGCAGCAGTGCCAGCAGTTGGTGGCCGAAACAGATACCAAGCAACTTGTCGCCGTGCGTATAACGCTCAAGCAGGTAGGTCTTGAGGGTCTGGATCCACGGGTCGGTGCCGAAGGAATCGGCCTTGCTGCCAGTGACCAGGTAGGCGTCAAACACTTCATCACCCGACGGGTATTCGCCCTGCACCACGTTGTAGACGACAAATTCGGCGGCAATCGGTTGCTTGGAGAACAGGCGTTTGAACATCTGCCCGTACCCTTGGTACTGATCGATCAAACCTGGACGCAGGATATCGGTTTCCAGGATACAGACGCGTATCGACATAAAAAATACCTGACACGGTGATGGGAATAATGCACACCCCAGAGCCTGCCTTGAAATGTACCTGCAAAGCAAGTCCTGGATGCTCTCTAACATGTGGGAGAGGGCTTGCTCCAGATGGCAGTGGTTCAGCCACCTGATGTGCTGACTGATACACCGTCATTCGCAGCAAGCCCCTCCCACCTTTAGATCACCGAAAGGTGTCACCTTGCGCCGCTTTCTCCAGCAACAACGACGGCGGCGAGAACCGTTCCCCATATTGCTCCGCCAGGTAGCGTGCCCGAGCAATAAAGTCGTTCAAGCCATACTGGTTGATAAACTGCAGCGCGCCGCCACTCCACGCCGCAAAGCCGATGCCGAAAATCGAACCCACATTAGCGTCAGCCGTGGACATCAATACGCCCTCCTCCACACAGCGCACGGTTTCGATGGCCTGGATAAACAGCAGGCGGTCGCGCACGTCCTGTGGCGAAATTTGTTTGCCGGGGTGTTCAAACCGCGCTTTCAACTCGGGCCACAGGTGTTTCTGCCCGCTTGCGGGGTAG
>NZ_UYXQ01000080.1 GCF_900624995.1 Pseudomonas antarctica
GTGGTGGCCCAGCTCGGCACCAAGGGCTCGCTCGATCAAGGCCTTTTTGAACGCCATCGACGCATCCTGAATGGCTTCGGCACTCATCGGGCCGCTGACGAACTGGTCGATCAGCTCTTTTGGAATGGCTGGAAGGTCACGCTGGGCCCTGCGGGCCGGTTTCTTTGTGGTTGGCATACATGCACCTCTTCAACATGTTATGCCCGAACACAAAATTTATGACAGTCCCTGTAAACGCAGAGCCCATGTGGGAGCAAGCCCACTCCCACATTTTTGATCCGGCCTATTCAGTGAGATTCGCCCAGCAGCAACCCCTGCTCGCGCGCGCACAACTCCACCACGTAATCCCACAACACCCGCAACCGCACCGACTTATGCAGCTCACGGCGCGAGCTGATCCAGTAGCTGCGCTCAATCCCCTCGCCCGGCAACAACGCCACCAACTCCGGATCACCCGCCGCCATGAAGCACGGCAACACAGCAATGCCCAAACCCGAACGCGCCGCCTGGTGCTGGGCGATCACACTGGTGCTGTGGAACACCACCTTGGGGTTACGGCAGAAGCTGCTAAGGAACTTCAATTCCTGGCTGAATAGCAGGTCGTCCACGTAATCAATCCAGGCGTGCACAGCGAGGTCTTCACGTTTCTCGATGGGCGGGTTGCGCTCCAGATAGGCGCGGCTGGCGTAGAGCGCGAGGCGGTAATCGGTGAGTTTGCGCGTGACCAACTGGTCGACGCTGGGCCGTTCCAGGTGGATGCTGATTTCCGCTTCACGATTGAGAATACTGACGAAGCGCGGCACGGCCACCAGTTCCACCTCCAGCCCTGGATAACGGTCGAACAGCCCGCCCATGCGACTGGCAAGGAACATCACGCCTAAACCTTCGGCCACGCCAAGGCGGATCTTGCCCAAGGGTGCGGCGCAATGGGTGAGTTCGTCTTCGGCCAGCAGCGCGACGTTTTCCATGGCTTCGGCGTGTTTGAGCAGGGCTTCGCCGGAAGGCGTCAGCTCGTAGCCCTGCGCATGCTGCACGAACAGCGCAGTGCCAAGGCTCTTCTCGATGGCCTCAATGTGCCGCGCCACGGTGGCATGCGTGGTTTTCAGGCGCTGCGCGGCAGTAAGCAGGCGGCCACTGCGTTGCAACTCAAGAAAAAACCGCAGGTCATTCCAGTCGAACATGTCGCCTCCAATGCGAGAGCGTGAGCCGCGCTGTTTAAAAACGCACAGCAGCTGGGTAAAAACTAACATTTTTAAGACGAAAACTAACAACTAGGATGGAGCCAATAAGAAAAACAAGCGAGACCACAGATGCCCATTGCAGCTGCTGAATACGATTACGTGGTAGTTGGCGCCGGCCCCGCAGGCTGCCTGCTGGCCAATCGACTGTCCGCCAACCCTGCCCATCGCGTGCTACTGCTCGAGGCCGGTGGCCGCGACAATTACCCCTGGATCCATATCCCCGTCGGCTACCTGTTCTGCATCGGCAACCCGCGCACCGACTGGTGCTTCAAGACCGAAGCCCAGGAAGGCCTGCAAGGCCGTGCGCTGAGTTACCCACGCGGTAAGGTGCTGGGCGGCTGCTCGTCGATCAACGGCATGATTTATATGCGTGGCCAAGCCCAGGATTACGATGGCTGGGCGGCCCAGGGCAACCCGGGGTGGGCCTGGAAAGACGTGCTGCCACTGTTCAAACAGAGCGAAAACCACTTTGCTGGCGGTTCACAATTTCATAGCGATGGCGGCGAGTGGCGCGTTGAGCAACAGCGCCTGCACTGGCCGATCCTGGATGCCTTTCGTGATGCTGCGGCGCAAAGTGGTATCGCGCCGATCAGCGATTTCAACACGGGCGATAACGAAGGCTGCGGCTACTTCCAGGTCAACCAGAAGGCCGGAGTGCGATGGAATGCGGCCAAGGCGTTTCTCAAGCCGATCCGCCAGCGGCCTAATCTGACTGTGCTGACCGACGTCGAAGTGGACCGCGTGGTGCTGGAAAACGGCCGCGCCTGCAACGTGCTCGGGCGTCAAAACGGCCAACAGATGAGCTGCAAAGCGCGCAAGGAAATCGTGCTGTGCGCCGGTTCCGTGGGCTCGCCGGGTATCCTCCAACGCTCAGGCATTGGCCCGTCCAACGTGCTCAAGCCGTTGGGTATCGACGTGGTGCACGAACTGCCGGGCGTGGGTGGCAACCTGCAGGATCACCTGCAATTGCGGCTGATTTACAAACTGGAAAACGCGCGCACCCTGAACCAGATCGCGGGCACCGTGTGGGGCAAGATGGGCATGGGCCTGCGCTACCTGTATGACCGCAGCGGCCCGCTGTCGATGGCGCCCAGCCAGCTCGGCGCGTTTGCCCGCTCCGGCCCGGAACAGGCCTCGGCCAACCTTCAATACCATGTGCAGCCGTTGTCCCTGGAGCGCTTTGGCGAGCCTCTGCACGCGTTCCCGGCGTTTACCGCTTCGGTCTGCGACCTGCGCCCACAAAGCCGTGGCCGTATCGATATTCGCTCGGCCAACCCGGCGGATGCACCGTTGATTCGGCCCAACTACCTCAGCCATCCGGAAGATTTGCGGGTAGCTGCCGATGCGATCCGCCTGACTCGGCGCATCGTGGCCGCACCCGCCTTGAGCCAATTCAAACCGGTGGAATACCTGCCGGGCGATTCACTGCAAACCGAAGAGCAACTGCACGAAGCCGCCGCGCGTATCGGCACGACGATCTTCCATCCGGTGGGCACCTGCCGCATGGGCTGCGACAAAGACGCGGTGGTCGATGCCCAACTGCGCGTACATGGTGTGCCCGGCCTGCGTATCGCCGATGCCTCGGTAATGCCACGCATCACGTCCGGCAACACCTGCTCACCGACACTGATGATTGCGGAGAAAGCTGCGCAGTTGATCCTTTCGCCGAACACAAGGAGCCTCGCCCCGCAAAGAGAAACGGTTAATGCAATCTGAATAGCGGCGCCGCACCCGGCGCCGACAGTGGAACAACAATAAATAATCACTGTGAGGGTTACCCGATGTCAGAACATGCTCAACCCCTGAGCTCGGCCGTCAGCGCGAGCACCGGCAGCGAATCAAGAAAAGTCATCTTCGCCTCGTCCCTGGGGACGGTGTTTGAGTGGTATGACTTTTTCCTCTACGGCGCCCTGGCGGCCGTGATCAGCAAGCAATTCTTTGCTGGAGTCAACGACACCACGGCGTTCATCTTTGCCTTGATGGCCTTTGCGGCCGGCTTTGTCGTGCGGCCGTTCGGCGCGCTGGTGTTCGGCCGCTTGGGCGACATGATCGGGCGCAAGTACACCTTTCTGGTCACCATCATCCTGATGGGCGTGGCGACGTTCTGTGTCGGCCTGCTACCCACCTACGCCAGCATCGGCATTGCCGCGCCGGTCATCCTGATCGTGCTGCGCATGTTGCAAGGCCTGGCATTGGGCGGTGAGTACGGCGGCGCAGCCACTTATGTGGCTGAGCACGCGCCGGCCGGCAAACGCGGCTTGCACACCAGCTGGATTCAATCCACCGCCACCCTTGGCCTGCTGCTGTCGCTGCTGGTGGTGCTGGCCTGCCGGTACTTCACCGGCGACCAGTTCGAAGTCTGGGGCTGGCGCATTCCGTTCCTGTTTTCCATCGTGCTACTGGGCATTTCCACCTGGATCCGCATGAGCCTGCATGAGTCGCCCGCGTTCCTGAAAATGAAAGAGGAAGGCAAGGCAAGCAAATCGCCGATCCGCGAATCCTTCGGCAAATGGGAGAACCTCAAGGTGGTGCTGATCGCGCTGTTCAGCATCAACGGCGGGCAAGCGGTGACGTTCTACGCGGCACAGTTCTACGTGCTGTTCTTCCTCACCCAGTTCCTGAAGATGGACCCGGCCCTGGCCAACATGCTGCTGATTATCAGCGTGGTGATCGGTGCGCCGTTCTTTATCCTGTTTGGCTGGCTGTCGGACAAAGTCGGCCGCAAGCCGGTGCTGATGCTCGGCCTGCTGCTGGCGACCGCGCTGTACTTCCCGATCTTCAAGGGCCTGGCGCATTACACCAACCCGGCGATGGACCAGGCCAGCCACCAGGCCCCGATTACCGTGCTGGCCGACCCGGCCACCTGCACCTTCCAGTTCGACCCGGTGGGCAAGGCGCGGTTTGATAGCCCCTGCGACAAGGTCAAGACCTTCCTGGTCAAGCAAGGCCTGCCGTACAGCAGTTCCGCCGCCCCAGCAGGCAGCCCGGTGCAGGTGAGCGTGGGTGATGTGCGCATCGACGGTTTCGACGAAGCGGCCCTGCGCGGCGCAGTGACGCTGGCCGGCTACCCGACTTCGGCGGACGTGGCTCAGGTCAACAAGGTCATGGTGGTGGTGCTGATCGTGGTGCTGATCCTGATCGCCGCCATGTGCTACGGCCCGCTGGCGGCGTTGATGGTGGAACTGTTCCCGACGCGTATCCGCTATACCTCGATGTCGCTGCCTTACCACATCGGTAACGGTTGGTTTGGCGGGTTCCTGCCGACTGTGTCGTTTGCCCTGGTGGTGTACACCGGCGATATTTTCTATGGCCTGTGGTACCCGGTAGTGGTCACCGGGGTGAGTCTGATTGTGGGGTTGTTCTGCCTCAAAGAAACCCGGCATGTGGACATCGATAACAACTGATCTTCAAAACGCAGAAGATCCCCTGTGGGAGCGGGCTTGCCCGCGATGGCGGTGGTTCAGTCGCGGCTGTAATGACTGACACATCGCTATCGCGGGCAAGTCGAATCGTCGCACCGCCGCTCCCAAATTTTGGGCTGCAGCGCCCACATAATTTGCTGTACATCCATACAGATAAAGGTTGCTCAAATCCTTCTGACTAAGCATCCTGCAAGGCATCAACCTGATCTGATGTGATGACCATGCGGCTGTACCTCTGTGAAAAACCCTCCCAGGCCAAAGATATCGCGGCCGTGCTCGGCGCCAGCCGGCGCGGCGACGGTTGCTGGTTGGGCAGTGGCGTCACAGTCACCTGGTGCATCGGCCACCTGCTGGAAACCGCCCCGCCCGATGCCTACGACGCCAAATACAAACGCTGGGTGCTGGCCGACCTGCCGATCGTCCCGGAAAAATGGAAGATGCAAGTCAAGCCCAAGACCGCCAGCCAGTACAAGGCGGTCAAGCGTTTACTGGGAGAAGCCCAAGACCTGGTGATCGCCACCGACGCCGACCGTGAGGGCGAGATGATCGCCCGAGAGTTAGTCGAGCATTGCCGTTATCGCGGGCCGATCCAACGGCTATGGCTGTCGGCGCTGGATGACGCCTCCATTCGCAAAGCCCTGGCCGCGCTCAAACCGGGCGCCGAGACCTTCAGCCTGTATCACTCGGCCCTGGGTCGCTCCCGCGCTGACTGGCTGATCGGCATGAACATGAGCCGCTTGTTCACCTTGCTCGGGCGCCAATCCGGGTATCAGGGCGTGTTGCCGGTAGGTCGGGTGCAAACGCCGACCTTGCGCCTGGTGGTAGACCGCGACCGCAGCATCGCCAATTTTGTGCCGGTGGCTTACTGGGCTATCGATGTCGACTTGCGCTACGAGCGCATGACCTTCACCGCTCAATGGCGCGCCGCTGAGGATGCATGTGACGACCAAGGCCGCTGCCTCAACCCGCCGTTGGCCAAGGATGCTGCCGACGCTATGCGTAACGCCGCCACCGCGCGCTTGGTGAAGCTGCGCACCGAGCGTATGCGCGAGGTCGCGCCCCTGCCCTTCGACCTCGGCACCCTGCAGGAAATCTGTTCCAAGAAACTCGGCCTCGGCGCTCAAGAAACACTGGATATCGCCCAATCCCTTTACGAAACCCACAAGGTCATCACCTACCCGCGCAGCGATTGCGGCTACTTGCCGTTAAGCCAGCACGTTGATGCGCCGACGATTTTGGCCGCGTTAGGCCGCGCCGATCCGGCAGTGAACGCGCTGATGCCGCATATCGACCCCCAACGACGTTCGCGAGCCTGGAACGACGCCAAAGTCAGCGCGCACCACGGCATCATTCCCACCGGCGCAGGCAAGGACGTCGGGCAGCTCACCGGTAAACATCGCGCGGTCTACACCCTGATTCGCGCGCGCTACCTGGCGCAGTTCCTGCCCAACCATGAGTACGATCGCACCCAGGCGGATTTCGACTGCGCCGGCCAAGCCTTGCGTGCGGTGGGCAAAGTCATCATCGAACCGGGCTGGAAACGCGCCTTGCCCGAAGCGCTGGCACCCGCAAAAGGGCGCGAGGCACCCGCGCCGCAAGCGTTACCGACGCTGGTGCAGGGCCAGGATTACACAGTGGACAAGGTCAATCTCAAGGACCTGTGGACCCAGCCGCCCAAGCCGTTCACCGAAGGCGACCTGATCAAGGCGATGAAAAACGTCGCCAAACTGGTGGAAGACCCGCTGCTCAAGCAAAAACTCAAGGACACCACCGGCATCGGCACCGAAGCGACGCGCGCCGGGATCATCCAAGGCTTGCTGGATCGTGGTTATCTGGTGAAGAACGGCAAGGCGCTGTCAGCGACTGCGGCGGCGTTCAGCCTGATCGACGCAGTGCCACGCGCCATCGCCGACCCGGGCACCACCGCGATCTGGGAACAGGCGCTGGACATGGTGCAGAGCGGTGAAATGAGCCTGGAGGAGTTCGTCGCCAAGCAGGCGGCGTGGATGAGTAAGCAAGTGGCGCGCTGCAATGGCATGCGCATGACCATCACCGGCCCGGCCAGCCCCACTGGCCGAGGCGCCACACCGTGGAAAAACAAACGCAAGGCCGCGCCCCGCAAGGCGACAGGCGCACCCAAGCGGGCAAAAAAGCCGACAAACGCCGGGTAAACGTTGAATAAATCCAGGGAATGACGTTTTTCGACGGGTTTAATGCCGCTTTGGGCCTTGTTCCGGCGTGGGCCGTCTAGGATTCTTTAGGGACCTGCTGACTACCTAAAAACAACACCGGAGTGGCCGTCATGAAAACCGTCGCACAAGTGCTCAAAGCCAAGGACCAGAAAAACCAGGAGGTCCACACCATCAAGTCGCACCAGACGGTGATGGAGGCATTGATCCAGATGGCAGCCAAAAACGTCGGGGCCTTGCCGGTCGTGGACGAAGGCAAAGTCGTCGGCGTGATCAGTGAACGCGACTACGCCCGCAAGCTGATCCTCAAGGGCCGGTCTTCCGCGACAACCGCCGTGAGTGAAATCATGAGTTCGCCGGTCATCACGGTCGACAAGCACCAAAGTGTCGAAAAGTGCATGAACATCATGACGGACGGTCACCTGCGCCACTTGCCGGTGGTCGAAGATGGCAAGCTGGTCGGCCTGCTGTCCATTGGTGACTTGGTGAAAGAAGCCATTGCCGAACAGGCTGACCTGATCAAGCAACTGGAGCAGTACATCCGCGGCGAATAGGGGAACCCATGCTCGACACGCTGGAACATCAAGAAGACCATCTCGACACCCTGTACCGGGCCTTGGCTGAACGGCGCTTAGTGGTACTGACCGGCGCGGGAATCAGCACGTCGTCGGGCATCCCGGATTATCGCGACAGCGAAGGCGTGCGCCGAGGCAAAGCGCCGATGATGTACCAGGAGTTCCTGGCCACCCCACAAGCACGGCGCCGTTACTGGGCACGGGCGATGCTGGGTTGGCCACGGGTGCGTATTGCACAACCGAACAAGGCTCACCTGGCGTTGGCGACGCTGCAGCAACGCGATCGCATCGGTGGGCTGATCACGCAAAATGTCGATACCTTGCATGATCAGGCCGGCAGCCATGATGTGATCGAGCTGCACGGCAGCCTGCACCGCGTGCTATGTCTGGATTGCCAACTGCGCAGCGAGCGCGATGTGATCCAGCGGGTAATGGAAGATCAAAACCCGTACTTGGCCGGTGTCGATGCTGTGCAGGCCCCCGATGGCGATACGCTGCTCGATCCAGCCTTTGAAGAGCGCTTCCAAGTCCCGCACTGCCCGCACTGCGACGGTCAACGGCTGAAACCGGACGTGGTGTTTTTTGGTGAAAACGTCGCCCAGGCGACGGCGGCCAAGGCCATGGCTGCGGTGCAGAACGCTGAGGGTTTACTGGTGGTCGGCTCCTCGCTGATGGCCTATTCGGCGTTTCGCCTGTGCAAGGCGATGGCGGAGCAAGGCAAGCCGGTCATTGCCATCAACCTGGGCAAAACGCGCGGGGATGAGTTGCTGCAGGTAAAGATCGAGGCATCATGCGAGCGGTTGTTGCCTCTGCTGGTCGAGCGATTGGGACAGTAGGAACACTGCAGATCAAAAAATGTGGGAGCGGGCTTGCTCGCGAAAGCGGATTGTCAGTTAACAAATGTTTAGCTGACACACCGCATTCGCGAGCAAGCCCGCTCCCACAGGGTTTGTGTGTTGGTTCGACTATCGTGCCCTTCGACCAACCGCACAAAAAATGACGCCCAAGTCACGTTTTCCCGCATTCTCCCGTCCTTGCTGCGATTTATGTAGCGCCAGAAAAAAATCACTACATAACCGTTGACGTAACCTTTTTGTCCTTGCATTATCGAGACGTCTCCCGGATCGGGAGTGTTGGTAACACGTGTTTTGAACAAGCTCGTCTGACCGCCGAGCTGTTTTTTCCGGATGTGCACTGCCCACAAGGCAGATTGATGAAGCTGACCGGCCCGAAGGGATCGGTACAAGGAGCTCAAACGCTGCTTGTCTTCGTTATGAAACCATTGCGTAGCAGTTCATCAGCAAGACTACATGCATCAGGTTCGAGACCCTGCCCGTATTCGGCAGACCGTCACTGACGCCCGGTTTTCAACGCCGGAGACAACTAAGCAGTTTTAACGAATCAACTGATAGATCGCCAACTGGTCAAGGGGCTTACACATGAATTTGAACAACCAACCTACTATCGATGAATCGGCTGAGATGTTCGCAGCGCAGAAAGACACACTCGACGACCATATCCTGTGGATTGGTAAATCGGGTGAAGTCAACATTGACTGCCTGGCGCCCCATACCGAAGAAGCTGAGTTCGACCGCAATCACCGTGAACTGGCGGCGCGCCTGAAGATGTACCGCCGCGGCCAGGGTTATGTTGGCAAGAAAGCGGCTGCCGATCGCAACTTTATCGAGCAAGTTTTCCACACACTTAATACCGAATGGCAGAACCTCAAAGGCCAATCGCAGGTTAAAGTGATTGATAGATACTTCTGATCACTGCGCATTAAACATTCAAGCCCGCTTGTTTATTCAAGCGGGCTTTTTAATACCCAGTTTTAATGAACCTTATATCAAAGCGGGAAACCGGCCCTTCGCTGCTTCATCGCGAAAAATATCAAACAACACCTGCGCTGCTGCCGACAGTTCATACCCGGGTTTGGTCAGCACCCCAATTGGCCGCTCGATGACCGGATCGCTCAAGGTGATGCACCGTGCGCCCGCCTCCTCCATCTGCCTTGCGCACAATGCCGGTACAGCGCTGACGCCCAGACCACTGGCGACCATCTTGCCCACCGTTGCCAACTGATGGCTTTCGAGCGCCACCGGCAATTTCATCTGCAAGGCGCCCAGGTGCTCTTCCAGCATTACTCTGACTGTGGAGGGCCGCTGCAAGGTAATAAACGGCTGTTCCAACAAAGTCTTCCAGTCGATTTCGGTACGCAGGGCCAAAGGTGAATCACCCGGCACCACGGCAATAAACCGGTCCAGGTACAACGGCGTAAATGCCAATGACGAACCTTCGGACGGTTCGAACGCCACGCCCAACTCCACCTGACGGTCGCGGACCATCTCCAGCACCTGCTCGTTGATCAGGTCATGCACCGTCACGTTCACCTGAGGGTAACGTGCGCGGAATACCTTCAGGATCGGCGGCAGCAAGTTGCCCGCAAACGACGGCATCGCGGCCACTGTCACCCGACCACGCTGCAGGGTGAAGCGCTGGCGCAGTTCATCCTCGGCATTGTCCCAATCGGCGATCAAGCGACGCGCCAATGGCAGCAACGACTCACCTTCAGGCGTCAGCGCGACATTGCGTGTATTGCGGCTGAACAAGCGGCCGCCCAAGCCTTCCTCCAACCCCTTGATCGTCAGGCTCAGCGCCGACTGGGAAAGGTGCAGGCGCTCGCAGGCGGCGGCGAAACTCAGGCTCTGGGCCACGGCAAGGAAGGCACGCATCTGTTTGACGGTCATGAGGCTGCTCCTGAGGACGGGTCGACTATGCTGTTTTCTAAATCAATCAACCTTAAAAAACAACTTAACAAATCAATCCGTCGGCGCAACACTCAAGGCATTGGCTGGCCCACAAACAATAAAAGAGGTGCATATGGCAGGTTTCGATAAACGCGTGGCGTCCTACGAAGAAGCGCTGGCAGGCCTGGAAGACGGCATGACCGTACTCTCCGGTGGTTTTGGTCTGTGCGGCATTCCGGAAAACCTCATTGCCGAAATCAAGCGCAAAGGCACCCGCGACCTGACGGTGGTTTCCAACAACTGCGGCGTCGACGGTTTTGGCTTGGGTGTGCTGCTGGAAGAAAAGCAGATCAGCAAAGTGATCGCTTCCTACGTCGGTGAAAACGCCCTGTTCGAGAAGCAACTGCTCATCGGCGAAATCGAAGTGGTGCTGACGCCCCAAGGCACCCTGGCGGAAAAAATGCGCGCAGGCGGTGCAGGCATTCCGGCCTTCTTCACCGCCACCGGCGTCGGCACCCCCGTCGCTGAAGGCAAGGAAACCCGCGAATTCAACGGCCGTGCGTATCTGATGGAAGAATCCATCACTGGCGACTTCGCTATCGTCAAAGGCTGGAAAGCCGACCACTTCGGTAATGTCATCTACCGCCACACCGCCCAGAACTTCAATCCGCTGGCCGCCACCGCGGGCAAGATCACCGTGGTCGAAGTTGAAGAAATAGTCGAACCGGGCGAGCTGGACCCGGCGCATATCCACACCCCAGGGATTTACGTCGACCGGGTCATTTGCGGCACCTTCGAGAAGCGCATCGAACAGCGCACCGTCCGCAAATAATCCGCCAGCCCAAATAATAAGGAGACAAACAATGGCTCTCACCCGCGAACAAATGGCTCAACGCGTCGCCCGCGAAATGCAGGACGGCTTCTACGTGAACCTCGGCATCGGCATTCCCACCCTGGTGGCCAACTACATTCCCGAAGGCATGGAAGTGATGCTGCAATCGGAAAACGGCCTGCTCGGCATGGGCCCGTTTCCGACCGAAGAAACCATCGACGCCGACATGATCAACGCCGGCAAGCAGACCGTGACCGCGCGTATCGGCGCCTCGATCTTCTCCTCCGCCGAATCCTTCGCGATGATTCGCGGCGGCCACGTCGACCTCACCGTGCTTGGCGCATTCGAGGTAGACGTTCAGGGCAACATCGCTTCGTGGATGATCCCCGGCAAATTGGTCAAAGGCATGGGCGGTGCCATGGACCTGGTGGCCGGTGCGGAAAACATCATCGTGATCATGACCCACGCGTCCAAGGACGGTGAGTCCAAGTTGCTCAGCCAATGCAGCCTGCCGCTGACCGGCGCCAAGTGCATCAAGCGTGTGTTGACTGACCTGGCTTACCTTGAAATCGAAAATGGCGCTTTTGTCCTCAAGGAACGCGCACCTGGCGTCAGCGTTGAAGAGATTGTGAGCAAGACCGCCGGTAAACTGATCGTCCCGGACCACGTTCCAGAAATGCACTTCCAGTGAGGACAGATTCCATGCAAGACGTCGTGATTGTTGCTGCCACCCGCACCGCCGTGGGCAGCTTTCAAGGTTCGCTGGCCAGTATCCCGGCACCGGAACTGGGCGCCGCCGTGATCCGTCGCCTGCTGGAGCAGACCGGCCTGGACCCGGCCCAAGTGGATGAAGTCATCCTCGGCCAGGTACTCACCGCAGGCAGCGGCCAGAACCCGGCGCGACAGGCGTCGATTCTGGCTGGCCTGCCCCACGCCGTACCGGCGTTGACCCTGAACAAAGTCTGCGGCTCGGGCCTCAAGGCCCTGCACCTGGGCGCCCAGGCGATTCGTTGCGGCGACGCGCAGGTGATCATCGCCGGCGGCATGGAGAACATGAGCCTGGCGCCGTACGTATTGCCCGCCGCGCGCACGGGTTTGCGCATGGGCCACGCCAAGATGATCGACAGCATGATCACCGACGGCCTGTGGGATGCGTTCAACGACTACCACATGGGCATTACCGCCGAGAACCTGGTGGACAAGTACGGCATCAGCCGTGAAGCGCAGGACGCCTTTGCCGCCGCATCCCAGCACAAAGCCACTGCGGCAATCGAGGCCGGGCGTTTTGTCGATGAGATCACCCCGATCCTGATACCCCAGCGCAAAGGCGACCCGGTGGCCTTTGCCGTGGATGAACAGCCGCGCGCCGGCACCACGGCCGAGTCCCTGGCCAAGCTCAAGCCCGCGTTCAAGAAAGACGGCAGCGTCACCGCTGGCAACGCTTCCAGCCTCAACGATGGCGCCGCCGCGGTGTTACTGATGAGCGCCGACAAGGCCAAGGCCCTCGGCCTCCCCGTTTTGGCGCGTATCGCCAGCTACGCCAACGCCGGCGTCGACCCGGCCATCATGGGTATCGGCCCGGTCTCGGCCACCCGCCGTTGCCTGGACAAAGCCGGCTGGAACCTGGGCGACCTGGACCTGATCGAAGCCAACGAAGCCTTCGCCGCACAATCTTTGGCGGTGGGCAAAGAGCTGGAATGGGACGTCGACAAGGTCAACGTCAATGGCGGTGCCATCGCCATCGGCCACCCGATCGGCGCATCAGGCTGCCGCGTACTGGTGACCCTGCTGCATGAAATGATCAAGCGCGATGCCAAGAAAGGCCTGGCGACCCTGTGCATCGGTGGCGGCCAGGGTGTCGCCCTTGCCCTCGAGCGCAGCTGATTTAAAGAGCAACATGAGAGGAGGCCCGATTCCACGAAAAATCGGGCCTTTTCTTTTTTTACGCGGTATCCCTGAAAACCACAGCCCAACTGTCGGAGCTGCAGTGCTAGTCAGTCCGAGGCACTGCAAACACCGCGTTCGCCCGCGCAACTACCTTTTCCCCCACCTGCAAGCTCACCGTGGCAAACGCCATCTGCCGCCCTCGTTTGTGATGCTCCAACCGCACCACGATCCATTCCCCCACCTGTACCGCCCCGAGGTAATCCAAGGTCATACTCGCGGTAATCAACGGCAACGGCGGCTCACTGGAAAACGCCATCGCATAGCCCATGCCGATGTCCGCCAGGGTCGCCAACACCCCGCCATGCACCGTGCCGCGCCCATTGGCATGGCGATTGTCAGCGCGCAGGCCGATTTCCAATTGGAGGCCTTCGCCCCGGCAATACGCAGGGCCTAGTAAGTCAAGAAGCGGACTACTGCGTGGCAGCGAGACAAATCCTTCGGGCACGGCGTGAGCGATCATGGCGAATTCTTCCTTGGAGTAAAGCTTGAGATGTACGCCTGGCCTTACATGGCAGCCATCACCATCAGCCACGCAAATCCCATGCGATGCTTTGCGTAAATCCGCCAGACCCGATTCAATCGCGCTTAATATCCCCAGCACATCCCAAGGAACTGCAATGCGCCACTTGGACGGCACACCAAAACCCCTTCTTTTGATCGTGCTGCCCAGCTGCCCGCCTAAGGAGCACGCTCGCCACAATGATCAGCGCTTCATGCAGCGCTGATACCGATCATCCACGCGCTTGGCAAACCAGGCCGTGGTCAGGTTGCGAGTGATCTTCGGACTCTTGAGCACGATGCCCGGCAAGATAGCCCGTGGCATTGGTTTGCCGGCAGCTTTATCAGCCAGGGCAAACACACGTTGGTAGAGGGTGGTTTGCTCAAAATCGAGTTGCTCCCCCTTCTCCAACTGGCTGCGGATGGTCGGGTTGCGCATGTCCAACTTCGCCCCCAGCGAGCGCACCGCCAGCTCAGTGGTGCCCGGCAGCAACGAACCATAGCGGATCAAGTCGCCATCCAACGCCAGCTCGGTGCCGGTGACACGGCTGACCGCCGCCTGAAAGGCGGCGTTGCGGCTGGCGTACCAACCGGCGTTGAAGTCAGCAAAGCGGTAAAGCGGCTGGTCATAATTGACCGGGTAGCCCAGCAAGTGGGCGATACCGAAATACATGCCACCGCGACGCGTGAAGACTTCCCGGCGAATCGTGCCATCCACCGTGTAGGGATAACCCCGCGCCTGTTTCTGCGCAAAGTCGATGCTGACCTGCATGGGGCCTGCGGTATGCACCGGGTTGAAACCGCCAAACAAGGTATTGCCCAAAGGCACCACGCTGATGAAATCGTCAAAGATCCCACTCAGGTCCTTCTCCGTGCGCGCAGCTTTCAAGCGATCGGCGTAGGACTTACCCGTGGGCGAGCGCAATTGCAGCGCGCTACGTACCACAAAGGCCGGCACATGGACCTTGCCGGCGCGCCGCAGGATTTCATCCTGGGCGATCTTGCCCATGTTTGGCACAGGCGGGTCGACTTGGTAGGTGGATTCTTGCTCGGTCACCGCAAGAACGGCGCAGATATTTTCGGTGCTGGGGTAGATCTTCTGTGCGTCGAAGGCGGTGTAGATGTCCTGGGCCCAGCCTTTGCGGTCCGGCACCGATGCCGGCAACAGGCGCACAACCTGCGCTTTCACCTCAGCCTCGCTGCGCTCCGGCTGTTGCGGGCTGCGTGAAGTGGAGCAACCGGCCAGCACCAGCAACGTGGTGAGGCACAGGATCAGGCGGCTTGAATACATGGGGTTTCCTTGGCTAACGACGGGCCTGCATTGCGCATATCGACAGGTAAGTCTAACCGGGGTTCGCCGACATGCTGCACTCGCCAGCCGCAAACTAACGTGACAGGATCTGTCATCGACCATTCCTACAGGAGTTTGAATGCCATGCTCAGTGTGAACTTCCTCGTCACCTGCCTGATCGTCGTGCTGATCCCCGGCACCGGTGTGATCTTTACCGTGTCCACCGGCCTCACCGCCGGCAAGCGCGCCAGCGTGTTTGCCGCGCTGGGCTGTACGGCGGGCATCCTCCCCCACTTGCTGGCGTCGGTGCTCGGCCTTTGCGCGCTGCTGCACACCAGCGCGTTGGCGTTTGAAGCACTCAAATATACCGGCGTCGCCTACCTGCTCTACCTGGCCTACGCCACCTGGCGTGATCGCTCGGCCTTCGCCATGAATGACGCACCGACGGTCGCCACGGCGCGCGGCCTGATGCTGCGGGGTTTCTTGTTGAATATTCTCAACCCGAAACTGACGATTTTCTTCCTGGCCTTTCTGCCTCAGTTCGTCACGCCAGGCGGCACCGCGCCCGCCTTGCAAATGCTGGTACTGAGCGGAGTATTCATGGCCATGACATTTGCGGTTTTCGTGATCTATGGCCTGTTGGCCAATGGCTTCCGCCGCGCGGTGATTGAATCGCCACAGGTACAGAACTGGCTGCGCCGCAGTTTTGCCGCAGCCTTTGCCGGGCTGGGCCTAAACCTGGCATTTGCGCAGCGCTGACAAGGACTACTGAAACATCCCACGCAACAGCCGGATAAGCTCTACAGATACCGCCTGAAAACCTCTGCAAAGTCTTTCGCCTGATCACACAGTGCGAGGGATTGCAGATGGTTTTTTTCGTTAAAGCCCAGGTTTTTGGGGCTGCCTTTTGATCGCCGCCACCAGCCAGAACATTGGCCTTCTGGTGCTGGCCGCCATGGATTCCAAGACGCGCGACGTCGAATCCGTCCTCGGCGATTTCAGGCAATGCCTCAACACCTACGACGCCTGGGCAGAAAGCTTTTTCAGCTTTTCGGCACTGGATGTCGAGCAGGTATTCAAGGTCGGGGATGAGGTGGCGCTCGTCGCGCCGATCGACCGCTCTATCCTGCCCAGCACCACCGTTGCAGCGTGCAAGCAAGACGGCACCCTGACCCTGGTGCATATGTTCCAGAGTGCTCGATTCGTGCCCATTGGCAACACGCCAGTGATGTTGCAGCGCATCGACCCCGACGGTGGTCCGCTGGGCGAGCCGATTTATAAAACCATCGGGCCCAGCGGCATTCTGGAAATCACCGAGTGTGATCGTAACCAGAAGTACCGCGTCAGCTTCTACCCCAACGTTTCCAAAGAACACTTCAAGGCGCTGTATGCCTCCTACCAGTCGGTCATTGCACCGCTGGAGGACTGGCTGCGCCGTGAGTAGAACGGCACCTTTGCGCCGCTGTGGAAGAACTACTCCGAGGCAAATTTCCTCAAACGCTACCTCTCGCTGCACCAGGCGTATGCCAAAGGCTTTGGCGATGCACTGACCGCACTCTGGGACACGGTCAAACAGCTGGTTGAGTGGCTGGCGCACCCACTGGCGAACGCCGAAAAGCTGCTGCACTACCTGTCCCAGGCCGAGCTCGAAAAACTGCTGAAGGTCAGCGCCGAAACCCTCGCCAAAGGCCTGCTGGTGCTGAGCGATGAGCCGTTGCTGTTCATCTACTTGGCAGCAATGGTCAGCTGGATGCGGATGATGCCGCCGCCGTACATGAATGAGTTGCTGGGCTCGATCAGCGTCGAAGTACTGATCAACGTGCTGCTGGGCCTTGCCACTGCCGGCATGGGTATTGTGATACGCCTGAGCACCAAGGTGCTGGGCGGCATCAAGTCTCGCCGAGCGCGCGAGTGGCTGGAACACATGGCCAGCCAGTTCAGCAAATCTCGCCTGGATGCCCATGTTGAGGCGTCTAAGCCGATATTGCTCGCAGGGCCGGCGACGTCGATCAACACGGTAGCGGGTGCGCCGTTGAAGGTTGGGGAGAACCTGGTGGCGAACGCGGTGCCAGCGGTTCGCAGCACGTCGCAGAAGACGACGTTGGTGCGCCAGGAACATGTCGATGATGTGCCGGCCGCAGCGAAGAATCCGCAGGGAGATGCAGCGGCGCCTGCGGACAAGACCGCCACTAATGGTTGCCCGGTGTCGATGGTCACCGGCGAGGAATTGCTGACCCTGACTGACGGTGCACTGGACGGGATTTTACCGTTTGAGTGGACGCGCCTGTACCGCACCAGTGCGGTGGACGTGGATTGTGGGTTGGGGTTTGGTTGGAGTCATGCGCTGGCGCAGCGGTTGGTGGTTGGCGGTGATTCGGTGGTTTGGACGGATCATGAAAATCGCAGTACTGAGTTTCCGTTGCCTACTGTGGCTCGGCCCGCGATTACCAACAGCTTGGCCGAAGCAGCGATCTACTTGGGGTCGCTGCCTGATGAATGGGTGCTGGCCCAGGCATCACGGTTTTATCACTTTCGCGACGGTGTGCTGACGGCGATCAGCGATGCGTATGACAACCGGCTGCGGATTTCTCGTGATCGTTTGGGGCGGGTTGAGCGGCTGGATAACGGTGCGGGGCGCTCGTTGTTCTTGCGCTATGAGCTGGGTCGCATTGTGGCGGTGGACTATCAGGTTCATCGCGCCAAAGGGCGAGAGCCGTATGTGTGGGTGACCGAGCAGAACGTCGCTTCCTACGCCTATGACGAGGCGGGACGACTGGTTTCGGCGACCAATGCCGTAGGTGAAAGCGAGGTTTATCGGTACGACGATCAGCACGTCATTCTTGAGCGGCAATTGGCCGGTGGGGCGAGTTTCTTTTGGGAGTGGGAACGGGCTGGTAAGGCGGCGCGGTGTGTCCGGCATTGGGCCAGTTTTTCGCAGATGGACACGCGCTATGTGTGGGAGGACGGCGGCAAAGTCACGGTTCATAACGCGGATGGCAGCCAGGAAGTTTACGTCCATGACCAGCGGGCGCGGCTGGTGCAGCGCATTGATCCGGACGGCGCTGAGTATTTCAAATCCTACGACGCCAAGGGTCGACTGACGGTTGAGCAAGACCCGCTCGGGGCGGTGACGGCGTATCAATACGACGAAGCCGGGCGTTTGGTGGCGCTGTTTCCTGGCGAGGATGAACCGACTTCCTACGAGCATGATAATGGGTTCGTACGGGTCGTACGGCGTGGTGAGGCGGTTTGGAAGTACGAGCGTAATGAACAAGGCGACGTCACGCGTAAGACGGATCCTGATGGCCACGTTACGGACTACACGTACAACAAACACGGCCAGTTGATTGGGGTGTGGTACCCGGATAACGGGTGCCATCGGCTGGTTTGGAATGAGCGTGGGCAGCTTGTCGAAGAGCAACTGCCGAATGGCGGGGTTAAGCGCTATCGCTATGACGATGTTGGACGAAAGGTTGCTCGCGAGGATGAGCATGGCGCGCTGACCCAGTATCAGTGGGACAGTGTGGGCCGGTTGATACGTGTCGTACTTCCAGGCGGCGCCACGCGGGAATACAGCTACAACCCCTACGGAAAAATCACCGCCGAACGCGATGAACTGGGCCAGGTCACCCGCTACGAATACGCCGACGGCCTGCACCTGATCAGCCGGCGCATTAATTCTGACGGCACCCAGGTCAACTACCGCTACGACAACGCCCGGTTACTGCTGACCGAGATCGAAAACGAAGTCGGTGAAACCTACCAGCTTGATTACCACCCCAACGGGCTGATCCAGCAGGAAATAGGCTTTGACGGGCAGCGCACGGCCTACGTCTATGACCTCAACAGCAACCTGCTGGAGAAAACCGAACACGGCGACGATGGCAGTCAGC
>NZ_UYXQ01000081.1 GCF_900624995.1 Pseudomonas antarctica
GGCTCGAAGTGGCCGATTACCGTCTTCGCGAGTTCGGCGACGCCATCGTGCAAAGTGGCGTATTTACCGGCGTCTCGAGCTGGCTGGAGTACGACTACACCCGCGCCATGTTGATTGGTGCGTTGTGCCATCAGCAACCGGAGAGCGGGCTGTTTCTTGGGGTGGGCGCCGGTACGCTGACCCAGGCGTGCCTCAAGTTCCTGCCGCTGGAAGATGTCGAAGCCATTGAGCTGCGTCCGGATGTACCGCGCCTGGCCATTGAGTATCTGGGGCTGGATGATGATCCGCGCCTGTACATCCGCATTGGCGACGCGCTGCAACTGCTCGATACCGCTGAGCCGGCCGACCTGATTTTCGTCGACCTGTATACGGATGTCGGCCCCGGCGTCGGCCACCTGGCCTGGACCTTCCTGGAAAACTGCCAGAAGAAACTCAACCCCGGCGGCTGGCTGGTGATTAACCAGTGGGCCACCGACGATGGCAAACCGCTGGGGGCGGCGCTGCTGCGCGGGTTGTATCACCGCCATTACTGGGAGCTGCCGGTGAAGGAGGGCAATGTGATTCTGCTGGTGCCTTCGGAACTGGATCAAGCGCTGGATCTTGGCGCACTGACAACGCGTGCCGAAACCTTGGCGCCGCAGTTGGGGTACTCATTGCAGGCGTTGATCAAGGCGATTCGACCGGCGACTTAGTTGGCTGTTCTGGCCTCATCGGGAGCAAACCATCACTGTCGATAGTCAAATGCCCTTGAATACCCCAGGCCGCTTTTCGACCATGGCGCGGACGCCTTCTTTGGCGTCTTCGCTGTTCAGCAGTTTCTCCACCGTCACCTGCAACCCGGCGGCGGCGACGGCTTCGCCTTCCATTCGCGCCTGGCGCGCCGACATCAACGTCGCCTGCACACCAAGCGGTGCCTGGCGCGCGATGCGGTTAGCCAGTTCGATAGCGCGGGGCAGCAGGTCTTCGCTGGCCATCACTTCCTGCACCAGCCCCAGGCGCAGCGCTTCATGGGCGTCGAACTCATCGCCGGTGAGCAGCCAGCGCATTGCGTTGCCCCAGCCGGCGACCTGATGAAAGCGCAGTGTCGCGCCGCCGAACGGAAAGATCCCACGCTGTACTTCCATCTGTGCAAAACGCGTGTTGCTCGCACAAATATTGATATCCGCCGCCAACATCAACTCGATACCGATGGTCAGGCAGTAACCTTTGGCCGCGACGATCACCGGTTTGCTGACCCTGGGGCCGGCAAATACGCCCCACGGATCGCAGCCACCCAAAGGGGGTTGCCAGCCGACCGACATCACCCCGCTGACATTCGCCAGGTCCAGCCCGGCGGTAAAGTGGTCGCCGTGGGCAAACACCACGGCCACCCGCGCCTCGTCATTTCGATCAAATTCGCCATAGGCCAGGCTCAGCTCATTGAGCAAGTCCAGATCAAAGGCATTGCGCTTGGCTACTCGGTCCAGGCCTAACAGCAAGACATGGCCCTGTAATTCACGGCTGAGGCGACTGCTGCTGGCTTGATTCATCGGGTGCGCCCTCAGGGCTTGGGTTAGGTTTCAGACTAAAGGTCTTATTCGGCAGGTGAACCGATTAAGCGTTCTGATCAACAGGGCCGGGCCTTTGAAAAATAGACCCTGACGCGGGTATCCGCAAAGCCTGTGACGCAGCGCGGTTTATCGGTGCTTTCTGATAAAAAAAGCTCCCTTTTTCAGGTATTTCCGGTATAGTGCGCGCCGGCCTTTAACCGGGCCGCGTTTAGGTAGCGCAATTCCCCGAAGTCAGCTTCGGCTGCACGTCCGCACAGCGGACTCTCCCTTGACGAATCTTTTTCATTCATTCGTTTTCGCAAATCCCCGCCGACAAAGCAGCCAGGGCGACTCTTGAGTCTCAACACGGCATGCGCAGCTTTGGAGCATGGGTCTTTGCGGATGCACTTAGAGGCAGACCCATGACCCAGGAAACCGGCGGCTTCGCCGCTTTTAATCTTAACCCGAACATTCTTGCTGCCGTCATCGCGACTGGCTACGAAGAACCTTCGGCGATTCAGCAGCAATCGATCCCGATCATCATGGCCGGCCAAGACATGATTGGCCAGGCGCAAACCGGTACCGGTAAAACCGCCGCGTTCGCCCTGCCTATCCTGCACTGCATCGATCCTGCCAAGCGCGAGCCGCAAGCCCTGATCCTGGCGCCAACCCGTGAGTTGGCGCTGCAAGTAGCAACCGCTTTCGAAACCTACGCCAAGCAAATGCCAGGCGTAACCGTTGTGGCCGTTTACGGCGGCGCGCCTATGGGCCCACAACTGAAAGCAATCCGTAACGGCGCACAGATCGTTGTCGCCACTCCGGGCCGTCTGTGCGACCACCTGCGTCGTGACGAGAAAGTACTGTCGACCGTGAACCACCTGGTTCTGGACGAAGCTGACGAAATGTTGAAGCTGGGCTTCATGGACGACCTGGAAGTCATCTTCAAGGCGCTGCCAGCAACCCGTCAGACCGTGCTGTTCTCGGCGACCCTGCCACAGTCGATCCGTGCCATTGCCGAACGCCATCTGCGCGATCCGCAACACGTGAAAATCCAGACCAAGACTCAGACCGTTACCGCGATCGAACAGGCTCACCTGTTGGTTCACGCTGACCAGAAGACCTCGGCTGTACTGAGCCTGCTGGAAGTCGAAGACTTCGACGCCTTGATCATGTTCGTGCGCACCAAGCAAGCGACCCTGGACCTGGCCAGTGCCCTGGAAGCCAAAGGCTACAAAGCCGCTGCGCTGAACGGTGACATCGCCCAGAACCAACGTGAGCGCGTGATCGACTCCCTCAAGGATGGCCGTCTGGACATCGTTGTAGCGACCGACGTTGCTGCCCGTGGCCTCGACGTTCCACGTATCACTCACGTGTTCAACGTTGACATGCCGTACGACCCAGAGTCCTACGTTCACCGTATCGGCCGTACCGGCCGTGCCGGTCGCGAAGGTCGTGCACTGCTGCTGGTGACTCCTCGTGAGCGCCGCATGCTGCAAGTGATCGAGCGTGTAACCGGTCAGAAAGTTGCCGAAGTCCGCCTGCCGGATGCCCAGGCCGTTCTCGATGCGCGCATCAAGAAACTGACCAACAGCTTGTCGCCACTGGTGGCTGACGCTGAATCGACCCACGGCGACCTGCTGGACCGCCTGACTGCCGATATCGGTTGCACCCCGCGTGCCCTGGCTGCAGCCCTGCTGCGCAAGGCTACCAACGCTCAGGCGCTGACCCTGGCTGCGATCGAGAAAGAGCGTCCACTGGTGCCGAACAACGCGCCGCGCGGTGATCGTCCAGAACGTACCGGTGACCGTCCAGACCGTGGCGATCGTGAGCGTCGCGCTCCGGTTCCATTGGCTGAAGGTCGTGCTCGTTGCCGTACCGCGCTGGGCGCGCGTGATGGTATCGCTGCCAAGAACCTGCTGGGCGCTATCCTCAATGAGGGTGGCCTGGCTCGTGAAGCCATCGGTCGCATCCAGGTCCGTGACAGCTTCTCCCTGGTGGAGCTGCCGGAAGACGGTCTGGAAAAACTGCTGGCCAAGCTCAAAGACACTCGCGTTGCCGGTAAGCAGCTGAAGCTGCGTCGCTACCGCGAAGATTGATCCGCCCTCGGGCTGATTGATCGCACATAAAAAATCACCGACTGGTTCGGGGATTTTTTTTGCCTGACATTTGCCGCACTCAATCAAATGTGGGAGCTGGTTTGCCTGCGATAGCCATAGGTATCTACACATCTTTTTATGGGTTGAATGCTTTGGTTGTCGCGGGGGGTGCCGGGTACATATCCGTTATTTGGGTAACGGCTGCTATGGGTTCCGCTCTTACAGCGGGTCACTTTTGAAAGAGCGCAAAAGTAACCAAAACGCTCTTGCCCCACCACTCGGCACCTCGCTTAGGCTCGGTGTGCCCTCACGCAGGCTTTGGACCGTGGGCCGCCGCGATGGGCCATCCTTGGCCCATCGCGGCTAAACCGGCGTCCTGCCGGTTTACCCACGCTCCAAAGCCTGCGTTCGGCCAGCGTGGTTTAACGGGGCGCCTAAGATCAAGATCAAAAGCAAGAGCACGGCGGCCTAGTAGCCGACCTGAGTGGTTAAATCAAAAGCGAAGCCAAGGCGGCCTGACAGCCGACCTGATCTTTGAAACTGAACTCAATCTAATGTGGGAGCTGGCTTGCCTGCGATGGCATCAACTGGTTATGCCTGATACACCGAGGTGTCTGCATCGCAGCGGTGCGGCGATCCGACAAGCCAGCTCCCACAGAAAAGCAGAGCACTGCGGTGCTGGCAGTCGAACTCGGTCAAAACTGTGGGAGCGGGCTTGCTCGCGAAGGCGGTGGGTCAGTCAGCTCATGTGTAACTGACCCACCGCCTTCGCGAGCAAGCCCGCTCCCACAGTTGGATCTCGGTACATCAGACAGAGAGTGTGCTGCTGTGCTTTTGCCCTGCTTTTGCTTCAACCACTCAGGTCGGCTACTAGGCCGCCGTGCTCTTGCTTTTGATCTGCTTTTGATCTTAGGCGCCCCGTTAAACCACGATGGCCGGAGTGAGGGCATGCCGAGCCTAGGCGAGGCACCGAGTGATGGGGCAAGAGCCCTTTTGGTTACTTTTGGCTGGGCCGGCATTCCGGGCTCTTTTCCAAAAGTGACCCGCTGTAAGAGCGGAACCCTACGAAGCCGTTACCGCAGCAACGGATATGTCCTCATATCTACCTAAAAAACCAGTCAAAAGCTTAGCGCAACACAAAAAGTTGTGTAGATACCTATGCTGCGATAGCGGTACATCAATAAGCGTATCTTTCACTGATACACCGCTATCGCAGGCAAGCCAGCTCCCACCTTTAGATCTCCGTCAGCCGAAGCGGTAGATGTCCATGCCCAGCGCGCCCAGGGTGAAGCCCTGGTGCGCCACGCTGAATTCGCCACCAGCGCCGCGCGCAAAGTACAGCGGCAGCAGATGCTCGTCACTGGGGTGGCTGCGCACCGCATGGGGCGCCTGTCGACGGTAATCGTGCAAGGCCGTTTCATCGTTAGCGGCGAGTTTATCCACCACCCAATCACGAAAATCCCGTGCCCAAGGCTCGATGCTCTCAGGTCCGGCCTGCCAGTTCAGCTCGCCCAGGTTATGGGTGATGCTGCCGGAGCCGATCAACAGCACGCCTTGCTCGCGCAGGCTGGCGAGTGCGTGCCCGACCTGGGTCTGCAGGGCAGGGCCCATACGGCTGGGCAAGGAAACCTGGACCACGGGGATATCTGCCGCTGGGTAAATCAGCGACAGCGGCACCCAGGTGCCGTGGTCGAACGGGCGTTGATCATCAATTCGCGCATTCAGGCCATCGGCGTTGAGCAATTCGACAATCTCAGCGGCTAACGGCGGGTTACCCGGTGCAGGGTATTGCACCGCAAACAGTTCGCGCGGGAAGCCGCCGAAGTCGTGCCAGGTTTGCGGGGCGGCGCTGCCACTGACGAGTAATTCCTGGCTTTCCCAGTGCGCCGACACCACCAAAATCGCCTTGGGCCGTGGCAATTCCGCGGCCAGGCGCTTGAGCGCCGGGCCGCTGGCGCCGGGTTGCAGGGCAAGCATGGGCGAACCGTGGGAGATAAACAGGCTGGGGAGCATAATGGGGTCCTGAGCGTTAACATAGGCCCATCTTCAATCAGATCATTGATCTAAATCTAATATAAGTTTTAGCGCTTTTTGATCGAATTTTCAGGGTGATTCCATGGAGCCTAAGTTTTGGCAAGAGCGCTGGGCACGTAACCAGATCGGCTTTCATCTGCCCGAGGCCAACCCCTACTTGCAGCGCCACTGGCCGCAACTGACGCTGCCGGAGGCGGCAAAGGTGCTGGTGCCGCTGTGTGGCAAAAGCCTGGACCTGATGTGGCTGGCCAGTTGCGGGTATCGCGTGCTGGGCGTGGAGCTGTCTGAGCAGGCGGTGGAGGCGTTCTTCAGTGAGCAAGGGCTTGTGCCCAGGATCAGCCAGAGAGGCGTGTTCAAGGTGTACCAGGCTGATCTGGTCGAGGTGTGGTGTGGTGACTTCTTTGCCTTGGGCGCCGAGGCAGTGGCTGATTGCACTGCGCTCTATGACCGCGCAGCGTTGATTGCGTTGCCGCCGTTGATGCGGGCGCAATACGCTCGGCATCTGAACCGCCTTCTGGGATCGGGTTGCAAGGGGCTGCTGATCACCCTCGACTACGACCAGACAAAAAAGGCCGGCCCGCCCTTTGCGGTGACCGATGATGAGGTGAAGGTGTTGCTGGGGCCGCACTGGGCTGTGCAGGTGGTGGAAGAGCAAGACATCTTGGGCGAGAGCTGGAAGTTCGTGCAGGACGGCGTCACGCGGCTGGAAGAGCGTGTGTACCAACTGACAAAGTACTGACCCTCTTATCGCCGTCGCGGGCAAGCCCGGCTCCCACATCGACCGCGTCGTCTACAATTTATGTGAACCTGAGCAGATCCTTGTGGGGGCCGGGCTTGCCCGCGATGGCGATTCAAGCACCCACAAAAAAGGGGCGATCAGTTCGCCCCTTCCAGTGTTACCAACCCGCTATCAGCCCCGGCGACGCAGTGCGTCGATACGCTCCTCCAGCGGCGGGTGGCTCATGAACATGCGTGCAAAGCCTTGCTTGATGCCACCGTTGATACCAAACGCCGTCAGGCTGTCGGGCATGTGCACCGGCAGGCCCTGCTCGGAGCGCAGGTGCTGCAGCGCGGCAATCATTGCCCCGGTACCGGCCAGGCGAGCACCAGCTTCGTCTGCGCGGAATTCACGTTTGCGCGAGAACCACATGGTGATCGCGCTGGCCAGGAAACCCAATACCACTTCAGCGAAAATGGTCGCCACGAAGTAGGCAATGCCACGGCCGCCTTCGTTTTTGAAGATCACTTTGTCGACGAAGTTACCGATGATCCGCGCGAAGAACATCACGAAGGTGTTCACCACGCCTTGTACCAGCGCCAGGGTGACCATGTCACCGTTGGCCACGTGGCCGATCTCGTGGGCCAGTACCGCCTTCACTTCGTCGTAGGAAAAGCGTTCCAGCATGCCCTGGCTTACCGCAACGAGCGCGTCGTTCTTGTTCCAGCCGGTGGCAAAGGCGTTGGCTTCATAGGCCGGGAAGATCCCGACTTCAGGCATCTTGATACCGGCCTCGCGGGACAGTTGCTCAACGGTTTGCAGCAACCATTGCTCATGCCGGGTGCGTGGCTGGGTAATGACCTGGGTGCTGGTGCTCATCTTCGCCATCCACTTGGAGATAAACAGCGAGAACAGCGAACCGGCAAAACCAAAGACTGCACAGAAGACCAGCAGCTGATTGAGGTTCAGATCAACCCCGTTGGCCGCCATGAACCCGTTGAAGCCGAAAAGGCTCAGGGTGATGCTGGCAATCAGCACGACCGCCAGGTTGGTGGCCAAGAACAGCAGGATGCGCATCATGGTTGTAGAATTCTCCTCATGCTTAATATGTCGCGTACTGCGGGGTATATAAGGTGCGGCCTGGGGTGATTCAACCGAGCGACTATTTCAAACTGTGTCCTACAGCGTGAATGTAGAGCCTTGAAAGGATTTTCTGACCCGTAAAGCATGCTGCGATCACTGCGTTCAGGCCTTAGTCTCCCGTAATTGCAGGGGCTGACCGGTCCGTGGTGTGCAGTGACGAGGGAAGAGGGGCTGTAGCGCAGAGAAGTGTTGCCAGATACTCGCTGTACGACCTACCGTCGGTCGTACAGCGACATGTGCGTTACTGGCGATAGGACTTGAGGAAGTTGCCGATGCGACCAATGGCCATGTCCAAGTCATCCACTCGCGGCAACGTCACCACGCGGAAGTGATCCGGCCACGGCCAGTTGAACGCCGTTCCCTGCACCACCAGCAGCTTTTCCGACAGCAGCAGGTCGAGCACGAACTTCTCGTCGTTGAGGATCGGGCAGACTTTCGGGTCGATTCGAGGGAAGGCATACAGCGCGCCCATGGGTTTCACGCAGCTGACCCCCGGGATCGCGTTGAGCAGCTCCCAGGTGCGGTTGCGCTGTTCCAGAAGGCGGCCCTGGGGCAATACCAGGTCGTTAATGCTCTGGTAGCCGCCGAGGGCAGTCTGGATCGCGTGCTGGCTCGGCACGTTGGCGCACAGGCGCATATTGGCCAGCATGTCGATGCCTTCGATGTAGCTCTGGGCGTTGTGCTTAGGCCCCGAGATGGCGATCCAGCCCGAGCGGAAACCCGCCACGCGGTAGGACTTGGACAGGCCATTGAACGTCAGGCACAGCAGGTCCGGCGCCAGGGAGCCCGTGCAGATGTGCACGGCGTCATCGTATAGGATCTTGTCGTAGATCTCGTCGGAAAACACCACCAGGTTGTGCTGGCGCGCCAGTTCAAGCATGCCTAGCAGCACTTCCTTGGAGTACACGGCGCCGGTCGGGTTGTTCGGGTTGATAATCACCAAGGCCTTGGTGTTCGGGGTGATCTTGGCCTTGATGTCGGCCAGGTCCGGGAACCAGTCGGCGCCTTCGTCGCACAGGTAATGCACCGGGTGGCCACCGGCCAGGGTCACGGCGGCGGTCCACAGCGGGTAGTCAGGCGCCGGCACCAGCACTTCGTCGCCATTGTTGAGCAAGGCCTGCATGGACATCACGATCAGCTCGGACACGCCATTGCCCAGGTAGATGTCTTCGATACCGACGCCTTCCACCTGCTTCTGCTGGTAGTACTGCATCACTGCTTTACGCGCGCTGAACAGGCCTTTGGAGTCACTGTAGCCCTGGGCAGTCGGCAGGTTGCGGATCACGTCCTGAAGGATTTCGTCCGGCGCTTCGAAACCAAACGGCGCCGGGTTGCCAATGTTCAGCTTGAGGATGCGATGGCCTTCCTCTTCCAGGCGCTTGGCGTGCTTGAGCACTGGTCCGCGAATGTCGTAGCAGACGTTGGCGAGCTTGTTCGATTTGCTGACCTGCATGGCGATGTGATCCTGAAAATGAACGATCCAGACGGCGTGGAGACTACCGTACTGCGAATCCTGCGAGGCCTGCACCCCTAAATAGGTTTGAATGCCGTTAGCGCGGGTGCCAGACTGGCGTTTTGAAGAGGCGCAATCATACGTGCCGCCTGATCCATGGAAAAGATACAGATCAGGCTTTTTCAGTTGCCGAGGTGGATTGATGGATAAGTTGCAGAAAACCGTTGATGAGTGGAAGGCGATGCTCGACCCGGAGCAGTACAATGTGTGCCGTCTCAAGGGCACCGAGCGACCGTTCAGTGGCAAGTACAACGAGACCAAAACCGACGGTGTGTACCACTGCATCTGCTGCAATGAACCGCTGTTCGATTCCAAAACCAAATTCGATTCCGGCTGCGGCTGGCCGAGTTTCTATGCGCCGATTGCCGATAGCGCGATGGTCGAAATCCGTGACGTCAGCCACGGCATGAGCCGCACCGAAGTGACCTGCGCCAAATGCGATGCGCACCTTGGGCATGTGTTCCCGGACGGCCCGCCGCCGACGGGCCTGCGCTACTGCATCAACTCGGTGTGCTTGGACCTCGTCGCGCGCTAGGGCAGGCAACACCTACCCAATGTGGACGTGTGTGGCAGCTGGCTTGCCTGCGATGCAGGCGCCTCGGAGCAACTGACAGACCGAGGTGCCTGCATCGCGGGCAAGCCCGGCTCCCACATTTGAACCGAGTGCGCCTCATCAATCCGATCAATTAAATTGCGTGCAATTGAATTGCCTACTATCTTTTGGCTTCTTACACCTTATTCGAGGCACTGCCATGAGCGACAACCTGCTGAGCATTCCGTGCACCACCATCAAGGGTGAGCAAAAGACCTTGGCTGATTTCGCCGGCAAGGCCATTTTGGTGGTCAACACTGCCAGCAAATGTGGCTTCACCCCGCAGTACAAAGGTCTCGAACAACTCTGGCAGCAGTACAAAGATCAGGGCCTGGTGGTGCTGGGTTTCCCCTGCAACCAATTCGGTAAACAAGAGCCGGGCAACGAAGGTGCGATTTCGGCGTTCTGCGAGCTGAATTTCGGCGTCAGCTTCCCGTTGTTCAAGAAGATCGACGTCAACGGCAGCGATGCCCACCCGCTGTTCGTACAGTTGAAGAAGCAGGCGCCCGGCGTGCTGGGTTCCAAGGGTATCAAGTGGAATTTCACCAAGTTCCTGATTGGTCGTGATGGGCAGGTGGTCAAACGTTATGCCCCGACCACCAAGCCCCAGGACCTGACTCAAGAGATCGAAGCCCTGCTCAAATGATCGAGATGCCCACCGTGTCCTTGGCCCTGGACGATCAGCTGTGTTTCAAACTCTACGCCGCGTCCCGCGCGGTGACGCGTGCCTATAAGCCGATGCTCGATCAGTTGGGCCTGACCTACCCGCAATACGTGGTAATGCTGGTGTTGTGGGAGTGGCACGACGTATCTGCGCCGCAACCCACGGTCAAGGCACTGGGGGAGCGGCTGATGCTCGATTCCGGCACGCTGACACCGCTGCTCAAACGTCTTGAGCAGCTCACCTGGGTACGCCGCCAGCGCAGTGCGCGGGACGAGCGGGAAGTGCACCTGAGCCTGACCCAGGCCGGTGTGCATTTGCGCGACCAGGCCCGTGGCTTGAAGACTCGCCTATTGTGCGCCAGTGGCATCGACCTGAATCAGGCCGACGCGTTACGTGAAGGCCTGGACCAGTTGCTGGCGCAGATCAAAGGCTTGTCGTCTGCGGCACCCACAGGTCCAGCAGCGCCTTGAGTTCTTCGCGGCGAAACGGCTTGGCGAGGTAATCATCCATTCCTGCGGCCCGGCAACGCTCGCGTTCCTCAGACAGGGCGTTGGCGGTCAAGGCGACGATAGGCAAGTCCGGCCAGCGCCCGCTGCGACGGATTTGCCGGCTGGCCTCATAGCCGTTCATCACCGGCATATTGCAGTCCATCAATACCATGTCGAAGCGCTGTTCCTCGAGGAACTTGAGTGCTTCGCCACCATGGGCGGCCACAATCACGTCGCAGCCGAGTTTGCCGAGCATGCCCTTGGCCACCAACTGATTGACCGGGTTGTCCTCCACCAGCAGGATGCGCGCGCGATGCGCAAAGGGCGCAGCTTCCAGCTGGATCGGGTCGAGGATCAGTGGCGTGTCGCTGCGCAAATTGCGTTGCAGGATCTGGTACAGCGCGTTGCGGCTCAATGGGCGCGCCTGTTGCTGCAACGGCGCCAAGGCCGCAACCTCTTCGCTGGGCATGAAGTTGCCATAAGCGGTGACCACCAGAATTGGCGCGGTAATCGCCGGGCGCAAGCGGAACAGACACTCTGGGCAATCGGTAATCAGCAGGTCGGGCATTTGCCCGCTCAGGTCATCGTCCTGGGAATACACGCGCGGTGTCAGCCCCCAATGGGGCAGCAAGGTGGTGAGCAATTCCGTCAGGCCACTGCCGGCGCTGGTAATGGCAATAACCTCACCCGCCAAAGGCGCCTGCCGGGCGGCGGGCAACTGTGCGGGCAGCGGCAGATCGGCACAGAACTGGCTGCCAAACCCGACTTCCGAGCTGATGCTCAAGCGGCCTTTCATTGCGTCACACAGGTTGTGTGTTAACGCCAGCCCCAATCCCGTGCCGCCAAACTGGCGGGTGATACCCGCGCCTGCCTGCGTGAACGGCTGGAATATCTTGACCTGCGCGTCTTGGGCAATGCCGATGCCGGTGTCACACACTTCGATTTTTACCCGATCACCCAGGGCGCTGAGGCGTACATCCACGCGCCCGAAGCGGGTGAACTTCAACGCATTGGAGAGCAGGTTACTGACGATCTGCCGTACCCGCGTCGGGTCGCCTATTACCTGGGCGGGAAAGAGCGGATCGATCAAGCAGGTCAGCTCGACACTGGGCGCGGCGTTCTGTGACAACAGGTTGGCGGTGTCTTCCACCAATGAGCCGAGGTCGAACGGGATGTACTCCAGCTCAAGCTGGCCGGCGTCGAATTTCGACAGGTCGAGGATATCGTTGAGCAATTCCACCAACACCTTGCCCGAATCGTGGGCGATGGACAGCTGCTGGCGTTGCTCGGCGTTCAGTGAGCTGTCCAGTGACAGCGCGATCATGCCCAGCAAGCCGTTGAGCGGTGTACGGATCTCGTGGCTCATATTGGCCAGGAACGCGGCCCGCGCCTGGGCCATGCCCAAGGCGGTCAACTTTGCCGCTTCCAGTTCATCGTTGGATTGGCTCAAGCGCTGGTTGCTGGCCTTGAGTTCGAGCGTGCGCGCGGAGACGATATCTTCCAGTTGGCCCAGGTATTCGGTGAGGCGGTCCTCGGCGTGGCGCCGTTGCTCGATTTCGGTCTCCATGTTTTCAAATTGCTGGTTGGCGACGCTGACCAGCACGCCGATTTCATCGTTTTCGTGCCCTGGCGGGCAATCCAGGCGCGCCTGCTTGCTGGTGCTCAGCGCCCGGATAATGCGCACCAACGGTTGAGTCAGCATCACGTAGAACAGGCCCAGCAGGATCCCCGTCAGCAGCAGGCTGCGGGCAAACCCGTTAAGCAGCGTGATCTCTGCGCGGTGCAGGAAACGGCTGCCAAACGCGTAGGTGTCCACGTCCAGACGCAGAACGCCGAGGGAGTCGTTGGGCATGTGGCTGAGGAATAGCCGGTCTTCAAACTGGCGGTTGGCGCCGAACAGAAAATCGCTGATAGGCCGATAGGTACTTTCCTTGCGCGGGCCGTGGACGTCGGCCAGCACTGCCCCATTGTTATCGAGCAGTTGCGCACGGATGATCGCCGGGGAATGAAGCAGCCCCAGGGTCAGTTCCTGGGCGAGTTCGGCGTCGATGTTGTAGGCAATACGTGACGCAGGGTTATGGCTGATTTCGATCAGCGAACGTATTTCACGGTTGATGGATGCGTCTTCGCTGGCATAATCAATGCCGATTTGGATCAGACTGAGCAAGGTTCCCAAGACGAAACCGACCAGCACAGTCAATCGAGCTTGTTTATAAGACAAGCGGTGGGCGAACTTGATATCCATCGGGTGTTGAACCACTTCACGTTTCCCTTCGCCCGGCAAGCATAGCTGAACATCCACAGGCTTTGGCTTGGCCGGCATGAATCGTTTTTTTACGCAGCCTGATGCGGTCTGCCGCAGGGTTGCCAATACGCCATCTTTTGCAAGAAGTTGCCAGAGGAATAATCGTGGATTCTCGATTGAATGCCTTTCTTGAGCGGGCCGATGCGGTATTGGCTCGCCTGGAACCCTTGTTGCCTGCACCGCGCCAAGCCATCGACTGGAACCATTGCCTGGCTGCCCGTTGGCAACGCGAAGGCCGCAGCGGCTTTTTGCTGCCGCTGGAAGTCAGCCTCGATATGCGCCTGTCCGACCTCATCGGCGTAGACAAGCAACGTGAACAACTGGCGCGCAATACTCAACAGTTTCTCGATGGTCTGCCAGCCAACCATGCGCTGCTGTGGGGGTCACGTGGCACGGGCAAGTCGTCGATGGTGCGCGCCTTGTTGGCCCAGCACGCCAAGGCCGGTTTGCGCCTGATTGAAATCGAGCGCGATCACCTGGCCGACCTGCCGCGCGTGGTCGAACAACTGCTCAAACTGCCGCAGCGTTTTATCCTGTTCTGCGACGACCTGTCTTTTGAGGCTGGCGAGGGCGACTACCGCGTGCTCAAGAGCGTGCTGGACGGCTCGCTGGAACAGGCGCCGGAAAATGTGTTGCTGTATGCCACCTCCAACCGCCGCCACTTGGTACCGGAAAACCAGAGTGACAACGACAACTGGAAACGCGTGGATGGCGAGCTGCACCCCAGTGAGGCGGTGGAAGACAAGATTGCCCTGTCCGACCGTTTTGGCCTGTGGCTGTCGTTCTACCCGTTCAGCCAGGAACACTTTCTGGAGGTGGTCGAACACTGGATCGGCGAGCTGGCGAACAAAGCCGGTCTGCAGTGGCAGCGTGATGAAGCCCTCGATATCCTTGCCGTACGCTGGGCCACCGGGCGTGGCAACCGCAACGGCCGATGCGCGTATCAATTCGCCCGTTACTGGGTGGGTCTTAAATTGTTGGAGCGTCAACCATGATCGATTTGCAACAGTCCGGCACCGGCCTGGATGGCTATGCCATGCTCTGTGCGCAGTTGGAGTCGCTGCTGGCCGATGAGCGCGATTTCATTGCTAACAGCGCGCAATTCTCTGCATTTTTGTACAACCAGCTCGACGACTTGAACTGGGCAGGCTTCTACCTCAATCGCAATGAAGAACTGGTGCTTGGCCCGTTCCAGGGCCAGATCGCCTGTGTGCGTATTCCGTTTGGTCGTGGCGTATGCGGCGCGGCTGCGGCCTCGAGGCAAACTCAGCGTGTTGAAGATGTTCATGCGTTCCCCGGTCATATCGCCTGTGACAGCGCGTCCAACAGCGAACTGGTAGTGCCGCTGGTCAAGGATGGCGTGTTGATCGGCGTGCTTGACCTGGACAGCCCGTCGCTGGCCCGTTTCAGCTTTCAGGACCAGGCGGGTATCGAACAGTTGGCGGCGATCTTCCTGCGCTTGACCGACTGCTGATCGGCGAGGAGGGGGCGAGCCTCGGTTACTGGCTGTCCAGCTTTTGCAGCTGCACATGCAGCGTCCTCTCCAGTTCGAGCATGAGCTTTTCCAGGGACTTCACGTGAGTTGCGATCAAGGCGCGATCATCACTGTGGGCACAGGCTTGCTCCAGTGCCTCGCATTGCGCGGTCAGTGAGCTTGCCTGAACGATGCGAGCGGCGCCCTTGATCTTATGGGCTTGCTCGATAATGTCTTGCGGCGAAGCCTGACGGATTAGCAGGGCGACCAGTTCCTTTCGGTCCTGGCGGCTGCTGCTCAACAGTTCTTTGAGCAAGCGTTGGCTCAATTGCGGATCGCCACCGGTCAGCGCATCCAGGCAGTCAATGTCCAGTTGCTCGTCCGCAGGTTGATGCTTGATATGCCCTAATTGCTGTTCCAGTGCCGTGAGGCTGATGGGTTTGAACAGGCAGTCGTTCATGCCCGCTTGTGCACAGCGAAGTTTCTCCTCAGGTTGGGCGTTGGCGGTGAAGCCGAGTATCACACAAGGCGCCAGTTGCTCTCGTTGCTCATATTCACGGATCGAACGGCTCAACTCGTAGCCATTCATGATGGGCATGTTGCAGTCGGCTATCACCAGGTCGAAGCGCTCCTGGCGCCAGGCTTGAAACCCGGCAGCACCGTGTTGGGCCGCCGTGAACTGATGCCCCAGGTAACCCAGTTGCTGGCACATCAACAAACGGTTCGCCGGGTGGTCGTCCACCACCAGTACGTTGAGTACCGGCGCGGCAGCGGGCGCCTGGGACTTGAGTTCGTCCACCGCTTCGATCGGTTGCAGGAGTGTCATCTTCAGGTTGACGTGTACCTGGGTGCCGACCATTGGCACGCTGCTCAAGCTCAGTTGCCCGCCCATCATCGCGCACAGGCTGCGGCAGATAACCAGGCCAAGGCCCGCTCCGCTCCTGGCCAGATGCCCGGAGTTGTCGGCCTGGGCAAAGGGCTCGAACAGCCGCAATTGGTCGTCTCGGCTGATGCCGATGCCGGTGTCCTCGACCACCAGTTTCATCTGGATTTCCTGCGGCAGTTCGGTGGCTTGCACGTTCACCTTGATCTTCACCTGCCCCTGCTCAGTGAACTTGATCGCGTTGCTGACCAGGTTGGACAGCACCTGCTTGAAGCGCAATGGGTCGATCAGCACGGCCGTATCGTCGATCACGGGGTCGAACTCAAGCAACAGACTGAGGGTTTTCTGACGGGCCAGGCCATCGAAGACGCGTACCACCGACTCGATCACCTCGCGCAGATTCACGCGCTCCGGGGCCAGGCTCAAACGGCCGGATTCGATGCGTGCGATATCCAGGATGTCGCCAATCAGCTCCAGCAGGTCCTTGGCCGAGTTGTAGGCCACTTCGATAGCCGGACGATCCAGATGGCCCTGGTCGGCGCGCTTGAGGGTCAACTCCAACATGCCGATCACGGCATTCATCGGTGTACGGATTTCATGGCTCATGGTGGCGAGAAAGGTGCTTTTGGCCCGATTGGCTTCATCGGCGCGCTCCTTGGCTGTGCGCAACTCGTCGAACAGTTGGCGTCGCTCACTGATGTCGATCCAGCCACCGATGATGCCCTGAACTTCGCCGACCGAATCGCGATAGGGAAGAATCCAATGGTAGATCGTCAGTTGTTTTCCTTGGATGTGCAGGGTGCGATCGAGGATCAACGGGTTACCTTCGGCCACCACGCGTTGGTAGTCGGCGTGGTACTGCGCCGCTTCTGGCTCCAAGGCCATGTCCATCTGGATCACACTCTTGCCAATCACGTCTTCACGCTTGACCCCGAAGACTTGCAGGTAACTGTCGTTGCAGGTCTGTAACAGGCCCTTGCGATCACGCACATAGATCGGGTGCGGCGTTTCATTGACCAGTGCACGCATGAATTCGAACTGATCGTTAAGGGCGCGTTCGGCCATTTTTCGGTGCTTGATCTGGCGGCGCATGTAGGCGTTCCAGGTCAGGGAAATCAGCAGCAATAGCCCCGTGCCAATGATGATTTGCGCGATCAGTTGGTGGTAATTGCGCCAGTAGCTGTCGGAGGCGGCGGTGTAGCCGCGCCAGCGACTGTTGATCACGCCTATTTCATCGGGAGCAATGCTCAATAGTGCCTTGTCGAGTATTGAACTCAGTTCGACAGCGCGGCGTGGCGTCGCCAGGGCGAAAGTGGCGGGCAGGGTGCCGATGCTGGAGCTGATCTGCAGCTTGTCCTGAAACACCAGGGAGGAGAGAAAGTAGTTGGCGATTACCAGTGAATTCACCGCGCCTTCCACATTTCCCTGCGCAAGCAGTTCTGAGGCCTTGAAGGTGTCACTGACTTCCACCAAGCGAACCAGTGGGAAATCCTGGCGCAGGATTTTTTCCAGTGGGTTGCCCTCGGTGATAGCCAGGCGCATGCCTGCCATTTGTTCCAGGTTCGACGGCGCGTTGGGCTCCTTGCGCGTCAGCAGGACATAGGAGTTTTCCAGGTAGGGACGACTGAAACTCAGTTGAGTTTCCCTCTCGGCGCTGGGAACGATCGCACCGATGATATCGGCTTTGCCGGTGACGAGCTGTTCGATCATCGCGTTGACTTCGCGGTTGCGCTGGATCTCGAAACGCAACCCGGTACGCAGGCGAATCAGTTCCAGCAAGTCTGCAGTAATACCGCGAAAGTTGCCTTCGGCATCGAAGAACGTCAGCGGCGCGAGCGTCTCATTGACCACGACTTTCACCACCGGGTGGTCTGTTAGCCAACGCTCTTCGCGTTGGCTTAGTTGCAGTTTTTTATCGGTCAACAAGATGTCGCTGCCAGCGCTCCAGCGCTTGGCGATACTGTCTCGCTCATTCATGGGCACGGCGGCCAGCACTGCGTCGACGATGCTCAGGAGCGTCTGTTCGTCCTGGCGCAGCGCAAAGCTGAAGCCAAAGGCTTCATGCTTGCCGAAGTTGGCCATGCGGATATTCTTCAGGTAGCCCTTGTTGATCATGTAATGGGTGGAGATTGTATCGCCGAGGAACACGTCCGCCTGTTCGAAAGCCACCGCATTCAAGGCGTTTTGAAACGAGGGGTAGGTGTGGATTTCCGCTTGCGGGTATGATTTTTCCACTTCGCCGAGCGGCAGGTAGTTGTGGAACAGGCTCAAGCGAAGCCCGGCCAGGCCGTCGCTCAGGCTGCGCGTTTCGCCCTCGCGGGTCACCATTACGGGTTGGTCCACTGCGTAGGGTTGCGACAAGGTGAGGTTCGGGTTGGCAGCCTCAAAGCCGTTGGAAGTGCCCAGCAGGTCAATTTCGCCCCTTTCAAGGGCCCGTATCGATGCCTCTCGCGAGGGGTAGCGAAGCACCTTGATCGGCAAGGCCAGGGCTTTGGCCAGCAGCCCTGCGTAATCGGCGGTTAGGCCTTCATAATCACGGCCGCTGGAGGTGAGATCGAAGGGCGGGTAGTCAGGTGCCGCAGTGCCTAATACCAGCTCGCGTTTGTTCTGCAGCCATTGGCGCTGAGCCTTATCCAGTTGAACATCCAGTTGAACGGCACCCGCGCGGCTCAATAAGGTGAAGTGTTCCGGGTCGGGTTGAGGGGCCGCGGGCACGGCAGTGCTGAAGCACACACCGGCGATTAATACAATTAAATAGTCCTTTATACACCTGGGCATCCGCTTTCTCACACTAGCGCGTTTCGTTTTGCCATCTCGATAAGTTCTACCAAGGATTTGGCTTTAAGTTTTTGCATCAGCCTTTTTTTGTAAGTGCTTACTGTTTTATTGCTGAGAAACATACCTTTGGCTATTTCTTTGTTGGTGCGGCCTTGTGCAAAAAGTTGCAGCACCATTAGTTCTCGATCATTCACGGTCTTGAACAGTTCAAGTTCTTGAACGTCTTTGCCGTCGGTGCCACCGGCATTCAGTGCCTGGCTTGGAAAGTAGTTGTAGCCCGATAGTACCGCGCGGATGGCGCTCAATAGTTCGCTCAGATCGCCCTCCT
>NZ_UYXQ01000082.1 GCF_900624995.1 Pseudomonas antarctica
GGGGAGGTGAGCCAGTACCTGCAACAAGTCAGCCGCCGTGTGACCAGTCGTGCACGGCAACGCATCGAGGAAGATTTCATCATCACGCTCAATGGCGACTACCGGGGGTTGGGCCGGGTGATCGATGTGCTCAAGCTGATCACGGAGGTTAAAATCCAGCAGGCGCGTTATGCCAACCCGCTGACGTTACTTCCGGGCAACGTGCCGATCCAGCAATGCCTGACGAGGCTGCTGCAGCAACAACGAGAGTCCGTGATCTGCTACGTGGATATCGACAGCTTCAAGCCGTTCAATGATATCTACGGCTACGGGCGCGGGGATGAGGTGTTGCTGTGCCTGGCGCAATGCCTGAACGACCGAGTAGACCCCAGCCGCGACTTTGTCGGGCACATCGGCGGTGATGACTTTTTACTGGTGCTCGGTCCGCAGGATTGGCGCAAGCGGCTCAACCAGTTGCTGGATGACTTCCACACCCAATGCCGACGTTTCTACCGCGCAGAACACCTCGATGCAGGGTGCTTCGTGGCGTTGAACCGCCAGGGCGTGCGTCAGGAGTTTGCCTTGCTGTCACTGTCGATCGGCGTGGTGCACTTATATCCACAAGCCTGTTCACAACTGGATGCCAGCCAGTTGGCGGAGCTGGCCTCGCAGGCCAAGCACCACGCCAAGGACGTCGCCGGCTACAGCATTCATGTGATCGACAGTCTGCAGGTACTGACGCAGGCCTAGGCCTCGGCAGACTCCGGGTATTCGTACTCGAACACCCGCACCACTTCCGAGGCATGCCAGGACGCAGCGGCCACGCCATCGGAGGGCCCGCTGAAACGCCCCAGGCGCTCCACACACTCGAAGAAACCGGTACGTGGCAGGCGGCTCGCGCCCTGGCTGATCACCAGCGAACTGCGCAACGGCTGCGAGGCTTTGGCGTCGATCGCGGCCAGATGCTCAAGGGCGGCGGCCAGGGTTTGCATAGCCGGCGTGGGAAACTGCAAGCGCTCCAGCAGCGCACGGTAGGTCAGTAAATGGCGCTGACGGCGCGCTTGGTCCAGTTCGTTGAGCAACCCATCCCAGTGTTGACGACTGATACGTAGGCTCAAGATTCATCCCTCCAACCTGCAACGCCCAATTCCCAGGCCAGGCTGCGGCGTATGGCGGCATCCGGCTGGCGTTCACCACTCTCAATCAATCCCAGATACGAGGGGCTGATACCTACGGTGCGAGCCAGTGTTTCAATGGCCAGGCCCTTGGCTTCACGCAGCGCGCCCAGGTCCGCGAGCGGGCGCACTGCCTGATCGAGAGCGGGCTGAGAAGTAGAAGAAGGCGTGAGGGTAGGCTGTTGCTGACCGGCTGCTTTTAGTAGCGCCTGGTACTGGTCCCATGGCAAAACCGCATACTCGGGTTCGCCATCGCGTGAAATTATCTGAATATCCATGACTGCCCCGTAGGATAACAACACTCACTAAGTAAGCTCTTTCCTTAGGAGTGTAATCCTAACAGCCATAAAGGTCGCAGGGGGATAGCCGCGTCATCCGTTTTTTTGCGAGTTTTCCTGGGCCAGCAGCGCAGGCGTCGCAGGTAAGCGCTCAACCACGGCGAGCTTCTCCGGGCGCAGGGCGTCGCGCCACGCGCGGAAGGCGCTCAGTTCGCCATCCAGGGTCCTCATGACCCACGCCAGCACCGCGATGTCGTCAAGCATGCCAAACACCGGGATAAAGTCCGGGATCGCGTCAATCGGACTGAGAAAATACATCAGCCCCGCTACTACCGAGATCAACGCCTTGGGGCTGATTGCCCGGTACTCACCGCGCCAGTACGCCAGGCACAGCGCCTGGAGCAATTTGAGATCATCCTTGAGCTTACCCAGGCGGTTGCCTTGGCTTGAGCCTTTGGCGGCGACCGCAAACAATAGGGTCGGCAAACGCCCACGGCCCAGCAAGCGAGCGGCCATGGGCAGGAATCGGGTGAAATTGAAGGGTGGTTTCATTCGTCACTCCAGTTCCAGGCGACATAAAAGGTTATCCACACAAATTGTGGATAACCTTGTGAACAGAGCCTGTTTTATCAGCTGAAAGCCACGGACTACAAGGCTTGCAGTCAGATCGGGCGTTTTTTGCGCACATAAAAAAAACCCAAGATTTCATTGACTTGGCGTTGATCTGCGGCTAACCGTGCTCGATTCTTATATCAGACTGTTTCAGCTTGCTGGGGTTCGTTTGGATTTGCAGAGGTTTTTACGATCGTTCCCGCGCTCTGCGTGGGAATGCCGTCCCGAATGCGCCGCGTCTTGATGTCGGCACATGGCTTAAATCCAGCAATATATGACGCGGAGCGTCACAGGATGTATTTCCACCCAGCGCGTGGGAACAATCATTTACCTTACGCCAGATACAACAACGCCCCGTCGAAACGGGGCGTTGTCAGTTCAGTTGCCGATTACTTCTTGGCAGCTGGAGCCGCAGGTGCAGCAGGGGCGTCAGCCTTGGCTGGGTCCTTGATGCCCAGCAGTTCCAAGTCGAATACCAGCACGGAGTTGGCTGGAATCGCCGGGCTCGGGCTCTGAGCGCCGTAGGCCAGATCGGACGGGATGTACAACTCGACCTTCTCGCCAACGTGCATCAGTTGCAGGCCTTCGACCCAACCTGGGATCACGCCGCTGACCGGCAGGTCAATCGGGCTACCACGATCCACGGAGCTGTCAAAGGTGGTGCCGTTGGTGAGTTTGCCGGTGTAGTGAACAGTCACCACGTCGGTCGGCTTAGGCTGAGCGCCATCGGCTTTCTTCACGATCTTGTACTGCAGACCGGAAGCAGTGGTAACTACGCCGTCTTTCTTGGCGTTTTCTTCGAGGAATTTCTTGCCGGCGGCTGCCGACTCTTCACTCATTTTGGTCATACGTTCTTCTGCACGCTTCTGCAGTGCGGCAAACGCTTCAACCAGTTCGTCGTCTTTCAGCTTCTGTTCTTTCTTGCCGACGGCATCTTCGATGCCTTGGGCTACCGCTTTGGAGTCCAGGTCATCCATGCCTTCTTGGGCAAGACTTTTGCCCATGTTCAGGCCAATACCGTAGGAAGCTTTCTGCGCCGGGGTTTTCAGCTCTACGCTGGTCTGCGAATCACAACCCGCAAGTACCAGGCTAACCAGGGCCACCGCCGCCGCCAACCGATGCTGTTTCATGCTATTTCCTTGTTCATGCGCCAAAAGGGCAATCGAATAAAGTCGCGAGCTTATCAGGCGGCCACGACCAATGGCTACCGGCATCTGAGCAGAAAACTTCTGATAAGTTCACGTGTTTAAAAGCATTTTCATTCATTATGGAGGCCCGCGACGGATCGCGGGACTGCCTGCAACCAGGCTAATGGCCACTTGCTGCAACTGTGGCGTAGTGGCATAACAACACCACAAATCGACAAGGATAGTTATCTTGCGCATTTTTTACCGTGTTTTGCTTCTGACACTGATAGCACTCGGCCTGCTCCTGGCCGTGGTGCTCTATTACACCGCCAACCCCAAGCTGCCGGACTACGTGCCCGTGGAGCAGGTGCACTACCAGGACCAATGGAGTGCCGCCGACCGCCAGACCTACTACTTCACGCCACAAGGCACTCAAGTAAAAGGCCTGCATTACGACTGGTTCACCGCGCTGGAACTGCCCTTTTCGGACCAGCGCTTTGCCACGCCCGAATACCTGGCGCGCTTCGGTTTTCTGGTCGACCCCAAGCAGGTTCCCACCGTGCAAAACCCGGGCAACCTACCAGTAGGTTTCGCCCGGCACCAGAACGCCGACAGCACGGTTGAATACCTGGATATCACCTGCGCCGCCTGCCACACCGGTGAGTTGCATTTCAAAGGTCAGGCCCTGCGCATCGACGGCGGTTCGGCCCAGCATGTGCTGCCTTCCAGCGTGCCCACCTTGCGCGGCGGCAGCTTCGGCCAGGCGCTGGTGGCCAGCCTCGCCGCCACTTATTACACGCCGTGGAAGTTCGACCGCTTTGCCCATAAGGTACTCGGCCACGACTATGACGATCACACCAAACAGCAACTGCGTGAGGACTTCAAACAGTCGCTGAACCAGTTCCTCAAAGTCGCCTGGAACGACACCCATCGCGGCCTCTACCCCACCGAAGAAGGCCCGGGCCGCACCGATGCGTTTGGCCGCATCGCTAATGCCAGTTTCGGCGACGCCCTCTCCGCGCAGAATTATCGCGTTGCCAATGCGCCGGTGGACTACCCGCACTTGTGGGACATTTGGACCTTCGACTGGGTGCAATGGAACGGTTCGGCCCAACAACCCATGGCGCGCAACATCGGCGAAGCCCTCGGTGTCGGTGCCACGTTGGACTTCTTCGACAGCGCCGGCCAGCCTCTTCAAGGCGACGCACGCTACCCTTCCAGCGTACGTGTGCGTGATCTCAACCTGATCGAAGAAACCTTGCAACGCCTCAAGCCGCCCACCTGGCCGGAACACTTGTTCGGCGTCGTCGATAAACCCCTCGCCGCCCAAGGCCGTGCACTGTTCGCCGAGAACTGCGCCGCTTGCCATGTGCCCGCCGTCAGCCAGGTCAATGGCCGCCCAGTAGAACAACTCAAAGTGCTCCCTGTGGAGTACATCGGCACCGACCCCAGCACCGCGAGCAACATCGCCGACCAGCGCTATGACCTCAGCGCCCTGCAATGGGACCCGGCGCAATTGGCCAAGCTCAACGTCGAACTGCACCCCACGCCCACCGTGCCGCTGGACTTGCACAAAATGTCGGTGGCGCAAGGCCTGGCCTATGTTACCGCCTTCGTCGAAGACCACGCCTACCGCGCCGCCAACGTGACCCCGGCCGAGCGCCCAAGCCTGGACGGTTTCGACCTGCCCATCGGGGTGCGCGAGTTGCGCGCCTATAAGGCGAGGCCACTGGCCGGCATCTGGGCCACGCCGCCGTTTCTGCACAACGGCTCGGTGCCGACGATCTACCAATTGCTCTCGCCCCAGGACGAGCGCAGCACCACCTTCTATAAAGGCACGTTCAACTACGACCCACGCCACCTGGGTTTCGAGACGGGCGCATTCAAGAATGCCTTTTTGTTCAACACCACCATCACCGGCAACCACAACAGCGGCCACGAATTCCGTGCCGGCAAGCGTGGCAACGGCGTGATTGGCCGCAGCTTGCTGCCGCAGGAACGCTGGGCGCTGCTGGAATACCTCAAAGTGCTGGGCGGCCCGCTGGAGCAACAGTTGCCATGATTATCCGATCGCAATACAAGGAACCTTCGATGCTCGCGCGTCTGTGGCTGCGCCTCGGCGCGTTTCTGGGTATAACCCTGCTATGGCTGGTGGGCCTCGGACTGCTGGGCTGGCTGGCAGCCACTGCGTGGTTAGCCTGGCAACACAGCGGCGCGGTGTCGCCGGACGAACAGGTGCCAGCGGGTGAAGCGGCCATGACCCAGGGCATCATCCAAACGGCGGTGCGCATCGTCGATCAGCACCGCGAAGGCACGCGCTATCTGCGCGATGCGCATGCCAAGGCTCACGGCTGTGTGAAGGCCGAAGTCAGCGTGGTAGCGGGACTTGACCCGGTATTGCGCCAAGGTGTGTTCGCCGAACCTGGCAAAACCTGGCAGGCCGTCATGCGTTTGTCCAACGGCAACGCCTACCCGCAATTGGACAGCATTCGTGATGCGCGGGGTATGGCGCTCAAGCTGCTGGACGTGCCGGGCAAACAGCTGATGGCCGACCAGCAGGCACGCACGGAACAAGACTTCGTGATGTTCAGCCACCCGAACTTCTTTGTCAGCGATGTGGCGGAGTATGCGCAGAACATCGGTGCCCAGGCCGACGGCAAGAAAATCCTGGCGTTCTTTCCCAAAGCAGACCCGCGCAGCTGGCAGGTGCGCCATTTGTTTATCGCCCTGGCCACACTGGCGCCTCCGCCGGCCAGCCCAACGCAGACTACGTACTTTTCGGTTTCGCCCTACAAGTTTGGCGCTGCTAATGCCAAATTCCGCGTAGCGCCCGATCCGCTCAGCTGCCCGGACTACGTGCTGCCCAAGCAGAACCAGGACTTGCCGAACTTTCTACGCAGTGCGTTGAGTCAGCAACTGTCGACTGATCGTGTGCCGGCGTGTTTTGTGTTGCAGATTCAGCGGCAGAATCCGCAGAAATTCATGCCGATTGAAGACACCAGCATTGAATGGAAGGAAAGTGATGCGCCTTATGAAACAGTGGCCAAGGTGCGTATTCCGGCGCAGGACTTTGATACGCCAGCGTTGAATCTCGCTTGCGATAACCAGTCGTTTAATCCTTGGTTCGGGGTGCAGGCGCATCGGCCGATTGGGGGGATTAATCGGTTGCGTAAGGCGGTGTATGAGGCTGTTAGTGACTATCGGCATAGTCGTAATTTGTGAGGTTTGGGGTGGAGTACATATCCTTTACCTAACTAATGGATATGCCCGCCCGCTCGTAAAGAACGCGTGTAGATTCCAGGTTCCCCATAACGATTACGTCGTCCCTATTGAGCAACTAGACCACCACCGTTTACCGTCACTCCCTACCCCCAAAACCCGTAGGAAGTCATCGTGGAAAGTTCAACCTTAGGCATGCTCGTCCTGTCAATGATTGCGCTCTTCGGCACCACCGCGTTTTGCTTCGAGCACCTCGCCACCCGCGGCGAAAAGAAAAAGAAAGGCAAATAAGCTGATCACTGAAATCAGCCCCCCAGTTTTTCAAGGGATACCCCGCCCCCGGGTTGTCCCTTGTTTTCGTTCGTCTGGCCAATACCTATCTGCTGCCGATTCACAGATGTGTAAAAAGGCGTTCGGCAGCAAAGTCCACAAACACACGGATTTTTGGCGAGAGGTGCCGACTGGAAGGCCACAACGCCCAGAACTGGCCCTGATCATCGCAGTGCCCGTCCAACACGGTTTCCAGCTGTGCTTGAGCCAACGCCTCGCTGGCCAGAAAGTCCGGCACGTAGGCAATACCATGGCCATCAATCGCCGCCCTGAGCATAGCTTCCATATTGTTCAAGGTCAGCGCCGTAGGCAGGCGCAATTGGGTGATTGCCGAGTTGGCAGATAAGGTCCAGTCCATAATTTTGCCGGTCGTGGCAAACCGATAACGCAGGCACTGGTGGTGTTCAAGGTCACTGAGAGTGGCCGGCCGGCCATGAGCGCGCAGGTACGCTGGGGCTGCACACAGGACAAATCGGAACGGCCCGAGTTTGCGCGCCATCAACGTCGAATCAGCCAGGCCTCCGCTGCGAATCACCACGTCGAAGCCTTCCTCGATCACGTCCACCAAGTGGTCGTTGAAATCCAACTCCAACTCAATCTCCGGGTAGGCTTGCCGGAACGCGAGCATGTGCGCAAAGAGGAAACGATAACCGATGGTGGGCAGACTGACCCGCAGCTTGCCACGCGGCGCCTGCATGGCATGAGAGAGCATGGAGCGCGCGTCTTGCAAGTCATCAAGAATTTTCCGACTGCGCTCATAGAACAATTGGCCTTCGGCGGTGAGGCTGACTTTGCGCGTACTGCGGTGCAACAGCCGCACATTAAGCTCGGCCTCCAGTTTTGCGACTTTTTTGCCCACGGCTGAAGCGGAAATGCCCATCGCCCGCGCTGCACCGATAAAGCTGAGGGCTTCTGCCGTTTTGACGAATGCGATCACACCACTGAGGTTGTCCCTCACGCTATTACATCCTATTGGTCCGCTATGATCGGAATGTAGGCCTGTTTATCGTCAATTGCATCCTGTTTAGAGTCTTTATCTTTAGAGACCTGCAGGAACGCCACCATGAACACCGCAACTCACTCCCCCAATGGCCGCCATGCCATCCTGGCCGCGATCTGCCTGGCGGCTCTGGTATTACCCATGAGTTTTACCGGGGGCGCGGTGGCTACGCCCTTTATCGGCGAGGCTTTCGCCGCCCTTCCTACACAGTTGGCGTGGATCACCAACGCGTTCATGCTCAGTTTCGGCAGCCTATTGATGGCTGCCGGGACGCTCGCCGACCTCTATGGGCGCAAGCGTCTGTTCTTGTGGGGCATGGCGCTGTTTACCGCAATCTCCCTGCTGTTGGCCATGGCACCGGGCATTCTCTGGTTGGATCTATTGCGCGCAGTACAGGGTGTGGCGGCGGCCATTGCATTGGCCAGCGGTTGCGCGGCGTTGGCACAGGAGTTCGATGGCCATGCCAGGACGCGTGCTTTCAGCCTGCTGGGCACAACCTTTGGCGCGGGCCTGGCGTTTGGCCCGTTGCTGTCAGGGCTGCTGATCGAACAATGGGGCTCGCGCGCGATTTTCCTCGCCACGGCCTTGCTCGCGGGTCTTTCGCTGTTGTTCGCAACCCCCACAATGCGTGAAAGTCGTGACCCGCACGCACTGCGCCTGGACTTGGCCGGGGTGCTAACGTTTTCGGCGATGTTGGTGGCCTTGACCACGGCAGTGATTCTGGCGCCGGAGCAGGGCTGGGCTTCTGCGACTACGCATTACCTGCTTGGCACAGCAGCGGTGTTTTTGCTGACGTTTATCTTCGTTGAACATCGCGCCAGCCAACCGATGCTGGACCTGCGCCTGTTTCGCTTTCCCCGCTTCATCGGCGTGCAGGTGCTGCCGATCGGCACCTGTTACTGCTATATCGTTCTGATCGTGCTGCTGCCACTGCGGTTTATCGGCGTGGAAGGCGCCAGCGCATTTGACGCGGGCTTGATGATGCTGGCGCTGTCAGCCCCCATGCTGGTGGTGCCGATCCTCGCCGCGACGCTGACGCGCTGGCTGCCGGCAGGCGCGCTGTGTGCCATTGGCCTGCTGATCGCAGCGACGGGTTTGTATGGATTGAGCCTGGCCAAGGTCGGCCAGCCGTTGCAGACCGTGACGGCGATGCTGATCATCGGGGTCGGCACCGGGCTGCCATGGGGTTTGATGGATGGCCTGGCAATCAGCGTGGTGCCAAAAGAACGTGCAGGGATGGCGGCGGGAATTTTCAATACGACTCGGGTCGCCAGTGAAGGTGTCGCGCTGGCAATCACGGTGGCAGTGTTGAGCACGCTGGTCACGCATCATCTGCCGGCCCGCACGGTGCAGGAGGGCGCTGCCGTTGCCCAGCAGTTGGTCATGGGTGATGCCCGACACGCCAGCGCGAACATTCCACTGGATGTACTGCGCATGGCCTACATCGCCGGGTTCAATACGTTGCTGCAATGGCTGGCGTGGCTCACCGTGCTCACGGCGGCGATGGTCTTCGTGTTCCTTGGCCGACGCGATATCGCACCGATGCCTACGTCACCCACCATCGCGTCATAAGCTGAATCGCAGGCGAAAAAAAGCCCGCTCAATGAGCGGGCTTTTCCGTGGTGACCTGGCGTTCAGCGTTCCAGGTAACCGAATATGGCGCAGCGGACGGGACTCGAACCCGCGACCCCCGGCGTGACAGGCCGGTATTCTAACCGACTGAACTACCGCTGCGCGTAACACGTGAAACGAATGGTGGGTGATGACGGGATCGAACCGCCGACATTCTGCTTGTAAGGCAGACGCTCTCCCAGCTGAGCTAATCACCCTTCGTTTCGGTGTGGGCGCATCATACAACAAAAAATCGTAATGTGTTGATTTAAATGCAATTTATTTAAAAAAACTTCACCAAGCGTTTTTTCGCCATATTTCGGACAAAAAAAACCCGCTCAATGAGCGGGCTTTCTGTGGTCACCTGGCGTTCAGCATTCCAGGTGACCGAATATGGCGCAGCGGACGGGACTCGAACCCGCGACCCCCGGCGTGACCGGCCGGTATTCTAACCGACTGAACTACCGCTCCGCGTAACACGTGAAACGAATGGTGGGTGATGACGGGATCGAACCGCCGACATTCTGCTTGTAAGGCAGACGCTCTCCCAGCTGAGCTAATCACCCTTCGCTTCGGTGTGGCGCGCATTCTACGGAGCGACCTTAAGTCTGGCAAGCACTTTCTTAAATCTTTTTTTTCAGCGCTTCCAATGGCTTAGGCAGGGTTGGCCTCAGCCCGGATCAAGAGAATAATGCCCCCCTTTGTATAAAGGAGAGACTCACCCCATGTGGTTCAAGAACCTGCTTATCTATCGCCTGACCCAAGATCTGCCTGTTGATGCCGAGGCGTTGGAAGCGGCCATGGCCACCAAACTGGCGCGTCCGTGTGCCAGCCAGGAGTTGACTACTTACGGTTTCGTCGCCCCTTTCGGTAAAGGTGAAGACGCTCCCCTTGTTCACGTTAGCGGCGACTTCCTGCTGATCGCCGCGCGCAAGGAAGAACGTATCCTGCCGGGTAGCGTAGTGCGTGACGCACTCAAAGAAAAAGTCGATGAGATCGAGGCCGAGCAAATGCGCAAGGTCTATAAAAAAGAACGCGATCAGATCAAGGATGAAATCATCCAGGCCTTCCTGCCGCGTGCCTTTATCCGTCGTTCATCGACCTTCGCCGCCATCGCGCCGAAGCAGGGCCTGATCCTGGTCAACTCGGCAAGCCCCAAGCGCGCCGAAGACCTGCTGTCGACCCTGCGTGAAGTGATCGGCACTCTGCCGGTTCGCCCGCTCACGGTGAAAACTGCGCCAACCGCGATCATGACCGACTGGGTCACCACCCAGAAGCCGGCCGATGACTTCTTCGTCCTCGACGAATGCGAACTGCGCGACACCCATGAAGACGGCGGCATTGTGCGTTGCAAGCGCCAGGACCTGACCGGCGAAGAAATTCAGCTGCACCTGACCACCGGCAAAGTCGTGACCCAATTGTCCCTGGCCTGGCAGGATAAGTTGTCCTTCATGCTCGACGACAAGATGACCGTCAAGCGCCTGAAGTTCGAAGACCTGCTGCAAGACCAGGCAGAACAGGACGGCGGCGACGAGGCCCTGGGCCAACTGGACGCCAGTTTTACCCTGATGATGCTGACGTTCGGCGAATTCCTGCCAGCGCTGGTTGAGGCACTGGGCGGCGAAGAGACGCCACAAGGCATCTAAGCCATGTGAAGATCAAAATGTGGGAGCGGGCTTGCTCGCGAATGCGCAGTGTCAGTCACTTAATAGGCTGACTGATTCACCGCATTCGCGAGCAAGCCCGCTCCCACATTTGATTGGGTTTCCAAGCAAACATCAGCACTCCCGAACTTACCTGATAACAAGGACATCCCCATGCGTGCTCTCGCCGCCTTGAGTCGCTTTGTCGGCAATACCTTCGCCTACTGGGTGCTGGTTTTCGCGGTCCTCGCCTTCCTTGAGCCCAGCTGGTTCATTGGCCTCAAAGGCGCCATCGTGCCGCTGTTGGGCCTGGTGATGTTCGGCATGGGGCTGACCTTAAAACTTGAAGATTTCGCCGAGGTCGCCCGCCACCCGTGGCGCGTCGCACTCGGCGTAGTCGCGCACTTTGTGATCATGCCGGGCGTGGCCTGGTTGCTGTGCCAGGCGTTCCACCTGCCGCCGGAGATTGCCGTCGGCGTGATTCTGGTCGGCTGCTGCCCAAGCGGCACGTCGTCCAACGTGATGACTTGGCTGGCGCGGGGCGACCTGGCGCTGTCGGTGGCAATCGCCGCCGTCACCACCCTCCTCGCCCCGCTGCTGACGCCGGCGCTGATTTGGCTACTGGCCTCGGCCTGGCTGCCGGTGTCGTTCATGGAATTGTTCTGGTCGATCCTGCAAGTGGTGCTGCTGCCGATCGTGCTCGGCGTGGTCGCGCAACGCGTGCTTGGCGAGCGGGTCCGCCATGCCGTAGAGGTGCTGCCACTGGTGTCGGTGGTGAGTATCGTCATCATTGTCGCGGCGGTGGTTGCTGCGAGCCAGGCGAAAATTGCCGAGTCGGGCCTGTTGATCATGGCCGTAGTGATGCTGCACAACAGTTTCGGCTACCTGCTGGGCTACTTCACCGGCCGGCTGTTCAAGTTGCCGTTGGCGCAGCGCAAGTCGCTGGCGCTGGAAGTGGGCATGCAGAACTCCGGGCTGGGCGCTGCGTTGGCCAGTGCGCACTTCTCGCCATTGGCGGCGGTGCCGAGTGCGCTGTTCAGCGTCTGGCACAATATTTCCGGGGCGTTGCTGTCGACTTACTTGCGCAGAATGAGCGAAAAGGAAGACCGTCGCGCTTTGCAGAGCACGCCAAAAACTTGATCGCCTGATCAATATTCGGCACTCTACCGAGCTTCGCGGGGACGACCTCGCGACGCTTTCAAGCGCTAAATCCGGGGACGACCCCAGCTATAGTTTGGAGGTCATCATGTCCTGGATCATTCTGTTTTTTGCCGGGCTGTTTGAAGTCGGCTGGGCGGTCGGCCTGAAGTACACCGACGGTTTCAGCAAACCGCTGCCAACGGCCCTGACCATTGCTGCCATGGCCATCAGCCTCGGCCTGCTGGGGCTGGCCATGAAGGAACTGCCGCTGGGCACCGCCTATGCCATCTGGACGGGTGTGGGCGCGGTGGGCACAGTGATCGCCGGGATTATCCTGTTTGGGGAATCCATGGCGTTGTTTCGGTTGGCGAGTGTGGCGCTGATCATTTGCGGGTTGGTAGGCCTCAAGATCAGCGCCTGAGCCACTACCGCTTTCGCGAGCAAGCCCGCTCCCACACTAAACCGCGTTCGCTTGAACAACTCGGTCAACTGTGGGAGCGGGCTTGCTCGCGAAGGGGCCCTGACAGGCAACAAAAAACTACCTGACACTCCCCCGCAACACCCCTACTCGCTCCTGCAACTGCGCAGGCGTCGCCGCCTCCACCGCAACCGGCTCACCCGCCACCAACGTGACATGCGACCAGATCCGATGAAAGAACCCCTTGTTCGGATCGCGACTGAAGAAACTCCCCCACAACCCCTGCAACGCCATCGGAATCACCGGCACCGGTGTCTCTTCGAGAATGCGCGTCACGCCACCACGGAAGTCATTCATCTCACCGTCGGCCGTCAATTTGCCTTCCGGAAAGATGCACACCAACTCCCCTTCTTTCAGGTACTGGGCAATCCGCGTGAAAGCCTTTTCGTAGATCTGGATATCTTCGTTACGCCCGGCAATCGGAATCGCCCCGGCTGTACGGAAGATAAAGTTCAGCACCGGCAAGCGGTAGATCTTGTAATACATCACAAAGCGAATCGGCCGACGCACTGCACCACCGATCAACAGCGCATCGACGAACGACACGTGGTTGCACACCAGCAAGGCTGCGCCTTCATCCGGAATCAGCTGCAGATTACGATGCTCCACCCGGTACATGGAATGGCTGAGCAGCCAGATCATGAAACGCATGGTGAACTCGGGGACGATCCTGAAGATATAGGTGTTGACCGCAATGTTGAGCAGCGACACCACCAGGAACAGCTCGGGGATCGACAGCTTGGCCACACTCAGCAACAGGATCGACACGATGGCCGAGACCACCATGAACAGCGCGTTGAGAATATTGTTGGCTGCGATCACCCGCGCGCGCTCGTTCTCGGCGGTGCGCGACTGAATCAGCGCGTACAGCGGCACAATGTAGAAACCGCCGAACACGCCCAAACCAAGGATATCGAACAGCACCCACCACGCTTGTCCGTAACCGAGCACCGCCAGCCAGTCGTTGGCCTGGACGTTCTGCGGGAACCCGCCGGAGTGCCACCACAGCAACAGCCCGAACACGGTCAGGCCGAATGAACCAAACGGCACCAGGCCGATTTCGACCTTACGCCCGGAGAGCTTTTCGCAGAGCATCGAGCCCAGCGCGATGCCCACCGAGAACACCGTGAGAATCAGCGTCACCACGGTTTCGTCGCCGTACAACCACTCCTTGGCGTAAGCCGGGATCTGCGTCAGGTAGATCGCACCGACAAACCAGAACCACGAGTTGCCGACAATCGAGCGCGACACTGCCGGCGTCTGCCCAAGGCCCAAACGCAGGGTGGCCCAGGATTCGCTGAAAATATTCCAGTTCAGCCGCAGCTCTGGCGTAGACGCCGCCGCGCGCGGAATACTGCGGCTGGCGAGGTAGCCCAGCACCGCCACACCGACAATCGCCGCCGCCACGATCGGCGCGTAATGGGTAGACGACATCATGATCCCGGCACCAATGGTGCCGGCCAGGATCGCCAGAAACGTGCCCATCTCTACCAGACCGTTGCCACCCACCAACTCATCGTCGTGCAACGCCTGAGGCATGATTGAGTACTTCACCGGACCGAACAGCGCCGAGTGCGTGCCCATGGCAAACAGCGCCAGCAGCATCAGTTCCAGGTGATTGAACAAAAAGCCCATGGCGCCGACGGCCATGATCACGATCTCGCCGATCTTGATCGCGCGGATCAGCGCGTCCTTGTTGAATTTTTCGCCAAACTGCCCGGCCAGCGCCGAGAACAGGAAAAACGGCAGGATAAACAGCAAGGCGCACAGATTGACCCAGATGGAGCGGTCACCGTCGATGGTCAGCTTGTAGAGAATGGCCAGGATCAGCGATTGCTTGAAGATATTGTCGTTGAAAGCACCCAGTAACTGGGTAATGAAAAACGGCAGGAAGCGCCGTGTGCGCAGCAAGGTGAATTGTGAGGGGTGGCTCATCGTCCGTGTTCCTGCGTGGCCTGTAGGCTGTTGTTAGTCTTCAGGCCACGACTTTACCTAATCCCGCTTACTTATTCCCTAGTCCTGCAATGCATGGCGATACAAAAAGCTCACCTTTATAGGCGCCCAGCACGGTGCGCGTGGCGACGAGCAGCCACATCAGCGCCAAGGCCACCACCAATACGCAGCCAAACAGGCTGAAGAAACCCAGGTGCAGCACGCTCGCAAGCTTCAGCGTGGCCAAGGCATAGACGCCCAACGGGAAGGTAAAGCCCCACCAACCGAGGTTGAACGGGATACCGGCGCGCAGGTAACGCAGGGTGATCAACACGGCGATCAGCATCCACCACAGGCCGAAGCCCCACAGGGTGATGCCAGCCACCAGACCAAGGCCGTTGGCCATCTCGCCTACGCCTGGCAAGCCATTGGCCGCGAAGATCGCCGGCGCGTCGCCGCCCAGCAACAGCATGCCGAGGGCACCGGTGCCGATAGGCCCGAGGGCCAGCCAGCTCGACGCGGCCATGTTGGCGTGGGGCAATTTGTGCAAGGCCATGCGCAGCATCAGGATGGTCAGGATGCTGAACGCCACCGGCAGCGAAAACGCCCACAGCACGTAGCTGGTCACCAGCATCACCAGTTGCGAGTGAGCATCGGCCAGGTGCGGCGCCAGCAGGCCACCGCTGGCGGCGGCGACTTCGGCAGCGACTACCGGCAACAGCCACACAGCGGTCATCTGGTCGATGCTGTGCTCTTGACGAGTAAACATCATAAACGGAATCAACACGCCGCACGCCAGGGCCATCGCCACGTCCAGCCACCACAAAGCCTCGGCCAACGGCACCACATCGGCGCCCCAGCGCGGCAGACCAAACAGCAGCAAGCCATTGATAATCGTCGCCAGGCCCATGGGAATAGTGCCGAAGAACATCGATACCGTGGAGTGCCCGAAGATGCGCCGCGCCTCGTGGAAAAACATCAGCCAGCGAGCCGCGTACAACACGCTGAACAGCACAAACAGACCGATGGTGAACAGCCACAGCCCTTCGGCAATCGCACGCAGGCCGGGCAGATTGATCGGCAATTGGGCCAGCGCAAGGGCCAGCACGCCGGTACCCATGGTCGCGGCAAACCAGTTGGGAGTGAACTGGCGAATCACTTCCCGTGGGCGGGTCAGGTGACTGAAGGGTTTGTAAGTAGCGGTATTGGAGCACGTCATGTTGGTAATCCTCTTCCTCGCATGAGGTTGAGACCATCATAGAACCTGATCGAATATCGATATAACGGGTAATATCTCTAACCGTTATCTACTTTACCAATATAGAGACTCTGGCTAGGTCGAAACGCTGGCCCTTGCCGAATCCTGTAGCAGCAAACCGGCCAAGGCACTCAGGGCCAGCACGATGAGGACGGCGCCGTAGCCATCGCTGGTGGCGATCAGGCCAAACACCCGACTCAGGTTACCCGCCAGCAGCGCCGGCACGCAGAACGCCAAGTAGCTCAAGACATAAAACGCCGACATCAACCCCGCCCTCTCATGGGGCAATGCCAAGCTCACGATACTGCGCACACTGCCCATGAACCCGCCGCCGAAGCCCAAACCTGCGATCACACTGGCCGCAAAGGACAGCCACAGGCTGGCGCTCTGTACTGCTACCAGCAGCAACGCCACGCCCACCGCCAACAGCACCGCCGACAGGCGCATGACCTTGTCTGCCGCGCGTTCGCGCAGGCTGTAAATCATGACCGCACCGCTCAAGGTCACGACCGCCACCAGGCCGCCGCCGATCAAGTGCGAGGTCGAACCGGTGGCGGCGCGCACCAGCGAGGGCGCCAAAGAGGAAAAGAACCCACCCAGTGCCCACACCGCCACATTCAGCGGCATCGCCAGCCACAAGGCCCGACGCGCTTGCGCGGGCACATGCAGGGTGGGCGCCAGCGACTTCAGCGCACCCGGAATGCGGCTGACGGTTTCCGGCAAGCGCCACACATAAAGCGCCTGCAGCAGCATCAAGCCCAGCAGCGTGAAGTAAATCAATTGGGTCGGGCGTGGGGCGTACTCCACCAGTAAACCGCTGCCCAAGGCGCCACTGGCCATGCCTAAAAGCGGCGCGAGGCTATTGAGCATCGGGCCGCGCAGGCGGTCGGTGTCCAGCAGCGTTGCCGCCAGCACCGCGGTTGCCGTGCCGGTGGCGAAACCTTGCAGCGCTCGGGCGGCTATCAGGTAGGCGGTGCTGTCAGCGTTGATAAACAAGAGCATCGACACAATATTGAGGATCAGTGCGACGAAAATCACCGGCTTGCGCCCCACGTGGTCCGACAGCGAACCGACGGTCAGCAGCGCCGCCAGCAAGCTCACGGCATACACGCCAAAGATCACCGTCAGCATCGCTGCAGAGAAATGCAGGTTGTCCTGGTAAACCTGATACAGCGGCGTCGGCGCGCTGGACGCCGCGAGGAAGGTCAACATGGTGATGACCAGGAACGCCAGGCTGGAACGTTGAGAAATGACGCTAGGCATGTGCACACTCCGTTAAAGCTAATATTTTGCTTTTGCAGAGTGTGCTACCGGGAAGCGCTTAAAGCAAATTCTTTGTGTTAAGGTTTTACGCATGGCAATTAAAGAAGGCCTTCGCCCGGGGGGCCGCAGTGCCCGGGTTCAAGAATCAGTGCATAACGCCGCGCGCGAACTGCTGGAAGCCCATGAGCGTTCCAGCGTTACCGTGCCGATGATTGCTGCGCGCGCGGGCGTTACGCCTTCGACCATCTACCGCCGCTGGGGCGACTTGTCCGCCCTGCTCGCCGACGTGGCCTTGGAGCGCCTGCGCCCGGACACCGAGCCCGCCAACACGGGCACCCTGCGCGGTGACTTGCGCGCGTGGGGCGAGCAATACCTGGATGAAATGAGCTCTGAGCTGGGGCGCAACATGATGCGCGACGTGCAGTGCAGCCATCCCAAGGACTATTGCAGCAACATTCTGATGGGCCAGTTGCAGATTATTCTCGACCGTTACCAAAGCAGCATCGACGTGCTGCCGACGCTGGATCGGTTGCTGAATTTGATCGCCGCGCCCACGGTGTATCGCAGCCTGTTTGCCAGTGCGCCGTTGCCGGTTGAAGAACTGCATGAATTGATTGAGCTGGCACTGAAAGGCTAAGAGCCCAACACCGATAAAACTGTGTGGCTTGCCGGCGATAGCGGTGGGCCAGGTGACATTTCATCGCTGACATACCGCTATTCCAGCATAGGTATCTACGCAACTTTTTGTGTTGCTTTTAGCCTGTGATGGTTTAGGTAGATTGAATACATATCCGTTGCTGCGGTAACGGCTTCGTAGGGTTCCGCTCTTACAGCGGCTCACTTTTGGAAAAACCCAAAAGTAAGCAAAAGGTCTTTGCCCCACCACTCGGTGCCTCGCCTAGGCTCGGCATGCCAGAACGAAGGCTTGAATCCGTGGGCCGCCGCCATGGGCCATCGTGGTTAACGGGGCGCCCAAGATCAAGATCAAGATCAAAAGCAAGAGCACGGCGGCCTAGTAGCCGACCTGAGTGGTTGAAGCAAAAGCAGGACAAAAGCACAGCAGAGCAGCACACTCTCTGTCTGATGTACTGAGATCCAACTGTGGGAGCGGGCTTGCTCGCGAATGCG
>NZ_UYXQ01000083.1 GCF_900624995.1 Pseudomonas antarctica
CGAGCCTAGGCGAGGCACCGAGTGGTGGGGCAAAGACCTTTTGCTTACTTTTGGGTCTTTCCAAAAGTGAGCCGCTGTAAGAGCGGAACCCTACGAAGCCGTTACCGCAGCAACGGATATGTACTCATATCTACCTAAAAACCCCGTCAAAACCCTAGCGCAACACAGAAAGTTGCGTAGATACCGATGCTCGCGAAAGCGCTCTATCAAGCGCCACCGACTACTGAAGCCTGCGCAGTCCTCAGTTCATGCCGATTGCCCTTGAACAGGACCAGTGTAGCAATCAAGCCCAAAATCGCTGCCCCACTGAGCCAAATCCCCGGCGCTGCCTTGTTGTCCAGCACATGAATCAAATAGGTACAGGCCGCCGGTGTAAACCCACCAAAGGTCGCCGTCGCCAGGCTGTAGGCCAGGGAGAAGCCGGTAGTGCGCACTTCCACCGGCATGATCTCGGTGAGCGCCACCACCATCGCCCCGTTGTACGAGCCATACAGGAACGACAACCACAACAGCACAATCAGCAGGTGGTTGAAGCTTGGGTTGGCCACCAGCCAGGACAACGCCGGATACGCCGTCAGGATCGCCAGAATCGTCGCGCCGAGCAGCAGGGGCTTGCGTCCGATCTTGTCGGACACTGCGCCCATCACCGGCAGCCAGATGAAGTTGGAGATGCCCACGCACACCGTCACCAGCAACGCGTCGAAGTCGGACAGGTGCAGCTCGGCCTTGCCGAAGGTCGGGGTGTAGGCGGTGATCAGGTAGAACGACACGGTGGTCATCACCACCAGCGCCATGCCGGCGATGACGATGCCAAAGTTCTGGCCGATCGAACGCACGACTTCCTGCAGGGTAGGGCGGTGTTTACGCGCCTGGAACTCAGGCGTTTCTTCCAGCGAGCGACGAATCACAAAGATCACTGGCACGATCAGGCAGCCGATCAGGAACGGCACGCGCCAGCCCCAGTCACCCATGTCTTCGGGGCTGAGCCAGTGTTCAAACCCACGCCGAGCAAACCGGCAAACACCACAGCGGCCTGCTGGCTGGCGGACTGCCAACTGACGAAGAAGCCTTTGCGCCCCGGCGTGGCGATTTCCGCCAGGTACACCGACACACCACCCAGTTCGACGCCGGCGGAGAAACCTTGAAGCAGACGGCCGAACAGTACGATCAGCGGCGCAGCCACGCCCAATGTGGCATAGCCGGGCACGCAAGCGATGAGGATGGTGCCAGCGGCCATCATGGCCAGGGTGATGACCAAGCCTTTCTTACGCCCGTGGCGGTCGATGTAGGCACCGAGGAAGATCGCGCCCAGTGGTCGCATCAGGAAGCCGGCGCCGAAGGTCGCCAGCGACAGCATCAGCGAGGCAAACGCGCTGTCGCTGGGGAAGAAGGTTTTGGCAATGGCCGTGGCGTAGAAGCCATAGACCATGAAGTCGAACATCTCAAGGAAGTTACCGCTGACAACGCGAAAAATCGCCTTGCCTTTGCCCGTCGTGGTGGACATGTCATGCACTCATCTTGGCTATCTTATTGGTGATCCTTGGTCATCATTCGTCCTTGCTGCAGTTTTGTAACCATATGTGTATTGGTTACTGCCCGCAACAGAAACCGATAGCAAGCTGACTAAATGTCGCAAGAGCTGAGGGCAATGAACACCCAAATGTGGCGGCGTTTAATTGAGGAGTGACTTACGCAGGCTGTCCGACAGGCCCTTCGGTGCCAGCCAGATGCCGAGATAGGCTTTTGCCAATTCATCATCACCACTGCTGAACACCACCTGCTCGTTGATCTCCAGGCTCAACCCGCGCCCAGGATGAAAATCCAGGGCGTAACGATCACCGCTGCGAATATTGTGGATATTGGCATGCAGTTGATTCAGTTCTGGTTTCAAGCGGGCGAGGGTCGCCCGGCTTTGCTGGCGCTTGAGGGTGGTAAGGGCGGCCTTGATCACATCGTTACGATCGATGTCGCGAAAGTAGTACAGCGTCAGGCGCAGGCGCTTTTGCTGGTCCCAGGCCTGTTTCGCACTGATGTTGGCCGGGGCGTACAGCGCTGCCGCGTAGACATCCGCCCAGAGATACTCCAGCACCGCCTGGTTTTTCCGGGCCAGCTCCTGGGATTGCGCAGGAAAACCCGCCTGCCTGAGCCGGTCCGCTTCACTCGCCTGCACGGCCACAGAGAAAATCAGCAATAAACACAAAAGCACATGCCGCATAATGGTCCGTCCTACAAAGGTGCGTGTCAGCAGTGTAATGCCAGTTTCCTGTTCCTGTAGTAAAGGCAAGACTGGCCTACGACGCGACCAAGGGTTAATGTTCGCGGCGTTGAGCCTTATATAGACTGTGCCCCGGCTCACACACTTGAGCCAAATTGTCCTTCATGCCCGCTGGCCGCGGCATGATTTAGCCAGGCGTCCAACCGAACGCCTGGCCTGTTCTGAGGAGTACGCATGGCTGTCTACAACTACGACGTGGTGGTACTGGGTTCCGGCCCGGCTGGAGAAGGTGCGGCGATGAACGCCGCCAAAGCTGGGCGCAAGGTGGCGATGGTCGATAGCCGTCGCCAGGTCGGCGGTAACTGCACCCACCTGGGTACCATCCCGTCCAAGGCCTTGCGTCATTCGGTGCGCCAGATCATGCAGTTCAACACCAACCCGATGTTCCGGGCCATTGGTGAGCCGCGCTGGTTCTCGTTCCCGGACGTATTGAAAAGCGCCGAAAAAGTCATCTCCAAGCAAGTGGCGTCGCGCACCGGTTACTACGCCCGTAACCGTGTCGACCTGTTCTTTGGCACTGGCAGCTTTGCCGATGAGCAAACCGTCGAAGTGGTCTGCGCCAACGGCGTGGTCGAAAAGCTGGTGGCCAAGCACATCATCATCGCCACCGGTTCGCGCCCGTATCGCCCGGCGGATATCGATTTCCACCACCCGCGTATCTACGATAGCGACACGATCCTCAGCCTGGGCCACACCCCGCGCAAACTGATCATCTACGGCGCCGGCGTGATCGGCTGTGAATACGCCTCGATCTTCAGCGGCCTGGGTGTACTGGTAGAACTGGTGGATAACCGCGACCAGTTGCTGAGCTTCCTCGACTCGGAAATTTCCCAGGCGTTGAGCTACCACTTCAGCAACAACAACATCACCGTGCGCCACAACGAAGAGTACGAGCGGGTCGAAGGCCTGGACAATGGTGTGATCCTGCACCTCAAGTCCGGCAAGAAGATCAAGGCCGACGCCTTGCTGTGGTGCAATGGCCGTACCGGCAACACCGACAAGCTGGGCATGGAAAACGTAGGGGTCAAGGTCAACAGCCGTGGCCAGATCGAAGTGGACGAGAACTACCGCACTTGCGTGACCAATATCTATGGCGCCGGTGACGTGATCGGCTGGCCAAGCCTGGCGAGTGCCGCGCATGACCAAGGCCGTTCGGCGGCCGGCAGCATTGTCGACAACGGCAGCTGGCGTTATGTGAACGACGTGCCGACCGGTATCTACACGATTCCGGAGATCAGCTCGATCGGCAAGAACGAACACGAACTGACCAAGGCCAAGGTGCCTTACGAAGTCGGCAAGGCGTTCTTCAAGAGCATGGCGCGTGCGCAGATCGCCGGTGAGCCGCAAGGCATGCTGAAGATCCTGTTCCACCGCGAGACCCTGGAAGTGCTCGGCGTGCATTGCTTCGGCTACCAGGCTTCGGAGATCGTGCACATCGGCCAGGCCATCATGAACCAGCCAGGTGAGCAAAACACCCTGAAGTATTTTGTGAACACCACGTTCAACTACCCGACCATGGCCGAAGCCTATCGGGTAGCGGCCTACGATGGCCTCAACCGGCTTTTTTGAGCGGCTCCGGCCGGTGGCCTGAGCCGGCCGGGGAGACCGATTTCAGTAATTCTCGAGCGTGGCAGTGGCCAAACCGGGAAAGTCTGTAATCAGGCTATCTACGCCGAAGTCGGCGAGCCTGCGCATCAACGCAGGTTCGTTGACTGTCCACACCGACACGTGCAAACCCTGGCGCTGGGCTTTTTCCAGACGCTCGGGGGTGCACAACGTCCAGTTCAACGCCAAGTATTCACAGCCGTAGTTTCGCGCGACCTTCAACGGGTCGAGCCAGGCGTATTCGGCCACCAGGCCGCGCGACAGGTCGGGGGTGAGTTCAACCGCCGCTTTCAGTACTTCCCGCGAACTTGAGGTCACGGTGACCTTGTCCATCAGGCCGAAACGTACGGCCATCTCACGAATCGCCAGCACGGTCGTCGCCGCGCGGGTGCGCGAGGCGCTTTTGACTTCCAACTGCCAGTGATCGAAGTCGCATTTCTCGAACAGTGCTTCCAGGCGTGGGATCGGGCATGGCTGAACCCAACCCGGGCCGCCTTTGCGCGCGTCCATCTTCACCAGGTCCGCCGCCGAATACTCGACGACTTTGCCGCGCCGATCGGCGGTGCGCTTGAGGGTCGGGTCGTGGATCACCATCAACTCGCCGTCCATGGACAGGTGCAAATCCAATTCGCAGCGGCGTACACCGTGCTTGAGGCACTCCTGAAAGCTGGTCAGGGTGTTTTCCGGTGCTTCGCCTTTGGCACCGCGGTGGCCGTAAATCAGGGTCACAGTTGCTCCTTTGCGCCAGATAGCCCGGCGGGGTCATACGAGATTCAGGTGTCCTGGGCGTCGCTTTGTTCGCGTGCCAGGCGTCGTTCCTGGGCTTGTTTCTGCAGAATGTAGCGCGCCAGCAACTGGCGCTGGGCGTCGGTCATGGATTCGAACTCCGTGCCCACGTCAAAAACGTCGCCCTTGGGGTCGCAATGGGTGACGCGGGCACGCAGCAAAAGGCCGAGCGCCTGGGGCATCAATACCAGCTTGACCGCCAGGTGCGTGTCGGGCGTCAGGTGCGTGGGGTGCTCGAAGTCGATACCACCTTCGGAAATGATCACCGGCTGCGGCGCGCCCACCTCATCGAGCAGGCCGCGCGCCATGATCTGGCTGAGCAGGTCCACGCGTTTGTTCTGGACTTTGAGGAAGGCGGCAAGGCTGCGATCTTTCTCGTTGATCTGGCGCAGCAGGTGCTGGGCTTCGAATTCGCTGAGGTGCAATTCGCTGAGCAGGTTGAATAGCGGCGAATCATCCAGCAACACTTCCTTGCTCGCCGCTTCCGGGGCAGACAGTGTGCTGATTTGAAGTGCGATCATGTCGTCGATACGGTAGTATTCGCGGCGTTCTTCTTCATCTAATGTCGACATGGCGAACCCAAAGTAGCGGTAATGGTCAGAGTGTAAAGCTGCTTACCTGACCCCGCCACCGGGACGTCTTCTTTTCCTCCGAACAAGCCCCGACATGTTCAGACCTCTCTTCGTATTTATCGGCACGCGTTATACCCGTGCAAAGCGTCGCAATCATTTTGTGTCGTTCATTTCCCTGACCTCGATGATCGGGCTCGCCTTGGGCGTGGTCGTGATGATCGTGGTGCTGTCGGTGATGAACGGCTTCGATCATGAGATGCGCACCCGCGTGCTGGGCATGGTGCCTCACGCGACCATCGAGGGCGATTCGCCCATCAGCGACTGGCCAAGCCTTGCCGACAAGGTCAAGCAGAACCCCAAGGTGGTGGCCGTTGCGCCGTTTACCCAGATGCAGGGGTTGCTGACCAACGACGGCAAGGTGCAGAAAATCCTGCTCAATGGCATCGATCCGGCCCAGGAACGTAACGTGTCGATCATCGACAAGTTCATGTTGCAGGGCAAACTCGACGATTTGGCGCCCGCAAGCTTCGGCATCGTGATCGGCGACAAGGCGGCGGCCAAGCTCGGCGTGGGCATCGGCGACAAGCTGACCTTCGTCGCCCCGGAGGTCACCGTAACCCCGGCCGGCATGTTCCCGCGCATGAAGCGCTTCACCGTGGTTGGCACCTTCCACGTCGGCGCCGGCGAGATCGACGGCTACCTTGGCCTGACCAACCTCACCGATCTCGCGCGCCTGCATCGTTGGAAACCGGATCAAGTGCAGGGCCTGCGCCTCAAATTCAACGACCTGTTCGAGGCACCGCGCGGCGCGTGGGAAATCGCCCAGCATTTGGGTGAATCCCAGTACTACGCCCGCGACTGGACTCGCACCCACGGCAACCTCTACCAAGCCATCCGTATGGAAAAAGCCATGATCGGCCTGTTGTTGCTGCTGATCGTCGCCGTGGCGGCGTTCAACATCATCTCCACCTTGGTGATGGTGGTGAACGACAAGAAGGGCGACATCGCCATCCTGCGCACCCTTGGCGCCACGCCGGGGCAGATCATGGCGATTTTCATGGTGCAGGGCACCGTGATCGGCGTGGTCGGCACCCTGATCGGCACTGCGGTTGGCATCCTCGCCGCGCTGAACGTCAGCGCCGCCATCGCCGCGCTGGAAAAAGTCCTCGGCCACAAGTTTCTCAACGCCGACGTCTACTTCATCGACTACTTGCCGTCCCAGGTTCAGGCCCAGGACGTGTTGATGGTGGGCGGCGCTGCGTTGGTCCTGAGTTTCCTTGCCACCCTGTATCCAGCCTGGCGCGCGGCACGTACCCAGCCAGCACAGGCCTTACGTTATGAGTGAATCGGGCATGAGTGAAAAAGCAATTTTGAGTTGCCGCAACCTGGGCAAATCCTACGAGGAAGGTCCGGAATCGGTAGTGGTCTTGTCCAACCTGCAGCTGGAACTGCACCCGGGCGAGCGCGTGGCGATCGTCGGCAGTTCCGGTTCGGGCAAAAGTACCTTGCTCAACCTGTTGGGCGGCCTGGATACGCCGTCCCAGGGCAGCGTATGGCTGGCCGGCGAAGAATTGTCGGCCCTCGGTGAGAAGGCGCGTGGCCAACTGCGTAACCGTTCGTTGGGCTTTGTGTACCAGTTCCACCACCTGCTGGCGGAATTCACCGCGCTGGAAAACGTGTGCATGCCGCTGCTGATCGGCAAGACCGCGATCCCGCAAGCGCGCCAGCGTGCCAAAGCCCTGCTGGAGCGTGTCGGCCTCGGGCATCGCCTGGAGCACAAGCCGGCCGAACTGTCCGGCGGCGAGCGCCAGCGCGTGGCAATTGCCCGTGCCTTGGTGAACAACCCAGGGCTGGTGATGCTCGATGAGCCAACCGGCAACCTCGACGCCCACACCGCCCAGGGCATCAAGGACTTGATGCTGGAACTGAGCACCCAGATGCGCACCGCGTTCCTGGTGGTGACCCATGACATGAGCATGGCCCGCCAGATGGACCGTGTGCTGCACCTGCAGGAAGGTCACTTGGTCGCCATCTGACCCGTTTCAAGCCCGGCGCCTGGCGCTGGGCTTTTTCATTTTTTTAAACGGTGCCCGCGAATGTTCAGACCGTTATCGATTTTCATCGGCACGCGCTATACCCGCGCCAAGCGCCGCAACCGTTTTGTTTCGTTTATCTCGATGACCTCGATGATCGGCCTCGCCCTCGGCGTGCTGGCGATGATCGTGGTGCTGTCGGTGATGAACGGCTTCCAGCGCGAAATGAGCTCGCGCATCCTCGGCATGGTGCCCCACGCCACCATCGTCGGCGTGAGCCCGATTGATGACTGGCAGCCCGTGGCGGCTGCGGCGATGAAGAACCCTGAAGTCACCGCCGCAGTACCGTTCACGCAGATGGACGGCATGTTCTCCTACAAGGGCGCGATGCAGCCGATCGAAATCAGCGGCGTCGACCCGGCCCAGGAAGGCAAGGTTTCGATCGTGGCCCAGCATATCGTTCGCGGCAAACTGGAAGACCTGAAGGCCGGCGAATTCGGCGTGGTCATCGGCGACATCACCGCACGGCGCTTCCGTCTGAACGTGGGCGACAAGCTAACCCTGATCGTGCCGGAAATCAGCACTGCCCCGGGTGGCATCACCCCGCGCATGCAGCGGTTGAACGTGGTCGGTATCTTCAAGGTCGGCGCTGAGCTGGACGGCTCCATGGCCTTGATCAACATGGCTGACGCCGCCGAGATACAGCATTGGCAGCCGAACCAGGTGCAAAGCGTGCGCCTGGCGGTGAAAGACCTGTATGCAGCGCCCAAAGTCTCGGCGGACATCGCCGCCAGCCTCGGCGCGGCCTACAAGCCCGATGACTGGACCCACACTCAGGGCAGCCTGTTCAGCGCCATGAAAATGGAAAAGACCATGATCGGTCTGTTGCTGCTGATGATCGTCGCCGTCGCCGCGTTCAACATCATCGCCACCTTGATTATGGTGGTGAACGACAAGGGCGCAGACATCGCTATCTTGCGCACCATCGGCGCCACGCCCCGCCAGATCATGGCGATCTTCATGGTGCAGGGCACGGTGATCGGCATTGTCGGCACCTTGATCGGCGGCGTGCTGGGCGTGATTGCGGCGCTCAACGTGAGTGAGCTGGTGGGTTGGCTGGAGCGCGTGAGCGGGCAGCATATCTTCAGTTCTGACGTGTACTTCGTCAGTAATCTGCCTTCGGAACTGCAAGGCGGCGATGTGCTGCTGATTTGCACGGCCGGGTTTGTGTTGAGCTTTTTGGCGACACTGTACCCGGCGTATCGGGCGGCGAAGATTGAGCCGGCGCATGCTTTGAGATATTCGTAACATCTAAGACCGCTTTCGCGAGCAAGCCCGCTCGCACATTTGTCCGCGTACTGCTTTTGGAATACGGTCCAATGTGTGGGCTTGCTCGCGAAGGGGCCGGCCCGGGCTGCATCAATCTTCTTTGGGCAACTCAATCACAAACCGCGTCCACCCCGCCCCAGACTCACAATAAATCCGCCCCCCATGCGCCCGCACAATCGACTGGGTGATCGCCAACCCTAGCCCTGCATGCTCGCTGCTGCCTTCGCGGCGCGCCGGGTCGGCCCGGTAGAACCGATCAAACAACCTCGGTAACAACGCCGCCGGAATACCTTCCCCCGTATTCTCCACCGTCAGCCTCACGCCCCGTGTGCTTTCAACCATCCGCACCCGCACTTCGCCACCGGCCGGGGTGAACCTCAGCGCGTTATCCAGCAAATTCGACAACGCCCGGCGCAACATGCCGCGATCACCCTCCGTATGGGCGCCGCCCTCGCGCACCAGATTCACGTGCGCGTCCTCTGCCAGCAACGCGAAGAACTCCAGCAGCGCCTCCACTTCATCGCCCAGCGCCAAGGCTTCGCGCTTGGGCATCAGTAAACCGTGGTCGGCCTTGGCCAGGTACAACATGTCATTCACCAGTTGCGCCATCCACTGCAACTCTTCCAGGTTGCTGTGCAGCGCTTCGCGGTAATCCTCCAGCGGCCGTGGCTGGGTGAGGATGACTTGGGTGTGGGTCAGCAGGTTCGACAGCGGCGTGCGCAGCTCGTGGGCGATGTCGGCGGAGAAGGCCGAGAGGCGTTGGAACGAGTCGTCCAGGCGCCCGAGCATCGCGTTGAAGGCCTGGGCCAGCTCGGCCAGTTCCAGCGGCATGTGCTGTTGCGGCAGGCGCTGGGTCAGCGAGTGCGCCGACACGCTGGCGGCCACTTCACCCATGCGCCGTAACGGCCGTAACCCGCTGCGTGCTGCCCAGGCGCCGAGCAGCGCGGTGGCCAGGGCCGAGAGGCCGACGGTCAGCCAGATCAGGTGCTGCATGCGTTGCAGGAAGTGCTGGTGATGGGTGATGTCGAGCATCAGCGTCAGTTGGGGTGAACGGGGTTGGCCGGCGACCAACGGCGCGTTGTAGACGCGATACTCAGTGCCGGCGTTTTGCAGGCTGTGCAGGCCGGGCGCTTCGGGCAGACTGATGCCAGGCGCGCCGTCAAACCAGCGCTGACCAGCGGCAGTAATGCGCAGCGTCAGTTCGGGCTGGCGATTGAGCTCGACGCGCAGTTGCGCTTCACGTTGTGCGAACACGTGCGGCGAGTCGACGCCCTGCAAGGTGCTGCGCAGTGCCACCAGTTGGCTGTCGAGTTGTTGCTGGTCCAGCTCGATAAAGTGCGCCTCACTGGCGTGGTTGAACAGCACACCGGCGAGCAACGAAACCACCGCGGTGCAGGCCGCAAACAGCAGTGCCAGACGGCTGGCCAGGGACAGGCGCTTGATCAATTGCACCGTTCCTCCAGCACATACCCCATGCCGCGCACGGTGTGGATCAGCTTGTTGGGGAAGTTGTCATCGACTTTGAGGCGCAAACGGCGGATCGCCACTTCGATGATATTGGTGTCGCTGTCAAAGTTCATGTCCCACACCTGGGAGGCGATCAGCGATTTGGGCAGCACCTCGCCCTGTCGGCGCAGCAGCAGCTCCAGCAGCGAAAATTCCTTGGCGGTGAGGTCGATGCGCTGGCCGTCGCGTTCAACGCGGCGGCGGATCAGGTCCAGGCGCAGGTCGGCCAGTTGCAGCGCGGTTTCCTGCGGCGAGCTGCCGCCACGGCGCAACAGGCTGCGCACCCGCGCCAGCAACTCGGAAAAGGCGAAGGGCTTGACCAGATAGTCGTCGGCGCCCAGTTCCAGGCCGTGCACGCGATCTTCCACGGCATCGCGGGCAGTCAGGAACAGCACCGGGATATCCAGGCCGGCGCTGCGCACGGCTTGCAGGATTTGCCAGCCGTCGCGGCCTGGCAGCATCACGTCGAGGATCAGCAGGTCGTAATCACCGGTCAGTGCCAAATGCTGCCCCGTCGTGCCGTCGGCCACCAGTTCGGTGATAAAGCCAGCCTCGGTCAGGCCCTGGCGCAGGTAATGGCCGGTTTTCGGTTGGTCTTCGACGATCAGCAGTTTCATGGGCGACTCTTGGCAGCGGTGAGCATCAGGCGTTATACCGTGGGTGCCAGGGCAAGGGCGCAACCTGACAAAGTTGTAATCTAGCAGTCAGCTGGCTGGCAGCGGCGCCATCTTAGAGTGCTGGCCAAGCTGTTCACACACCTTTGGAGAATTGAGATGGCGTTGCGTACACCGCTGATATTGGCCGGTTGCCTGTTGGCATTGAGTTTCAATGCCGTGGCTGACACGGCCCACACCTTCGCCTTTGGCCAGCCGGCGACGGCCGACAAAGCCACGCGCACCGTGGAAGTGGTGCTGCAGGACATTTCCTTTTCACCCAAGGCGTTGGACGTAAAGGCCGGTGAGACCGTGCGCTTTGTGCTGGTCAACAAAGGCCAGTTGCTCCACGAATTCAACCTGGGTGACGCGGCGATGCATGCCGAACACCAGAAGGAAATGTTACAGATGCAGGCCAGCGGCATGCTCACCGCCACCGGCATGGGCAAGATGGACCACAGCGCCATGCACCAGGATGATATGCGCCACGGCGACATGGGCGACATGAAGCATGATGATCCCAACAGCGTGCTGGTCGAGCCCGGCAAGACTGCCGAGCTGACCTGGACCTTCACCAAAGCCACGGGCCTGGAGTTTGCCTGCAATATCCCCGGGCATTACCAGGCCGGCATGGTCGGCAAACTGACCGTTGAGTGAGGCGTTTCTTAAGGGCGGGAGCAAAGGCTGGTAGACTGGCGCGGTTTATTTAGCCAGGTTTCCGCCATGCATCCCGCAGCCGAACATTCGCCGCTGGGCAAGTCCAGTGAATACATCAGCACCTACACCCCATCGTTGCTGTTCCCGATTCCTCGCGCCGCCAAGTGGGCCGAGCTGGGCCTGAGCGCCGAGACACTGCCGTATAAAGGCGTGGATTTCTGGAACTGCTTCGAATTGTCCTGGTTACTGCCGTCGGGCAAGCCGGTGGTGGCCATCGGTGAGTTCAGCATCCCGGCCGACTCGCCGAACATCATCGAGTCCAAGTCCTTCAAGCTGTACCTCAATTCGCTGAACCAGACCGCGTTTGCCGATACGGCAAGCCTGGAAGCGACCTTGCGCACCGACCTCAGCGCCGCCGCCGGCAAGCCCGTGAATGTGCGTATCCGCCGCCTCGCCGAGGTTGAAGCCGAAGGTGTGCAAGCCTTGCCGGGCGTGTGCATTGACGCGCTGGACATCAGCGTCAGCAACTACGAACACCCGCGCCCGGAACTGCTGCGTTGCGATGATTCGCGCATTGTCGAGGAGAGCGTGCACAGCCACCTGCTCAAATCCAACTGCCCGGTCACCAGTCAGCCCGATTGGGGCAGCGTGGCGGTGGAGTACCGGGGTTCGGCGCTGGATCATGCCAGCCTGCTGGAATACCTGGTGAGCTTTCGCCAGCACTCCGACTTTCATGAGCAGTGTGTGGAGCGGATTTTTCTCGACCTGCAGCGCTTGCTCAAGCCTGAGAAGTTGACTGTGTATGCGCGCTATGTGCGCCGGGGCGGGTTGGATATCAACCCGTACCGCAGTACGGAAGATGTGCAGTTCCAAAACCTGCGACTGGCCCGTCAGTAGCCTTCACACAAAACAAATGTGGGAGCAGGCAAGCCAGCTCCCACATTTGGTTCTGCGTTTGGCTTGGGCTTGGGTTAGATCCCGATATTGCCCAAGGTGATCACGATATTGCGCAGCGTCCCCGCAATACCTGGGTGATCCAGTTCGAAGCCTTCCACCGCGCGATTCACATCGTCAGCGATACTCGGGGATTGGGTGGCGGGTTCCAACTCAAGTTGCACTTCAAGCTTCGCAATCAATTCTTCCAGCGCGTCACGCTTTTCGGGTGGCAGCGGTGGCTCCTGGTTCAATTGCTCGCGCAGGATGGTGACCTGTTCTTGCAGTTTTTCGCGGGCAGGCATGGCGTTCTTCCTTTTATCGATAGGCACTGGCATAGACCGCGGCACGTCGCGAAAGGTCTACGGGCTGACGGGTAGATTAATCCACCGGCGCCCTTAGTGCATGATCTCGATCAGGGCTTCTCGCCTTTGAGCCGGCGCAGGCTGATGTCGGCCAGGCAGGTGCCGAGCTCACCGAGGTGATCAATCACCGAGTGCACGCCCAGCCCGTACAGCGCCACCGTGGCTTTACCGCGTTTGTACTCGCGTTGCTGCTCGCTCAGCGCCTGCCATTGCTCGGGCGCCAGGCCGCACAGCGAACCACACGACGCCAGACCAATGGTCCACAACCCGGCATTCAGGCCCGCTTGCAGCAAGCGCGGCTCGCCGCTGACCAGTACGCAGCCTTCCAGGCGTTCGATATTCAGTTCCATCAAGGCCTGCCAGCACGCATGCGGCGCCGGCCAGCGGATGGAGGAGGGCGAGGCTGCCTTGATCCAGTCAGGCAGCGCGGCAGCCAGCGGGTGGGTGACCGAGGGCGGTAGCTCGTCCAGCCAAGCGCAGGGCACGCCTTGGTCTTTAAGGCTGCGCAGGATTTTCAGCGCGCCCGGCGTGGCGTGGGAGTGCAGGGCGAGCGAGTCAGTGCGCGCTTGGGAACCAAAATCCACCAGGCAGCCACTCAGGCCAAAGAGTACGGCAGTCAAGGAGGGGGCATTGGCGGCGGCAATCTCGGCGTGAGGCATTTCTACATCCCTGAAATAGCAATGACGCTATCGAGGCTGGATGACAAGCGCATGACACTGACGGGTAATTGTAGGAATTTTGTGCATTTTTCGTATGTCGTTTCCTCGTAGCTGCCTAAACCAACACTTCCGTCATATACTGACACCCTTATTCAGGGCATAGCGCCCATGACAGACCATTCAAGGAGCAAAAGCTATGCGCTGGAGCCAGTACTTCGCTCAGCTATCTGTGTGTGCCACTGTCCTGTTGGCCCCGTTCGCGGCCCAGGCGGCGTCGGAAGACGACCCATGGGAAAGCGTCAACCGCCCGATCTTCACCTTCAACGACACCGTTGATACCTACGCGCTCAAGCCGTTGGCCCAGGGTTATCAGTTTGTCACCCCGCAGTTCGTGCAAGACGGCGTGCACAACTTCTTCCGTAACATCGGCGATGTCGGCAACTTGGCCAACAACGTGCTGCAACTCAAGCCACACGCCGCCGGTGTGGACACTGCCCGCCTGCTGATGAACACCACTTTTGGCGTGCTGGGCTTTATTGATGTCGGCACCAAAATGGGGCTGCAACGCAGCGATGAAGACTTCGGCCAGACCCTCGGCTACTGGGGCGTCGGCAGCGGTCCTTACGTGATGCTGCCGCTGCTGGGCCCAAGCACCTTGCGTGATGCGCCGTCCAAGTACGTCGACAGCTACACCCAACCGTATCGCTACATGAACGACATCGGCTGGCGTAACAGCACCTTCGGCCTGAACATCGTCGACACCCGTGCCAGCCTGCTCGAAAGCGAGAAGCTGATCACCGGTGACAAGTACACCTTCATCCGTAACGCTTACCTGCAGAACCGTGAGTTCAAGGTCAAAGACGGCAAGGTCGTCGACGACTTTTAAGCTGTGACGTTTTGAAATGAAAAAGGCGACCCAGTGTCGCCTTTTTTTGTGCGCGATTTCAGCGCATTTTCAAGATCTTGAGGCCCAGATGCTGGCGCTCGGCTTCGTTCCTGGCCCATACCACCTCGGTGTCCGCCTCCAGGCCCGCCAGGGCGGCGTGCTCTGAATCAATGCGCACCGTCAGGGTGTCCCCGACCTGAAACTGGCGAGGGGCCTCAACCTGCATGCCAGAGCTGGAAAGGTCCACGCAGACCCCGGCAATCTCCTGCCCTGCGTGGATCAGCGACACATCGGCATCCACTCGCATGCGGATGAAATCGCGTTTTTCGGCGTAGTCGCGCTCGTGTTCGCTCACGGGTTCCATCCTTACTTTGTGTTGTGGTCGTGGGTGTTCTTATAACTCCCTGTGATTTGCGGTGTAAAGACGCCCGGCGACCATCGGCATGAGCTTGAAACCCCTGACGGATGGGAGTACCGTCTGCGCCTTAGAAGGGCACCTCTGCTTTACCGTTGTGCGTGGGCCAAAAAGCCCGCACTTTGTAGGACAGAGTGGCTAGAAAGCGAATCCAGTACGTGCGCCCGGCCATTGCCGAGCCGCCTACGCCAACCTAATTCTGGCGCCGTTTGCCCACATGCAAAAAACCAGTGCCACGCTGCTGATAATCGATGACGACGAAGTAGTGCGCGCGAGCCTCGCGGCCTATTTGGAAGACAGTGGCTTCAGCGTCCTGCAGGCCAGCAATGGCCAACAGGGTCTTCAGGTATTCGAGCGCGACAAGCCCGACCTTGTGATCTGCGACCTGCGCATGCCCCAGATGGGCGGCCTTGAGCTGATCCGCCAGGTGACCGAGCTTGCCCCGCAGACGCCGGTGATTGTCGTGTCCGGTGCTGGCGTGATGAACGACGCCGTCGAGGCTCTGCGCCTGGGCGCCGCCGATTACCTGATCAAACCCTTGGAAGACCTGGCCGTGCTGGAGCACTCGGTGCGCCGCGCACTGGACCGTGCCCGCCTGCTGCTGGAAAACCAGCGCTACCGCGAAAAGCTCGAAACCGCCAACCGCGAACTCGAAGCCAGCCTCAATTTGCTCCAGGAAGACCAGAACGCCGGTCGCCAGGTGCAGATGAACATGCTGCCGGTCAGCCCTTGGAGCATCGACGAGTTCAAGTTCGCTCACCAGATCATCCCGTCACTGTACCTGTCGGGTGATTTTGTCGATTATTTCCGCGTCGATGAACGGCGCGTGGCGTTCTACCTGGCCGACGTCTCCGGCCACGGCGCTTCTTCTGCTTTTGTCACCGTGTTGTTGAAGTTCATGACCACACGGCTGTTGTTCGAATCCAAGCGCAATGGCACCTTGCCGGAGTTCACCCCCTCCGAGGTGCTGGGCCACATCAACCGAGGCCTGATCAGCTGTAAGCTGGGCAAGCACGTGACGATGGTCGGCGGCGTGATTGATGAAGAAACCGGTCTTTTGACCTACAGCATCGGCGGTCACCTGCCGATGCCGGTGTTATACACTCCTGACAGTGTGCGTTACCTGGAAGGCCGTGGTCTGCCGGTGGGCTTGTTCAATGAAGCCACCTACGAAGACCACATCCTGGAACTGCCGCCGACCTTCAGCCTTACGCTGATGTCCGACGGTATCCTGGACCTGCTTCCAGAGCCTACACTCAAAGAGAAAGAAGCCGCCTTGCCCCAAAAGGTCAAGTCGGCGGGCGGCAGCCTGGATGGCCTGCGGCAGGTTTTTGGATTGGCCACGCTAGGGGAGATGCCGGATGATATCGCCCTAATGGTGTTGAGCAGGAATCTTTGATGAGTACCGGAAGAATCCAATTCGCCGAGCAAGACGGGACCTTCGTCCTGAAGTTTGTCGGTGAAGTGCGCCTGACCTTGTGTTCGGCGCTGGATGCAACGATTGAGCGGATTTTCACAGCCCTGAATTTCTCGGCGATCGTGATCGATCTGACCGAAACCCGCAGCATCGACAGCACCACCCTGGGCCTGCTGGCCAAGTTGTCCATTCTGTCGCGGCAGAAGGTCGGCCTGTTGCCGACTGTGGTCACCACCCACGAAGACATCACCCGCCTGTTGCAGTCCATGGGTTTTGATCAAGTGTTCAACATCGTTGATCGCCCGATCCCCTGCCCGGAATGCCTGACCGACCTGCCGTCGCAAGACCAGTCCGAGGAAATTGTGCGGATCAAGGTGCTGGAAGCGCACAAAATCCTGATGGGCCTGAACGAGTCCAACCGCGAAGCCTTCCACGACCTCGTGAACGCCCTGGAACGCCACTAAGCCCCAGTTGACACGCACAATTCCAATGTGGGAGCGGGCTTGCTCGCGAAAGCGGGGTGTCAGTCAGTAAATTCGTAACTGACCCACCGCTTTCGCGAGCAAGCCCGCTCCCACAGTTGAGCTGCGCTTGGCTTGAGGTAGGCGAAAGGCACAAAAAAGGGCGGCACCCGCGAGGGTACCGCCCTTTTTACTACCGCCGCTATTACAGCTTGGCAGTCAACAACGCTTCAAGCTTCTCCTGATCGCGAGCAAACTGACGAATCCCCTCCGCCAGCTTCTCAGTCGCCATCGCATCCTCGTTGGACTCCCAACGGAACTGCGCTTCAGTCAAATGCACCCGCGCTTCACCGGCATGGCCTGGCGCCAACTTGCGCTCCAGCTTGCCTTCATCCGCCGCCAGTTTCTCCAGCAGGTCCGGGCTGATGGTCAAGCGGTCACAGCCGGCCAGCTCTTCAATCTGGCTGAGGTTACGGAAGCTCGCCCCCATCACCACTGTCTTGTAGCCATTGGCCTTGTAGTAGTTGTAGATGCGCGTTACCGACTGCACGCCTGGATCATCGGAACCGGTGTAGTCGTTACCGTTGGCCTTCTTGTACCAATCGTAGATACGGCCCACGAACGGCGAAATCAGGAACACCCCAGCCTCGGCACAGGCCACAGCCTGGGCGAACGAGAACAGCAGCGTCAGGTTGGTCTGAATACCTTCTTTTTCCAGCTTCTCCGCCGCGCGGATGCCTTCCCAAGTGGAAGCGATCTTGATCAGCACACGGTCACGGCCAACGCCGGCTTTGTCGTACAGGTCGATCAGACGGTGCGCACGCTTAAGAATGGCCGCTTCATCGAACGACAGGCGCGCATCCACCTCAGTGGAAATACGGCCCGGCACGACTTTGAGAATCTCTTGACCCACCGCCACCGCAAAACGGTCGCTGGCCAGGCCCACGTCGCCGTTACAGTCCTTAACGCACTCATCCAGCAGCTTGGCATAGCCTGGGATCGATGCGGCCTTGAGCAGCAGGGAAGGGTTAGTGGTGGCGTCTTGCGGCTTGAGCTTGGCGAGGGTAGAAAAATCGCCGGTATCGGCTACAACGGTGGTGAATTGCTTGAGTTGTTCCAGCTTGGAAGTCATGGGCGTGCTCTGTCCTGTGGGTCTGATGACATTACCCGAGCGCCGGCAGGCGCTCAAGGGCGCAAATGCGTTCGATCGTTTGCGAGGGCAACAACCTGAAAACAGCCGTTTGAATCACCGGCCGTACTGCTAACTAGGAGACCAAAACCGCCGTCAGGTTCAACCCAACTGCCCGATGACCACCCCGGTCAAAATGTGGGAGCTGGCTTGCCTGCGATAACGCCAGCCCAGCCAACAAACTTCCCCCTGACACCCATCACTCAAAACTGTGGGAGATTCTATGGTTGAGGGGAAGCCTCCAAAACCGCTTTTGACTGGTATTCGCTTTGATTTTTCATGAGTGAAAACGCAATACGTGCCAGCTTGCGGGCGATGATGACCAGGGCCTGAGTCGTTTTCAGGCCCCTGGCCAGGTAACCTTCATACAGCGGCTTCCAAGCTTTTGACCTGATGC
>NZ_UYXQ01000084.1 GCF_900624995.1 Pseudomonas antarctica
ATCTTAGGCGCCCCGTTAAACCACGCTGGCCGAACGCAGGCTTGAATCCGTGGGTAACCCGGCAGGACGCCGGGTTAGCCGCGATGGGCCAAGGATGGCCCATGGCGGCGGCCCACGGATTCAAGCCGGAGTGAGGGCATGCCGAGCCTAGGCGAGGCACCGAGTGGTGGGGCAAGAGCCCTTTTGGTTACTTTTGGGGCTCTTTTCCAAAAGTGACCCGCTGTAAGAGCGGAACCATAAGCAGCCGTTACCGCAGCAACGGATATGTACTCAATCTACCTAAACCATCGCAGGCTAAAAGCAACACAAAAAGTTGCGTAGATACCCATGGCCATCGCAGGCAAGCCAGCTCGCACATTTTAAAGTGTGTTCATGCTGCAAATGCAGGCCGAGCCGCCACTTGCTCCGTCTCCGGCAACGGCCCAAACAACGCCTTCTGCACCGCCTGCTGCGCCTGGAACGCCAGCGCCGCGCGTTCCTGCCCGGCACAAGCAATTGGCGTGAGCACATGGATTTCCACATCGCCCTGGTCATTGGCAAACAAGCGCATCAAGTGCGAGAGCAAATCGTCATCGCCAATAAACGGTGCCAGCGGGTCGACTTGCCCGTCGCGCAGGTAACGAATCGCCACCGGTTGCAGCGACACATCGGCATCAATCGCGCTGGCCAGTAACCGCCCGTGAAAGGTGCGCAGGCTGCGCCCGTCGGTGGTGGTGCCTTCCGGGAACATCAGCAGCGGGTGCTGTTGCTCCAGGTGACGGGTCATCTGCTTGCGGATCAACTGGCTGTCGCCCGAACCCCGGCGGATAAACAGGCTACCTGCCTTCGCTGCCAACCAACCCGCCACCGGCCAGGTGCGCACTTCGGCCTTGGACAAAAATGACAGCGGCGTGACCATGCCCAGCAACGGGATGTCGGTCCAGGACACGTGATTGCTCACCCACAGCATCGGCGTTTGTGGCAACTCACCGTGCACCGTCACGCGAAAGGGCAGGGCGTGGGTCAGCCGTGCCATAAAAAACCGCGACCAGCGCTGGCGCCGCACCATCGAGTTGGCCACACCCAAACGCTCGAACACACCAAACACACTGGCCATGCTCAAGCCCAGCGCCACCACCAGAAGCACGCGGGCGATGCGCCCGTACACGCGCAGGCGGCCCATTACATGGCCGCCTTGAAGTGGCGCGCATAACGCGGGCACAACTCATCGCGCTTGAGCAGGATGAACACGTCCGCCACTTGGAAATCTTCATCCCAGCACGGCTCGCCGCAAATCTTCGCGCCCAGGCGCATATAGGCTTTGAGCAGCGGCGGCATTTCCGCGATCACGTTGGACGGCAGGTCCAGCGCTGGCAGCGGTTTTTTCGGCTCGGCCCGCAGGTGTTCGTTGCACAGATAGCGTTCGCGCAGGCGCTGCATGATCGCGTGGGCCTGGATGCCGCCGTCTTGCATCGGGATGCTCGCGCAGCCCATCAAGTAGCTGTAGCCACCTTGGTTCAACACCTCGGCCAACTCGCCCCACAACACGGCGATGGTGCCGCCGTTACGGTAGGCCGGGTCGACACAGGTGCGGCCGATTTCCAGGATCGGGCCTTGCAAATGCAGCAAGCCATGCAGGCTGAACTCTTCTTCGCTGTAGAACCGGCCCAAGGTGCTGGCCGCCTGGTGATCGAGTAAACGGGTGGTGGCCACCAATCGACCGCTGTTCAAATCCCGCACGCCGATGTGGCTGCAGTGAACATCATAGTCATCCATGTCCAGACCCAGTTCCGCGCCTTTCAGCTTGGCGTTGAACTCGCCGCTGAACACGTTGAACCGCAGGGCCTGGGCTTCCTGCAGCGCCTGTGCGCCAACCAGGCGTTCGGCTTGCAGGCGGCGTTCATTGCCGGTGTCGCTGATGCGGGCGATCTGAGTCATGGCGAATCTCCGAGTGCCGGTCACGTTTCGGCCGGTCGACTTGTTTGTCCAAACTCAGGCTATGTAGGCTCGGTGTCATCTCCATGAAGTTCCAGTGACGCTTAGATGACAGGCCCCGATGTAGCAAATCTGTCATGCGCCTCGGCTAGGCTCGCGGGCTTGAATGCCCCCTTGAGTTTGTGTCCATGGTCCGAGGCCTGCTGTGCGTTGCCCTGCTGTTAGTCACTGTCACCGCCCGCGCCGAAACCTGGCCTGACAAGGAGTGGGCCAAGGGCACACCGCTCGACGGTGCCGCTGTCGAAGCCCTCAATGCCTACGCTTTTCCAACCCGTGACGACGCCACCCGACAAGGCATTCGCACCGACGCGCTGCTGGTGATCCGCGACGGCGAAGTCATCTACGAACGCTACGCCGCGCCCACCACTGCCAGCACGCCGCACCTGACTTGGTCGGTGAGCAAAAGCCTGATGGCCACCGTGCTCGGCGTGGCCTATGGCGAAAGCCGCTTCAAACTCACCGACCCGGCGGCGCGCTTCTACCCGCCGATGAAGCAGCACCCCAAGGTCACCCTGGCCGACCTGCTGCACTGGGCCTCGGGCCTGGACTGGCAGGAAGACTATGAATACGCCCCGCTGAAATCCTCGGTGGTGGCGATGCTCTACACCCGTGGGCGCGCCGACATGGCTGAATTCGCCGCCGACACCGAGGCTGTTGCCGCACCGGGCCAGGCTTTCCGCTACTCCAGCGGCGACAGCAACATCCTGTCCGCCGCCCTCAAAGGTATGCTTGGCCACAAGGCTTATATGAGTTACCCGTGGGATGCGCTGTTCAAGCCGCTGGGCATCCACAACGCCATCTGGGAAACCGACGCCGACGAAACCTTCGTCGCCTCCTCTTACGCCTACCTCACCGCCCGCGACCTGGCGCGCGTCGGCCTGCTGATGGCACGCGACGGTCGTTGGGGCGATCAACAGTTGCTGCCCAAAGACTGGGTCGCCTTCAACCGCCGACCCTTCGACCAATACAAACCCGGTCAAGACGAGGCGGTGCCCGGTGGCCAATGGTGGCTGAACCGCGAAGTGCAAGGCGCGCCCCGACCGTGGCCCGACGCCCCGGCCGACACCTTCGCCGCCCTCGGCCACTGGGGCCAGGCGCTATTTGTATTGCCCGACGAACACCTGGTGATCGTGCGCTACGGCGACGACCGCGACGGCAGCTACCGCCATAACGAACTGCTCAAACGCGTGCTCGCGGCGGTGCAACCATGATCCGCCGTCACCCGTTTATCAGCGTTTTCCTGCTTCTATTACTCGCCCTGCTGGGCTGGGTGTGGCATGAGCGCGTTAACCTGCAAGCCTTCCCCGACATCATCGCCGCGTACACGGCCAAGGAGTACTGCTCGTGCCGGTATGTGGAGAACAATCCCACCGAGTATTGCCTGGGGTATGTGAAGCAGTACGTGCCGACCAGTGCGTTTACCGATAAGCCGGAACGCAGTGAAGTCACGGCGAGTGGGTTGGGGCGCACGCATACGGCGCGGTGGATGGGCGAGCGGCAGGGGTGTCGATTGTTGCCGTGAGATATACCTTCTGCCTGTCTCCACCGCGCACGCCGTAGTAACCTTGCCGGTGGCCGACGCCACTGAAGTCGGCCGTTAACAGGTCTAAGAGGAAACTTATGACGTTGGCGCGCAAGGCCGAAAACTACTTCAGGGTGATAAGAGCGCGACTGCGCATGGAGAAAAACTATTATTTAAAAAGCTTCGTTATTGCGCTGTTTATTTTTTGCATGAGCGTCTCCGTTTTTAAATCCAGCGATAAGGCCGTGATCATTATCTTGATCTGCGGGGTTAATGCTCTTTTGTTCCCGCTTGCCAGGCGTGCGGTAGAAAACGTTGTTTTTCGGTTTACTGGAAAAGATTTTTGGGGAACGGATCCCTTGCGGGCCGCCGCATCGTATGGTGGTCACGTGCTGTTGTGGACGTTTTATTTCGTCTTCGCCATTGCGCTCGGCACACTCTATTTGCTGTGGTTGTGCCTGAAAAAATAGTGTCCTTTCGCACGGCTTCTGCATCTTGGGAACTGATTCTTTATTTGTCATTCCGGGCTTATTGGGGGCGCTTCGCACCCCAGCACAAGCAAGTTTGCTCGCCACAGTGTTGGGGTGAAGCCCCAAGGTTCCACCCAGTGGAACCACCTTTGATTGTCCTCGCGCCCACATCGCGGTTAGCTGGCGATGTGTCGCCAACAAGAACGGGAACACCCGCCTGTGAGGAGAATCACCATGCGCCCACACCAGCACATTCTGGATTGGCTCAGCGACGTCGCCAGCGACTTGCAGGCCGTGCGTCAAGACATCCACGCCCATCCCGAACTCGGCTTTGAAGAGAACCGCACGTCAGCGCTCGTCGCGCAGTCCTTGAGACAGTGGGGCTATGAAGTACATACCGGCATCGGCAAAACCGGTGTGGTCGGTGTGCTGCGTAACGGCAGCAGCTCGCGCACCCTGGGCATTCGTGCCGACATGGACGCCTTGCCCATCCTCGAAAACACCGGCGCGGCCTACACCAGCCAGCACGCCGGTTGCATGCACGCCTGCGGCCACGACGGCCACACCACCATGCTGCTCGGCGCCGCGCGTTACCTGGCGGCGACGCGGCAATTCGACGGTACGTTGAACCTGATTTTCCAACCCGCCGAAGAAGGCCAGGGCGGCGCCGAGGCCATGCTGGCGGACGGTTTGCTGGAGCGTTTCCCCTGCGACGGCCTGTTCGGCATGCACAATATGCCGGGCCTGCCGGCGGGGCATCTGGGCTTGCGAGTCGGGCCGATGATGGCGTCCCAGGACTTGCTCACCGTAACGCTGGAAGGCGTCGGCGGCCACGGTTCCATGCCGCATTTGACCGTGGACCCTTTGGTCGCGGCCGCGAGTATGGTCATGGCGTTGCAGACGGTGGTGGCGCGCAACATCGACACCCAGGAAGCCGCCGTGGTCACGGTCGGCGCGCTGCAAGCGGGCCAGGCGGCCAACGTGATTCCTCAGCAAGCCCTGTTGCGCTTGAGCCTGCGCGCACTCAACCCGAAGGTGCGCGAACAGATGCTGGAAAGGGTCAACGCGATCATCCAGACCCAGGCCGCCAGCTTCGGCTGCACGGTGCAGATCGAACACCGCCCGGCCTACCCGGTGTTGGTCAACCACCCCGAAGAAACCGAGTTCGCCCGCCAGGTCGGCGTGGCCTTGCTCGGCGCCGAGGCGGTGGACGGCAACACCCGCACGCTGATGGGCAGCGAAGACTTCGCCTGGATGCTGCAACGCTGCCCCGGCAGTTACCTGTTTATCGGCAACGGCGTGTCGCGGCCGATGGTGCATAACCCCGCCTATGACTTTAACGACGACATCCTGCTGACCGGCGCCGCCTATTGGGGCGCGCTGGCCGAGAGCTGGCTCAAGCCTGCCTGACGCCCTCACTTTTTCTGCCGCTGGACCCTTTCCCTTATTGGTTGAATGGAGCGTTCCTCATGCAGATTTCAAAACCCCGTGTCTCCCGCACCCACCAGGTGGTGGCGGCCGTGATCGGCAATGCGCTGGAATGGTATGACTTCATCGTTTACGGCTTTCTGGCCAGCATCATCGCTCGGCAGTTTTTCCCGTCGCAGGATGAATACGCCTCGCTGCTGATGGCCTTGGCCACCTTTGGCGTGGGCTTTTTCATGCGTCCGGTGGGCGGCGTCCTGTTGGGGATTTACGCCGACCGCAAAGGCCGCAAGGCGGCGATGCAGCTGATTATCCGGCTGATGACCGTGTCCATCGCGCTGATCGCCTTTGCGCCCAACTACGCCGCCATCGGTATGGGCGCGCCGTTGCTGATCGTGGTGGCGCGCATGCTCCAGGGCTTTGCCACCGGCGGTGAATACGCGAGTGCCACGGCGTTCCTGGTAGAAAGTGCACCGGCCCATCGCAAGGGCCTGTATGGCTCGTGGCAGTTGGTGGGCCAGTGCCTGGCGGTCTTTGGCGGCGCGGCGATGGTGGCGTTGGTCACGCATTTCTTTTCCCCCGAAACCCTCGACCTGTGGGGCTGGCGCGTGCCGTTCGTGTTGGGTTTGCTGATCGGCCCGGTGGGGCTGTGGATTCGTCGGCATATGGAAGACCCAGAAGAATTTATCGAAGCACGCAAGCAGGCCACCGGCCCGGCGCCGGGCCTGATGGGTGTGCTGCGTGAGCATCGGCGCAGCATCCTCGTGTGCATGGGCCTGGCTTGCGGCGCCACGGTGTCGTTTTATGTGGTGCTGGTAAACATGCCGACCTTCGCCCACAAGAGCCTCGGCTTGCCGCTGGACCAAGTGCTGATGGTGCAGATGTTTGCGGTGGCGTTGATGACCGTGGTGATTCCGCTGTCCGGTCTGCTCTCGGATCGGCTGGGGCGGCGGCCGGTGTTGATGGCGTTCACCCTGGCATTCTTCGTGATGGTCTACCCGCTGTATGTGTGGGTGGCCGCCGCGCCGTCCATTGAGCGTTTGCTGGTGATGCAAGTGATGCTTTGCACCGCCATCGGTGGCTTTTTCGGCCCGGCGCCGACGGCATTGGCCGAGCAGTTTCCCATCGAGGTACGCTCCACCGGCGTGTCGGTGGCCTATAACGTGGCGGTGATGGTGTTCGGCGGTTTTGCACCGTTGATCGTGACCTGGCTGACCAAAGTGTTGGGCACGCCGGTGGCGCCGTCGTTTTACGTGCTGTTCGCTTGCGTGCTGACGCTGTTGGGCACTTACTGCATGCGTGAGGCACCGCGATTGAAGAAACCGCTGCCGTTTTCAAGTGAGGTGAAGCCTTGAGCATTGTTGATTGGGAGGCCACGCAACTGTCGCGCGCGATCCATGCGCGGCAGGTGTCGTGTGAAGACGTGATGCAGGCGTACCTGGCGCAGATCCAGCGTTTCAACCCGCGTGTGAATGCGCTGGTGTCGTTGCGTGATGCCGATCAAGTGCTGGCCGAGGCCCGGGCCTGTGATCGCGAGTTGGACCAGGGCCAATCGCGCGGCTGGATGCACGGCATGCCCCAGGCGATCAAGGATCTGGCCGCCACCAAGGGCCTGCGCACCACCTTGGGCTCGCCGCTGTTCGCCGAGCATGTGCCGACCGAAGACGCCATCAGCGTAGCGCGAGTGCGGGCCAGTGGCGCGATCATCATCGGCAAGACCAACGTGCCGGAATTCGGCCTCGGCTCGCAGACCTACAACACGTTGTTCGGCACCACCGGCAATGCCTATGACCCAAGCCTGATCGCGGGCGGCAGCAGCGGCGGGGCGGCGGTCGCGCTGGCGTTGCGCATGCTGCCGGTGGCCGATGGCAGCGACATGATGGGCTCACTGCGCAACCCGGCCGCCTTCAACAACGTGTACGGCCTGCGCCCCTCCCAGGGCCGTGTGCCCCACGGGCCGATACCGGAACTGTTCGTGCAGCAACTCGGTACTGAGGGCCCGATGGGTCGCAGTGTCACGGATGTGGCGCGGTTGCTAAGTACCCAGGCCGGTTACGACCCTCGGGTGCCGCTGTCATCCAAGGACGATCCGACGGTATTGGGCCAACCCTTGCAGCGTGACTTCAACGGTGCGCGCCTCGGCTGGCTGGGGGATTACAACGGCTACCTGCCGATGGACGATGGCGTGCTGAGCCTGTGCGAATCAGCCCTCGGCGATTTTGCCGCGTTAGGCTGCGACGTCGAACGCTGCCAGCCCGAATTTTCCATGGCGCGACTATGGCGCAGTTGGCTGGTGCACCGCCATTGGCTGATACACGGCAACCTTGGCGCGGCGTACGCCAACCCGCAAAAACGTGCGTTGCTCAAACCTGAAGCGCAATGGGAAGTGGAGGGCGGCGTGGGCTTGAGTGCCCAGCAGGTGTATCAGGCGTCGGTGGACCGCAGCGAGTGGTATCGCGCCCTGGCCAAGCTGTTCGAGCGTTACGATTTTCTGTTGCTGCCCACTGCCCAAGTGTTCCCTTTCGATGCACAACAGGCGTGGCCGCGCCTCGTTGGCGGGCGTGAAATGGACACGTATCACCGCTGGATGGAAGTCGTGATCGGCCCCACGCTCGCCGGCCTGCCGAGCATGAGCATCCCGGTGGGTTTCAACCCCCAAGGGTTGCCCATGGGCCTGCAGATCATCGGCCCGGCCCAGGCGGACCGGGCGGTGCTGCAATTGGCCTATGCCCATGAGCAATTGACGCAATGGGTGCAACGCCGTCCACCCACGTGCCTGGCGGCTGTCTGATACAAGGCGGGCCTGTATCTTGCTGTGAACAATGATCATCCACCGGCAACAAGGAGATCGACTATGGGCAGCAACGCCGAGACAGGGACCGTTCGTTCGGTTGAGCGCGCACTGGCAATCGTCGAATTGCTCGGCGAGCACCAGGCCTTGGGGCTGGAGGAGCTGCATTATCTGACGCGCCTGCCCAAGGCCACCGTGTCGCGCATGTTGCTGACCCTGCAAGAGCAGGGCTGGGTGTATCGTGGCCTGAGTGATCGCCGTTATCGCCTGCGCGCCCAACGGTTGTTCGGCGACACTCAGCAGCGCTTCAAGCGCCAGGTGGTGGAAAGCGCCGCGCCCTGGCTGCTGGAGCTCAGCGAACGCACTGGGCTGGTGGTGGACTTATCCTGCTTCGATGGTGAACGCCTGGAAGTTATGGAGAGCGCGATCCCCAGCGTGTTGCGTAAGCTGTATCCCAACAACTGCCAAATCGTCGGCCAGCACGCCAGCCTGTTTCACTCGGCGATGGGCAAAGCGTGTCTTACCCAATTGCCGACTGAAGAAGTGCAACGCCTTGCGGGCCGAGATCATGTGGCGGCAGACGAGCAGCACCATGTGTGTGAGCAAACCCAGCACCAAGGCTTCGGCCAGCGTACCGAAGGCTATTGGGAATACCCGGTGCGTCTGCCGTTCCTGATTCGCGCGGTGGCGCTGCCGGTGCGCGCCCAGGGTCGATTGGTCGGCAGCATGGCGTTGCACTGGCCGATGCATCAGGCGCCGGTTGAGCGTGTGTTGAACCTGCATATGGCCAGCCTTGAAGCGACGGTGCGCGAAGTGCAGCGGGTGTTGGTCTGATAATCATTGCCCAACAAATAGGGGCGCGGGCTTGCTCCCACATTAGATTTGCGCCGCTTGTGATATTGCGCTTAAGGTTCGTCCAGGTTTCTACCCCATGAGTCTTTATGTTCAATGTCAAACCGCTGGCACTCACGCTGCTGACGTGTGCCGCCCTGCCTGCCCACGCCGATTGGTACCTGGATAACGAATCCTCACGCCTGTCATTCGTTACCACCAAAAACACCGAAATCGCTGAAGTGCATCGCTTCCTGGTGCTGCACGGCAAAGTCGACAGCCAGGGCGCCGCGCGATTGGAAGTGGAGCTTGAGTCGATCAACAGCGGCATCCCGCTGCGCGATGAACGTATGCGCAATGAGCTGTTCGAGATCAAGACGTTTCCCGAAGCGCTGATCGGCGCACAGATCAACTTGCAGCCCATCAATGACCTGGCGCCTGGCGCGCAGCTGGAACTGCGCCTTCCATTGAGCGTCACGCTGCACGGCAAGACCCAGACCTACAGCGCCGAACTGTTGGCCACACGCCTGGATGACCGCCGTTTCCAGGTGGTGACCCTGGAGCCGGTGGTGTTGCATGCCGAAGACTTCGATCTGGCGCCGGGTGTGGCGGGGTTGCGTAAGGCGGCGGGGCTCAAGTCGATCAGTTTGTCGGTGCCGGTGGGTGCGGTATTGATCTTTACGGCGCGCTGACATGAGCGGCGCAGTGTTCCCGTGGCGCAGCGCCAACCGTTTCGAATTGCTGATTGACGGTCCGAACTTCTTCCCGCAGATGCTGGTGGCTATTGCTCGCGCTGAACGGCAAGTCGAGTTGGAGCTGTACCTGGTGGAAGCCGGGGCCTGCGCCGACGCGATGATCCAAGCATTGGTGCTCGCCGCCGAGCGTGGTGTGCGCGTCCGTTGCCTGTTTGATGACTACGGCAGCCTGGCGCTTACCTTGGGGCTGCGTAAGCGCCTGACTGACGCGGGCGTGGAGCTGCGGTTTTACAATCGTCTGAGCTGGCGACGTTGGGTGCGCAACCTGTACCGCGACCACCGCAAGGTGTTGCTGGTTGACCAGGGTATTGCGGTGGTCGGCGGGACCGGTGTCACGGATGAGTTCTGGACGCCGGGGCAAGACACAGCCGAGTGGCACGAAGTGATGGTGTACATCAGCGGCCCATTGGTGCTCGACTGGCAGGCGTTGTTCGACCGGCAATGGCACGCCAATGCGGCTCGGCGGGAGTGGAAGCCCTCCACCCATTTCGGCTTGCCGCGCCTGCCCAAGGTGCCTGCGACGGGGCCGGGCCTGGGGCGCGTCGCGTATGCCGACGCCCGTCAGCATCGCGATATCTTGCAGTCGCTGATTCGCGCCTTGAACAGCAGCCAGCAACGCATCTGGCTGGCCACGCCGTATTTTCTGCCGACCTGGAGCGTGCGCCGTGCCTTGCGCCGCGCAGCCGGGCGTGGCGTGGATGTGCGTCTGCTGCTCAGTGGCCCGCGTACCGATCACCCGTCCGTGCGTTATGCCGGGCACCGTTACTACCCGCGTCTGCTACGGGCAGGTGTGCAGATCTTTGAGTACCAGCCATGCTTCCTGCACCTGAAAATGGTGCTGGTGGATGACTGGGTGAGCATCGGCTCGTGCAATTTCGACCACTGGAATTTGCGCTTCAACCTGGAAGCCAATCTGGAAGCATTGGACCCGCAATTGACGCTGGCTGTGGCAGGCAGTTTCGAGCGCGATTTTGCCCAGAGCCAGGCGGTCAGTCTGGCGGCGTGGAAGTCGCGGCCGTTGTGGCGGCGGGTCAAGCAGCGGGTGTGGGGCTGGATTGATCGGTTGGTGGTGAATCTGTTGGGGCGGCGGGGCTGAGGCCCCCCGCCTGTACGGATAACAGCGCTTAGAACTGCAGTGAATACTGCGCCGTGATGCTCTGGTCTCGCGTGCGCTCACCGTGTTGTCGGGTGAAACCCACGTCCAACGCGCTGTCGCGTGTCAGGCGTGCGGTGGCGCCCAGTTCCAGTCGGGTGCTGAGGCGATCCAGCGGTGCGCCGCTGACGCTCATCACACGTCCGCCGTCCCACGCCGCCTGCGTGGTGGGTTGCAGGTCGCCGCTGGCATGGGTGTAGGCCAGGCCACCGTGCAGGCTCAGCCAAGATGGACCGACCTGCGCCTTGCCCAGGTCTATGTTGACGCGCACGCCACCGGTGGTCAGGTTGACGTTTTCCTTCGAGCGTTTGCCCTTCAGTGCGGCGATGCCGCCGCGTTCGTTGAAGCCTTCGCTGCGCTGTTGCACATTGGCCAGTTGCAGGTACGGCTGCCAATCCCAAACGTCATGGCTGAACTTATAGTTCGCTTCTGCAAATGTCTGCACGGTGCGGCTGGCGTACTGGGCGGACAGGCTGTTTTCTAGGCCGGGGAAGCTGACGCGGCGCTTTGTCTGGATCTTATGTTGCGCATAAGCGATGCCGCCATAGAGGCCGAACGCGTCCCACGTGTGGCCCACGTGCAGGCCCACTTGGTAAGTGTCGACACTCGCCTTGCCACGCGCTCCGGCTTTTACCTCGGTTTGACCGCCGCCGACGACCACGCCCAGTCGGGTACCTTGTTCCAGGGTGTGATCGAACCCGACCAGCAGGCCCGTGCTGCTGTGAGCGGTACGCGTGGTATTGCTGTCGCCCGCGAGTTGGCCTGACTGACGCGGCAGTTGCACCCAGACCCCTTGGTTGCGTGCGTCGCGCGCCGTCGCACGGCTGTCTTGTGCGCTGCGCTGACGGTCGAGTGCTGCCTGACGCAGCACGCGGCTGTTTTCGATCAACACCGCTTGGGTGCTGGCATGCAGTTCGCCGCTCAACGGGTCGAGTGCCGACGGTGCCTGGTCGGGAAACAACGCAGTCAGGCGCTGCAGCACCGGCGATGGCCGGGTTTCAGCATCGGCAGCATTGGCGACGGCGCGCTGGTTGGCAGTGCCGGCTGCCGACGCCAGTGACCGACCACGGCCGAATTCCACCCGCAAAACGTTGCCTTCCTTGACCTGGGAAACACTGAGGAAGGGCGAGAATTCGCGGCGGTCGATTGAGGCAAACTCGCCAGTCAATGCACCTTGGGCCTGGAGAATGCTGTAACGCTGGCCCAGGTAATAGCTGTTGGGTTGCGCGCTGAGGTACAGCGAGCCGCCATTGATAGACGCCTGGTTTTGCACCTGCAGTTTTGCCGGGGCTGACGGGTCCACCAGCCCAGTCATCAGGGTTGAACCGGCGGCTTGTTTGTAATCGCCCACGACGGCCAATGAACCGTTCACGCGCAGAGCGCCGCCGTCGACATTGACGTCGCCCTTGAGGGTGTTGATACCGTCCAGCTCCAGAATGCCTTCCTTGAGCGTGGCTCCGGCAAAGCTGTTATTGCCGCTCAGGCGCAGCCAGCCGATACCGGTTTTTTCCAGGCGGCCCGGGCCGCTGATATCGTTGCGCCAATCATCCCAGGCACCGCCTTGCCAGACGATTGCGCCGCCGGCGGGGCGGCCCATGTTGACGTTGGTATCAACCCGCAGCTGGCCGGGGCCGTCGATGGCTTTTTTCAGGTTCATCAGGCCCCAGCCGTAGACGTCGTCGACACCCGGCTCGCCGAGGTCGGTGGCGGTGGTGAGCAGCACGTCGCGGATTTGTGGGTTGTCGAGGTAGGGGAAGCGCTCCATCAGCAGTGCCAGGCCACCGCTGACGTGAGGGGCGGACATGGAGCTGCCGGAACTTAACATATAGCCTAACTCGGGTTTATCACCGGTCACTGCGAAACCATTGACACCACCGTCCTGGTCAAAGTGGTTTTCGGTTTGTATGGAACCTGTGACCCAGGACGAGTTGATATCCGTTCCGGGCGCGGCCAGGCACCAGTCTTTGCTGAAGCCACAGCGTTTTGAATACTCGCCTAGGGTCAGCTCTTTATTTAAGTTGACGACGGTCAGCCAATAGGGCTCCAGCGCTGCAATGGCACGTGGCAGGCTGGGATGTAGCCCGGCATTGGGCGCTTTTTGCGGGGATTCGTTTGCTGTGGTTACGTTGCCCGCTGACCAGACTTGCAGCATCCCATACGTGATAGCGTTGTCTGCTATGGCCTTGAGTTCTGAATAAACGGAGGTTCCTGTTTCGCTTAATGCCATGTCCAGCTCTGTGTCATTCGCGGGCGAAAATGGGCTCCCCCAACTATTGTTGACGACACGTACATTCTGACGGTGCAATTGGGCATAGGCGGCGTCTACCGCTGCAACCGTCGGAAGCGGGGGGCGCAAAATGTCTGTTATGGAAATGGGGCCTCCCAGGTAGGTGTTGCCGTACTTGCGCACTGCACTTAAGTTGGCTGCGTAAGCCACACCCTGGATGCCGGACCCATCACGATTGGCGAGTGCCGTGCCGGCAACGTGAGTGCCATGCGCATTGTAGGTGGCCCCTACAAATCCGAGATATTCATCAAGTTGTTCACGGGTGAGGATGCCATCGGCAATAGCGTCTTCAAGGGCGGTCAATGCTTCGGGTGGTAATGAATCGATAACGGTTACCGCCGCGCGATCCCCTTCAGTGTAGAAGCAGCCTCTCTCCAGCACAGTCCCACTCATGCAGCCGGTGTCAGCCATCAGCACGCCGACATTTGGCTTCCCCGCAAACTCACTATGGCGCAGGTCTGTTCCAGAGTCGTAAACGCCTAATCGTACTCCTGCGCCACTCAAGCCCCGTGCATAGGCGTAATCAGCGCCGACCGCGCCCAACCCCCAGTTACGCTTGAACTCGTCACTGCGCCAACTGGCCGCGTCGTGCAGTCGGCCTTGCTCGACGTAGTTCGCGGCTTCAACCGGCATGCCCGACAAGCCGCCGAGTACGCAGAGGGCAATAGCATTTCGCTTGAACGATGCTTGAATAGACGCTCTTTTTTCCGCCGATCGAGCGCTTTTTATGGGCGACATGATCCACACACCTGCACATTAATAGTGGGCTGACAGGGTGCGTGAGTGGGGGCGGGCGAGATGTAGGACTTGGCTTGAATGGGCCGTGAAAATTAGCTTTTTGCCGACGTGGATGCGCAAGCCCCCTCTTCAAAAAAGAGGGGGCTTGCGGTGTTACAACAACTCGAACGTCTGCTGCTGCACGTCTTGGGAGTCGAGCCCGATCTGCACATTGAACTGCCCAGGTTCAGCGGCGAACTTGAGCTGGGTGTTGTAGAACTTCAAGTCTTCCTCAGTGAGGGTGAAGTGCAGCGTGCGCGCTTCACCGGCCTTGAGCATGACCTTCTGGAAGTTCTTCAGCTCCTTGATCGGGCGGATCATCGAGCCGGCCACGTCCTGGATATACAACTGCACCACGGTTTCGCCATCGACCTTGCCGGTGTTTTTCAGCGTGACGCTGGCGTCGAGCTTGCCGGTTTTGTTCAGGGTGGTGGACGACAGTGCCATGTCCGACAGGCTGAACGTGCTGTAGCTCAGGCCATAACCAAACGGGAACAGCGGCCCGGTGGTGTCATCGAAGTACTGCGAAGTGTAGTTGCCCGGCTTGCCTGGGGTGAACGGGCGGCCGATGGTCAGGTGGTTGTAGTAGGTAGGAATCTGCCCAACCGAACGTGGGAAGGTGATTGGCAGCTTGCCCGACGGGTTGTAGTCACCGAACAGCACATCGGCAATGGCGTTGCCGCCTTCGGTGCCGGCAAACCAGGTTTCCAGGATCGCATCGGCCTGTTGGTTCTCATCGACAATCGACAGCGGGCGGCCGTTCATCAACACCAGTACCAGCGGTTTACCGGTGGCCTTCAAGGCCTTGATCAGGTCGCGCTGGCTTTGCGGGATGTTCAGGTCGGTACGGCTCGAGGACTCGTGGGACATACCACGCGACTCGCCCACGGCAGCCACCACCACGTCGGCGTCCTTCGCAGCTTTCACCGCTTCGTCGATCAGCACCTGCGGGGAACGGGTGTCATCCACCACTTCCGGCGCATCGAAGTTGAGGAAGTTGAGGTAGTCGACCACCGCCTTGTCGTTGGTGATGTTGGCACCACGCGCGTAGATCACTTTGCCTTTTTCGCCGATCACCGCGTTCATGCCGTCGAGCAGGGTCACCGATTGTGCAGGTTTGCCGGCGGCGGCCCAACTGCCCATCATGTCGATCGGTGCCTTGGCCAGCGGGCCGACCAATGCGATGGTCGCGGATTTTTTCAGCGGCAGGGTGTTGTTCTGGTTTTTCAGCAGCACCAGGCTGCGGCGCGCGATATCACGCGCGTCGGCACGGTGCAGGCGGCTTTCGGCGTACGTATCGGCCGGGTCATCTTCGGCCTTACCGATGCGCAGGTACGGGTCTTTGAACAGGCCCATGTCGTACTTGGCGCCGAGCACCTCACGCACGGCGTTGTCGATGTCGCTTTGTTCGATCTCGCCGGATTTCAGCAGGCCGGGTAATTCCTTGCCGTAGAGCGAGTCGTTCATGCTCATGTCGATGCCGGCCTTGATCGCCAGTTTGGCGGCTTCACGCCCGTCCTTGGCAACGCCATGCTTGATCAGCTCGAAGATCGCGCCGTGGTCGCTGACGGCCAGGCCTTTGAAGCCCCAGTCCTTGCGCAGCAGGTCGTTCATCAGCCAGGTGTTGGCGGTGGCGGGCACGCCGTTGATCGAGTTCAGCGCCACCATCACGCCGCCAGCACCGGCCTTGATCGCTGCGTGGTAGGGCGGCAAATAGTCCTGGTACATTTTGACCGGGCTCATGTCGACCACGTTGTAGTCGCGTCCGCCTTCCACCGCGCCATACAGCGCGAAATGCTTGACGCTGGCCATGATGCTGTCGGCATTGGCGGGGCTGGCGCCCTGGAACGCCTTAACCATCACTTCGGCAATGCGCGACGTCAGGTAGGTGTCTTCGCCAAAACCTTCGGAGGTACGGCCCCAGCGCGGGTCACGGGAGATGTCGACCATCGGCGCAAAGGTGATGTCGAGACTGTCGGCGGCGGCTTCCTGGGCGGCGATGCGCCCCGAGCGGCCGATGGCGTCCATGTCCCAGCTGGAGGCCAGGGCCAGGCTGATCGGGAAAATCGTGCGGTGGCCGTGGATCACGTCATAGGCGAAAAACATCGGGATCTTCAACCGGCTGCGCATGGCCGCGTCCTGCATCGGACGGTTTTCCGGGCGGGTGATCGAGTTGAAGGTGCCGCCGATACGGCCGGCGGCGATTTCCTTGCGGATCAGCTCGCGAGGCATTTCGGGGCCGATGCTGATCAGGCGCAATTGGCCGATCTTTTCATCCAGGGTCATCTGCTTGAGCAGGTCGCTGACGAAGGCGTCCTTGTCTTTAAGCGCAGCAGGCTTTGTTTCTGCCCAGACGGGGTGAGTGGCCAGAGTGGCAACAAGGCCGAGCAAACACAGCTTTTTCATGAATATCCTTTTTCGGCTCACTGCACAGCATCAAGAGAATGCCGTCGGCCAAAATGTGGGGAGCGTCTATTGTTGTTCGGGTGTTGTTCAGATAAATGCAGCACACTCTGAACTCTTTTTCGCGCTGGGCATCTTTGTAGCTGATTGGCTCGACGCAATCCAGTGGTGGCGGATTATGCCCCAAGCGCACGGGTTATAGGGTTAGTCGTCACATTCCATCCAGTTTGGGCAGGAGAAACACCATGCAAGCAGCACAAGGTTATCGCTGGGGCTTGAAAGCCGCGGCTCTACTACTGATCAGCAGCGTTTTGAGCGGTTGCGGCATCAACACCATTCCGACGCTGGATGAACAGGCCAAGGCGGCCTGGGGCCAGGTGCAGAACCAGTACCAACGCCGTGCCGACCTTATCCCTAACTTGGTGGAAGTGGTCAAGGGCTACGCCGCCCATGAGCAAGACACCCTCACCGCCGTGATTGAAGCGCGGGCCAAGGCCACGTCGATTCAGGTGGACGCCAGCACCCTCGACAACCCCGAGAAACTCAAACAGTTCCAGCAAGCCCAGGACGGTTTGAGCGGCGCGTTGAGCCGTTTGATGGTGGTGTCCGAGCGCTACCCGGACCTGAAGGCCAACCAGAACTTCCTGGCCCTGCAATCGCAACTTGAAGGCACGGAAAACCGCATTGCCGTGGCCCGTCGCGATTTTATCCAGGCGGTGCAAGCGTACAACACCGAAATCCGTACCTTCCCAGGTCGCCTGTGGCACACCGTGATGTACAGCGACTTGCCGATCCGCGCCACGTTTGAAGCCACCAGTGCCGACGCCGATAAAGCGCCGCAAGTGAAGTTCAAATAAGGCTTCTCTGAGGTGTCGATGCGTTTATTACGGATAGGCTTGGCGCTGTGGTTGCTGGCCTGCGTCGGTGCGGCTCAGGCCGCGCTGACGTTCCCGCCATTGACCGGGCGGGTGGTGGACAGCGGCCAAATGATCGACCCGGCAACGCGTGCGCAGATTACCCAACAGTTGGAGCTGCTTGAGCACAAATCCGGTGACCAGATCGTGGTGGTCACCGTGCCCGACCTGCAAGGCGTAACTATTGAGGACTACGGTTACCAATTGGGTCGCCAGTGGGGCATCGGCCAAAAGGGCAAGGACAACGGCGCACTGTTGATCGTCGCCCGGGATGAGCACAAATTGCGCATCGAAGTCGGCTATGGCCTCGAAGGTGTGCTGACCGATGCGCAGTCCTGGGTGATCATCAATCAGGTGATCGCGCCCAAGTTCAAGGCCGGCAATTACAGCCAGGGCGTCAGCGACGGCGTGGCGGCGATGCTGCAAGTGGTGGGCGGTGAGCCCTTGGCGGTGCCGGCCCATGTGGCGGACGCCAACTTCGCCAAGGATAATCCCGGGCTTTCCATCGGCTTGTTCATTCTGTTGATCGGGGTGTTGTGGCTGTGCAATCGCCTGGGCCTGCCGGTTGGCGCTATTTTGCTGGCCATTCTCAGCAGCAGTGGGCGTGGCGGCGGTGGCGGTGGCTTCCGAGGCGGCGGCGGTGGTTTTGGCGACCAGTAGGCCGGCCGCATCGCGTTCCAGTCGGTGGACGATAGCCGACGATGGCGACTCGGGCATACCAGCCAGGCCCTAGGGGCAAGGCCATGGAACGGGCCACCACGCAGGGATGC
>NZ_UYXQ01000085.1 GCF_900624995.1 Pseudomonas antarctica
GCCGGGGGCGGTGCGCCGTTTATCCTGGCGATCCCGGATTCGGTTGCAGGCCTGCAACGCTCGCGCGACCTGGACTTGCTGGGGCTGCAATCGAGCAACACCGCGGCGCTTGGGCTCGAAGGCGTTGAGCTGAGCCGTGATTGGTTATTGCATGAGGATGCGCGTAAGTTTTTGCCGACCGTACGCCCGGCGTTTCTTGGCTTGCAGTGCGGTATGTCGATCGGCCTGGCCCGCCGCTCGCTGGCGGAGGTGGCCAACCACTTGGGGTCGAGCCGCACCGTGTTGCGTGATGAGTTGCAAGCGTTGCGCGTGACCCTGGACCACTTGGTAAGCGAGCTGAAACAAGGCCTGTTGGCCGGGCGGTTTGCGGCGCAACCGGTGCCGCTGTTCAAACTGCGTATTGCCCTCGCGGAAACTGCCGCAAGCGCGGTGCAACTTGAACTGCAAGCCAGCGGTGGCAAGGCTTACCTGACCGCCCATGGCAGTGGTTTTGCCCGGCGCTGGCGCGAGTCGGCCTTTGTGCCCATCGTCACGCCAAGCCTGGTGCAACTGCGCACCGAGCTGCACCGCCAGGCCAATCTATGAGCCAGGCGGTATTGAGCGCTGAGGGGATTTGCCTGGGGTACGCCAGCGGCCCGGTATTGCAAGGGTTTGACTTGCAGTTGCAGCCCGGTGAAGTGGTATCGATCCTTGGCCCCAGCGGCGTCGGCAAGTCCAGCCTGTTGCGCGTGCTGGCCGGCTTGCAGGCGCCTCAGGGCGGTAGCGTGCGGGCGCTGGGTGAGCCGCTGAATGGCCCGCATCCCCGCGTCGCCGTGGCCTTCCAAGACCCGAGCCTGTTGCCTTGGCTGAGCCTGGAAAAGAACGTCGCCTTTGGTTTGGATTTTGCCCGCCAGCCGCACGTGAGCGCGCAGGAGCGCTGCCGCCGTGTTGACCACGCCATCGCCGCGGTCGGGCTTGAGCATGCGCGCCAGCAGTTCCCGGCGCAGTTGTCCGGCGGTATGGCCCAGCGCACGGCGTTGGCCCGTTGCCTGGCGCGGCAGCCGCAAGTGCTGCTGCTGGATGAGCCGTTCGGCGCGCTGGATGAAGTCACCCGTGCCGATATGCAGTACCTGCTGCTCAAGGTCAACCGCGAGCAAGGCTCGGCGGCGGTGTTGATCACCCACGATATCGATGAAGCGCTGCTGCTGTCCGACCGCATCCTGCTACTGGGCAACCACCCGGCGCGCACGTTGGGCGAATGGCACATCGACCTGCCGCAACCTCGCGAAGAACAGGTAGAAGCGATCGGCGCACTGCGCATTGAGATTCTGAAAACCTTACGGCAGGCGAGCCGCCCTCAACCCAACCCTCTTGAACAACTGGAGCCCAACTATGTGTCTGGATGACCTGACCCACTCGCGCCGTGACTTTCTCAAACTCTCGGCGGTGCTCAGCGCCGCCGGTGCCTTGCCGCTGTTGAGCAGCTTGCAAGCCCGCGCCGCCAGCGAGCCGGACGCGCCGGTTCGCATCGGTTACTTGCCGATCACCGACGCCACGCCGCTGTTGGTCGCGCATAATAACGGCCTGTTTGAAGCCGAAGGCATCAAGGCCGAGCGCCCGGTGTTGTTACGCAGTTGGGCGCAGGTGATCGAGGCGTTTATTTCGGGGCAGGTCAACGTGATTCACCTGTTGTCGCCGATGACAGTGTGGGCACGCTACGGCAGTCAAGTGCCGGCCAAGGTGGTGGCCTGGAACCACGTGGGCGGTTCAGGCTTGACCGTTTCGCCAGGCATTACCGAGGTCAAACAACTGGGCGGCAAGTCGGTGGCGATTCCGTTCTGGTACTCGATCCACAACGTGGTTGTGCAGCAACTGTTGCGCGATAACGGCCTGACGCCGGTGGCCCGTGCAACCGGTAAGGCGATTGCCGCCAATGAAGTCAATCTGATCGTGTTGCCACCCTCCGACATGCCACCGGCGCTGGCCAGCAAGCGCATCGACGGCTATATCGTCGCCGAGCCGTTCAACGCCTTGGCGGAAAACCTCAAGGTCGGCCGCGTACAGCGCTTTACCGGTGATGTATGGCGCAACCATGCGTGCTGCGTGGTGTTCATGCACGAGCACGACCTGACCAACCGCCCGCAATGGTCGCAGAAGGTGGTGAATGCCATCGTCAAGGCGCAGGTATGGACGCGCGACAATCGCGAAGAGGCGGTGAAGCTGTTGTCCAAAGACGGCCCGAACCGCTACACGCCGCATGCTGAGCCGGTGTTGAGCAAAGTCTTGGCGCCTGCGGCTGGCGACCGTGCCGCTTACCTGGCCGACGGCGCGATCCAGCACGGCGATTGGGACGAGCACCGCATCGACTTCCAACCTTACCCATTCCCCAGCTACACCGAGGAACTGGTGCGGCGCTTGAAGGACACCTTGATCGAGGGCGACAAGAAGTTTCTCGCCGACCTTGACCCGGCGTTCGTCGCTAAAGACTTGGTGGACGATCGCTTTGTGCGTAATGCCATCGAGTCGGTGGGCGGCATGAAAACCTTCGGCTTGCCGGATGGCTACGAGCGGCAAGAGGAGATTGGCGCTTGAGTAAAGACACCATCTCGGGCTGGTTGCTGGGGCTCAGTGGTTTGGCCGGCTTGCTGTTTTTGTGGTGGGGCGGCGTCAAAGTGTTTGGCGTCGCCGAGGGCTTATCGGCGCGCTTTTCGCTGGCGGCGACCTTCAGCAGCCTGTGGGAATTGTTCGGGCGCGGCGAGCTGTACCTGCATATCGTCGTCAGCCTCAAGCGCATCTTCGTCGGCCTGTTTCTCGCCCTGTTGGTGGGCGTGCCACTGGGCCTGCTGGTGGGCAGTTCGCGCAACCTCGAAGCCGCCACCACGCCAGCCTTTCAGTTTTTGCGGATGATCTCGCCGCTGTCCTGGATGCCCATCGTGGTGATGTTGATGGGCGTGGGCGACCAGCCGATTTACTTCCTACTGGCCTTTGCCGCCGTGTGGCCGATCATGCTCAACACCGCTGCCGGCGTGCGTCAGTTGGACCCGCGCTGGTTGCAGTTGAGCAAGAGTTTGAGTGCTACACGTTGGGAAACGTTGCGTCGGGTGATTATTCCCGGCGTAGTGGGGCATGTGCTCACCGGTGTGCGCCTGGCCATCGGGATTTTGTGGATTGTGCTGGTGCCGTGCGAAATGCTTGGGGTCAGTGCAGGGCTTGGGTACTACATTCTCGACACCCGTGACCGCCTGGCGTATTCGGAATTGATGGCCATGGTGCTGCTGATCGGGCTGTTGGGTTTTGCGCTGGATGCGTTTGCACGCGGGTTGCATCAGCGTTGGGTTCGCGCAGGCTGAGCGTCTCGCTTTGCGCCCTGCAAAGCGAGACGCAACTGCGGTCAGCGGTGCTCGTAGCCTCGGCCGCCGTCATAGCGGTGGTCGTGCCAGCCGCCACCGCCGCCGTGTGGGAAAAAGAAGCAGCCGCTCATGCTCAGCATGATTAGCAATGGAATCAGCAGTGTGATTCGACGCAACATTTCAAAAATCCTCTGGAGTACTTACAAGATCAATCAGGCGTGGAGCGAGCCAAAGCTTTTCATCGCCTGTAACATACGACCCTGTCGACCCGCGTCCATCCCCGTCACTGGGTATGTGCTTGGCATGCTCGACGATACAAAGTGCATACATTTATCAGGTTCAGGAACCCGTCATGACCCAAAAGCAACGTTTGAAATATTCGATTCTGATCTCCCTCGTGGTGCTGGGGACAATGTTTGGCCTGTCCTACCTGCAGAACACCGGGGTTATCAGCGAGAAAACGTTCCAGTACATCGCCATTGCCGTGGCGGTGACCGTGGTGGTGATCAACGGCATCATGCGCCGCAAGGTCAAGCCTAACTTCTGATTCAGGTCAGTCAGGCGCGACCGTCGAGCACTTTGGCAGCCTCTTCATGGAGGCTGTAGCTCTTATCGGCATTGAGGGTGATCACGCCCTCGCTGCACAGGCGCTTGAGCACCTCACGCACGCTGAGAAACGACAACGGAATGCCCAGCTCCAGCAAATGGCTGTGCACGCCGCGCACACCCAGCGTGCGCTGGTTGCTGGCAGCCGTCAGCAGGGCGTCAATGACCTTCAGCCGAATCAGGCTGGTGCGCAAACCGAAACACTTGAGCAAATGACGAATACGCTGGTTACCGTGCTGTTCGGGCGCTTTGCCGAACGCGTGTGCGCCGCCGCTGAACGTGGCGTCGGCAGCCGGTGAATGTCCGTCCGTGGGCAGTTGCGAGTTGTACATGCAAAAACTCCTTATCAGAGCCTGATCAGGAAAATGATGGCGCTCTTATCTAATTAAGACGAACGAGCGAGCAAAATCATGAAGTGTCGGATGTAGAAATTTTGTCGGTATCGAATGTGTCACAGCGCAGGCGTCTTGAATAAACGTGCCCGGCGGCTAAATTATTCCCAGTTGATTGCGTCCTTACGGTGGGGTAACTGCCCCGTGTGAGGGGGTTCAATTTGACTGTGGAGCGGGCGTGATTATTTCCAATAAGTTGTCCAGAACGAGCGTGGCCGGGGTGTTGCTGGGGTTGAGCCTGGCCGCCTTGGCGCGCGAGCACGTCACACAAGCGTCAGCGGATATTCGCCGCACCACCTTCGGCGTGCCGCACATTCGCGCCAACGACGAGCGCGGCCTGGGCTACGGCATCGGCTACGCGTACGCCCAGGACAACCTGTGCCTGCTAGCCAACGAAGTGGTCACGGTGAACGGTGAGCGTGCCAAATTCTTCGGCCCCGAGCAGGCGACCCTGGAAGAACGCAACAACCTCGCCAGCGATGTGTTTTTCACTTGGCTGAACACCCCCCAGGCGGTTGCCGCCTTTTGGAAGGCACAGACGCCAGAGATTCAGCAGCGGATTGAAGGCTATGTGGCGGGCTACAACCGTTACCTGAAAGAGCAGGGCGCGCCTGCACAGTGCCACGCGGCGTGGGTCAGGCCGCTGGTGACAGGGGATCTGGTCAAACTCACCCGCAGGCTGTTGGTGGAAGGCGGTGTCGGCCAATTCGCTGAAGCCTTGGCCAGCGCCGCACCGCCTCGGGCCACCGCCCGCGTGCAACCCAACTTGAAAGCTTTTGAACTGGCCGTTGCCAATCAGCAACGCTTCAGCCTGGACCGTGGCAGCAATGCCGTCGCCGTGGGGCGTGATCGTTCGTTTAATGGCCGTGGCATGTTGTTGGCCAACCCGCACTTTCCGTGGGTTGGCGGCATGCGCTTTTATGAGATGCACCTGACCATCCCCGGCCAGCTGGACGTGATGGGCGCCGCGCTGCCGGGCTTGCCGGTGATCAATATCGGCTTTAACCAGCACGTGGCCTGGACCCACACGGTCGACACCTCCAAGCATTTCACCTTGTACCGCCTGACCCTCGACCCCAAGGACGCCACGCGCTACCTGCTTGACGGTAAATCCATGCCCTTGGAGAAAACTTCTGTAACCGTGCAGGTCAAGCAAGCCGACGGCAGCCTCAAGCCGCAGGCGCACACGCTCTACAGCTCGCAATTTGGCCCTGTGGTGCAATGGCCTGGCAAACTCGATTGGGACAACCACTACGCCTTCAGCCTGCGCGACGCCAACCTGGGCAACGACCGCGTGCTGCAGCAGTGGTATGCCATGAACCGCGCCACCAGCCTCAAGGAACTGCAAACCTCAGTGCACACCCTGCAAGGCATTCCGTGGGTCAACACCGTGGCGGCCGATGACCAAGGCCAGAGCCTGTACATGAACCTGTCGGTGGTGCCCAACGTCAGCGCCGCCAAGCTCGCGCAATGCAGCGACCCACGGGCCGGAATGCAAATGATCATGCTCGACGGCGCCCACAGCACCTGCGCCTGGGACATCGACCCACGTGCGGCGCAGCCCGGCATCTTCGCCGCTGACCAACTGCCGCAACTGCAACGCACCGACTATGTGCAGCACTCCAACGACTCGGCATGGATGGCCAACCCCAAGGCGCCGCTGACTGGGTTTTCCCCAGTCATCAGCCAAGACCACATTGGCCTAGGCCCCCGCGCGCGCTTCGCCGTGCAGCGCCTGCAGTCCCTGGAGAAACAACCGATCAGCGCGGTCGACCTGCAAAACATGGTGATGGACAACGAGGTTTATCTCGCCAGCCAAGTCATTCCTGACCTGCTGGAGTTTTGCGCCAAACGCCTCGGCAATGACGCGGCGGCATTGCAGCCACTGTGTGCCAGCCTGAAGGCCTGGGACCAGCGCGCCAATCTCGACAGCGGCGTAGGGCTGGTGCACTTCATCAACCTGTTCGAACACCTGCAGCAACTCCCCGACGCTTGGCGCGTCGCCTTCGACCCGGCGCACCCGCTGACCACCCCGCGCGGCCTGGCCATCAACCGCGAACCCGTGGCCAATGCCCTGCGCGAAGCCATGCTGGCCTCCACCGCAGACGTCAGCAAACTCGGCCTGACCCGCTGGGGCGACATCCAAGTCTGCGGCCAAATCCCCATCCACGGCGGCCCGCAAGCACTCGGCATCTACAACGCCATGCAAACCGTGCCCCGCGCCGACGGCAAACGCGAAGTGGTCAGCGGCAGCAGCTACCTGCAAATCGTCACTTTCGACGACAAAGGCCCCCAAGCCCTGGGCGTACTGGCGTTCTCCGAATCCAGTAACCCCCAGTCGAAATACGCGAAGGACCAAACCCAAGCCTTCTCCGAGAAAAAACTGCGCCCGCTGCCCTTCACCGAAGCCCAGATCAAGGCCGACCCGCAGTACCAACAACAGCTCATCAAGGAGTAGGGCAGGGGCGCAACCCCTTGATGCCAATACGAAATATTTTTGAAATCAAGGGGTTGCAGGCAAAAGCAAATGAGTACATAATGGCGCCCATCAAACGCAACGAAGTATTAAAAACTTCAATGTATTCAATGAGTTAGAGTAGAGGCAGGGCTCTATAGCCCACTCAAGTTTTTATGCGATGAATGTCAGTGGTAAGGGCATTGGTCGTTTGAGGCCGAGTAGCAAAATGGTTATGCAGCGGATTGCAAATCCGCCTACGCCGGTTCGATTCCGACCTCGGCCTCCACTCTCGAAAGCCCCGTAGATTAACGTCTACGGGGTTTTTTATTGCACTTGGGAAAGTGCAGGGGCTGCTACGTAACAGCCTCTATGATGTGTCTGTAATATGGTTTTTTGAAACCAAGTAGCACTAAGGGATGGATCATCGTTTCAGCCCGCGGAGAAGGCGCTCCAGATTTCGCTCCCCTTCTTTGGTCTGCGCGCCAGCCTTGAGTCCTCCCCGGATGAGCTTTTCAGCCGCTGGACGTTCGAAGAGTCCCGCCCAGGCATCGTGCTCGCGGCGAAAGCCTTCTCGCAGGTCTGTTCGGGGCACTGCTTTTTTGGCAGCGGCGATGACCCCTTCGGGCAGTGCGGCGATGTTGCGCGCCAGCCGATCAACGAAACCGTCAAGTTGGTCCGCGGGCAGTGCCCTGTTGATCCATCCGTAACGCTCTGCCGTATTGGCGTCGATGAGATCGGCGCCAAGTATCACCTCAAGCGCTCGGCCACGCGTCATCCGGCTAGCAAGGTATTGAGTCGCTCCGCCTCCCGGCGTGATGCCCATCAACGCTTCGCATTGGGCAAGGCCTGCTCGGCCTTGTGCGGCAAATACCATGTCGGCCGCTGAGATGAATTCTGCGCCTCCCCCGCGCGCCAACCCGGCGAGCTTGATAATGGTTACCTGTGGCTGATCTCGCAGCAGTTCGCCGAATGCCTGGAAGGGGTTGAGCGCCGCCGGAGACTCATGAACAAAATCGTCAAATGCGTGCGGCTCGTCGATCAATGTCATATCGACATGCGCAATAAAAAACTCTGGGTCAGCACTCTGGAAAACCAGCACGCGGGTGTTTGTGTCATCACGAGCGCAAAGGAGAAAGCGGCGTATCTCGCTCCTCAAAGATACGTCGAGGACGTTCACAGGCGGATGATTAATCGTGATCGTTGCGACGCCATCCGCGTTCGAAATGTGAAGCCTGCCGACGTCTGTGTTTGTCATTTCAGTATTTCCTAAGTTAGGTGCATTAATGACCTGATAGTATTCATTGGATACCTAGAGTCAATTACGCACCTGAAGCATCCCAAGGGTGCTGGAGGATACCAATGCAAGACACTGACCCGATCTACCGCGCCGATTGTCCGAGCCGCGTGATACTCGACCAGATAGCAGATAAGTGGTCGATGATGGTTCTGGCTGTCTTGTGCGAGCCCTGTCGCTTCAACGGCATCAAGCGTCGTCTTGATGGCATCACTCAGCGCGTGCTGACCCAGACGCTACGTAAACTGGAGCGCAACGGAATGTTGACGCGCAGAGTTCTGGATGGACGGGTGCTTGGTGTTGAGTATGCCCTGACACCCCTTGGTAGATCGTTGCAGGGGCCTTTCTCGGTTCTTTTCGATTGGACAGTCGAGAATATGGAGGCAATTCAAGCGTGCCGACGTAGCTATGACGCCGGTGAAAAATAGAGCGAATGGTGAACTGATGAGTTACCCATTACGCGGCTTGGCTGGGCCTGGGTGTTGGTGTTTATGATCCTGTCTGGATTTTTCGAATCTGCCATGTGCAGCTTTATCTGCGTTTTTTCTGTGCGCACGCGCCGGGATTACGTTGGCTGCTGTTGCCAACGCCGGCGTTGACGTGCTCTTTACCATCACTGGGCAGCGCACACAGAATGACAGTGCGGACTGCCCCTCAACTGCACCTTGCCTGCCGCCTGCGTACTGCGAGGCCTTAGTGAATGGCCGAGGTCGTTTGAGTGGGCGCTGAATCAAATTTGGAAACGTCCTGAACCCAGAAGCGCCGATACCGGGTCTGGTCAGGTGGAACGGGCTGATGAAGCGACCAAGTGTGTTCGGCATTCAAGGCGTCTCGATAAGCCTGCCACTCCTTCGCTTCAGCCACATCCATAGCGGATTTTTTGTCCTCAAACCAACCTAAAATGTAGACCTCACCTTGATCTCTTCCATGCTCTACCAGTAAGTAAATATCTTTCATAACCTAAATCCACTGCCACATTGCTCAATTTCCCCAGCTCGGGAGCGCTTATTTACAGGGTATCGGCCCACACTTGCACTTGTTGAAACTTATTGCGCCGCGCTATACCTGCTTGGCCATCCATCCATGTTGGCTGTGCTCATGCTCGAAGACCATGCACTGTCTGCGCCAGGCCGGTTTTGTTCCTGCATTTATGAACTACGCTCGTCGTGTCGTCCGTAAGTAATCGTCCGGGTAACACACTTTCCTGATTCCGTCGCATGAGGCGATGGTGTCCACCTAAATTTAAGTGGACACCATTTTTAGTTTTTTTAAGCGGACGCCCCATGCCACAAAAGCGCCGTTCCTATTCCAAATCCTTCAAAGCCCAAGTCATTGCCGAATGTGCGCTGCCAGGCAACTCGATTGCCAGTGTCGCGTTGACCCACAACCCCAACGCTAACCTTGTTCATAAATGGGTTCGGGGGCACGGGCAGAAAAACCTGGCGCAGCAAACAGCCTTCATCCCGGTCACGGCATCGCAATCGGCAGCGGTGCATCATAGCCTTCCTGCCACGATCAGGATCGAGGTACCTCATTCAAAAGGCCAAGTCGTTGTGAGCTGGCCGGCAGAAAATGCAGCGGCGTGTTCTGCTTTCCTACCAGACCTGCTGCGATGATTCGCATCGACTCCATCTGGCTTATCTATTCGCCAACCGCCGCGCCAGTCGCATGAAAGTGCTGGTGCATGATGGTATGGGGATTTGGCTTGCAGCCCGGCGCTTGAATCAAGGACGCTTCTTCTGGCCTGGTATGCGACACGGCTCCGAAGTGGAAATGGATGCCGAGCAACTCCCAGCCCTGGTACTCGGGTGACCTTGGCAGCGCGTCAGTGCAGGCGCGGTCATCTCAATGCTTTAACACCTGCCATGCAGCGCATGCCAGCGCGAGTGGCCCATTGGTCTATCGCCGCGATGAAGCCCCTCTGGCAAGATCTGCGGCATGACTTCGCATCTGAATCTCGATGAATTAAATCCTGAAGAACTGCGCGCCTTGGCGACGCAGTTGATCCAGCGCGTCGAGATGATGGACAAGCAAATCTCCCATCACAAGTCGGTCAACGAGAAGCAGGCCCACGAGATCGCGCTGCTTAAACGCTTCAAGTTTGCCAAGTGCAGCGAGCGGCTAAGTCTGGATCAAGCCAGCTTGCTGGACGACTTGATCGACACTGACATCGCCGCCATTGACGCTGAGCTTGAAGCGCTGCCCCCCGCGCTTGTCTAAGCCAAATTGTGCCAGTAGCCTAAGCGCGCTGCGCTGCCACCGCAGTTCCCTCGCAAACTGATCCATCATGGACCCGAAAACAGCCACTGCCAGTGCGGCTGCGCTCTCAAGCGTATTGGCGAAGATGCGATGCCAGTGAAAAGCTCGACTACACGCCCGGCGTATTCACCGTCGAACGTTACATCCGCGGAAAATGGGGCTGCGAACGGTGTGAAACGCTGATCCAGGCGCCGGTACCGGCGCATGTTATTGACAAAGGCATACCGACGGCGGGTCTGCTGGCCCACGTCATGGTGGCCAAGTTTTCCGACCCTCTCCCGCTGTATCGGCAGGAGAATATCTTCGGCCGCGCCGGCCTGTCGATTGCTCGCTCAACCTTGGCGCAGTGGGTGGGCAACTGCGGCGTGCAATTACAGTCACTGGTTGATGCGCTGCGCGAAGCCGTGCTGACACCTGGCGCGAAGGAAACTCATCGAGCTTATGTCTGGGCCTATGCCATCAGCCAGTTCTCCGATCTGGCTGCGGTCGTTTATGACTTCAGTCCGAGCCGTGCTGGCGAACATGCCCGAGCCTTCCTTGACCACTGGAACGGCAAGCTAGTCTGCGACGACTTCGATGGCTGCAAGGCAGGCTTTGCACTAGGCGTCACGGAGATGGGCTGCATGGCCCATGCACGCCGCAAGTTTTTCGACGTGCCCGCGGCCAACAAAAGCCAGATCGCCGAAAAAGCGCTGCACTACATCGCGGCCTTGTCCGAAGTTGAACGAGAAGTCCGCGAGCTAGAGCCGGGTGTCCGGCAGCGTATACGGCAGGAAAAAGCAACGCCGATTATCAATGCACTTCATACCCGGACGATCGCCCAGAGGCAGCTTGTGCCTGAGAGGTCGGCCATCGCCAAGGCTTTGGATTACACCCTAAAGCGGTGGATAGCGCTGACGCGCTATCTCAATGACGGTGATGTGCCCATCGATAACAACGGGTGCGAGAATCAAATCCGACCGTGGGCTCTTGGGCGCTCGAAGTGGCTGTTTGCGGGCTCGTGACGCAGCGGTAAACGTGCGGCTGCAATCATGAGTTTGATTCAAACGGCACGACTCAATGGGCATGATCCATATGCGTACCTGAAGGACGTCCTCACCCGCCTGCCGACACAGCGGGCGAGTGAGATTACTGAGCTACTCCCCCATAAGTGGGGTCACATTTAACAGTCCATATTTTCTAGTGAGACTCCAGGCTTTTTGGAGCGTAGGCCGCTACTGACCGGCGGATTTCTTCCCTAGCCTCATCTGCGCTACCCCAGCGCCCCATCTTCACCCACTTACCCGGTTCCAAGGCCTTGTAGTTCTCAAAGAAATGCTGGATCTGCGCAAGCAGAAGTGCGGGAAGGTCTTCGCACTCCTTAATATCGCTGTACATCGAACTGAGTTTGTCATGAGGAACAGCGATTACTTTGGCATCGGCGCCTGCTTCGTCTGTCATGTACATCACGCCAACCGGACGACTGCGAATGACAACGCCAGGAGAGACCGGATAAGGGCAGACCACCAATACGTCCAGTGGATCGCCATCATCGCTTAGCGTGTTCGGAATAAACCCGTAGTTGGCCGGATAGAACATCGGTGTGCTGAGGAAGCGGTCGACGAAGATCTGCCCACTTGGCTTGTCCACTTCGTATTTGATCGGAGAGTGGTTTGCAGGAATCTCGATAACGGTGAAAAAATCATCGGGGATCGCGTTACCAGCTGGAATGTCCGTATAGCTCATGTTCATAACTCCGAAGTTTTGGAAGGGGCTACGCTGGAAGGCGTTTTTCCAAGTGTGCCCATCTCGATTGGCGTCTTCGTGAAAAACACCGATATTTCCTCACAGTCCAGTCGCTTGAATAACCGCTCTGCCTCATCCTCCGTGATTGCCAAGCGAATCTCCGTGGGTTGATCAGCCAGCTCAAAAAAGTGCGAGGAGTGCAGTTTTCCAGTGTGCCCAAACCCTTCGATTCCAGTACATAGCGTGGCACCGCGCAGCCCCATTTCCTTAGCTACGTCGACGATCCATTCGCCAAGCATCTTTCCTTGATAACGACGATTTTGTTGGGTGAAGAAAACGACCATATAACCTTTCATTTTAATCTCCTCAGCGAGTACCAATCATTTGGTAGGACAGTAGCCCGGCAGCGGTCATCGCTAACGAACCTACGACGTGCAATGAAATTGAACCGAGCGCCCACAGCAATCTCCCTTCTTGGATTAGGGCAACTGTTTCGGCTGAAAAGGTGGAAAAGGTCGTAAGCCCCCCACAAAAACCCGTGATCAGCAGCAGGCGCCATTCGGGGCTTAAGGAGGGAGATGCGGCCAAGAAGGCGATGGCTAAGCCGATGATGTACCCACCGACCATGTTCGCCACCACAGTGCCTGGGGGAATTATCGGGAACAGCGCGTTGAGCTTCATACCCAAGAGCCAGCGCAACCAAGCACCGAGTGATGCGCCGATGGCGATAACGAATAGTGATTTCAGCATGGCTGCAGTTCTCCTCTGGGCTGGTAGAGCCGAGGAGGTGCTGATAACCGCAGATTGCGATAGAGAGTTGATATGAGATTTGGAGTCAAGATCCTGTCCTAAATTAGCGGACAGGGAGCACACCCACGCACCCTGTCCAGGGTTTACGTAGGCATCATCAGCACGAGGCGGTTTCAAGGAGGAATGCCATCTCCTGAGAAGATCCTATAGCAACAGTATCGATAACTTCAACCTCCACGCACCGAAATCAGTACGGCCTATCGGACGCTGTCTCTGCCATAGTGACCTGAGCCTACGCGGCGACCTCAATGGAAGTTCGAAAATAGCTACAGCGGAATTCCAATACAGTTGTTCAAGACGGGGTCGGCAGACGCTTACGTTCGTAGTGCGATCATAGTGTTTGCAACGGTCACCATGGATAAGCGCCTTGCAGGTCTTTCGTTTCTGCTCACCCTCGGTTGGGTGGCCACCGTGGTGTCGGTGATGTGGTATTTCTACGACCGTTAGCCGACGCGCCGGTCTGTATATGCCTGAGCGCCTTCAGGGCGCCACCAGGCTCCTGGATGAGCTGCGCAATGCGTGCGTGGTGATTCACGAACATATCGAGTAGCCGTCGCTTGAAACCTATCGGGTTAAGCCGGCCGTGACAGTTGCAGTGATATCAAATTGAAATTACAGTCGCGCCTTTTCAAAGGAGTGATTCGATGTTTCCAAGGTATTTTCGCTGGATTTCGCTGCTAGGCATCCTTGCGGCAGTTGTCGCCTTCGTAATCGCAAGCCTGCGAATTGACTCTGGCATGGGCCCCACAACAGACCTCATTCAGCCGATCATCACCGCTGTTGCCTTTGGCTGGGCGTTTACTCAGTCAACCAAGGTTTGACACCCGGCAAACTCTGGGTTTGCCGGGATGGCGGGGTGTTTAAGGCATCAGGACCGAGTCGACAACGTGGATCACGCCGTTGGACTGCATCACGTCGGCGATGCTGATACTCGCCTTGCCGCCCTTGGCATCGACCACCCAAAGTTTGCCGTCGTGCAGCTTGATGGTCAGCGACTCACCTTGCACGGTTTTCAGCACAACGCTGCCGCCGTTCTTCTTTGCGTTGGCCATCAGTTGTGCCGATGTGTGAGTGCCTGGCACGACATGGTAGGTCAGGATTTTGGTCAGGTCGGCTTTGTGTTCCGGCTTGACCAGCGTATCGACGGTACCTGCCGGCAGCTTGGCAAAGGCTTCGTTGGTGGGTGCAAACACGGTGAAAGGGCCTTTGCTATTTAGCGTATCAACCAGCCCGGCAGCCTTGACTGCTGCTACGAGCGTCGTGTGGTCCTTTGAATTGACCGCGTTCTCGACGATGGTTTTACTTGGGTACATCGCTGCGCCTCCGACCATCACGGTGTCGGCGGCAAAGCTGAGCGTTGCAGTGGCGCAGAGCATAGCGAAGCAGGCTGCTGCAGCAATTTTTTTGTAGAAGGCGTGCATGATGTATCTCCTTGGCTCTTATGCCCTCCGAGTGAGGGTATTGAATCTACGAGCCAACCCTCAAAGTGGATGCACCTCTTCATAAAGTAATTGTGTGAAGCCGGTGAATGGGGGCATCGCAGCAAAGCCTTTAGGTTTGTAACGTTCACGAAAAAGACTTAGCCCAGCCGAGCACTGAGCTTTTTGCATCTGGCCCTCAGTGCTAGAGTTTTGTGCTTGTCATGCAGCTGGTTAAACAGGCCGTGGTGTAAACAGGACTGAGGTGCAAATACCGGCGTCCACGGGGTGGCGAAATACTCAGGTTCAGGCGTTCTCCCCCTGAGCCCTTGCCAGTTCCACAGCCGCCGTAATGGCCGCACGGGCCTGAGGGCTGTTTTTCCAGCATGTCGAACCCAGGGCCGCCGATGCTTGCGCCAGGATTTCACTCACGTGCGCCTTTGCAAGTTCGCCCATCGACGCGATACCCATCTGTTCCAGCCGCGTAATCACGGTGGGGCCTACCCCCTTGAGAGCAAGCAAAGCGGTTCTTTCTTCCAATGAAAACGGCATCCGTACGTTCCTTTTTTAACCCGTGAAAGCGTGCTCGACCTGATGGCATTTCATCCGGCCTCAGACCTTACAATACGCAGCTCCTTAACTTCCCCCGCATACCCGCGCATCTTCTCCTGCTGGGCCGCCAGCAGCGCACAAATCTTCATCAACGCCAGCGCCTGCGCAGGTGTTTTAGCGCCTGCGGCCACGGCCGTCAGTTCCACCACCGACCAGCCGATAACCGCGGTCGCATCTTCAAGGTCATAAAACAGTTCCTGCTGAGCAGTCCGCGGCCCATCGAGCCCTTGTATCAACTCGTCCATCTACTTGCCCGCCTGCCGTTGCTTCAACACTAACGCCATCACCACCATGCCGATGTCGAGCAGGTCGGTTTTGGCCACACTACCGCCCGCGCCACTGCTACGGGCTGGCCGCCTCGGCCCATGGGGATGGAGTCTTTGATCCGATCGAACTGGCCCGGCTCGGCGCCCGGCGGCTTTGACGTCGTTGGCCGCGCCTACGCCGCGACTTCCGCCGGTAATGAGGATGACGGGGGCACTCATGGTGTGAACCTCTGTTGAGGGCAGGAAGGGCCGGCCTCAGCCGATAAAATGCGGGCTTATGGTAGTCGATTTCCGCTTCGTCGCTTGCTTACAGCGTCCAGCCAAGATGAATGGTTCCCGGCCCGTTATCGGGAACTGTTTTAAACCGGCGACACCTGATTATTTGTTATAGATGGCATTCAGTATCAGCAACTCAAACACCGCTACCACCACGCAGAGTGCTACAAACCTGCGCGTGAATACCCGGCGCGGCTTTTGATAGGTGAAGTCCAAGTCGCAACCAAAAGGCAACAGCAGCGAAAGCAGTAATAACTTGATGACCCTCATCCCTTGTCCTTGTGTGACGTGTTCAGCGCAGATTCAAACGAAGTGAGCAAGTATACCGGCCAGTGAACGCCATTCCTCGGCCCATGCCCGCCTGCAAGTGCTTGACGGCATAGGCCATCTGCCGAGGGTCGAAGCCACGCAACAATCGGCCGCAGATTGTCGCGAATGGCCGACAAGGCCAAAGTGTACGCCTTGATCCGCGCTTAGCTGTACGGGGCGCAGGGTTACAGAACCCACTACTGTCGCAGGCATACCGCCGCCGTTCGGATGCCCCGCAATGTTCATGTCTACCAGCCTGCTGTCAGCCTTTGTACTGTTTGCCTTCGTGTCCTCGATCACCCCAGGGCCCAACAACACCATGTTGCTGGCGTCCGGAGTGAACTTCGGGTTTCGCCGCTCAATGCCCCATGCGTTGGGGATCAGCATTGGGTTCATGCTGCTGGTGATTTCGGTAGGCCTGGGCCTGGGCGAAGTGTTCAAGGTGTTGCCGTGGGCCTACACAGTGCTGCGTTATGTGGGCGCGACCTACTTATTGTACCTGGCGTGGAAAATCGCGACCGCAGGCGGCATGTCCAACAGCAGTGACGCGCACAGCAAGCCCATGACCTTCCTCGGCGCGGCGGCGTTCCAGTGGGTCAACCCCAAGGCGTGGATCATGGCATTGGGCGCGATCACCACCTATACGCCGGCCGAGGGTTATGTGACCAATGTGTTGGTGATTGCCTTGGTGTTCGCGGTGGTGAATTTGCCCAGCGTGTGTGTTTGGGTGGGCTGTGGCACCGGCCTGCGCAAGGTGTTGCGCGAGCCACGCTGGGTCAGAGTGTTCAACGGGTTGATGGCCGGATTGTTGGTGCTGTCGCTGTACCCGATGCTTTTTATCCATTGAACCCGCTGGCTCATTGGCGACGCAGGCTGCGCGCACCTCGGCGGATGTCGAAAGGGTGATTTTTCGCTGACTGGGGCTTAGACCGGTGAGATGGTCGCCAGCAAGCCGATACCGATGGTCAACACCAAAAAACCGAACAGAAAAAGTGCCATCTTGGTCATAAGGCCTCCGAAGGGAAGGGGGCGTCAGGAACATTCCTGTCGCGCTCGACAAGGGTGTCGGGAATGGCCCTATTGTCCGCCCCAGGCAGTTTTCGATACAGACGCAGATGGCAAAGAAAAAACCGTATCAGATGGCAGCGTGGCTGCTTGGCAAGGGGCTTGGGAGGCGCCGGGGTTTATGAAGATCAGACGTAAACTCACGGGTCTAGGCGCTTCGTAGTGAGCCTTAATGTACGCTTCATGCGCAAGCGTGATTGTTACAAAAAATGACCGTGATCTGCGTGGAGCCTGCTCTGCGTCTCTTTTGCGGTATGAGGATGTAAGCGAAGTCTGTTGAGCAATTACCGTTACGCCATCATTTTCTGGCTGTGTGTTGGGGTATTGCGCACCTCCTTGGCCATTGGAGCCCGATCCCCTCTGGCTCTATGCGCCCGACGCTGGCGCAAGGCGATGGGGTGCTGGTAAACCGCGTCGCGTATGACCTCAAGGTGCCGCTCACGGATATTTCACTGCACGCTGATCGGCCGTGTGCACCACGTGCTGGCGTCGGCGCAGATCCTTGATAACTGGATGCCACGTTTTCGCCGATTCGGTTCAGCAATCCTCTAAGATGACGCCCACTGCATCAATAATAAGAGTGGGCTAAGCCTCAATGGAAAGACGCCAGTTCAGCGGTGGCATGAAAGGCAAGAACCTGCGCTACCTCAACGAAACACCCCAGCAACCGGCCGCGGCCACCCGTGTCGGCTTTTTGCTGCTCGAACACTTTTCCCTGCCCGCATTCACTCAAGCCCTCGACACCCTGATCACCGCCAACCTGCTGCGCCCCGACCTGTTCGCCACGCGTACCTTCGGCTGCGGCGATGGCGAGGTCATCAGTGATCTGGGCCTGGTGATCCGCCCCGATGCACGCCTGGACCTGTCGGCGCTGTCAGGTCTGGAACTGTTGGTTGTTTGCGGAGGGTTTCGCACCGAGCTCAAAGCCGGTGATGAACTGATCCACCTGTTGCGCACCGCCGCCGAACTGGGCGTCAGCCTCGCCGGCCTGTGGAATGGTGCATGGATTCTTGGCTGTGCCGGTGTGTTGCAGGACTACCGCGGCGCCATCCCCCCGGAACATCGGCAGGCGCTGGCGGCAGTAGCCAAGG
>NZ_UYXQ01000086.1 GCF_900624995.1 Pseudomonas antarctica
ATCTCGTTTAGGGTATATTCGGCCGCTTGCACCTCGCTTTGAATCCGCAGCATACCCAGTACTAACTGCTCGTTCGCGGCTAACAGCTGTTCGACGTCACGACTACGCTTCATGGCCTATCTCAACAGGATTTAGTGGGAAGCACTTGATCATTGACGCTTTTTATTCCGGCAGCGACCTCAGTGAAGGTCGCCCGCCCAGCAGTCCTTCGTGACGCTTCAAAGGGCGGCCAACCACCATCCCCTCATCGCTGATCTCGTAAAGGCGTAACTTATCGGAGTGAGCACTGGCGCGCACTTTGACGACCGCCATGACTCGCAGCAAACGACGGTCAAGTTCGATATAACGCTGAACGATGATGGCATCCGTCATAATTTTCAGAGGCGGTTCGCCCAGGACGGTAAAGTAAAGGGCAGGGCGCTCCGCTGTGGCCACTGCAAACATCATTTGATGGGCTAACGTCGTTTTGCCGCTGCCAGGTGGCCCGGCAATAAGGTTGAACGAGAATTCCGGCAGCCCGCCACCCAGCACCTCGTTGAACCCAGGCACGCCGGTAGATAGACGTTTGATGTGAACGTTGGTACTCATGTGTCATCGCCCTGTTGATCGTTGCGGGCCCTGGCACTGGCAGTGCAATCGCCCACCAGTTGCTCTGTGAGCGGGGGGCCGATCAGAGACGCCAGCAACGTATAGAAAGTGTTGATCAGCACATCACCGAGTTGAACATCGTCGGTGCTGCTTAGCTGAGCCAACATGACGCTTACGGACGAAGCGATCATGGAGACATCTTCGTTCTTGTGAATCGATTCGAAACAGGGGTGCCTTGCCGCGCACAGATGCAGGCAGCGCCGGTAAAGTGCAGTGACTGCCGCCGGCCCAAGAATCGGTGTGAGCACTGCGCGTATCTCTTCCAACGTCAGTGCTAACGCGTCCGCCAGTTGGTCAGCGTTGTCTCGACCTGTTCTAACTGACTTGAGCATAGGTGCACGGCGCCTTGGTTCATCACTTGACATGAGCTTCTTCACTCATCTGCACCAAACGGGTTAGTAAAAGGTCACTGTATTTGCAGGGGAAAACGCTGCAGCGCGTAAGTCCAGCTCGAAAGGATGTTGGTTAGCCAACGGGTCGTCTGTCTGTTGGCGTACATAAGGCACGCCATGGCTGTGGTCACCGGAACACGCGAGCCGCGTGCCGCCGAAACCTACGTTTTAGAGGGCCTGCCCCTGGAGGTCGACTTCGCCGGTGTCTTGGAGTTTGCCGCCAGTGCAATTCGCGCCAGGGCAGGAATCGATGTTGAATGGGTACGCGTCATGATCGACGCGCGATGGTTCTCGACCGTGCGTTGACTGATTCCAAGTTCGACGGCAATGTTTTTGCTCGGGTGCCCGGCAAGCACCATGTCCATGATTTGGCGTTGTCGCAACGTCAAGCGGTCAATGCAGTCGGTCGCGCTCTGAGTCCAGGCCATCTTTTTATTGACGTCCAGCGAGTACTCCAGCGCCCGCGCAACGGTGTGCAGAACTTCATTGCGACTAAAGGGCTTTTCAATGAAGTCAGAGGCGCCGGCTTTCATGGCGTTAACGGCAATTGAAATTTCCCTGCTGTCACTGATCATGACGGCTGGCAGATCATCGCCATTACCTCTCAACCGCTCTAGAAGCTCTAGGCCTTGCATGCCGGGCAGGTGGGCATCAACCAGCAAGCAGGCACGCAGACCGGGAGAATAGTCCGCCAGAAACGCCTCGCATGACGCGTAATCTCGAACCAGATAGTCTCTGGACTCGAGTAAATTTCGGATCGTATTGCGAAAGAATTCGTCGCGATCGACTACGAATATGATCGATGCCTCTGTACCGGCAGGGTCGACCGGCGGGTGTTGCTCGTACTCGACGTTCGCCAATCGCTGCTGTTCAAGCAAAGAAGAAATAACGAATACAATTTCTTTAAGCTTCGCCGGCTTGTTAAGTTGAGAGCAGTCCTCAAAAGCCACGTCATGGGAGGTTTGACGAGAGATATCGCCCGTCAGAATGATGGCAGGCATGAAGCGACGCAGTGTTTTACGCAGTTGATTGATGACTTGTAAGCCATTGAAAGAGCCCGGCAAATTAAAGTCAGCAAGTATCAAGTCAGGTTGTACACCACCGTGTGTGACGCTTTCCAAGGCGCTCAGCCCGTCAACGGCCATTTCCACTTGGTAACCTTCGGACTTGAGCAAAATGCCCAATAACTCCAACAGTTCCACGTCATCTTCAATAATAAGGACCATTTCACCGTCATGCGTTTGGCTGTTCTCGTTGGGATCAGCGTCTGGCTGAGTAGGGGGCAACGAAATGACCGGACGATTAAACGTGACATCAATGGAAAATACTGACCCGCGGGTGTTACCCGACTGCGCTCGTAGGCGGTGCCCCAAGACCTTGCACAACCGTTTGACGATAAACAAACCGCTAGTGTTTTGATGGGAGGCGATAGCGATCGCCGCATGGCTATCAAGGTAAGACTCCACTGTCGGCGTGGGCATGCCGATGCCGGTATCCCAGACTTCAATGCTGAGCCACCCTCCATGGCGGCGGCAGCCTAATAAGATGCGGCCCTCATGGGTGTACTGCAGTGCGTTCGAGAGCAAGATACGCAACATTTGCTCGAGCAAACGTGGATCGCTTTCCACTATGAGCTGACAGGGTACGACCTTGAGTTTTAAACCTTTAGCACCGGCTTTGTAGCCGAACTCATCAGCCAGTCGCTCCAGCAAGTCACTGATGCGAAAGCTGACTATATTGGCGCGATTAGCATCCGTTTCAATGTGGTTGATATCCAGAAGCGCATTCAGCGTGCCGGACATTGCCCCCACCGTTTCGCCGATTCTCGCGGTCAGCTTTCGCGGTTGCTCATCGTCAAGCAATCCCAGCAACAGGCCTTGCAACAACTTGAGTGTCTGCAACGGCTGACGAAGTTCATGGCTTGCGCAAGCAAGAAAGCGTAAGCGAGCGGTACTCGCCAGTTCGGCCTGCTGCGTGACGATTTCGAGAGCTTGAGCCACCTGCTTTTTGTCGCCTATGTCCGTAAAGGTAATGACCACGCCCTCAACAAAATCGTTTTGTTGGTTGTAGGGCGAAATACGCCGGGTAAAACTCACGCCACTGTGCGATTCGACGTCGCGCTCCAGTGGCGTCATGTCGCGCAGGACGGTTCTGGCGTCATCCAGCAAATTAATATCGGTGGCCATCGGGCGAAGGTCAGCCAGAGGTCGTCCAATGTCCTGATTGAGAATGTTGAACAATGACTGACTGGCGGGCGTGAACAAGCGGATATTCAGATCGGCGTCTAGCAAAATGGCTGCAATGTGGGTGCTGTGCAGCACATTTAACGCCACCTCAGAGGTGGCCCGTTGCTGTTCCAGCGAACCCCGGAGCTGATCGTTCATCTCCGTGAGTTCATGGTTCAGCGAGCGCAACTGATCAAGGGATTGCGGGGCAGTAACGTGAGGTGAAGCCCCCTGTTTTGAGCTCAACGTTGCAGCGTCGGCTGGAGGGGATGGGGTAACCTCCTTGGGCGTGGCCGTTCCAACGTCAAGTGGAAGGCAAACAGGCATTATGATTGTCCCTATCACAGCGTTCCGAAGGAGCGCTCCTACACGGAGCCTACACCCCTTTGAGTGATACGCAATGTCCTGCCAGAGGTGCTATGCCATTCCAATACCGTTTTAGATCCAATTAACCGGCCCCCCGTTGAAACTTATCCCGACTAGGCTGAGGGCGAGCCTGTTGAATGCGAACGTGTCTGCGCCAGATTCTCCGACCGGCGGTCGCTGCCTGGCGGCATAAGGTGTCGAGTCAGTCGATGAGCAGGTGATTTTCTACATGAATGACACCGGCGACTGCCCAAGCTGTTTGCTCGACCGCTTTACGTTCAAGCCATTGCGCAACGGTGCCTTCAAGGGTCACTTGACTGCCATGGACAGTGACGCGAATCTTGCTTGCATCCAGTCCAGCACTTCGTGTCAAAGCAGCGTCGATGAGCTTTTTGATGTCTTGAGTGCTCTCTTTAGGCTGTATGGCCAAAAGATTGTCGATACCGACGACACCTTGCAATTGCTCTATAACGTTCTGCACCGCTTCTTTCTGGTACTGCCATTCTACGTGGCCCTGGATCGTCACCCAACCGTGCTGCACCTTGATGTGAATGGGTTCATCGGACACTGCCGTGTTCCAGCGAACCAGGTCCAGGCAACGCGAGGCGATCACACTGTCTTCAACAGCGTCTGGCCCCGACACCCGGACTTCCAGCTCTTCGGCCAGCGCCAACACGCCTTTAAGCGCCTGGACGGCGCCTTCAACCGCAATTTTTTCAGCGTAGGTTTTTACATGGCCTGTCAGCACAACAACACCGCCTTCCAAGGTGACACCAATCGCGCCGGCGTCGATGTGCGGTAAAAACTCCAGCTCGTCCAGAATACGTCTACGTAACGTGAGGTCACTCATGTGTTGTCCTCTGGATCGAAAACCTGTCTCGCGACAAGGGTTTCAACCTGCCAGTAGCCCACTCGCCCGTAGTGCTCGTATAGATTCGACTCGCGTTCTCGGTTCAACTGTTGCGACGACTCAAAGGGTGGCGATGCCTTGATCGACGCACAGTCGAGGTCGACAGTGACGGATCTGTCTGCCCAACTGATCTCGTCGATCCATTCAGGCGCAATCAGTACGTTGTGCCCGATCCACCAGTGGCTGGTGTTGATCACCAAATACTGAATCGCCCAAGTCTCTTCATTGATCAGCAGGCTTTCGACATGCCCCACTGCGCCATCGGTGGCGTTGATGTGATAACCGATAATCGCTTTGCAACTGCGTAAATGAGGGTCGTCGTCCTCATGGCGCGCACGCGCTTCTTCGACTTCGCCCTCTGGCAGCCCAAAACTTCCTGGGTCTAGGCCGGCGCTCCACATATTGGCACCCCCCCAGTAGTACGGATACCCGTAGTAATTCAGGTATTGCCTCTCGTGCTGCCGAGACACGGGCTTATCAGTATCGATATCGGGGCTGTTTTTGACTTGTTCCTGGGTGATTGCGACCTGCAATCGTCGCTGCTCCCACTCGGGGCGTTGAATGGAAGAGGGTGTGATGAGGACTTTACGGCTGAAGAACCAGGCACCGGTCTCGACAATGAAGTAACGGATTACCCACGCTTCATTGTCGAAGTAGAAGTCTTTCACTTCCCCGATATCCCCATCGGTCGCCGCAATGGTGTAATCCTTCAGGTCTTGCATGCTTCGTAACATAGGACTGTCCTTTGTTGAGCATTGATCGATGTCCTCAGCACAGAGCACCGCTGCAGGCCGAGTGTAGCTACCAACACTGTGTGCCTTGCACCCTCTGGCGTCTGTGCGGTGACGCACGCTCAGCAAGGGGGACGCCATGACGTCGACCCCGTTCTCTGGCGACCACTCACCGTCGCCACCTCCCGCCTTTCGCGCCAGTCCACTAGGTAGTTTCCGAGGCTACTCACGGGTGCGGCACGCGACTACCTTGATAGGACGCGCCCAGCAAAAAGGCTACTGATATGTCCGAGACACCGAGCCTCCAAAAAAATCATCTACTGGCTGCATTGCCTAGCGAGGTACGCCGTCGGCTGATCCCTCACCTCGAATTGGTGTCATTTCCCCTTGGGAAAGTCCTGTATGAGCCCGGCGATATCCTGCGTTATGTCTATTTTCCGACCGACTCCATCGTTTCATTGCTCTACGTCATGGAAAACGGAGCGGCGGCAGATATTTCGGTGGTGGGCAATGAAGGGCTGATCGGTGTGGCCTTGTTCATGGGCGGCGAGAGCACTTCGAGCCGGGCCGTCGTTCAATGTGCCGGCTACGCTTACCGGCTAAGGGCGCAGTTGCTCAAGGACGAGTTCAATCGCCACGGCGAAATGTTGCAGCTCACGCTGCGTTACACCCAGGCCTTGATCACTCAAATGGCCCAGACGGCGGTCTGCAATCGCCATCACTCAATTGATCAGCAGCTGTGCCGCTGGCTGTTGTTGTCGCTGGACCGTCTATCCGGTAACCAACTGACGATGACCCAAGAGCTCATCGCCAACATGCTGGGCGTTCGTCGCGAAGGGATCACCGAAGCCGCCCGCAAGCTGCAAAAGCTCGGCGTCATTGACTATAGCCGCGGCCTGATCACGGTGCTGGACCGCCCCCGGCTAGAGTCACTGAGTTGCGAGTGCTACGCCGTGGTCAAGCATGAGACCGACCGACTGCAGCCCTATGTTCACCCAACTCATCTGAGCAGGCCTGTCTACCCTGGCGTCGCAGCGCATACTCAGTGATTGATCGCCATGACTGAACGCGAAGTGGTTTTCTTGCTGGACGTCGACAACACACTGCTCGACGGCGACCGTGTCGTGGTCGACTTTCACAACTATTTGACGCAGCAATTGGGCAGCACCTGCGCACGGCGCTACTGGAGCATCTTCGACAGATTGCGCAAAGCGCTTGGCTATGTCGACTACCTCGGCGCCTTGCAGCATTACCGGCTTGAACTCGAACACGCTGATGCCAACGAACAGCCGTTGATGATGGCGGCCGCCTTCTTGATTGACTACCCGTTTGCTGATCGTCTCTATGCTCGCGCTTTAGAGACCCTCATCCATTTGGATCAGTATGGGGCGACTGTCATCCTGTCCGATGGCGACATCGTGTTACAGCCGCGCAAAATACAACGCTCGGGGTTGTGGCAGGCCGTGCAGGGGCGTGCTCTGATTTATGTGCACAAGGAAAAAATGCTGCCTGCCGTGCAGCGCCATTATCCCGCCCGTCACTATGTGATGGTTGACGACAAACTGGGCGTTCTGGCTGCGATGAAATCAATATGGCGGGAGCGGCTAACCACCGTCTTCATTCGCCAGGGCCACTATGCACTAAACGCGAAGATTATCGCGGGGCAACCGGCTGCCGATGTGACGATCGAGTGCATAGGCGATCTCGTGACGCTCGACCGCTCACACCTGGTCCCACTGGCTAGACATCGCTGATGGCCTTATCAATGGCCTCCATCGCGGCCGAGTAATTGCCTTGCTGCGCAGCACTGTTACACGCGGCGCGGTGCTCCAGCGCCCTCTGCGCTTGCACCACGTTGCCGGGCTCGCCGCGCCAGATTTCGAGTGCTGGCTGTTGAATCGCACGCGCGAAAGAAAACGTTAATGCCCAGGGCAGGCGCCACTTGTAACGCTGGTTCATCGCGTTCAACCTCGCGGATGCGAGCTGGGCACTTTGGCCGCCTGAAAGGAATGCGACGCCCGCCAGCGCAGCGGGCAGAGCGCGCAGTAGGCCTGTCACGGTGGCATCCGCCACCTTGTCTATGTGGTCTTGCTGGGAGCAGTTCAAGCCCGGCAGGAGCATGTTCGGCTTCAGTACCATGCCTTCCAGTAGTACGCCCTGAACATACAGTTGCTCGAAAACCTCGTGCAGCACCTGCAGGCTCACGTCGGCGCAACGCTGCAGTGTGTGCTCGCCAGTCATCAGCACCTCAGGCTCAACGATGGGCACGAGCCCGGCCTCCTGGCAAAGGGCCGCGTAACGGGCCAGCGCATGCGCGTTGGCGGCGATGCAGGCGGTGCTGGGAAGACCCTCACCGATCGAGATCACCGCGCGCCATTTGGCGAAGCGCGCACCGGCTGCAGAATAGCCTTGCAGCCGCTCGCGCAGACCGTCCAACCCTTCCGTGATTTTTTCGCCGGTGTGCCCAGCCAGAGGCTTCGCGCCGGTGTCGACCTTAATGCCTACCACGATGCCCGCGTTTTCCAGTACCTTCACGAACGACGTGCCATCGGCGCACCGTTGATGGAGCGTCTCATCAAAGAGAATCACGCCACTGATGCTGTCGGCCAGCCCCGGCGTGGTGATGATGAGCTGGCGCCATGCGCGTCGTGATGCTTCGGTCTGTGGAATGCCGAGCGCGGCGAAACGTTCATTGCAGGTTGGGGGGCTCTCGTCCATCGCGAGCAGCCCCTTACCGGTAGCGAGCATCAGGCGTGCCGTATCGACAAGGCGTGGCGCGTTCATGCGTATGCCTCCCACTTCCAGTGGCGGATCTCGGGCAGGTCTTCGCCGTGCTGTTCGATGTAAAGCTTATGTTCGACAAGCTTGCCGCGAACCTTCTGCTTCAAGTAATCGCCTTTGCTGCCTAGGTGAGGCAGGCGGTCGACAACGTCCTGCACCAAATGGAATCGGTCCAGGTCGTTCTGGACCCGTATGTCAAAAGCCGTGGTAATCGTCCCTTCCTCTTTGTAGCCGCGCACATGCAGGTTGCGGTTGTTGCGCCGATAGGTCAGCCGGTGCACCAGGCAAGGGTAGCCGTGGAAAGCGAAGATGATGTGCTTGTCCTTGGTAAACAGCGAGTCGTAGTCCGCATCACTGAGCCCATGCGGGTGCTCGCTGGCGGACTGCAGCTTCATCAGGTCGACAACATTGATCACACGGATCTTCAGCTCAGGCAAATGCTCACGCAGGATGGACACGGCCGCCAGGACTTCCAGGGTAGGCGTATCGCCGCAGCAGGCCATTACCACATCCGGTTCCGTGTCCTGATCGTTGCTGGCCCATTGCCAAATCCCAACCCCCTGAGTGCAATGCACCACGGCTTCATCCATGGTCAACCATTGAGGTAACGCATGCTTACCGGCGACGACGACGTTGACGTAATTGCGGCTACGCAGGCAGTGGTCAAAGGTCGATAGCAGGCAATTGGCATCAGGCGGAAGATAGACACGAACGATGTCGGCTTTCTTGTTGATCACATGGTCGAGAAAACCCGGGTCTTGGTGGGTGAAACCATTATGGTCCTGCTGCCAGACGTGCGAAGCGAGGAGGTAGTTCAGTGAGGCGATCGGTCGGCGCCACGCCAGTTCCTTGGTGACCTTGAGCCACTTGGCATGTTGGCTGAACATCGAGTCGATGATGCGGATGAACGCCTCGTAGCTGTTGAACAGCCCGTGCCGGCCGGTCAGCAGGTAGCCCTCCAGCCAGCCCTCGCATTGGTGCTCGCTGAGCATGGCATCGAGGACGCGCCCGGCAGGTGCAAGAAACTCGTCGTTCGCAACACTGGCGGCGTCCCATTGGCGATTGGTCACCTTGAAGACGGCGCCGAGCAGGTTTGACAATGTTTCATCTGGCCCGAAGATGCGAAAGTTATGCGGGTTGAGCGCGACGATATCCTTGAAAAACTCACCCAGCACCCAGGTATCTTGCGCAAAAACCGCACCGGGGGAGGGCACATGAACCGCCTGTACACGAAAGTCCGGCATCTGCAGGTCGTGTAGCAACAACCCGCCGTTTGCGTTTGGATTGGCCCCCATGCGCCGCAGGCCCTTGGGGGCCATGTCCGCCAGCTCCGCGATCAGTCGCCCGCGCTCGTCGAACAGTTCCTCTGCCTTGTAGCTTTTCATCCAGCACTCAAGCTGCGCCAAGTGTTCAGGGTGGTTGCCATCGACCACCAGCGGCACCTGGTGCGCCCGAAAGGTGCCCTCAATCGGTAGCCCGTCGACGACTTTCGGCCCCGTCCAGCCCTTAGGCGATCTAAGCACGATCATCGGCCAGCGAGGCCGCGTGGCCACACCGTTCGCCCGGGCACGCACTTGCAACTGCTTGATGTGGGCGATGGCTTTGTCGAGGACGCTGGCCATCCGTTCATGCATCGTCGCAGGGTCAGCGCCTTCGACAAAGTAAGGGGCCCAGCCGCAGCCGCGCAGGAACTGTTCCAGTTCGTCAGGCTCAATGCGTGCCAGTAGCGTGGGGTTGCTGATCTTGTCGCCGTTCAGATGCAGAATGGGCAGTACCGCACCGTCGGTCACCGGATCCAGAAACTTGTTGGATTGCCACGCGGTGGCCAACGGTCCGGTCTCGGCTTCACCGTCGCCAATCACACAGGCAACGATCAGGTCGGGGTTATCAAATGCGGCACCGAAGGCATGGCTGAGGGAATAACCGAGTTCCCCGCCCTCGTGGATCGACCCCGGCGTTGTGGGGGCTACATGGCTGGAAATGCCCCCCGGAAACGAGAACTGCTTGAACAGCTTCTTCAGTCCCGCTTCATCCTGGCCGACATTCGGATAGACCTCGCTCCAGGTGCCTTCAAGGTAGACATTGCCGACAATGGCGGGGCCGCCATGCCCGGGGCCCGCAACGTAGATCATGTCCAGATCGAGGCTCTTGATCACCCGGTTCAAATGCACATAGATGAAGTTCTGACCAGGTGTTGTGCCCCAGTGACTGACAACGAGCGGCTTGACGTGTGCCATCGTCAATGGTTCGCGTAGCAGTGGGTTGTCATAGAGGTACATCTGCCCAACCGAGATGTAATTCGCAGCTCGCCAGTAAGCGTTTATTCGCCACAATGCTTCTGCGCCCAACGTGGGAACATCGGTGGCCGGAAGCCTTGCGACGTCCATGCCTTCAGGCTCTGGCCGCAACGTCAGTGCGTCGTTCATCGTCTCTGTTCCTTTGGTCTAGTGGGGGTATGCGCAGGCGCCAGTGGGGCGGCGCGGCAAATCGCAAGAAAATCCGCAGCCTTCAAACTGGCGCCACCGACCAGCACGCCACCGACTTGCGGCAGCCTCAGGATGGCGTCGGCACTGGAGGGTTTGACCGAACCGCCATACAGGATCCGCACCTTTTGACCTTCAGCACCCAGACGCTGGGTCAGGCATGCCCTGATGTGCGCATGCATTTGCATGATCTGCGAGTGGGTAGGCACCTCGTCGGACCCGATGGCCCAGAGTGGCTCGTAGCCGATCACTGTGTTGGACGCTGTCATGCCTTCGGGCACGCTCCCGGTGATTTGCCTGGCACAGACGGACAAGGCTGTGCCTGCCAGTCGCTGCGAGTGTGTTTCACCGATACAGATGATTGCCAGAAGGCCGGCGCGCCGGGCCGCATTGGCCTTGGCCGCCACCACTGCATCTGTCTCTGCGTGCTGTTGACGGCGTTCCGAATGCCCAACGATGACGGCGTGAGCGCCAGCATCCATGAGCATCTCTGCGCTGATGTCGCCGGTAAAAGCCCCGCAGATTTCGGCACTGCAATCCTCGCCACCGATGGCGATGCGACCGGTTGCCATCAGCACTGCTTGCGCGATCAGGGTGGCGGGCAGGCAGATCAAAGCGTCGACCGATGGCAGCGTTGCCTTGACTGAAATGGCCATCGCTTCGATCTCGCTGAGTTGTTCCGCAAGGCCATTCATCTTCCAGTTTCCGACGACCAGTGGCCGCATACGGCGCTGTTCCGACGATGGGTAATCAGTGTTCGGCCACTGAATACCTTCTGTTGGGCCAAGCATCACCATGCAAACCCACCCCGGCCCATGTGCCGTTCACGCCAGTAGACAGACACCATTGTCGCTCTCCTTCGCGGGCTCACGTCCCTCGGTCCAAGCTTGAAGATGCGCCCAGGCAAGGCTTCGTTCTGTGCGGTAGCACACACGGCTAAATGATCGACAGGCAGTTACGCGAGCAGGACGACAGCAACAGGGTCAACGTAGACGTTGCTTCACCGAGGAGTACTCCATACGTACGGCACGGTGTGCAGCCTGCTAGGGCTCAAACGTCACCTTCCCGAAAGTCTTCAAAGGCGCGACTGATCCTCGTGTGTTGTTCAAGGCGTTCAGGGCCTTGCATGACATCGGCAACTGATTTCACGCCGGCCTGAGTAGTTTCCGAGCCTGCTGCGATATCCCGCAAACGAATACTGTGAACTTCGCGATACCGGCAAAGCCTGCACACACCCTTGAACATAAAGGAGCGACACCATGAGACGGCTCATTTTGATCACGTCATTAATCGTGAGTTTGGTTTTGACCGCTGGCTGTGGCTATCGGCGACAAGAAATTGATGCACGGATCAGTGGCGCTGAAGACATGGCGACGGCGGCAAGGGTGCACGCGGATGAGTCATCAGCAAAGGCCGATAGGGCCCTGCAGGCGGCTCTCGCTGCCAAGAAGTCTGCGGATGAGGCCAATGAGCGTGCGCAACTTACCCTCAAGCAGGCCGGACGTGTTAATTAGTCGCGGCGGGTGTTGGCCGATGGGTTTTATTGCCTCGCTCGGGCTGGCAGGCGCATGCCTGGCCGGGTGCAGCCATACGCCTGCTCCAACAGGTGTGACCACACCGGACGCGATTGAAAGCCTGAGCCAGCCTCGCATCAAGGTAGCGGTCGCCGCCAAGGACGCGCACATCGCCAAGACCAAGGCGCTCGCCGGGCTTGAGGGCGCAGGGTGGGTGTTCGACCCGGTCTACGCGACGGCGGTGAGCATGGCTGGGCGTGATCTTGCCGTGTGTGGTTTCGCTCGCCAGCGAGGCACCGAAAACTCGGCCTATTTCGCCTACTACAACGGCGAGCTGTTCATTTCAGATGAACGAGCGCCTGCTGGCGTCAGTGTCGAGAACGAGTTCCTGACACTCATCTGCTCCTATTCCTGAATCATCCAGGCTGACCGGTGCAGCGTTACACGACTGCGCCAAATAGCCGGCCCACCAGCGCGGTAATGATCATCGCCAGCGCCCCCCAAAATGTCACACGCCAGGCGCCTGCCAGCAACGGTGCGCCTCCGGCCTTGGCGGCGACAGCCCCCAGGGCCGCCAGAAACACAAGTGACATGATCGATATCCAGAGAATCACGTTTTCAAGCGTCACCATCCAGGTGACGGCAACGGGCAGCGCAGCGCCAACAATGAAACTCGCCGCCGAGGCGAATGCAGCGCAAAGGGGTTTGGCGCTCAGTTCCTTGGAGATCCCCAGTTCGTCCCGCGCATGCGACCCCAAGGCATCATGCGCCATCAACTGGGTGGCCACTTGCCTGGCGAGCTCGGGCTCAAGGCCACGTCCGACATAGATCTGGGCCAGTTCCCGGTGCTCAGCCTCGGGCTTGGTTTCAAGCTCTTTTTTCTCTTTGAGCAGGTCGGCGTGCTCGGTATCTGCTTGGGAGTGCACCGACACATACTCGCCTGCCGCCATCGACATGGCGCCCGCCACCAGCCCCGCGATACCGGTGACGATCAGTGTGTGGTGGGCAGCACTGGCGGCAGCAACGCCGATCAGCAAGCTGGCGGTTGACACAATTCCGTCGTTTGCGCCCAGCACGGCTGCCCTCAGCCAGCCGATTCGGCTGCTGTTATGGGTTTCTGCATGTTGGCGCATGAATCGGGTCATGGGGGGTGGCCTGTTACGCGATGGCTGGACCCTCAGTGTAGGTAGTTTCCGAGGCTACCCACCCGTCATTCAGACGCCTAACTTGGATGTCTGCACTGTTGCGCAGTCACCTCCTTGGGAGCACTGAGGTGCTCTTGGCCGAAATCCATCGGCGTGCGTCCTCTCACGGGAAAGGCATTCATCATGGCGTATACAAGCGTAAACCGCAGTGACGGCCAGTTGGTGGAAAGTTTCGAGCACATCAGCGATGCGGCGCTGGCGGCAAAACTGGCCAGCGCAGAGGTGCTGCTTGGCGGTGGGCGAGTTCATCGCCCTGGTTCGTATATGAGCCCGACCATCCTGACTCACATCACACCGGACAACCCGGCGTTCAGAGGCGAATTTTTTGGCCCTGTGGCGCTGTTTTTCCGGGCCAAGAATGAAGAAGCGGCCATCGCACTGGCCAACGACTCCGACTTCGGCCTGGGCGGCTCGGTAGTTGCCGAGGATGTGGGACGTGGGCTGCGAGTCGCCAGCCGGGTAGACACCGGCATGATGTTCATCAACAACATCAGTTGGCCTGATGCCGAGTTGCCTTTTGGCGGGATCAAAAACTCCGGTTACGGGCGTGAACTCGGCGAGGTCGGTATCCAGGCCTTCATCAACCAGAAACGGGTGCGTTATGTCGCTATCGACGCACCGGTTTAACGGCCCGCTGAGCCCACCGCTCATGCCGGACCACCCGATGGACTGCGCAAAAAAGGATGTTCCCATGACTCAAACAATGCAAGCCGCCGTCGTTGAACAATTCGGTCAACCGCTGGTGCTCAAACGTTGCGACATTCCGACGCCGGGCCCCGGCCAGATCCTGGTTCGCACAGAAGCCTGCGGGGTCTGTCATACCGACCTGCATGCGGCGCGGGGCGACTGGCCGCTTAAGCCCGGGCTGCCGTTTATCCCCGGGCATGAGGGTATCGGCATCGTGACGGCGCTGGGGCAAGGTGTCACCAGTGTCAAGGAAGGTGAGCGGGTCGGGGTGCCCTGGTTGTATTCGGCGTGCGGGCATTGTGAGTACTGCCTCAGCGCGTGGGAGACGGTCTGTGCCCAGGCGCAGTTCGGGGGGTACACCCAGAACGGCGGTTTTGCCGAATACATCCTGGCCGATCCCAATTACGTGGCCCACATCCCTGAAGGGCTATCGGCTTGCGAAGCTGCGCCGATCATCTGCGCGGGCGTTACTACCTATAAGGGCATCAAGGAAACGGCGACTCGCCCAGGGCAGTGGCTGCTGGTCTCCGGGGTCGGCGGCCTCGGCCATCTGGCAGTGCAGTACGCCAAAGCCATGGGTTTGAGAGTCTGCGCCGTGGACATCGACGACAGCAAACTGGCACATGCCACACGCCTTGGGGCCGATGCGGTGGTCAACGCCAAACAGGGCGACCCCATCGAGGCTGCCATCAAGGCCACCGGTGGCGGTGCCCATGGTGTGCTGATTACCGCGCCGTCCCTGAGTGCCTTCCGCCAAGGCGTGGGCATGACCCGCAAGCACGGCACCTGCGTACTGGTGGGGCTGCCACCGGGTGAATTCCCGCTGCCGTTGTTCGAGGTGGTTGCCAACTGCATCACCGTTCGGGGCTCGTTTGTCGGCAATCGTCAGGACATGGCCGAAGCGCTGGATTTTGCGGCCCAAGGCAAGGTTAAAGCCGACATTGAATTGCAACCACTGTCAGCGATCAACCAGGTGTTCGAGCGCCTTGAACACGGTGACGTTCCCTCGCGGGTGGTCATAGATTTCGCTGCTGTTTAAGAGAGTAAAACGCATGAACAGGTTGAGTTCAGGGTCTGAGGCGAGCAGCCAGAGCGCCTTGTTGAGCGTGCGACAGATGGCTGAGGCCGACCGGTTATCTGTTGCGGCCGGCGTCTCGTCTTTCGAATTGATGGGCAATGCCGGTGCGGCTGTGGCGCACGAAATTGAAGCCCGATGGGCGCCCAGGCCGCTGCTGGTGTTGTGCGGGCCAGGCAACAACGGCGGGGACGGGTTCGTCACCGCGCGCCTATTGGCAGAGGCCGGCTGGCCGGTGAGGATCGCCCTGCTAGGTAGCCGTTTCAGCCTCCAGGATGAAGCAAGGCGACATGCACAGCGCTGGAACGGGGAGGTCGAAGCACTCAGCCCGTCTGTACTACACGGTGCCGAATTGATCGTCGATGCACTCTTTGGCGCCGGCCTCAGCCGCCCGCTTGAGGGGCAGGCACTCGATACACTGGCTGCAGCTGGCCGGGGTTGTGTACCGATTGTTGCGATTGATACGCCCAGCGGCGTCATGGGCGATACGGGCGCCGCGCTGGGGGCTGTAGCGGCGGTGCTGACCGTGACGTTTTTCCGCAAAAAGCCCGGCCACCTGCTATTACCCGGTAGAGACCTGTGCGGCGAAGTCGTGGTTGCCGATATCGGCACCCCTGAATCGGTGCTGGACGCCCTCACACCGCTAGCGTTTGAGAATGATCCGGCGTTGTGGCTCGCCGAGCTGCCGCGAGCGCAGGCCGACACTAATAAACATAGCCGCGGGCATGCATTGATATTCGGTGGCTACCCGATGGCGGGAGCCGCCCGCATGGCCGCCCGAGCTGCAGCAAGGGCCGGTGCGGGCTTGACGACGATTGCCGTGCCTGACAGAGCGTTGCCTGTTTACGCCGCGACACTCAACAGCATCATGGTGCACCCCTGGGTAACCCCGGAAGACTTTGGTCATCTATTGGACGGCAGCCGTTTTTCCGCGTGGTTAGTCGGGCCCGGTGCCGGTGTTAACAAAGACACGTTCGGCCACGTCTTGGCGATGCTCGCAACCGGCCGCCCGACGGTGATTGACGCCGATGCACTTACGGTATTTCAGGATGACCCCGAATCCCTGGACCGTGCGATACGCGGGCCTTGCGTGCTGACCCCCCATGAAGGTGAATTCCGCCGGATATTCGACCCCGCCGGCGACAAGCTGACCCGTACGCGAGCCGCTGCGCTGCGTTGCGCGGCGGTCGTGGTACTCAAGGGCAGCGACACCGTGATCGCAGCGCCGGATGGCCGCGCAATCATCAACACCAACGCGCCATCCTCCTTGTCCACTGCAGGTTCCGGCGATGTCTTGGGCGGCATCATTCTGGGCTTGCTCGCCCAGGGCGTGCCGGCCTTTACGGCGGCGGCCGCAGGCGTCTGGTTGCACGGCGCGGCGGCGGTTGAATTTGGGCCCGGTTTGTTGGCAGAAGATTTGCCGGATTTGCTGCCGGCGGTCTTCCGTCGGCTGTACCGGCCAGTGGAGGCGCGCCATGCACGCAATGGCATTGAATAAAACTGGCAGCCCGTTGCAGTGGACACAGATGCCTGATCGGGCGCCCGAAGCCGGCACGCTCGAAGACGCTGCTGTCTTGGTGCTCGACGCCACTCTTTCACTGCTTGATAAGGGGCCCCGTCATGATAAATGACTATGCGGTAGAACACATTCTCGCGGGGCTCGGCCACGAACCTCCCGACGAGCATTGGATAGAGGCCTTGAACAACGATACCCATGTGCTGATTCGGCCGTTGCATGCACAAGATCGTCAACGTGAGTTCACATTTATTCAACAGCTGGGTGCCGAGTCGTTTCGCACACGTTTTTTTGGCGCCATGGGGCAACCGCAGGTGTCGCTGCTGGACCAACTGATGGAGGTGGACCACCTCAACCGTCTGGCATACATCGCCATGGTTCATGAGAACGGCCAACTGACGGAAGTCGGAATAAGTCGTTATGACGCGACTGCCGGTAACCCACAGTGTGATTGCACGGTGGTTGTCGCGGACCGCTGGCAGCGTCAGGGCTTGGGAACACTGTTGATGGGCCACCTGATCCTTGCGGCCAAACGCAATGGGTTCAAAACAATGATGTCGGTCCATCAGATCAACAACTTTGGTATGCATCGCCTGGCCCGAAGCCTCGGATTTCATAGCCGGTACCCGGCCACTGGCGATGATGAAATCATTTATGAACTCGACCTGTCGCCCACCTTCGGGTAACGCCTCAGTCGACGATGCCGGAGTGCGCATAATGTTAATCAATACAGAACAAACAAGACCTGTTACGTCATTTCCGTTACGTGCCTACAACCCGGTGAAGCACCTCGATCAATCCGCTATTTATGAGGCGTTTTTGTCGCTGGAACGCTCAGCGGCGCAGTGTGAACGTTTCGATGAATTAATTACCCACACGGTGCGCATTAACAAAGGCGCTGAGCTGTATCACGCGGGCGGGAACGCACAATATTTATACTTTGTACGGCACGGTAGTTTTAAAAACGTTCTGGTCAGCGATCAAGGGTTTAGCCTGGTCACAGGGTTTACCATTTCAGCAGA
>NZ_UYXQ01000087.1 GCF_900624995.1 Pseudomonas antarctica
CCAGGCCACGTTCGTCGGGGGCCATATCATCGTGACCAGCGAACCGGGCAAGGGCAGTGTTTTTACCCTGGTTTTACCGGAGCAGTACGTCGAACGCGAGGAGGGCGCTGCCCCCATCGAGCAGCCGCGCCAGGCCGTGGCGGCCCCCGCGCCAGCGCCCATCGCGGTTTCACCACTGCCGGTGGCCGATGCCCAACAGATCCCGCGCTTTGCCGATGACCGTGACAAGGCCCCATTCACCACCCGTTGCATCCTGGTGGTGGAAGACGAGCCGAACTTTGCGCGTATTCTGTTCGACCTGGCCCACGAGCTGGGTTACCAATGCTTGGTCGCCCACGGCGCGGACGAAGGCTACAGCCTGGCCGAGGAATTCGTGCCGGACGCGATCCTGTTGGACATGCGCCTGCCCGACCATTCCGGGCTGACCGTGCTGCAACGCCTGAAAGAACACGCCAATACCCGCCATATTCCCGTGCATGTGATTTCCGTGGAAGACCGTGTCGAAGCCGCCATGCACATGGGCGCCATCGGTTATGCCGTTAAACCCACCACCCGCGAAGAGCTCAAGGACGTGTTTGCACGCCTGGAAGCCAAGCTGACCCAGAAGGTCAAGCGCGTATTGCTGGTGGAAGACGACGATTTGCAACGCGACAGCATTGCCCGCCTGATCGGCGACGATGACATTGAAATTACCGATGTTGGCTTCGCCCAGGCCGCCCTGGACCTGCTGCGCACCAACATCTACGACTGCATGATCATCGACCTCAAGCTGCCGGACATGCTGGGCAATGAGCTGCTCAAGCGCATGGCCACCGAGGATATTTGCTCGTTCCCGCCGGTGATCGTCTACACCGGGCGCAATTTGACTCGCGATGAAGAGGCCGAGCTGCGCAAGTATTCGCGCTCGATCATCATTAAAGGGGCACGCTCACCTGAACGCTTGCTGGACGAAGTGACACTCTTTCTGCACAAAGTCGAATCCCAGCTGTCCCATGACCGCCAGAAGATGCTCAAGACTGCGCGCAGTCGCGACAAGGTCTTCGAGGGGCGTAAAATCCTGTTGGTGGACGACGATGTGCGCAACATTTTCGCCCTGACCAGCGCCCTGGAGCATAAAGGTGCGGTGGTGGTGATCGGGCGTAACGGCCGTGAAGCCATCGATAAACTCAATGAAGTTGACGACATCGACCTGGTGCTGATGGACGTGATGATGCCGGAGATGGACGGTTACGAGGCGACCGCCTTGATCCGCCAGGACCCGCGCTGGAAGAAACTGCCGATCATTGCGGTGACGGCCAAGGCCATGAAGGACGATCAGGAGCGCTGCCTTGCGGCGGGTTCCAACGATTACCTGGCCAAGCCGATTGACCTGGATCGCCTGTTCTCGCTGATTCGCGTGTGGCTACCGAAGATGGAACGTATTTAAGTGGAGCAGCGTTTTTTGGACAAAAGCAGCGATATTGAGCTGCGCCTGTTGATCGAGGCGATTTACCTCAAGTACAGCTACGACTTTCGTGACTATTCCGGTGCGTCGGTCAAGCGCCGCGTGGCCCATGCCCTGCGTCAGTTTGATTGCGCGACCATTTCCGCGCTGCAGGAGCGGGTGCTGCACGATCCTTCTGCGTTCATGCAGTTGCTGCAATTTCTGACGATCCCGGTCAGCGAGATGTTTCGCGACCCGTCGCATTTTCTGGCGATTCGCCAGGAAGTGGTGCCGTTGCTCAAGACCTACCCGTCGATCAAGATCTGGATCGCCGGCTGCAGCACGGGGGAGGAGGTGTACTCCATGGCCATCCTGCTGCGCGAAGAGGGGCTGCTCGAGCGCACTATCATCTATGCCACGGACATCAACCCGGCGTCGCTGGAGAAGGCCAAACAAGGGATTTTCTCGCTGGAAAATGTACGCGCCTACACTGCCAATTATCAGCAGGCTGGTGGCCAGCGTTCATTCGCCGACTACTATACGGCGGCCTACGATTACGCGATCTTCGACAAGACGCTGCGTGAGAACGTTACCTTCGCGGATCACAGCCTGGCGACTGACAGCGTATTTTCAGAAACTCAATTAATTTCATGTCGCAATGTGCTGATTTACTTCAATAAAAAATTGCAGGATAGGGCGTTTGGATTGTTTCATGAGTCGCTGTGTCATCGCGGCTTCCTGGTGCTGGGCAGTAAGGAAACCCTGGATTTTTCCGCCTACAGCAAACAATTCGAACCCTTGGTCAAGCAGGAACGGATCTACCGAAAATCATGAACGAGGCGCAAGCCAACCCGTTATTCGGGATTGAAGCCATCGTCGTCGGCGCCTCTGCCGGTGGTGTCGAGGCGTTGCTGACGATTTTTGGCGAGCTGCCTGAAGGGTTTGCCTTGCCGATTATTGCCGTATTGCACCTGCCGGACGAACGCCGCAGCCAATTGGCGGAAGTGTTTGCACGGCGCTTGCGGATCCCGGTGAAGGAAGCGCAGGACAAAGAAGTGATCGTGGCCGGCACGGTGTACTTCGCCGGGCCCGGCTATCACCTCTCGGTAGAACATGACCGCAGTTTGTCCCTGAGCCAGGAAGACCGCGTGCACCACTCCCGCCCAGCCATTGATTACCTGTTCGCCTCTGCCGCCGATGCCTATGGCAAGGGTTTGCTGGCGATCCTGCTGACCGGCGCCAACCAGGATGGCGCGCACGGGCTGGTCCACGTCAAGCAGTCGGGCGGCACCACGGTGGTACAAGACCCCGACGAAGCACGCATCGCCGTCATGCCGTTGGCGGCCTTGGCGCTGCACACACCTGACCATATTCTGACCTTGAGCCGCATTGCCTCATTGCTGGCTTCCCTGGAATCTTCCCCATGTTAAGTAATATCCAGGCCAAACTGCTGATCGTCGACGATCTGCCGGAAAACCTGCTGGCCCTCGAAGCGCTGATCAAGCGCGAGGATCGCCAGGTCTTCAAGGCATTGAGCGCCGATGAGGCGTTGTCACTGTTGCTGGAGCACGAGTTCGCCATGGCGATTCTCGACGTGCAAATGCCCGGCATGAATGGTTTCGAGCTGGCCGAACTGATGCGCGGCACCGAAAAAACCAAGAACATCCCGATTGTGTTCGTCAGCGCCGCCGGCCGCGAACTCAATTACGCCTTCAAAGGCTATGAAAGCGGCGCCGTGGACTTCCTGCACAAGCCACTGGATATCCACGCGGTGAAGAGCAAGGTCAATGTGTTCGTCGACTTGTACCGCCAGAGCAAGGCGATGAAACTGCAGGTGGAGGCCCTGGAACGCAGCCGTCGCGAGCAGGAACTGCTGCTGACGCGCCTGCAGGCCACCCAGGCTGAGCTGGAGCAGGCGGTGCGCATGCGTGACGACTTCATGTCGATCGTCGCCCACGAAGTGCGCACGCCGCTTAACGGCCTGATTCTCGAAACCCAACTGCGCAAGATGCACTTGGCAAAGGATAACGCGGCCGCGTTCACCCTGGACAAGATGCACGCCATGGTTGATCGCGATGAGCGCCAGATCAAAAGCCTGATTCGCCTGATCGAAGACATGCTCGACGTGTCGCGTATCCGCACCGGCAAGCTGTCCATCCGCCCGGCGCGCTTTGATCTGGCCCAGTTGGTGCGTAACCTGGTGGAAAACTTTGCACCGCAAGTGGCGGCGGCCGACTCATCGATGCAGCTGGAAACCGAAGGCCCCGTGGAGGGCAACTGGGATGAGTTCCGCATCGAGCAGGTGGTGTCAAACCTGCTGACCAACGCGCTGCGCTACGGGGCCAAGAGCCCGGTGCAAGTGCGGGTCTATACCGAGCATGGCGAAGCGCGGGTGGAAGTGCGTGACCATGGCATCGGCATCAGTGAAGACAACCAGAAGCGTATTTTTCAACAGTTCGAGCGGGTATCGGCCAGCCATGTATCGGCGGGTTTGGGCCTGGGGTTGTTTATTTCCGAGCAGATCGTGGCGGCCCACGGCGGCAGTATTGAGGTCGAAAGCCAGATCGACGAGGGCGCTCGTTTCCGGGTGTGCCTGCCACTTGAGGCGTCGACATGAAATCAATCGTCACCTCGACGCAACCTCTGCGTGACCCCATGGTCGTAACTGCAGCAATTGACCGGACAAAGGCTTCCCATGAGTGAAGATGCACAAGATGTCGTTCTGATCGTCGAGGACGACGAATCCATTATGTTTGTGCTGGGTGAATACCTGGCTGGGCTGGGCTATCGGGTGTTGAAGGCGATTGACGGCGAGCAGGCGTTCGAAATTCTCGCGACCAAGCCGCACCTGGACCTGATGGTCACTGACTATCGCTTGCCGGGCGGGATTTCCGGGGTGCAGATCGCTGAGCCTGCGATCAAGCTGCGACCGGAATTGAAAGTAATCTTTATCAGTGGTTATCCGCAGGAAATTCTCGACTGCAACAGCCCGATCACGCGCAATGCACCGATCCTGGCCAAGCCGTTTGACTTGGATACGCTGCAAGAGCATATCCAGCGCTTGCTGGCGTAAACCACTCCAGGGCTGCCTGGCAGCCCTTGTTGTAGAGCGTCAATCCCGAATCATCTCCCGCACCTTCGCCGTCAACAGATCAAACGTGAACGGCTTGGTGATCAATTGCATCCCAGGGTCCAGGAAGCCACCGCGCACTGCCGCGTGTTCGGCATACCCGGTGATGAACAGCACCTTGAGCTCGGGACGCATCTGCCGACCGATTTCGGCCATCTGCCGGCCGTTCATTCCGGGCAGGCCTACATCACTGATCAGCAGGTCAATGCGCTGGTCTGACTCAATGATTGGCAGCGCCGTGTCGGCATCACCCGCCTCGACAAAGGCGTAACCCAGCTCTTTAAGTACGACACTGACCAATACCCGTACCGCCGGGTCGTCCTCGACAATCAACACCGTCTCACCCGCATTGGCGAAAGGCAGCAGCGTTGGGTTGAGCAACTCGAGCGTCTTCATTTCACCGACAAAACGCGGTAGGAACAGGCTGACGGTAGTACCTTTACCGACTTCGCTGTGAATCGTGACATGGCCGTGGGACTGGCGGGCAAAGCCATAAATCATCGACAAGCCAAGGCCTGTGCCCTGGCCAATGGGCTTGGTGGTGAAGAAGGGATCGAAGACCCGGCCGAGCAGGTGTTCGGGGATACCGCAGCCGGTGTCGCTGACGCTCAGCTCCACGTAATCGCCGGGTTTCAATGTGCCGTAGGCGGCAGTGAACACGCTGTCCAAGTGGCGGTTGGTGGTTTCCACCACCAGCTTGCCGCCGCCGGGCATGGCGTCGCGCGCATTGATGACCAGGTTGAGCAGGGCGCTTTCGAGCTGGTTGGGGTCGGCTTCGGCGGTCCAGAGCAGTTCGCCTAGACGCATATCCAAGGCGATGCTTTCATTGATGCTGCGTTGCAGCAATTCACCCATGGAGGTCACTAACTTGCTGATCTCCACCGGTTTGGAGTCCAGTGACTGACGACGGGAGAACGCCAGCAGTCGGTGGGTCAGGCCCGCCGCGCGGTTGGCTGAGGTCACGCCGAGGTCGATCAGGCTGTCGAGGTCATCCAGCTTGCCGCGTGACACACGCCGTCGCAGCAGCTCCAGGCTGCCGATGATCCCGGTGAGCATGTTGTTGAAGTCATGGGCGATGCCGCCGGTCAACTGGCCGACGGCTTCCATTTTCTGTGATTGGCGCAGCGCTTCTTCATTGGTGCGCAGTTGCGCTGTGCGCTCCTCGACTTGCTGTTCAAGGGTTTCCAGGGTGCGTTGCAGGCGCAGTTCACTCTCGCTCAAATCAATCAGCCGGTCGCGGGCTTCGTATTGCCTACGCCGGCCGCGAAGGGCGGCGCTCACCAAGCTGATCAGGGTCACCGGATGGAAGGGGCGCTCCAGGAAGGTCACGTTGCCCAGCAGCCCGCTTAAATGCGAGGAGCCGTTCTGCTCGCTGCCGCCATGATGGGTCATCAGTACGATCGGCAAGTCCGACCAGGCCGGCTGGTGGTGCAAATGCTCCAGCAACGGCGCCAAATCGACGCCGCGCAACGCTTCGGCAGCAATTACCAGCAAGCCGGCGCCTTGTTCCAGGGCTTCACATAAAGCCCCCAGGTGACTGGCAATAATGCCGCTGTAGCCGGCCTCGTTAAGCATCATCAGCGCCAGTGTGCTGTCACGGCCCAATGGCGCCAGGATAATTGCACGCTCTGAGAGAGGGGATAAACCGGTCACTAGCCCTCATCCTTAAGCAGAGGGGATCCGGCGCCCATGTAGGTCGGGATACCGCGTAATACGCCTTGGAAATTATCGAGCGGCTCGCCGACGGTCATGCCTAGGCTGCCGATGCGGTATTCACGAATCGTCGATTCGTGTGAGCCGGTGCGTTTCTTGATAATCGAAATGGCACGGCGCACCTTGCCCAGCGCTTCGAAGTAGCGCAGCAGAATAACCGTGTCGGCCAGGTAGGTAATGTCGACGGGAGCCTGCATATCGCCAACGAGGCCATGCTGGGCGACCGTCATAAACGTCGCAGCACCACGGCGGTTCAAGTACAGCAGCAGTTCGTGCATGTGCAGGATCAGTGCGTTTTCTTCCGGCATCGCGGCCTGATAGCCGTTGATGCTGTCGATCACTACGGTTTTGATACCGCGTTCATCCACGCAGCGCCGCACCCGGTGCGAGAACTCGCCCGGCGACAGCTCGGCAGCGTCGACCTGTTCGATCAGCAGGTTGCCGGTGGCTTGCAGGGCCTCAAGGTCGATGCCCATGTTTCTCATGCGTTCGAACAACAGGCCCAGCTCTTCATCGAAGATGAACAGCGCGGCTTTCTCGCCACGGGTCACGGCGGCTGCGGCAAAGATCATCGAGATCAACGATTTGCCGGTACCGGCAGGCCCCAGGATCAAGCTGCTCGAACCGGTCTCGACACCGCCGCCCATCAGTGCATCCAATTGCGCAATGCCACTGCTCAGGGTTTGGCGCACGTAGCCGCCGCGATGCTCGGCGGCGACCAGGCGTGGAAACACATGGATACCGTCGGCCATGATGGTGAAGTCGTGGAAACCGCCACGGTATTTCTGACCACGGTATTTCACCACCCGCACGCGGCGACGTTCGGCGCCGTAGCTGGGGGTCAATTCTTCCAGGCGAATCACGCCATGGGCCACGCTGTGCACGGTTTTATCCAGGGATTCGGTGGTCAGGTCGTCGAGCAGCAGCACGGTGGCATTGTAGCGTACGAAGTAGTGCTTGATCGCCAGGATCTGGCGGCGATAGCGCAGCGAGCTTTGCGCCAGTAGGCGGATCTCCGACAGGCTGTCGATGACCACGCGCGTCGGCTTGACCTGTTCGACCACTTCAAAGATTTGCCGGGTGGCTTCGCCCAGTTCCAGGTCCGACGAGTACAACAGGCTCTGCTGGTGGTCGGCGTCGAGCAGGCTCTCGGGTGGGGTGAGTTCGAAGATGTGGATGTTGTCATCCAGGTCCCAACCATGGGACTCGGCGCCCTGGCGCAATTCGCGCTCGGTTTCGGACAGGGTGATGTACAGGGATCGTTCACCGTTTTTTGCGCCAGCCTGCAGAAAATGCAGGGCTACGGTGGTTTTACCCGTGCCAGGTTCGCCTTCCAGCAGGAACAGGTGGCTGCGCGATAGCCCCCCGGAAAGAATGTCATCAAGACCTTCGATGCCGGTAGCCGCCTTTTCACTGAACAGCTCTTTGGATGTAGACAAGAAGTGCCCTCGGGTCACGTACAAGTAGAGGAGCGCGCCGCCTTGGGCGCGCCATATTTACTTGACCGTAGTGGCCCGTGGCGGTTCAACACTTCGTAATATTTGTAACTGCGTCGGGCTTATAGCTAGCCTTCAGGGGCTTTGTAGCCGGGTGACTTCCAGGTGATTAAGAGGGGCTCGGCACGCAGCAACCTGTGGTGCGTGCGCCTGGGTGGCGGAGCTGCTTTAGTTGGGTTGAGTACATATCCGTTGCTGCGGTAACGGCGGCTTCCCAGCTCTTTTCGTCATCCTGACTGAGGTTTGGGGGGATTTTAATCCAAGACCTTCAAAGGCATGGCGGTAAGAGCGGAGCCGATCTGAGCCATGACCCGAATACCGGATATGTACCCCGCGCAGGGCAAGCACGCTCGCCACAGGTGGTTGGTCGCCCTTAACTTAAGGGTTGGCTCTTACAGGCCTTGTTGCAGTGCAGGATCGTCCGGGTTTTGCTGCTCAAGTTGCGCCAGTAACACCTGGACGTTTTGCAGCTGGCCGGTCTCTTTCCAATAGTTGATCAACAACACGCGGGCTTTGCGGTTGGCGGGATGGCGCTGCACGATTTCTTCCAGTTGACGCTGGGCTGCTTCAAGCTCTTCCTGGGCGTGCAACGTGGTCGCCAGGTCGTAGCGGTAATCCTGATTGTCCGGCTCCAGTTCCACCGCTTTGGACAGGCCGAGCAAGGCATAAGGGCGCTCGCCGTGATGCAGCAACCACATGCCCAAGGCATGTTGCAGGTAGGCCGACTCAGGATGCGCGGCCAGTTGCCGTGCCAGCAGCTGGCGCGACTCGTCGGTCTTGCCTTGTTTGTCCAATAATTCGATCTGCGCTACACCCGCTTGCAGGTTGTCCGGCTGTAAACGCATGGCTTGCGCCAAGGCATTTTGCGCGTCCGGTAGCAGCACGCTGTGAATGTACAAGCGCGCCAGCTGAATCCAGCCCTCGGCGGTTTCAGGCTGCTCCTTGAGTTTTTTCACGAACTCATCAAGTACTTGCTGCAAGGGCCCGAAGTACAGGCCCAAGGTATCCGGCGACAGACCCAACAACGCATTGGCGGCGGCAAAGCGCACCTCTTGTTCAGGATCGTCAAGGACCGGCCCCAGCAACAACACGCGTTGGCCGTTGGGCACTAGCCCGACGATGCTGTGAATCGCCGCCTCGCGCACCAATGGCGAATCATTGGCCACGTCTTTATCGGCCAGTTTTAGCGCCTGGGGGCTTGGGTAGTTGGGCAATTCAGCGTGCAACGCTGCGCGACGTTCAGGTGAAAGGTCGGGCCGACCAAGCTGTTGATACAGCACGCGCGCGGCGCCCGGTTCACCGTTATGCGCCTGTTTCAAGGCTTTGCCGTAACCATGGGCAATGGCGGGCGGCACGGCCACCGGGCTGGAACGGGAGAAGAACCAAGTGAGCAGCACAATCAACAACAGGGCGCACAGGCCGAAGATGGAGTAACGGCGTGACTTTGACATGCAGGCGTCCAAAAGCTGGGGCAGCTAGTGCAAAGCTACCAGCTTCGGTCAGACCACGGCAGGTGTCAAACCCGCATCAGCTCAGCACGTATTCAACCGGCTCCAGGGCAGGCGCCAAGTGCCTTTCGCCCAGAGCAGCAAGCGTCTCGCGCTCCAGGGTGCGCACGAGCGGGTCGCTCAGCACCTGGGTTTCGCGAAAAACTGCGCATTCACAGCGTCGATGAATAGTTTAGAAACAAGCTGATTCGTACTGGCACCCGTTTCGACTCTTATGATCACCAACCGGTTAGTCGCGGGCCGCAGACACCTTCAACTGAAAAGGACGCTTAAAATGCTGCTCAAGCCTATTTTTTTTCTTGCTGGACTGTTACTCGCCACGCCCGCGTTGGCCGTCGAGCTAAGAACCAGCCCTGCGATTGATGAGGTTTTCAACAAAGCCGAGGTCAGCGGCACGTTCGTCCTGTATGACGCCAGTACCCAGCAGTGGGTGGGCCATAACAAGAAACGCGCCGAAACGCGCTTCACGCCAGCGTCCACGTTCAAAATCCCCAATAGCTTGATCGGTTTGCACACCGGCAGTGTCGGTGGGGTGGATGAGGTGTTCTATCGTCATGATGGTCAGCCGCAGATGCTCACAGCATGGGAAAAGGACATGAACTTGCGTGAAGCTATCGCAACGTCCAACGTCAAGGCTTATCAAGTGCTTGCGCGGCGGGTGGGCCTGGCGCCGATGCAAGCGAACCTCAATGCACTCCACTATGGCAATCGCGTTATCGGCACATCCGTTGAGACATTCTGGCTCGACGACTCGCTGCGGATCAGCGCCATCGAACAAGTGAAATTTCTTACGCGCCTCGCGCAAGGGAAATTACCCTACCCAGTAAGCCTGCAAGCCGAGGTAAGGGAAATAATCAAGCTCGAAACCGGTACGACGTGGCGCCTGTATGGCAAGACGGGCTGGGCGGGTAAGCATGATCCGGGTATTGGCTGGTTCGTAGGATGGGTCGAGCAAGCCGGTAACATTTATGTGTTCGCACTTAACATTGATGTACCCCGCGACAGTGAGCCGCCTGCGCTGCCAACCGCCTTGGCAAAACGGATCGAAGTCGCCAAAGCCAGCCTCGCTGCGGCTGGTGTGGACTTTGCGCCCAATCCCCACACGTACCGGCTGAACGAAATGTTGCCCAGCGTAGCCGATAAGAACGCCCCGGCAGGTTCGCTGCAAACCGACTAGCCGTTTTTTGCAACCGACACTCTACCCAACAAACGGGTGCGCGCGGCCATGCCGGTCGCGGGCCTGGCGCTGCCCGGTGCTCGGTGCTCGGGTCGAGCTGGAGGCGACAGCCGCCAACGTGCACTCGCTTCTTTGCCCTGTTTGCTGCGCATCAAGGCTCGCTCGAACGGATGGGGCACATAAGCATTGGCCAAACCAGTCAGCCAAGTTGAAGGCTTTGACCATTGCCGCTCCAGCGCTCTAGAGCGACTATTTCCACGCTTACAGGCTCAAAAATGTCCTAAAAATAAAAAACACAAGGATTGAAGCGATGCGTGAGTATTTGGCAGCCACCACCGAGTTTGATTACCAGCACACCGTCAACGCCGCATTGGCTGGCAACCTGCAGGCACTGAATGCCTGCGTGGAATGCTGCGACCGGCACGCACTGCCGGGCCGCATCGCACTGTTCTGGGAAGGTAAGGACGGGCGCAGCGCCACGTCGACCTTTACTGATTTGCAGGACCAGGCGGCCCGTTTCGCCAATTTCCTCCTGGCCCAGGGCGTCAAACGTGGTGACAAAGTGGCGGGCCTGTTGCCACGCACGGCGGAATTGCTGGTGGTGGTGTTTGCCACCTGGCGTATCGGCGCAGTTTACCAGCCGCTGTTTACCGCATTCGGCCCCAAGGCCATCGAACACCGCCTGAACAGTTCCGGTGCAGCGCTGGTGGTCACCGACGCGGTGAACCGGCCCAAGCTGGCGCAAGTGCAGGGTTGCCCGACCATCGTCACCGTCGCCGGTGCCAAGGGCGAAGGCATCGTGCACGGCGATTACAGTTTCTGGGCCGAATTACCTAACTACCCCAATGTGTGCGAGCCGGTGCTACTGGGCGCCGATGATCCCTTTTTGCTGATGTTCACCTCGGGCACAACCGGCCCATCGAAAGCACTGTCAGTGCCACTCAAGGCCATCGTCGCGTTCCAGAGCTACACCCGCGACGCGGTGGACCTGCGCCCCGAAGATGCGTTCTGGAACGTTGCGGACCCGGGCTGGGCCTACGGCATCTATTTCGGTGTCACCGGGCCGCTGTCCATGGGCCACCCGATCACCTTCTACGATGGGCCTTTCACCCTGGAGAGCACGTGCCGGGTGATCAACAAATACGCGATTACCAACCTCGCCGGTTCGCCAACGGCGTACCGCCTGCTGATTGCCGGTGGCGAGCAGTTCGCCCGGTCGATCAAAGGCAAGCTGCGCATTGTCAGCAGTGCCGGTGAGCCGTTGAACCCGGAGGTGATCCGCTGGTTCGCCGATAACCTGGGCGTCACCATCCACGACCACTACGGCCAGACCGAACTGGGCATGGTGCTGTGCAACCACCACGGCCTGCTGCATCCAGTGCATGTCGGCGCAGCCGGGTTCGCCTCGCCAGGGCATCGCATTGTGGTGCTGGATGACGATCACCAGGAATTGTCCGCCGGCCAGCCGGGAATCCTGGCTATCGACCGCGAACAGTCGCCGATGTGCTGGTTCGCCGGCTATGACGGCGTGAAAACCAAGGCGTTTGTCGGCAAATACTACCTCAGCGGCGACACCGTGGAGCGCAACCCGGACGGCAGCATCAGCTTCGTCGGGCGCAGCGACGATGTGATCACCACGTCGGGCTACCGAGTAGGCCCGTTCGACGTGGAAAGTGCGCTGGTTGAACACCCGGCCGTGGTCGAAGCGGCGGTGGTCGGCAAGCCTGACCCGGAACGCACTGAACTGGTGAAAGCCTTCGTGGTGATCAGTGAGCAATACCGCGCGACGCCGGAGCTGGCCGAAGAGCTGCGATTGCACGTACGCAAGCGCCTCGCCGCGCATGCCTACCCGCGGGAAATCGAATTTGTCAGCGACTTGCCCAAGACCCCGAGTGGCAAGCTGCAGCGTTTTATTTTGCGTAATCAGGAAATCGCCAAGGCTCAAGCGGCACTGGCGTGATCCCTTTCAAAGGAAATAGAGATGCAGATTGAAAACAAGGTATTCCTGGTCAGCGGCGGCGCTTCGGGCCTCGGCGCGGCCACCGCAGAAATGCTGGTCGCCGCCGGCGCCAAGGTAATGCTGGTCGACCTGAACGCCGAGGCCGTCGCGGCCAAGGCCAAACAGCTGGGCGATAGCGCCCGCAGCGCGGTGGCGGATATCAGCCAGCAAGCCGCTGCCGAAGCCGCCGTGCAAGCCACCGTCGCGGCCTTTGGTGGGTTACACGGGCTGGTGAACTGCGCCGGTGTGGTTCGCGGCGAGAAAATCCTCGGCAAGAACGGCCCCCATGCCCTGGCCAGCTTTGCCCAGGTAATCAACGTCAACCTGATCGGCAGCTTCAACCTGCTGCGCCTGGCCGCTGCGGCCATCGCCGAAACCGAGGCAAATGCCGATGGCGAGCGCGGCGTGATCATCAATACCGCATCAGTGGCCGCCTTCGACGGGCAGATCGGCCAGGCGGCATATTCGGCCTCCAAAGGCGCCATCGCCAGCCTGACGCTGCCCGCCGCACGGGAGCTGGCGCGCTTCGGCATCCGGGTCATGACCATCGCCCCCGGCATTTTCGAAACGCCGATGATGGCTGGCATGACGTCTGAAGTGCGCGATTCCCTGGCCGCCGGCGTGCCGTTCCCGCCACGCCTGGGCAGGCCTGCCGAATACGCTGCGCTGGTGCGGCACATCATTGAAAACAGCATGCTCAATGGCGAGGTGATCCGTCTCGACGGTGCTTTGCGCATGACAGCCAAGTAAGGAGGATTTTTATGAGCGACCCCATCGTTATTGTCAGTGCCGTACGCACGCCCATGGGCGGTTTCCAGGGCGACCTCAGAGGGCTAACCGCGCCGCAGCTTGGGGCCGCAGCGATTCGCGCCGCCGTCGAGCGTGCCGGTATTGCGCCGGACGCCGTGGATCAAGTGCTGTTCGGCTGCGTACTGCCCGCAGGCCTCGGCCAGGCACCTGCACGGCAGGCAGCCTTGGGCGCCGGGTTGGACAAGGGCACCCGCTGCACCACGCTCAACAAAATGTGCGGCTCGGGCATGGAAGCGACCATCCTGGCCCACGATTCATTGTTGGCCGGCAGTGTCGATGTGGTGGTGGCCGGCGGCATGGAAAGCATGTCCAACGCACCGTACCTACTCGACCGCGCACGCAGCGGCTACCGCATGGGCCACGGCAAGGTGCTTGACCACATGTTCCTCGACGGCCTCGAAGACGCCTACGACAAAGGTCGCCTGATGGGCACCTTTGCTGAAGATTGTGCTGAGCACAACGGCTTTACCCGCGAGGCCCAGGACGCTTTCGCCATTGCCTCGCTAACCCGTGCGCAAGAGGCGATCACCCATGGCAGCTTCGCCGCCGAAATTGTCCCGGTGCAGGTCATGGTGGGCAAAGAGCAGAAAACCATCCTGCATGATGAACAACCACCGAAAGCCAAGCTGGACAAGATTGCCAGCCTCAAACCCGCGTTCCGCGAAGGCGGTACGGTGACGGCGGCCAACGCCAGTTCGATTTCCGACGGGGCGGCGGCGTTGCTGTTGATGCGTCAGTCCGAAGCGCACAAGCGCGGCCTCAAACCGCTGGCGGTGATCCATGGCCACGCCGCATTTGCCGATGAGCCGGGGCTGTTCCCGGTGGCACCGGTGGGCGCGATTCGCAAGCTGATGAGTAAGACCGGCTGGAACCTCGACGAAGTAGATCTGTTCGAGATCAACGAGGCCTTCGCGGTGGTCAGCCTGGTGACCATGAGCAAACTGGAAATCCCGCACAGCAAGGTCAACATTCACGGCGGCGCCTGCGCCCTGGGCCACCCGATTGGTGCCTCGGGTGCGCGCATCCTGGTGACGTTGCTCTCGGCCCTGCGCCAGAAAGGCCTCAAGCGCGGCGTTGCTGCGATTTGCATCGGCGGCGGTGAAGCCACGGCCATGGCCGTCGAATGCGTGTATTAAGGACTTTTTATGCTGCCCAATGACGAACAACTGCAAATCAGCGACGCGGCCCGGCAATTTGCCCAGGAGCGTTTGAAACCGTTCGCCGCCGAGTGGGACCGCGAGCACCGTTTTCCAACGCAAGCCATCGGCGAAATGGCCGAGTTGGGCTTTTTCGGCATGTTGGTGCCGGAACAGTGGGGCGGTTGCGACACCGGCTACCTGGCCTACGCCATGGCGCTGGAAGAAATCGCCGCCGGTGACGGCGCGTGCTCGACCATCATGAGCGTGCACAACTCAGTGGGCTGCGTGCCGATTCTGAAATTCGGCAACGATCAGCACAAAGAGCAATTCCTCAAGCCCTTGGCCAGCGGCGCCATGCTGGGCGCCTTCGCGCTGACCGAACCGCAAGCCGGTTCCGACGCCAGCAGCCTGAAAACCCGTGCACGCCTGGAAGGCGATCACTACGTGCTCAATGGCTGCAAACAGTTCATCACCTCCGGGCAAAACGCCGGCGTCGTGATTGTGTTTGCGGTCACCGACCCGGCCGCCGGCAAACGTGGGATCAGCGCGTTCATCGTGCCCACTGATTCGCCGGGCTACACGGTCGCGCGGGTTGAAGACAAGCTTGGTCAGCACGCCTCCGACACCTGCCAGATCCTGTTTGAGGACGTGAAGGTGCCGGTCGCCAATCGGCTTGGGGAGGAGGGCGAAGGCTACAAGATCGCCCTGGCCAACCTTGAAGGTGGCCGCGTCGGCATCGCCTCGCAATCGGTGGGCATGGCCCGTGCCGCGTTTGAGGCGGCCCGCGACTATGCGCGTGAACGCGAAAGCTTTGGCAAAGCCTTGATCGAACACCAGGCCGTGGCGTTCCGCCTGGCCGACATGGCCACCCAAATCGCGGTCGCCCGGCAGATGGTGCATTACGCCGCCGCCCTGCGTGATAGCGGCAAACCGGCCTTGGTCGAAGCCTCGATGGCCAAGCTGTTTGCCTCGGAAATGGCCGAAAAAGTCTGCTCGGCTGCCTTGCAAACCTTGGGCGGTTACGGTTACCTGAGCGACTTCCCCCTTGAGCGGATCTACCGCGATGTGCGGGTCTGCCAGATTTACGAAGGCACCAGCGATATCCAGCGCATGGTCATCTCACGCAATCTTTAAGGAGCCACTACATGAGTTACGACACCATTTTGCTCGAAGTCCAGGGCCGCGTCGGGCTGATTACCCTTAATCGTCCGCACGCCTTGAATGCTTTGAATGCGCAGCTGGTCAGCGAGTTGAATCAGGCGTTGGACGGGCTGGAAGCCGACCCTGAGATCGGCTGCATCGTGCTGACCGGCTCGAAAAAAGCTTTTGCTGCCGGGGCTGACATCAAGGAAATGGCGGAGCTGACGTATCCGCAAATCTACCTGGATGATCTGTTCAGCGACAGTGACCGGGTGGCTAACCGGCGTAAGCCGATCATTGCTGCGGTTAACGGCTTCGCCCTTGGTGGCGGTTGTGAACTGGCGTTGATGTGCGACTTTATCCTGGCGGGTGATGGGGCCAAGTTTGGTCAGCCAGAAATCAACCTTGGCGTGCTGCCGGGTATGGGCGGCACTCAGCGCCTGACCCGTGCGGTGGGCAAGGCCAAGGCCATGGAAATGTGCCTGACTGGGCGCTTTATCGATGCGGTGGAAGCTGAGCGTTGTGGGATTGTGGCGCGCATTGTGCCGGCTGATGAATTGCTGGAAGAGGCGTTGAAGGTGGCGACCTTGATAGCCGGTAAATCGGTGCCGATCAGCATGATGGTCAAGGAAAGCGTGAACCGTGCGTTTGAGGTGAGCCTTTCTGAAGGTGTGCGTTTTGAGCGTCGGGTGTTTCATGCGGCGTTTGCGACGCAGGATCAGAAGGAAGGGATGGCGGCGTTTGTGGGTAAGCGGGCGCCTGAGTTTAAGGACCGGTAGGGGGCGGTTGCGGTTGGGGGCTGAGGTAACGGCCGCCTAGGGTTGCGCTGTTACAGCGGGTCACTTTTGGAAAGACGGGAATGCCGGCCCAGCCAAAAGTAACCCAAACGTCTTCGCCCCACCACTCGGCACCTCAGATCAAAAGCAAAAGCACGGCGGCCTAGTAGCCGACCTGAGTGGTTGAAGCAAAAAAAACAGGGCAAAAGCACCGCAGCACGCTCTGGCTGATGTAACGAGATCCAACTGTGGGGGCTGGCTTGCCTGCGATGCAGGCACCTCGGTACATCAGGCGCACCCCGTTGATGCCATAGCAGGCAAGCCCGCCCCCACAGTTGACAGCCCCCTAACACCCTCAAAGCTGATAATTCTTCAGCTCCCGCGCAATCACCATCCGTTGAATCTCACTCGTGCCCTCATAAATCTGCGTAATCCGTGCATCCCGGTAATACCGCTCCACCGGGTAATCCTCCAGATACCCATACCCGCCATGAATCTGCATCGCCGAGGAGCAAACCTTCTCAGCCATTTGCGAAGCAAACAGCTTGGCTTGTGACGCTTCCGACAGGCATGGTTTGCCGGCACTGCGCAGACGCGCAGCATGCAAGATCAGCAAGCGTGCGGCATTCAAGCGCGTCTGCATATCGGCCAGCAAGTTAGCAACGCTCTGGTGCTCAATGATCGCTTTGTCGAATTGCACCCGATCCCGTGCATACGCCAGCGCCGCTTCAAACGCCGCACGGGCGATGCCCAAGGCCTGGGCGGCAATACCGATGCGCCCGCCTTCGAGGTTGGACAGAGCAATGGCCAGGCCTTTGCCGCGCTCACCCAACAAGTTGGCTTCAGGCACCGTGCACTGGTTGAGGGTAACTGCGCAGGTATCCGAGGCACGAATGCCCATCTTGTGTTCCGTGCGATCAACCACAAACCCTGGCGTAGCAGTGGGCACCAGGAAGGCCGAAATGCCTTTTTTTCCCAAGTCCGGATCTGTCACCGCAAAGACGATAGCCAACTTGGC